>JADLFE010000012.1 GCA_020845755.1 Phycisphaerales bacterium
AAGCACGCCGAGGGCGCGAAGGCCGACCCTCGCAACTGGGGCTTCGCGGGAAGCCTCGGGAAGGTCCGCAGCGACCTGATCGACCTGGTCGGGTTCCTCAGCAACATGGACCCCGAGCACGTCGAGGTCTTTCTGAACGACGCCGAGTGACCAGAACCACCAACCGCAAGGAGCAACGCCATGACCATCAAGACGATCGTGATCGAGGGCATCGACCAAGACATCAGCATCCGTCGCACAGAGCGCGGTGCGGAAGTGACCATCGAGCAGAACACGCGCCACGCGGGCAGGCAGGACATCTGCATCGCGCACATCGCCCGCGACGAGGACCGCGAGAGCCGGTACGCGAAGGCCACCGAGGTCGCCAAGGTGGTCTACGGAACCGACCGCCGAGGCCAAGCCGCCGCCACCAACTCGATGGTCCACGACGTGATGAACGAGATGGAGCGCGTCGCGGGCTGCTGACCCCCACCCCGCCCACGCGGCGTCGCGGGAAACCGCGACGGCCACGCTTCCCCGCCGCAGCGTGCGACGGGATTCCGCACCAGACAGAAGGAGTTTCACATGGCTCGCAAAGGCACGATCAAGAACATGGGCAAGGTCAAGAACGAGATGAGCGACGCGTGGAAGGCCCGCAAGGCGTCCAAGAGCGCACCGCCCGCCACGGCGTCCGCCAAGACCGAGCGCCTCCGCAAGGCGGCGCTCGCGGAGATCAACAAGCGGCTGGCGGACGGGAAGCAGGACCACGAGGTCCCCACCGCGAAGGAGGTCGCCAACAACGCGGCCGTGGATGCGTCCGCCAAGGGCAAGAAGGCCAAGGCCCCCAAGACGCCCAAGGCCCCGAAGCCCGCGAAGGAACCGAAGGCCAAGCGCGTCAGCGCCCTTGACGCGGCGGTGCAGGTGCTCGCCGCGTCCGAGGTTCCCATGCGGGCCAAGGAGATGATCGCCGCGATGGAGGCCAAGAAACTCTGGACCAGCCCCGGGGGTAAGACGCCCGAGGCCACGCTCTACGCCGCCATCATCCGCGAGATCGCCGCCAAGGGCACCGCCGCCCGGTTCAAGAAGCACGAGCGGGGCGTATTCGTCGCGGGGAAGGGAGCCTGAGCCATGCCTGCCACGCCGACCCAAGCCCAACTCGAAGACGTGCTGCAGGCCGCCCTCTACCTTCTCGGCGCGCGGCAGGACCAGATGCTCACCCTCGAGGAATGGACGGACCTGGCGCGGGCCGTCGCCGCCTGCCAAGATCGCAAGACGGGCGAGTACATGACCGAGCACGACCTCGAGGACATCGCCGAGCGATACGCCCTTGAGTGGGACGAAGCCACCGACGGCCCGCTGCCCAACCTCGACGAGTGAGGTGTTCATCACGCCATGCTCCCAGCCGCGACGCTCGTCGCGGCTTTCTCTTCGGCCACACCCTTTGCCGGGAGCCGCTCCGCCTTGCGGCCCGTGAACTTCTCCCATCGCTGCACGCTGACATCGCAGTCGAGCGCATCGAGCTCAATGAGGAACGCGTGCCGCCCGGTCATCTCAGCACCGATGAGCGTGGAACCGCTGCCCCCAAAGAGATCGAGCACGTTCTCGCCGGGACGCGATGAGAACTCGATCGCACGTCGCGCGAGTTCGACGGGCTTCTCTGTCAGGTGGACCATGCTCTGCGGGTTGACCTTCTTGATCGACCAGGTGTCCGGCACGTTGGCAGGGCCGAAGAAGCGGTGCGCCGCGCCTTCCTTCCAGCCGTAGAAGCACCACTCGTGGTTCCCCATGAAGTCCTTCCGCGTGAGGACCGGGTGCTCCTTGATCCAGATGATCGCCTGCGCGAAGTACAGCTCGCAGCGCTTCAGCACGGGCGGGTAGTTGCCGCAGTTGGCGTAGCCGCCCCAGATGTAGAACGTGCCGCCGGGGATAAGCACGCGGGTGATGTTCCCGAACCACGCCGCGAGCAGCCGGTCGAACTCGTCGTCGGACACGAAGTCATTCGCCAGCGGCCGGTCCTTGGCCCGGAGCTTCTTGTGCGTCGCGCGGCTCTTCTCGGGGTAGCGGTTGAGGTCGGCGCTCTGCTGGTCGTGCTGGTCGGCTTTGCCGGGCAGTGCGAACGAACTCAGGCCGGCAACGATCGCGTTGTTCGAGCGAGGCTCGACCTTCACGTTGTACGGCGGGTCCGTGTTCACGAGATGGATCGGCTGGCCATCAAGCAGACGGTCCAGGTCCTCGGGCTTGGACGAGTCGCCACACATCAGGCGGTGGTTGCCGAGCACCCAGATGTCACCGGGCAGTGTCGTCGCGGCGTCGGGCTGCCCAGGAATGTCGTCGGGATCAGTGAGGCCCTCATTGCCGGCGGGGGCCATGATGGCGCTGAGGTCCTCGGCGCTGAAGCCGAGCAGCGCGAGATCGAAATCCACGCTCTTGAGATCCACCAGCTCCAGCGGCAGGAGCTCCATGTCCCACGACGTCAGCGTGGCGACCTTGTTGTCTGCGATGCGCAGCGCCTTGACCTGCTCGGGCGTCAGATCGGTGGCTCGGATCGTCGGCACCTCCTTGAGCCCGAGCTTCCGCGCCGCGCGGAGCCGCGTGTGACCGGCGATGATCACGCCGTCGGCGTCGATCAGGATCGGCACCTTGAAGCCGAACGCCTCAATGCTCTTGGCCACCGCATCGATGGCAGCGTCGTTGATGGTGCGGGGATTGCGGTCGTACTCGTGGACCGATTCGATGGGGAGGGTTTCGATGTTCATAGCGATCTCCGTCGTGAGCGCCGGCGATGAGCGCCGGCGCGAGGCGTCGTGATGGCCAGCCGCACATGCGGCAGATCCGGGGATCGGTGGATCGCTGGTTGGCTGGATCGCTCGGGCAGTCGGGCCCGTCCGTTTGGCGGAACTCCGCCCTTCACTGGCCCGTTTACGGGCCCCGCCCGTTGGCCACGGGTCCGCCCACGTTGGCCCACGTCGCGTTCCTGTCGGCCGGGTCTACCAACCCCGCCAGGCGGGGACTCGGCACGCGGACGGGCGCAACAAACTGACCCGATACTTGCGGCTGTTCCCGCGGGCCAAGCCACGCAATTCCTGGCGGGAAGGAACCATGCCCCCCAGGCTTCTCCCTTGGTAGGCTTCCGGCTGTAAGGCTCCCGCTAGGCGCAGCGCGGCACGCGACCTGCATGGGCGAACTTGTCGGGGGGCTTCTTTCACCTTGTTTCACCATTTCACCCCCCCCTCGCGCAGACACACACAGACGCGCACGCGGGGGTGGGGAAAGAAGGTGAAAGAGGGAAAGAAGTGTGTGTATGTGTCTAGAGCCCGCATTGTGCCCCCTCTTCTTTCACCCTTCCTTCACCTTCTTTCTCCGCCAAGCGGTAGATCAAGGCCGACCGCCCCGCCGTCGACTCCGATTCCACGAGCACGTCCCCCCGCTGCACGAGCGTGTCGACGAGGTCGTGGAACGAGCGGGAGTCCATCTTCATCCGCTTGAGCAGCACGCTGTGCGGCAGCGCGCCGCCCGGCGCTTCGCGGATCTTCCGCATCGCGCGAAGGGCGAGCTCGTCGAAGGGCGTCTCGGCGGCGTGGTTGGCGGCCATGAACAGCATCCGCCTGGTCTGGTGCATGACGAGCCGCGAGGCCCATCGCACCGCCTCGACGCCAATGGCGGGCTCCTCGTGGTTCTCGCTGACGGCGTAGAGCAGCGCCAGCTTGCGGGTCTGCTCGCTGGCCCGCCCCCACACCGTCGTCGCGACCGCGTCGCGCCTGGCTTCGGCCTCGCCGTACGCGTCCTCGGCTGCCCGGCGAAGCTCGACGAGCAGCGCCCGGGCTTCGTCGGTGTGCGGCACGATGCGCGGCGTTGGATGGTCGTTGGCAAGGTTGCCCGGGCCCGGCCGCAGGTCCGACCACCACTTGGCCGTTGAGAGCACGCGCTCGGGCAGATCGCTGACCGTCGGCTCCTGGCCAGGGCCGCGGGGACCGGATTCCAAGATCAGCATGCGTGCGAACAGGCCGTTGGTGAGCATCCGCTCCGACAGCGCCGCGTAGTAGTGGTTCGGGATCGCCGTTCCGAAGAGCACCAGGCACGGCTGGTTGATCACGCCCGGCTCGCTCTGCCCGGCCTTGCGGCGCATCGGGAAGACCGAGTTGGAGGCCGAGTACATCGTCAGCAGCGTGCCCATGATCGACTCGAACCGCGCGTCGCGGGCACGGTTGATCGACTGCAGCAGCCCGTCGATCTCGTCGGTCTGGAAGAGCATCGACGGCGTGCCGTGGAGCGCGTCCTGCACGCCTTCGCCGGACGCGAGCCGGTCGCCCAGCCCCGTGCCGAGGCCGACCTCCCGGAGCACGCGGGCGTTGATCTTGCGGGGCCAGTCCTTGCCCGAGGACGAGTGCGCCAGCCCGAGCAGGTACATGTTGGTGCGGTTGTCGCCGGGGTCGCGGACCTTCCGGCCCGCGAGGAACGCCTGAAGCGCCAGCGCCCCGCAGAACGCGAGCGTCTGGCTGGGGTAGGGCGCGGTGGCGAGGCAGTAGTCCACCACCTCCCCGACGAACCCGGGGACGCGAAGCGCCTCGGGCGGGAGCAAGCCCGGGTCGTCCAGCAGCGGCGGCGTCGGCGTATCCACCACCACCGGACGAGCCCGCACGACCAGGCGCGACAGGTCAACGCCGCCGAGGTCCTCGGTTCGATCGGCGTCGCGCAGCCATCCGTGCGGCCGGTCGTGCGGCTTGCTCGCGGCATCGCTGACCTTGTGCCGCAGTTCCTTCTCCGACCACGGCGGCTCACACCGCGGGTTGTAGCGATCCCACAGCAGCGAGACCGCCGCATCGGGATCCAGCCCGAAGCCGTGCACCATCGCCGTCGCTGCCGCGTACGTCTGGCTGTGCCCGCCCGAGCCTGAGATCGCCGGCGGTATGCGGTCGAGGTACGCCGCGGCACGCCGCAGCACGGCGTCACCCGCTAGGAACGGCGGCGTTCCTAGCGCCTCTGGCTGTGAATGTGGACGTTCCTTGCGCCCGTGCCGCGCCTCGGTCACGGCCTCGGCCAGCGCAGCGACGGCGGCGGCCAGTTCGCCAGCGTCAACCACAGCGGGCTCGCCGTCGAGCGGGTCGTAAGGCTCCCCGCTGGGATGGATGCTCGGGCCGACGACCGTCTGCGCGCCGGTGCTCCGCAGCTCCACGATCATCTTCTTCGACACCGGGTCCTGGTGCTTGCGGGTCTTGATCCCCTCGCCGATGTACCACCAGTGCGACGCGGGCTTGCCCGGCCGCCCGGACATCGCGCCCGTCGGTGGCAGGAACTTGGGCGCAAGTGCCACCGCCTCCTCGCAGTCGAGGTCCACATCCACCAGCCAGCCGCTCGGCTCGCCCAGGAGCACGCCGATGTTGCCGGTGCCGTTGAAGTGGGCCGGCAGATCGCTTGCCGAGAGCCGTAGGTCCGTCCACCCCTTGAGCACGGGGATCTTCTTGCGCGCGGGCACGGGGATGACCGCGTACCCGCGGGCAAGGTACGTGCGCGCCGACTCGAGCAGGATGGAGGATCCATCGCTCATCAGAAGGGGATCTCGTCTTCGGGGATGCCGTACGTCATGCCTGCGGGCTCCGGCGTCTGGTCCGGGAGTCCATCCTCGCTGTCCAATCGCCGGGGTTTGTGGCCCAACAGATGCTGCGCGACGCGCTCGAACTGGTCGCCGGCCTTCTTCTCGACGGTGATGGATAGCGTCGGCGCGAGCGCCCCGGCCTTGGCCATCTCGACCGCCTCTTCCGTTCCGCCGGGCAACGGCTCGACGGAGCGGGCTCGCCACCAGGCCTCGGCCTTCGTGCGCGCGTAACCGGTGTGGTCGAAGCAGACCCACTCGCGGAAGAAGCGGTTGAAGCCGACGCGGTACTCGACGCGCATGGTCAGCGGAGCGGACGGGTCGCTGCGCTTGTAGTGGACGTGGTACGTCGTCTCACTGACGCGGTGCTCCTCGCGCGTGGTCTGGCCGCTGAGGATGCCCTCGGTGCTGGCCTTCGCCTCGTGCTGTTGCCGGTTGGGCTCAGGGAACTGGTGGCCGCACTGTGGGCAGGTCTGGTAGCCCGCCGCAATCAAGGCCTGGCAGTTGGGGCACTCTTTCGCCGGGGCTTCACCGTCGCCGCGATCGTCGGTGGCGATGCGGATCGCGTCGACGGGGCCGTGCCGAAGCACGTTGCCGCCGAAGTCCAGCACGAGGCAGTCAGTCTTGCCCGGGTGCAGCCGGAAGCCCCTGCCCACCATCTGGTAGTAGAGGCCCGGGGACATGGTCGGCCGCAAGAGCGCCACGCAGTCGATGTGCGGTGCGTCGAAGCCGGTCGTCAGCACGTTTACGTTGCACAGGTACTTGAGCTCGCCCGAACGGAAGCGGCCGAGGATCGCCGCCCGCACGCCGTCGGGCGTGTCGCCGGTGACGAAGCCGCACTCGATGCCGTGCCTCGCCTTGAGCACATCCACGATGTGCTGCCCATGGCGGATGCCCGAGGAGAAGATCAGCGTGGCGCTGCGGTCCTTCGTGTGCTGCGCGATCTCGGTGCACGCACCCTCAACGAGCCCCTCCTTGTCCATGAGGTCCTCGACCTCGCTGGCGACGAACTCGCCGGCGCGGACGTGCAGGTCGTCGGTGCTGATCTTCTGCAGCCCCGCCTTGGTCTTGAGCGGCGACAGGAAGCCCTGCACGATCAGCTCGCGGATGCCGACTTCGTAGCAGATGTGGTTGAGGATGTTCTCGGGGGCGCAGATCGAGCCGGACTTGAGGCGGTAGGGCGTGGCGGTCAGCCCGATGATGCGGACGTTGGGGTTCACCACCTTGGCGTCGGCGATGAACTGCCGGTACATCCCATCGTCCTCGGCGGGGACCATGTGCGCTTCGTCGACGATGATCAGATCGACGGGGCCGAGGTCGCACGCCTTCTTCCAGATCGACTGGATGCCCGCGACCGTGACCGCGTAGCCGAGGTCCTTGCGCTTCAGGCCCGCCGAGTAGATGCCCATCGGCACGTCGGGCGCGATGGCGCGGAGCTTGTCGGCTGCCTGTTCGAGAAGTTCCTTCACGTGCGCCAGCAGCACGACGCGGCCGCCCCATTGGCCGACGGCGTCGCGGCAGATCGCGGCGATCACCGGCGTCTTGCCCCCGCCGGTCGGGATGACCACGCAGGGATTGTCGTCGCGGGTCCGCAGGTGCTCGTACACCGCGGCGATGGCTTCGGATTGGTAGGGCCTCAACTGCATCATTCCAGTCCATCCTCAAGAGCCCGCACACAGCGGGACCACGAGCCAATCTGCTCGTCCGTCTCCCAACACGGGTCCGGGCGTGCGGGGCGCGACGTTGACGATGACCAGCCGAACGTCGGCATCCGCTCGTACACGGCCTCCTCGCTCTGGCAGGACTTCCCGGTTGCGGGCTGATTCCACTGGTGCCGCTGCTCGGACATGTATGAGACGTGGCACGATTCACAGCAGAACCCTCGGCGGGGCTGAGTACTGCCGCAGGCTGGACAGGGGACGTTCATGCGGAGATCTCTGCGAGTTCCACGAGCACCTTGCCGCCCGGCGTCACCGGGCCGCGCTCAATGAAAAGTCGATCGATCTGCGAGTCGTCGCGGTACGCGCCACCCTTCGCCAGCGCGTCGAGCAGAGCCTTCTGCACGTTGTCCAGATCGCGGCGGCGATGGTCGGGCGGGCAGACGGTGACACGCACCTGCAGCCGCCCGTTCATCCGAACCACCCGCATCCCCGCGAGGGCGGCGCACACGCTTGCGCGGTAGCGCCGCCCCTCGCGGCTCAGCACGGTCCTTGAGCCCATCCGCCGCCAGATGTGGTTCACGCTGGGCGGGTACGGGAGCTCAAGGACGCGACCGGATGGAGTTGATGGGGTTAGCGCTTCCAGGGCGGCGTGCTCCCCGGGCCAGCGCTAGCGGTTGGGCGTGGTGCTGGCGAGCCGCCCTTCTTGCCGTATCCCTTGATGACGTTGGTGAACTCGCCGTTGTCGTCGCGCTTCTTCAGCCCGACGTTGATCTCCAGCGGAACGTTGTGGAGCTCGACCGAGTCCTTGGGCTGCATGATGCCGAGAGCGCGGCAGATGGCCGAGAGTTCTCCGCGGGCGATCTTGACGGTCATCTCGCTCTTGTTCTCGAGGTTCAGCCGCGCCCAGACCAGACGGCCCTTGTACTCGCCGTCGATGATCTGAAAGGTCAGTTGGAGGTACTTGCCGACGCCGGTCTTTGTCGGCTTGAGCTCCGACTCCGAGATGACGGCGACATACTTGCCCGCTGGGAGCGGGTCGAGCGCGACGGACGGGTCGACCTGCGAAGCGTCAAAGTTGTTCAGATTGGCCATAGGTCAGGTTCCTTGTGCAGGGGTGCGAGAGGGGATGTGCGAGGATGGGGATCAGGCGCTCGCGGTGTCGGGTGCCGGCGCAGCGGTGGCCGTCTCGGCGAAGGGGTTCTCGCCGCGGGCGAACGCGCCGTACACGCGGTAGTCGAGAGGCAACTCGTCGGGCAGACCCAGGCGGTTCTTGGCGACGTGGGCCGGGCGCTCGACGGTGCGGATGATCCGCTCACCGGTACCGATGCCGTTGTGCTTGGCCTGGTTGAACCCTTCGGCCACCTTGACGGTGTGGACCTTGTACGTGGCGAAGAGCACCTCGTCGGCCCATTCCTGCACCAGCGCGCTGGCCAGCTTGTGCAGGCGCGGGGAGTAGCGGTCGTACGGCACGGTCTCGGGGTTCTCGAACTTCTCGATCTTGGCGTGCGCGATCAGCACGATCGTCATGCCGCGATCGCTGCGGAGGGCATCGAGCGCCCCGAGCACCATCCGCCACTTGTCGACGGCGAAGGTGTACCCCTTGGCGTACCCGATCTTCTCGATATTTTCGACGCTCTCGTCGGCGCACACCTCGGCCCAGATCAGGCGCTCCAGCCAGTCGAGGCTGTCGATGACGACGCTCTTGTACTGGTGGTCGCTGGAGTACAACGACTCCAGCGCCGCCATCACGTCGCCGAGGCTCTTGGCCAGCGGGAACGACTCGCAGTCGATGTCGGCCAGCCCGTCCTCGGTAGGCACGAAGATGGGTGACTCGGCCATCGCGCCGAACGTGCTCTTGCCGATACCGTGCGTGCCGTAGAGCATGACGCGGCGAGGCTGGGCCTTGCGGCCCTTTCTGATCTGGTTCATGAGGGTGGCTGGGGGCATGCGAACTCCGTGCTTGGGGATTGAGGGGTCGAGGTCTTCGGGCCAGATGTCGCGGGTGAACGCGCCCTGGCCAAGCCGCACGAGCGGCAGGTCGAAGGAGATGGTGCTTGTGCGGCGGCTCACGCCACCGCGCTCACAGGGACTTGGGCGGCAGCACCGCCGCGTGGGCTCTTGTCGCCGGGTCTGCGCACGCTGAAGGCGTCGTCGCCGTACTCGTGGATGCAGAAGCCGGTGAAGACGCGGGTCACCGCCCGCCCGGTCTCCGTGTCGCCGTCGACGACGATCACGCGGCGGTCGCGGTCGATGGCGTAGCCCGCGTCCAGGCGAACGGCGGCCTCGCCCTGAAGGCATCCGACCGTCAGGACGGACAGGGCGAGCGTCTGCTCGACCTCGTCGATGTCGACGCGGTGCACGAACTCGAAGCGGTAGACGGTCCGGGGCGTGGTGTTCATGGTGATCTCCAGGGGCGGCAAGGAACGCGGTGCTGCCATAGAGCACCTAACCCGTCGCGGGGCCTGTTCACGAGAAATACTGATCAACATCTGATTTCTCGAAGCGATCGCGCACGCTGTTAACCGCGTACTCCAGCGTGGAGCGCGGCGTGCGGAGCTGGCGTGCCGCCTCGCTCACCGACTCGCGGAGCAGCTGATCGCACACGCTGCGCTTCACGGCGTCGAGTTTGCCAACGACAGTCTCGACGTCCATGCGGATGCACAGGGCGCGGAGATCGTCGGCGGGGTCGATCGCGTCGCCGCCGTCGGCGCTGACGGTCGGGCCCGGAACCCGCTTGGCCCGCTTGGCGTCGCGGAGCATCTTGCAAAGCTTGGCGCGGACGACGCTCTCAACGAACGCCTCGGCGTTGCCGCGATTGGGATCAAAGCCGGGCCAGCGGACGACCACCTCCAGCAGGAGATCCTGTTCCAGGTCCTGCTGGCTGCTGGTCGCGGGATCGCGGAGGACGCAGAGGAGTTGTCGTGCCTTGATGCGAACGAGTGACTTGGCGAACTTGAGGGTGGATGGATCGATGGCGCGAGTCGACATGGGCCGGACCTTTCTGGCTTGGCCAGAAGGCCCCGGGGAGCGACAGGTCCGGCGAAGAGCTCACCGGGGCGGGATTGGCGTGGGATGCGGGCCTGTCGTCCTCGACTGGCGAAAACTCGATTTGCAGGCTCGTCACAGACCATGCCGCCCGTGCGAAAGGGACTCAATGGCCGGGGAATCCGGGCAGGGCGGCACGTCAGAAATTCACAGAGAATCCGCGCGGTTCGTCATCGAAAACTCGACGGGGGCGTCAGGATGGCTGCCCCGGGCGTGGCAGACGGGGCGGGCAAGGCCGATAATCGGATGTTCAACCCGCGAAAACGGCCGCGGAAAACGCGATTTGGCCCGAACCTGAACATGCGCCTTGACGAATATAGCCGATATGGAATACTGTGATGTGGGAAGTCGAATACACGGACGAGTTCGGGGCGTGGTGGCAGACCCTCCCCGAGGATGTTCAGGAATCGATCGCCCACGACATCGGGATTCTGGAAGCGGTCGGACCCGGGCTCGGGCGGCCGCAAGTGGACACGCTGAAAGGCTCGCGACACGCCAACATGAAGGAACTTCGGACGCAGCACGATGGTGAGCCGTATCGCACGTTGTTTGCCTTTGACCCACGCCGGTGCGCGATCCTGCTCATCGGGGGCAACAAGACAGGGGACAAGCGGTTCTACGACAAGCTCATCCCCCAAGCCGACGACCTCTACGACGAGCACCTCGCAGAGCTGAAGCGTGAAGGACTGATCTGAACTCGGAGCACAGCAATGGCCAACAAGTGGAACAACCTGAAGCGAAAGATGAGCCCCCAGGCACAGGCGCGCGTTGACGCGCGCGTCAAGGCGACGCTCCAGACGATGCCGCTGGCGGAGATCCGCAAGGCGATCGGCATGACGCAGGCCGATCTGGCCAGCAAACTGGATGTCGCCCAGGGGAGCGTGTCCAAGTTTGAGAACGCCGCCGACATGTACCTCACGACGCTCCGCAAGTACGTCGAGGCGCTCGGGGGCGAACTGCACCTGACCGCGAAGTTCGCCGACGGACGCGAGCTTGAGATTGAGTACCTGGCCGAGATGGCCGCACGGTAATCAACCGTCGCTCGCGTCAACTCTGAAGACGCACTTCCAGTCCTTCCCGTCGAGGACGATCGGCTCGCCCTCTATCCCGAAGAACGCCGTCAGCGACTTGGCGAGCGTCTCCTTGCGCTTCTGATACTCCTTGGACGCGTTGCCATTCTTCCAGCTGATGTGCCCGTCGGCCAAGCCAAACGCATGGAGCAGTTGCCACTGGAAATTGGGCTTCTTGGTTCGCCCATCGAGCAGGTTCATTCCTGCGGGATCAAGCTCCCGAACCTCTCCGCGCACGGTGACATGCACACTTTCCGCGCCGAGGAATCGAATGGACACATCGGACCACTTCGAACCGCGGGGCGTGGGGAACTGCTTGGGCTGCTTCGCCGTCGCTTTGGGCGGGGCGTGACGATCCAGGAACGATGCCAGGCAATCGGGCAGTGATCGCGTAGCGCGAAACGCGCCCTCTCCAAGCCACTCGAGCGATCCGTCGAGCGTGAGCCGCGCGGCTTCGCGCCCGGCGAGGAGCCGGTCCAGTTCGTCGCTGCCGCCGCTACGGGTCGGTGTGACCAGCACGAACGGTCGCTGCGACCACGCCGCGATGTGCGCCGTGCTGCGCAGCAGATCGGCGGCGCTCCGCGTCGTGGTCAGATACACGGCGAAGCTCGCGTCGGTGACAATGAGCTCGCCCAGCCACCAAAGCCTGTTGCCCATCCCGACCGACGACGGCGTGCCCGAGAGGCCCAGTGCCGTCGAGACGCCCCTGAAGAGCGTGTCCGCGTCAAGTTGCCACAGCACGATGTCGTCGCGCTGGATCGGAGCGGATTCGCACGTCTCGGGATCGACCGCGACGATGTCGTCCTCGTCGTGGACCACCACCTTGCGGCCCTCGATCGTGCCCGGCCACGGCACCGACATGGCCAGCTCCTCCATCGGCCGCAGCAGCGGCTGAAGGAACTGCAGGTCGTCTCCCATGTGCTCGCGCCAGACCGACAGCACGCCGGCCCAGCCCTGCACCCGCTCAAGCGACTGCCACAAGCGCATGGCCGCCTCCCTTCACGAAGCCGCCACGGCGCAGGAACGCCTCGATCAAATCCGCATCGGTGTCGCGTGTGTACGTCGCCTTGTTGCCGTGCCGGATCGTGACCGGCCTGGGCTTGCGGCCGTCGGTGAACCGCACCTCGAACGTGGCGGCACTGAGCAGCGCATCGTCCGGGATCGACTCGCGGGCGTGCTCGAGCGCAAGCAGCACGTCGTCGGCCTTTTCAACCTTGCGGCGGTGGAACGGGCCGCCCACGTACATCGTGAGCTCGACCAACCGCACCGACGCCAGGCCCGTGATGTGCGAGCAGATCAGGCTGCCCCGGCCACGCGCCCGCAGCGGCTCCAGGTCGTAGCGATCGGGATCGGCGGGGAACATGTCGGCGCGGCCGAAGATGTGCTGGCCGATGAGCTGGCGGTAGGCGATGGACTCGCCCTTGGTCCCCGAGTTGATGCGCAGCTCCCACGTCCGCCTGTCAAACACGATGAGCCCATGGGCCATCGGGCGGTAGCGGACGCAGCCCGGCTTGCCGTCGTCGAGACTGCCCTCGCGGCGGTAGGGGCCACCATGCCGTACGAGAAAGCGCACCTCGTCGCCGTGGTCGAAGAAGAGCACCCGCGCCCCCGGGCCACGGCGGTGGGCCGCGTACCACGCGACGACGCCCGCCTCCAACGCCGCCAGACGGTCCGGCCCCGACGTCGCCCACGCGAGCGTCGCGCCGGCAGCGGGAACGAACGTCTCAAACGAGCGTCGGCGCGAGGCGGAGATCTCGGTGTGGCAGCGCCGCACCAGGTCGGGGTTCTCAACCCAGACGCGCGCCGCAATGTCCGCCGGCGAGAGGTGGTCGACCGGAAGTTCGAGCCCGGCCGCCTGAGCGGCGGACAGCAGCGATTCCATACCGAGCGGCGTGGCCATCTCGTGCAGGTGCCACAAAGCGTCCACCAGCTCGACCGGAAGCCCGCCGACGTTGGTGAGCAGCGCGATCTCGACGCGCTCGATGTCGAGGTGCGCCGGGTCGATCGGCAGCATGACGCCGCTCGCCGCGAGGAACGCGGCGTGCGGCCGCATGAAGTCGATCAAGACGGCGGGGTCGACTTCCCGCAGCGCGTACGCGCTTGTGAACCGACGGAACGAAAGGCTGCTCATATCCGGTCTCCGCCTACAGAGAAAGCCCCGGATTCCACCCGGGGCGGTTGACCCGAGTGTAGACCGAACAACATGCTGAGAACAGGTATTTGTCAGGGTCCGACAGGTTTGCCTCTGGCGATCCACAACACGCCTGATTTACAGCGATTTCGCCACTCTGGACCGAGTAGCGACGACCCCGCACGGGGATGGCGGCGGGACCGTTTCTTCACGCTTGATCAGCGTCCGCCACAGCCGCCGCTGGGAGGCCCATTCGGTGTGCCGGACGATGGGCCGCAGGTGCCGCTCGGTAATCGCGTCCTTACCCGCACTGACCGGCTCGAGGAACAGCAGTTCCTCCTGAATGTCCGGGGCGAGGTTGGCCAGATCCATAATCTGGCTGAGCCGCCCGCGCGTGACGTACCCGAGCCGCGCGATCTGGGCGAAGTCCTTCACCTGCCCACAGCGCACCAGCGAATCGAACCGGATCGCCAGCGCCATCAGCCTGGCGACGCGGGGGACGCGCGCGGGCCCGGGAGGCGGCAACGCCGGGGCCGACCCGACGCGCGCCTGCCGATTGCCGGTGCGGCCGTTGTCGAACTGAACCTTGTACGTGGCGCGGTCGGCGTGGCTCATGGCGCGTTCTCCTCGGCGAGGCGGGACATCTCGGGGTGGAAGACCAGCGTGACCTCGCCGGCCTTGCCGTCGAACTCGACGCTCTTGATGACGGCTCGAAGAAGCTCGGTCCGCTCGCGCGTGTTGAGCTGGTCCCACAGCGGCCGGAACTCTGCGAACGCGGCGTCGACCTCGTCGCGGCGGAGTTCATCGCGGGCCGCCTCCTCGATCTCGCCCTCGATCTCGCGGACCTGCTCGGCGATCTGGCGCTGGCGTTCGGCCAGATCCGCGAGGCGGTCGGCGTCGCTCGCGGCCCCTGCGCGACGCTCGTCGCTGGCCAGCCACCGCAGTTCGCGCTCGAGCGTCGTCTTGCGGTCCTTGAGCTGCTCCAGAACATCGCGGGACTCGGCGCGGGCGCGATCCAGGATCATGCTCACCAGTTCGCGGTCGCGGCCGAGCGCCTGGAGACGGTCGACCACGAAGGACTCGATCTGCTCCGCCGGCACGGATTTGGACGGGCACGCGTGGTAGCCGCTGCTCTGGGCGACGTGGCAGACGTAGTAGCGGTAGGTCCGCTTGCCCGACTTGGTCGTGAACGTGTGCGCCATCGGCTTATCGCAGTTGCAGCAGCAAACCAGGCCCTTGAGCAGGCCGCTGTGGACGTTGCGGACATCGCTGCCCTTGTCGCGGCCGTTGGCTTCCAGGATCGCGGCCGCGCGCTTCCACAGCGCCGGATCGATGATGGCCTCCTGCTCGCCGTCGTAGATCTGGTCGTGGTGCTGCACCTTGCCCAGGTACGACACGCTGGTGAGAATGCGGTGCACGTAGGGGTTGGTGAGCGGGAGCCCGCCGACGCACTTGCCGTCCTTCTGCGTCCAGCCCTTGGTGGTCCAGCCCCGCCGCACCGCCTCCAGCGTGGTCTGGCGCACCGAACGGGTGTCGACGTAAATCGCGAAGATCTCTCGCACGCGGAACGCCTCGTCGCGGTTGACGACGAGTTTGCCTGCCACCAGGTCGTACCCCAGGATCGGCTTGCCGCCGAACCACTTGCCCTTCTTGCGAGTGGCCGCGATCTTGTCGCGGGTGCGCTCGGAGATGATCTCCCGCTCGAACTGCGCGAACGAGAGCAGGATGTTCAGCGTGAGCCGCCCCATCGACTGCGTCGTGTTGAACTGCTGCGTGACCGAGACAAACGAGATCTTCTTGCGGTCGAAGACCTCCATCATGCGGGCGAAGTCCATCAGCGAGCGGCTCAGGCGGTCGACCTTGTAGACCACGACGCAGTCGACCTTGCCCGCGTCGATGTCGGCCATCAGGCGCTGCACGGCGGGGCGTTCCATGTTGCCACCCGTGTACCCGCCGTCGTCGTACTTGTCCGGCAGGCAGACCCACCCCTCGGCCTTCTGGCTGGCGATGTACGCCTCGCCGCTTTCGCGCTGGGCGTCGAGCGAGTTGAACTCCTGTTCCAGGCCCTCCTCGCTGCTCTTGCGGGTGTAGATCGCGCAGCGAATGAGCGGGCTCTTGCGGGGCTGCTCGCCACTCGCGTACTTGCGGGATGCCAACGTGAAGGTGCTCATGCCTGGGCCACCTCCGCGTGGCGGGCCCCGCCAACAGCCGAGCCCAGCGACTCGGCAAAGAACTTCATACCGTTCCAGTGCGTGCCGGTGATCGCGTTGGCGACCGCCGAGAGCGACCGGTAGACCTTGCCCTCGTACTCGAACCCGCGGGGCAGGACGATCACGGCGATCATGCGGCCCTTGTACTCCCGCCACAGCGTCGTGCCGGGCATGGGCTCGATGCTTTTGCGCGGCATGCGGATCGACACAATCGGCGGCGCTGCGTGGTTGGCCGGAGCGATCGCGACCGGCCCCGCTCCGGCCGGGGCTTGGAGCCGAAGGTCGGCATCGTCGGCCAGCGCGAGCGCCCGCTGGCGGGCGCGTTCAGAGAGGTCGCCCTCTGCGTCGGCCTGCAGCCGCCAGCAGATCCGCTTGATCAGGTACGGTCGGTTGTTGCAGCGCGTGGCCTCGCCGAAGACCTCCGCGTACCTGGCGCGGAGCTGCGGCGTGGTGAGCGTTCCGAGTCGTTTGAGTTCCGCGTAGATGTTCATCGCCATGACTGGTCTCCGTCGTTCCCGCCCGCAACATGCCGCGCGGCCGTGTCGGTTGGAAGCGGACGATCAGGGCGATCATGTTCCGCACAGTCAAGTCGAGAACTCTCGGGTTGTTGATGCTCCACGGGCGCGATGCTGGCGGCGCGCACGGCCCGTGCACCAGCCCGAACCCGCTGGCGGTGCCAACGGTGCACAGCGGTCGCAAGCGTGGCGATGACAATCTCGCGCCGCTGGGCGGCGAGGTCCAGGGGTTCTTTCTGGGACACGAACGGCTCCTTCGCGGGTCAACAGCGACCCGCCATAGAGCACCTAACCCGTTCGCGCACGGGATCCCGAATCAACCTTTAGAAAGGCGTAACCCCATTGTGGGCAGGCACTTCCGTATGCCGACCAGCTGAACGTGAAACTATTCGGCGAGTTGTCCGTATACATGGGTGCTCAGTTCGCTCCCTCATCGGGAATGTTGGCGAGTAAGCCGGTAGATCAGGAATGCGATGAACGTCCTGATACGCCGGCCCCGGGTTCACTACCCGCCCGTCGCATTCTGATCCCGAGGTGGGATGTGGTCACCGCCCCCGCAGCCCCCACGCAAATCAGGGCTGCACCGACCATACGGAGACGGCGTGTCGCCGACCTCCCGAGCGCGAGCCCCGAGAGGGTGATCCGGCATCGCGGCAGGGCAAACCGTGTTCACCACAACCTGGTCGGAAGAGTGCGGCGATGTCGCCCTTGTGTCCTCGCGCGAACGAACGCGACGGACACGCAAGCCAACGCTCGTGATCAGCACCCACGCGAGCGAAAGGCTGGAGCAAAGGAGCATTGGGCAGCTGGCAATCCAGATCGCAATTGAGTTTGGCGAGTGGTTCTACGCGGGCAAGGGTTGCCAGGTCGCCTATCTCAGCCGGCGCGCACTGCAAACGGCAAGAGCTCTCGTTGGCGAACGGGCCGTCGACTTGGAGAATCTCGCCGTGGTCATCTCCAACGACGGCACCGTCCTGACGGCCTACCACGCCAAGCGACCGCTTAAGCACTGGCGCGGCGAGCGTTGACCTCGGCGGCCGAACACGATCTTTGATTCCTGAATGGTTCAATCCCTAACATCTACTGCTGACCGTGACTCCCTGTTTGCTGGATGGCAGCGTGAGGCGAGGTTCGGATCTCGAATCGATGAGCGACGAGATCTCTCCTGCGGCCGTGCTCGTGCGAGCAACATGCTGCTACTCCGACAGTCGAGGGATGTGCCCCAAAGGCATAGCCGAGTGATTCCGCTCGGCGGCGACAGCACGTTTCTGCCTCGCTCATCGGAGGTATCCCGATGGACAACCGTCCACAGTCCCACCACGTCCGTTGTGTCGCTGCGCTCGTAGCCACCCGTGATCGAATCGATCTGCTCCGCCAGCGGTCGATCCCCTCAATCCTTGCGCAATCACGTCTGCCCGATCGGCTCGTGATTGTTGTGGATCAGTCGAAAGAAGAGCTCTCTGATTCTGCGCTCAAGGCGATTGCGGACACGCTCCAGGCCGATTGTGGCGGCCGTCTTCCGGTGACGGTGCTGCGGAATCGGCGCACACAGCAGCGAGCGTCCGGCGCGTGGAACACCGGCATCGACCAACTGCATCGCGATGGGCTGATCATGCGGCAGCCGGACCTTTGGTTTGTCGCCATCCTCGACGATGACGATGCATGGGAGCCCGAACATATCGACGCCTGCCTCGAAGAGGCAGTTGCCGCAGATCTGAACATGGTGGTCTCGGGTCTCGTTCGACACGAAATCCACGATGATGCTGGGCGTCGTCAGACTATCCCGCAAACACTCGAACCCAGACAGCAGTTCATCTGCGGGCAGCACATCCAGGGATCCAACCTCTTCGTCAGGCTCGATGTTCTCCTTCAGGTGGGAGGCTTCGACGAGCACCTCCCTAGTTGCACGGACCGGGATCTGTGCATTCGCTTGAGCGCTCTGCCGATCTTGCGATTCGGCTGCACGTCGCGCCACACCGTGCACCACTTCGCGGACGCCCGCCAAGACCGTCTGTCGGCACCCTCATCCTCCGCCAAACTCGATGGCCTAACTCGCTTCTGGCTCAAGCACGCGGATCGGTTCGACGAGGCAGCCAGGACCGAGGCCGCCGAGCGAGCGCTGAGGCTCTTTGGCTGGCGGCTTCCCACCATAGTCTGCGAGTCGGGACAACTGCCCCCGCTGGTCCGGGATGGACGACAGCTGAGCCTGATTACTGGGTTCGTGACAGACGCCAAGCCACCTTCCCACGTCGATGGCCTGCTTGAGGACCTGCTGGCACTGGCGTCGCAGCCGGACATTGAGCGACTCTTGGTCGTGATTGTCGAGAACGGGCCAACTCCGAGCGATGGAACGCGTCCACTCCATGATCTCGTTTCCGCGTATCGCGAGCGAGGACTCGCGGTCGAACTGGTGAGCATCGAGCAGCAACGTGCGGATTGGGAACAAGGCAAGCTGATCGATACTCCTGACCCGACACGACAGCGCCTGCGGATTGCGGTGACCCGCACAGTTCTTAACACCTACGTCGCGAGGAGCGCCGCCAACCAGCCTGGGGCGGCGGCATGGATCCTCGACGACGACAAACGCCTCGCGGTTCGCGTCGACACGGGCGGCCAGCAGTTCTACCGCCCAACGCCCGACGTGAGTTCGATCCTGGCACTACGCGATGCCGGCGTCGATATGGTGATCGGGCCCGATACAGATGCGGCACCACTGCCATTCACGGCAACGCTCAGGGTCCAGTTGATCGATCTCGAACGCCAGCTCGCCCTGTTGGCAGCGTTCTCGCCAAGTGCCGCGTGGGAGGACCGCAGTGGCGCGAACGCTGTCTTACGCGACGCTTTGCCCGATTCCTACTACGACCTCTCGAAGCACACCGAGCACCTCGAGACTCCCTTCTCACTGAAGCCAAGCGGAGAGGAGGCAACTTTGGCGGACGCCCTTCAATCAGTGGCATCGCGGGTTGATCGACTGCTCGCCGGCGAAGCGATATTCAGGCCACTGGCGGTCAACGTCGGCTCGTTCGCCACAGATGCCGCGATCGACTCAGTGCAGCGGGGTGGCTCGACGATCTTCTTCAGGCCCGAGCACCTCTTGGAGTATCCGCAGAGTATGGCCCGCTTCGGTGACCGCTTCGTGCGGCGCTCCGACATGCTTGTCACGCAGTTGATGCGGGACCAGATGGGTCTGAAGATCGTGATGCACGCATCTGCCGCGGTCCGACACGACCGCACCTTTACCAAGCGGTCACAACTGGACGATGTGACCCTGTGGGAAGATGTGCTGGGATACGCCCTGTATCGAACCGCGAATGAACTCATGCAGGCGAGGTCGCCAGAACGGCGTCGCGAGCCACTGCTGGCATGGACTGCGGATGAGCTCAAAAGCGGAACTCGGCGGGTCAGGAAGTACATTAACGAGCGGCTGGCCGCGTTCACGCTGAACGCGTGGCGAATCTTGGGGCTCGCAGACAGCATCCGGCATGCCGCTCGTCGCCTGATCGATGGTTCCGCTGAGTGGTCAGTGGGCACCGCTCGGGAGCAACTGGTTCGCATCGCCAAAGAGATGGACCGCATTTACAGCCAATTCAAACCGACCGCTGTGGCCATGTTCGCGGAGAAGATCCGGAAGAGCGTCTCTGACTCCGACATCCGCAACACCTTCGGATCGATGGACGGGCTCATCAGCGAGTATCGGTCCACTCGCAGCACGCCCGGTGCTACAGACGCGGCGGTTGCCGCGGCTCGCGAACGTCGTGCCCGGGCGCTACTCAAGCGGGCCTTCGGTGCTGCACATCTCCGCCTGTTGGGTGCTGGAGGCGAAGGCATCGTGTTCACCGACGAAATGCGGGTGTTCAAGGTCCTAGACCTCCTCAAACGACGCCCGAATCACGACACCCTGGAGACGCTGAGAACGCTGAGTAATCGTCTGGATCAGCCGAAACACTTGTACTCACTCTCCCGCGTGGAGATTCGGGACGAGACGCTGCTGGTGGTGTACCCGTTCGAGGCGAGCGAGCCGTATACAGGCTCCCGTGGCGCTGAGCTACTCGCGCTGCTGCGCGAGTGTAAATCCAATGGCGTCGTCTTCAGGAACATCCATCCGAAGAACCTGCGGGTGTCCGCGACTGGGTTGAAGCTCATCGACTACGGCTCGGATATCCGCCCCTACTCGGAAGATGGGTACCGCTCTATGGCCGAGCGGGCGTGGCTGACGTGGCGATGGCCGCATCGCACCGACCTCGACGAACTGATGCGTCGAGCCTTGGCGGACAAGTCCATACCGGAGCTTGATGGGCTCGAGCGGTTCTGGAGGGCGCTGAACGACGATCGACCGTCCGCAACACGGATCGTGTCTGCAATTGTCGACCCAATCGTTCTGGAGTCAGGCGCGAAGAGTGTTCTGGACTACGGCTGCGGCAAGAAAGCACGGAGTGCACGGCGTCTCGCCGACGCAGGGCTTCGGAGCGTCGGTTACGACCCTGGAGTCGACATGCCTGCCAAGTGGCAGACGCTTGGATCACTCCCCTCAGGTCTGCTGCTCACCACCGAGCGAGACGCTGCCCTGGATACCGGCCCATTCGACGCTGTCGTGTCTTCACTCGTGCTCTGCGAACTGGGTGAAGGCCCAGAGTACGAGCAACTGCTTAGAGATCTCCGCGCCGCCGTGAGGCCTGGGGGCTTAGTCGTGGTCAGCTTCTGCAACCCGATCGGCACGTTCGGCGGGCCGACAAGTCTCCACCGGCGACGTGACGTTCCTGTCGGAGCGGACTATGAAAGCTCGTTCTGGTATGTCGAGAATGCTGAGACCGGCAAAGGCCGGAGGGAGTATCACCGCCCGTTGGCGCAAATTGAACGGGATCTCCTGCGGCACGGTCTATGCGTCGAGCGGAGGTTTGCGAGTGAGGCAGGCGATACCGATCGCTTCGAACCCGCCTCTGATTTCCTCACGCTGATCTGCCGACCGGTGGAGACACCGACGTCTTCCCCACGGGTATCGCTGCTCATCAAGACCTGCGCGATGGAGGCCGCCACCATCGAGAGGCAAGTCACCCATCTTGTGGGCCAACTCGAAGGGCCGCGGGTTTTCTGCGAGCGAGTGCTCGTCATCGACACTCTTAGAGACGGCTTTGTCCGTCAGCACGCTGTCGCGGATCTGGATTCGGTCGTTCGCGCAGCTGAGCGGCTCCGCAGCGCTGGAGTCATCGACCGCGTGCTTTGCGGACCCGAAAGTGGCGATGATGCTCGACGTGTGATGCGGGACTGGTTCGCCGTCGACTGCGAACGTACCCATAGCGCTGCGGGCGCGCCACTCGTCACCCCCTTGTGGGCGATGGAGCAATGCCGGGGAGAGTACATCCTGCAAGTCGACTCCGATGTCCTCATCCATCGCGCCACTCACTGCTACGACTACCTCGGCGAGATGATGGCGGCTATTGAAAGAGTGCCTGAGGCGATCACCGCCTCGCTCAGTGTACCGCAGGTGGCAGACGAACCGTTCACTGCTGATCGAAACGGGATCCCCTGGCGCGTTGAAGTCCGAGCCAGTCTGTTCCATAGAGCCAGGCTTCTCGGTTCTCGTCCGTTCCCGAATCAGATGTCCGATGGAGCGCTGGCGTTCTCGTGGCACCGCTCGATGGACCTGGCCGCAAAGGAAGGCAGGATCATCTCTCTGCGCAGTGCGCTAGCTCGGGCCGCGTTCATTCACCCAGCAAACGAGCTGAAGCGTGCGGTTACTGAGTGGATGCTCCTGCTCGATCTCGTTGAGAAGTACCCAGTTCCAGACGCTCAGATCGGCAAGGTTGACTTGGTTGGCGGGCCGCTTCTGTGGAGTCCGCGCAACCGCGCAGAGCCATTCGTTTTTGTGGTGACTGGGCGAAACGCCTCCGCCGGTCGTATCGCCAGGTGCCTTGAGTCGATGGCTTCGCAGCGGCGAACTGACTGGGGTGCCGTGATCGTCGACGACGGTTCATGTGCGCTCTCGAGGGAGGCGCTCCGCATGGCAATCGAGCCGTGGAAAGACCGGATCACGCTCATTCAGCCACGGGAACGCCGGGGACAACTCGCAAACATGACGCTGGCTATCCGCCATGTTTGCACGAATCCCCAAAGCGCAATTGTGACGTTGGACCTCGATGACGCTCTCATCGGGCCTTCAGTGCTCGATCGGATCGAGCATGAGTACTCCAGCGGGGCAGACGTGACGATCGGCTCGATGCTCCGCACCGACAAGCACATCGAGTATCCGGTGGTGCTCGACGCGCCGCGACGGGCGCGCGGCGGCAACGTCTGGCAGCACCTCAGGACGTTCCGAAAGCACCTATTTGACGCCATACCTGACCATGACCTGAGAGTCGGCGACAAGTACGTCGACATCGCTGTGGACTGGAGCTTCATGATCCCCATTGTGGAGATGGCCCATCGTCCTATCTGGATCCGCGAGCCCCTCTATCTGTACGAGCCGTCAGGTCTGGGAAAGGGATCGGACCGGTCAGATCGGGAGGCACAGATCGGAGCGATCGTGGCCAAACCTCGACGATGGACCCGGAAGGCGGAGGACGCAGCCGTGGCATTGCTTCCGACCCAGGTGTCGGAGTCGGTGTGGGGCGATACAGGCGGCATCCTGTTCGTTCGACATGGTGAGCGGCCGTCGTTCGCTGGTCTCAATGCGGAGCAGAAGGACGCCGTGCAGTTGACTGCGAACGGGCACAGCGAAGCGACCTCGCTGGGACAACGGCTCGGACGCAATGTCCACGTCGTCTCAAGCCCGGTCCTTCGCGCGGTTCAGACTGCCTCGGCGATCGCGGCGGCTGTTGGCATGACGCAAACCCAGGTAAGCACACTCGACAGCCTGGTGAACTTTCGAATTGCCGACACTCAGACCTACGACCTCGTCAAGTCTCGTCTTGGCTGGGCTGGCATGATGTCCGCGTGGATGGACGGCTCGCTCGCCGACGGCGTTCTGATTCCATGCCATGTCGTGGCATTCACAGCCATCAGAGATGTCCTCGCGATTGCTGGTCTCTCCGATCAACCCCGAGTGGTCGCGGTGACGCACGATTTCGTGATCATGACGCTGCTTGCCTCGCTTCGGGGTGTGCGAACAACCGCAGTGCCGTACCTTGGAGGGGTCTTTGTGAGCCTTGACGACGCTCGTTCCGTTGGAGCGATGGAGTGCAACCGATGAGTACCAACCAACCGAGCCCATCTCCAACACGCCGCCCTTTGATCGCGGTCATTGGTGATGCAAAGCTAGAGCGAGGTTCCGTGAAGGACAAACTCGCGGAGGATGTCGGATGCGCTCTGATCGATTCGGGCTATCGCGTGCTAACGGGAGGTCTCGGCGGAGTGATGGAATCCGCCTGTCGGGGGGCCCGGTCGTCGAAGTACTACGTGTCAGGCGATACCGTGGGCGTTCTGCCCGGGCACGACCCCGGTGAAGCCAATGAGTTCGTAGACATCGTCATCGCGTCTGGACTTGACCACGTCCGCAACTCTGCTGTGGCGCACGCCGACGCTGTCATCGCCATCGGAGGTGGCGCTGGCACGATGTCCGAAATCTGCTTCGCTTGGATCTACAAGCGGCTGATCATCGGCATGCGTGTCGACGGTTGGAGCGGCCGTATGGCAGACCAGCGGATCGACGACCGAGTGCGATATCCAAACGAGCCGGATGACCGGGTGTTTGGGGCCGCATCGGCTGCCGAGGTGATTCGTTTGCTGGCTGAACGGCTGGCACGCTTCTCGAAAAACCACCACGGCGTTCGGCGTCGGGAGTAGGGTTTGGAGCCACATCCCAAGCTCACGCGGTGTCCGTTAACCCGCTTCTCACCGTCCACCAGAGAACGCGAGAGCGCGAGAGTTGTTGGACGCACCAATCCCGAGACGCATGGTGTCCGGACCACAACCCTCTGAAACGGTCTCGAACCGAGAGCGCGGCGGGCCAAGTCACGCAATCGCCAAGCCGCCCGGATTCTGCGGGGTTTCTGGCCAACACGCCGCGAAGGGCGAAACGGGCCGCCTGTAAACCAAACGACCCCGCCGTGAGGCGGGGTCGGAAGGAAGCTCCCCGA
>JADLFE010000013.1 GCA_020845755.1 Phycisphaerales bacterium
AGTTCGTCAAGAAGCACTTCGAGGCGGTGGTGCTCGGGATCATCGTGGTCTCGCTCATCCCCGTCGTGATCGAGTTTGTGAAGCACAAGCGTGCGGCGTCGAAGGGCGCCGCGTGAACTGAAGCACCATGCCGGGCCAGTGGATGCCCGGCGGAAACTGGAGATACGAAATGGCCGTCAAACCGCTGGAAGATCGCGTGCTCGTGAAGCCCATCGAGGCCGAGACCAAGACCGCGTCGGGTATTTATCTGCCCGACACGGCCAAGGAAAAGCCTGTTCGCGGCGAGGTCGTCGCCGTCGGCCCGGGCAAGCGCCTGGACAACGGCAAGCGGGCCGAGATGAGCGTCGGCAAGGGCGACACGGTGGTGTACGGCAAGTACGCGGGCACCGAGGTCGAGATCAAGGGCGTGAAGCACCTGATCCTGCGGGAGAGTGAGCTTCTGGGTGTGATCGAGGGGTGAGCACGAGGCATCGGGCATCAGGCATCGGGCATCAGTGATGAATGAAATCCGATCGCATCGAGATTTGGTGGCTTGGCAGAAAGCAGTCGAGTTTGGCCTGCTGGTCTACGAAGTCACCAAGTCCTTTCCGAGCGATGAACGATTCGGATTGACGAGTCAGATGCGGCGAGGCACGGTGTCCGTTGCGAGCAATATCGCGGAGGGGTACGGGCGTGGCAGCACGTCCGACTATCTGCGGTTCCTTCCGGTCGCCCGCGGGGCTCTGTTCGAGGTCGATACGCAGTTGATATTCGCGGTTCGGCTCGGGCTGGTCAGCCAGGAGAAGTTTGACGAGATCGAGTCGAAGTGCAAGGAGTGCGGACGGATTCTCGCGGGTCTGATCCGGAGCATTGAAGAAAAACGTGGGGCGGCGGAGTAGGCCACTGATGCCTGATGCCCGATGCCCGATGCCTATGAGAGGTCTGCCATGAGTTCCAAACAGCTGATGTTCAACGACGCCGCCCTTCTCGAAATGAAGAAGGGTGTCGATCGCCTGGCCGACGCCGTCAAGTGCACGATGGGCCCCAGCGGGCGCTTCGTCGTGATCGAGAAGTCGTACGGCAATCCCCATGTGACCAAGGACGGCGTGTCGGTCTCCAAGGAGGTCACGCTCCCCGAGCCCTTCCAGTCCATGGGCGCCAAGATGGTCAACGAGGTCGCCAAGAAGACCGCCGACAAGGCCGGCGACGGCACGACCGCCGCGACCGTGCTGGCGCAGGCGATCTTCACCCAGGGCCTGCGTCACGTCACCTCGGGGCGCAACCCGGTGCTGCTCCAGCGCGGGATCAACGCCGCCGCCAACGCGGCCGCTGACGCCCTCGACGCGATGGCGACCAAGTGCAAGGGGCGCGAGGATTACAAGAAGATCGCGTCGGTCTCCGCCAATCACAACCAGCAGGTCGGCGACCTGATCGCCGAGGCGATCGCGCGCGTCGGGCCCGACGGCGTGGTCGAGATCGAGGACGGCAAGACCGCCGACACGACGCTCGAGTACGTCGAGGGCATGCAGTTCGACAAGGGCTACCTCTCGCCGTACTTCATGACCGATCCCAAGACGGCCGAGTGCGTGCTCGAGGACTGCTACATCCTCATCTACGAGAAGAAGATCAGCAACCTGCCCGACCTGCTCCCGATGCTGAACAAGGTGGTGGCAACCGGCAAGCCCGTGCTGCTCATGGCCGAGGAGATCGAGAATGAGGCGCTGGCGACGCTGGTCGTCAATCGTCTCCGCGGCACGCTGAAGATCTGCGCCGTCAAGGCCCCGGGCTTCGGCGATCGTCGCAAGGCGATGCTGGGCGACATCGCGGTGCTGACGGGCGGCACGTTCATCAGCGAGGATCTGGGCCGCACGCTCGAGTCGGTCGAACTCGCGGAACTCGGCCGGGCCAAGAAGATCGTTGTGACCAAGGACAACTGCACGATCATCGAGGGCGCGGGCAAGAAGAGCGACATCCAGGGTCGCGCCGACCAGATCAAGAGCCAGCACGAGAAGTCCACCAGCGACTACGACCGTGAGAAGCTGATGGAGCGATTGGCGAAGCTGACCAGCGGCGTGGCGATGGTCAAGGTCGGCGGCGCGACCGAGGTCGCCATGAAGTCGCAGAAGGACCTGGTCGAGGACGCGCTGCACGCGACCCGGGCCGCGGCCAAGGAGGGCTATGTGCCCGGCGGCGGCGTGGCGCTGGTCCGTACGCAGACGGCGATCCAGGCGGCGCAGAAGAAGTCGCGCGTGACCGAGGACGAGAAGGTTGGGTACGACATCGTCGCGGCCGCGGTCGAGAGCTGCTGCTTCCAGATCGCCGAGAACGCCGGCTTTGACGGCGACGTCGTGGTCGAGAAGGTGAAGGAAGGCAGCAACAACTTCGGCTTCAACGCCGCCACGGGCGAGTACGGCGACCTGGTCAAGATGGGCATCATCGACCCGGCGCTGGTCGCCAAGACGGCGCTGGTCAATGCGGCGAGCGTCGCGGGCCTCATGCTCACGACCGACGTGCTCATCACGGAACTGAAGGAAGAAACCACGCCCGCGACCGGGGCGACGGCGTAAAGGCAGAGGCACTGGGCGCTAGGCACTTGGCACTAGGCCCGAGAGAGATATGACGGCCTCGCGCGCGAAGGCGCGCGGGGCTGGTTTGCAGAGTCAGATTTCAACACAGAGGCACGGAGACACAGAGAGGGGAGACTGTGCTGGAGAGAGAAGGACAGGACCCTCTCACCGGGACGATCATCGGCGGGGCGATCGAGGTTCACAAGGCCCTCGGGCCCGGCCTGCTGGAGAACGTGTACGAGGAATGCCTCGCGGTTGAATTGGGAGATCGCGGCCTCGCCGTCCAGAGGCAAGTTGAAGTGCCGGTCGTTTTCAAGGGGCGTCGGATCGACATGGCGTACCGGATGGACATGCTGGTGAATGACCAAGTTGTGCTTGAGCTCAAGGCGATCGAGATGCTCCTGCCGGTTCACGAGGTTCAGGTGATGACGTACATGAAGTTGGCCGGAAAACGCACCGGCCTGCTGCTGAATTTTCATACGCCATACCTTCGAGACAGCATCGTGCGTCGAGTCCTATGAATCCGTGCCGTTCAGGCCTTTCATTTCTCCTCTGTGTCTCTGTGTCTCTGTGTCTCTGTGCCTCTGTGTTGAACTCTTCTGAGCTTGTTCCATGCCCACTGCCCGCGACTACTACGAAGTTCTTGGTGTTGAGCGAACCGCCGACGCGGAGGAGATCAAGCGCGCGTATCGGCGCATGGCGATGAAGTATCACCCGGATCGCAACCCGGGCGATACGGACGCGGAGACCAAGTTCAAGGAAGCCGCGGAGGCCTACGAGGTCCTGGCCGACGAGGGCAAGAAGCAGATCTACGACCAGTACGGGCACGAGGGCCTGCGCCGCGGCGGCGGGCCGGCGACGCACGACTTCTCGCGCATGGACGTCACCGACATCTTCTCGATGTTCGAGGACATCTTCGCGGGAATGGGCGGCGGGGGCGGTGGTCGCGGCGGGCGGCGCGGGCCGTCGCGCGGCTATGACCTCGAGACGGAGGTGACGCTGACGCTCGACGACGTGCTGAAGGGCGCGGAGCGCGATGTTGAGTTCACGCGGTTGGACGTGTGCGAGAAGTGCACGGGCTCGGGCGCCAAGCCCGGCACCAAGCCGACGAAGTGTCCGACGTGCGGCGGGCACGGCAAGGTGCAGCAATCGGGGCTGGGCGGCATGTTCCGCATGGTGACCGCGTGCCCGGCGTGTCGCGGCCGCGGGAGCGTGGTCGCGGAGTTCTGCCCGGACTGCCGCGGCAAGGGGCGCGTGCCGCGCAAGCGCACGATCTCGGTGAAGATTCCCAAGGGGATCAGCGACGGTCAGGCGGTGCGTGTGCAGGGCGAGGGCGAGCCGCCGCCGCCGGAGATGTCGCCGGGCGGTGAGGGAGTGCGCGGCGATCTGCATGTGGTGGTGCGCGTTGAAGATCACGACCTGTTCGATCGCGAGGGCAACCATATCGGGATGGAGATGCCGATCAGCTTCACGCAGGCGGCCCTTGGCGCGGAGGTCGACGTGCCGACGCTCGAGGGGAAGCACACGCTGAAGATCCCCAAGGGCACGCAGCACGGCGCGGTGTTCCGCGTTGACGGGCAGGGCCTGCCCGATCTTCGCTCGGGGCGGCGCGGCGATCTGGTTGTCGGAGTGAAAGTGGAGATTCCGCGGAAGTTGACGGCCAAGCAGGAGAAAATCCTCCGCGACTTTGCGGAGACGGAAGACAAGGCCGTGCTGCCCGAGAGCCACGGGTTCATGGACAAGATCAAGGACATCTTCGGCGGCTGAGCGCCGAGAATCACCGGGTGATGTATGACGGCATGGTGGAAGAACAAGGACCAGGGCGGGCGGCCTGCGGATCAAGGATCACCGGGCGGCGCGCCGGGCGAGCCGGGCATGAACGAACCAGAGAAGCGTGACGCGGGCGGCGAGGCGACGGGAGAGGGATCGTGCTGCTGCGGCGGCGGGGCGTGCGGCCAGGGCGCTGAGCCCGAGGGCGAGTGCTGCGGCGATGCGGTGGACGCGAAACTGGCGGAACTCGAAGCGCGACTCGCCGACGCGGAGGCGGCACGTCTGCGGGCGCTGGCGGATTTCCAGAACTATCAGCGCCGCGCCCTGGCGAACGAGCAGGAGGCCAAGGTGCAGGGGCGCACCGCGGTGGTGCAGAGCCTGCTCACGCTGCTCGATCATTTCGATATCGCGCTCTCGCAGGACCATACAAAGGCGACGGCCGAGCAGATAGTGGGCGGCGTGAAGATGATCCGTGAGGAGTTCATCAAGGTGTTGCAGTCGCACGGCGTGGGGTTGATCAATCCCGCGCGGGGCGAGGAGTTCACGCCCGGTCGGCACGAAGCGATCATGCAACAAGCCGCGGAGGGTGTGGAGAGCGGGCGCGTTGTCTCGACATTCCAGATGGGCTACACGCTTGGCGAGCGGGTGGTGAGGCCTGCGAAGGTGGCGGTGGCGCCGTAGGTACAGAGCGTGCCATGTGAATCGCGTCATTCGAGACATTGACCAAGAGATCGACCCATGCCCACCTACGACTATCGCTGTAAGTCCTGTGACCACGAGTTCGAGCTGTTCCAGTCGATGAGCGATCCCGTGAAGAAGAAGTGCCCGTCGTGCGGGAAGAGCGCGCTTGAGCGGCTGATCGGCACTGGCGCGGCGCTGGTGTTCAAGGGCTCGGGGTTCTATCAGACGGATTATCGCTCTGAGTCGTACAAGCAGGCGGCCAAGGCCGACAGCGGTGGGGGCGAGTCGAAGGGTGACACGAAGGGCGCGGGCGACGCCAAGTCCGAATCGAAGCCGGGTGCGAAGTCCGAAGCGGGAAAGACCGCGACTGAGAAAACGCCCGCGTCGAAGGGTGAAGCGCCGAAGGCAGACAAGCCGGCGAAATCGAAGCCCGATGGCGCGCCCGCCAAGGGCAAGAAGTAGCGGAGAGGCCGCGATGACGATCAAGGGGCACGGCATCGACATCGTGGAGATCGCGCGCATCGGCGAGATGCTGGCGTCGCACCCCGAGCGGTTTGTCGCCAAGTGCTTTACGAGCGGTGAGGCGGCCTACTGCGGCGACGGAGCAACCCGGGTCGAGCGGATCGCGGCGCGTTTCGCTGGCAAGGAAGCGGTGCTCAAGGCGCTGGGCACGGGCTGGCGCGACGGCATCGCGTGGACGGATATCGAGATCGCGAGCGAGCCCTCGGGCAGACCGACGCTGCATGTACGCGGCGAGGCGGCGAAGATCGCGGCGGGCCTTGGGATCACGCGATGGCACATCACGCTGAGTCACTCCAAGTCGCACGCGATCGCGTCGGTGATCGCGGAGGGATAGACGCTCTCGATCCTCCGGGATGGGGAACGCCGCTCCATCTCGTCGCAACGGAGGCCGCTCGGGGGTGTCGTGTGTGATAGTTTCGGGGCGGCGTGGTAGTCTTCGCGGATGTGCGGGCGGATTACACATCGGTACACGTGGACGCAGTTGCACGGATTGGTCGAGTTGACGACGCCGAAGGTCGCCATACCGGCGAGGTACAACGTGAGCCCGACGCAGACGGTGCCGGTGGTCGCGTTTGACGAGGGGACGAGAGGGGCGGCGTTGCGGGGCGCGAGATGGGGACTGATCCCGTCGTGGGCCAAGGATGCGGCGGTCGGGGGGACATTGGTGAATGCCAGGGCGGAGGGTCTCGAGAACAAGCCCTCATTCCGCGCGGCGTTCAGGCGGCGGCGGTGCGTCGTCCCTATCTCGGGCTTTTATGAATGGATGGTCGTGGGCGAACGTGGTGGGCGTGGGGCGAGATCAGGCAAGCAGCCGATGTACATCGCGCCGTCGGACCCGGGAGATGAACCTTGGTTGTTGGCCGGGCTCTGGGAGGAGTGGTCGCCCGGCGACGGCACGCCGATCCAGACCTTTACGATTATCACCACCGGACCGAACGAGTTGATGGCGACGATCCACAACCGGATGCCGGTGATCCTGCCACGGGACGCGGCGTTGAAGTGGATATCTCCGGGTACCGGGAAGAACGGTGAGGCCGGCCCGGAGGAGAGGTCGGAATTGCTCAGGCTGCTGGTGCCGTCCCCGGCGGAGGCCATGGTCGCGGTGCCCGTTTCGACGCTGGTGAACAGCCCGAAGCACGACGTTCCTGACTGCATCAGGCGTGTGGAAGTGCGTGGGTGGGGCGGTCTATTCGACTGATGACCAAGCGGCATGCTGGTGTGCGGTGAGGGTCGTCAAAGCGATGATGGAAACCGTGCGCTCGTGGCCCAGGTCCGATCTGGCAATTCTGATCGTTACAGGCCCCGGAATGGGCGAATACCTGATTCGGGTCGGCGGGGTGGCGCGTTTGGAAACGGCGAGACATTGCAATGGGGAGAGGGGAATCCACTGGTCCGGCGAAAGTTGGACAGATTGGTAGTCGATGCACCGACACTTTGGATGGAGTGCCGGAGCGTGGACAGATACGTTAGACTGATGCCGTCACTGGAAGCCAATGAGTCCGTTGGCGTTCTTGACCCCGCTCGATTTGATGGACTTCGTGGGATGTCCGCGCCCAGGGTCCGGCCGGTGATCGGGATCGAGGTTGTTCACCCCGCGCGCGCGTCCGATCGGGCGACAAGCGAAGTCGAGGCGTGCAAGCCAAGTCAATCCGAGATTGCACGGCGTGCGTACGAGATCTATCTGAAGCGTTCGGGGAGGCCGGGCACGCCGGAAGGTGATTGGTCACAGGCCGAGCGCGAACTCGAGGCAGAGATCGCAGGGCCGACCGATGTAGTGACGGAGTAACGTGGAAGAGGCCACACCGAGTCGTGTGTGTGAGCACGCTCATGGGAGCGTGTGGTGAAAGAAAAAGCACCGATGGCCGCGAGGCGATCGGTGCTTTTCATAGGCACGGAATGGTGGCTGAAGCGGGTGCGTGTTGGGACAGCAGTATCAAATCAGAGCATGCCTCCCTGGGGCTCCATGCCCGGGCCCGTGATGCCGCCGCCCATGCTCGGGCCGCTGATAGCCGGAGCGGCATGGGGCGCGGGAGACGGCGCGGGCGCCTGCTGCATGGGTGGGCGTTGCGCCTGCTGCTGGGGCACGGGGCTGAGGCGTGCCTTGAAGATGTAGTCCGTGACGCGGTCGCGGACGAGTTCCAGCATGCCGTTGAAGATGCGCGAGCCCTCGCGCTTGTACTCGATGCGAGGATCCTGCTGGCTGAAGGCGCGATATCCGATCGCGTCGCGGAGCTGGTCCATTGCGTAGAGGTGGTCGCGCCAGAGTTGGTCGAGCACGTCGAGCAGGATGGTGCGTTCGAAGTGGAGCAACTCGGCCCGGAGCACGGATTCCACGCGCGAGCGGATCGCGTTCTCGCGGTCCTCGCCCTCGAGGTAGCGCATGTTCTCTGGCATCACGACGCCGAGTTTGTCGCGGAGGTAGGACTCGAGATCCGCGTCTGTCTTGCACGCCAGCGCCTCGTTGATCGCGTTGCCAAGGCGATTCTCCGCGACGAACCTTTCCGAGGCGGCCATCAACTCCTGGCGTGCCTTTGTCGGCGTGGACTGCTGGAGCGACTGGAGCGTCCAGCCGAGGTTGAAGCGGCGGTTGGCCCAGTCGACGAGTTGTTCGGAGGCATCTTTGGGTGACTGGCGCATCAGCATCATCGTGAGGTCCATCGCAAAGTCGATGGGGTACTCGATTTCGCGCTTGGTGTACTGCTTGGCGGCACGCGCGAGCAGCAACTCCGCCACGCCGTCGTTGGACAGATCCTTGGCCTTGTTTATCTCGTCGACCGAGACCTCGATGAGGTACTTGATGCGTGCCCACTCCGAAAGTTGGGCCTGCCCATAGTTGAGCGAGAGGTACTCGGCGATGCCGGAGAGATCGGTTTCATCGATACGGCGTTCGGCCGCATCGCGGAGTTTCATCTCAACCGCCTTGCGTTCCTCCGGCGAGCCGTGCGAGAGATCGGCGGGGTTGAGTTCGACACCGAACCGCGACTTGGCCCAGCCGATGAGGCCGGCGACGTCGAAATCGACGGCGACATCGGACCCCTCGGTGGGCATGTACTCGCCGAGCGTGACGTTGATGGTCGCGCTGGCTTCCTGCTTGGCGTCGACGCGGATGACGTCGAGCATTTCGTCGAGATCGCGTCCCTTGAGACGATCGACCGCGATGAGACACTCGAGTTTCTGGCGGGCATACTCGGCTGCGCACTGCGCGGGATACTCCGGATCGAGATACAGGCCGATCGCGTCATCGATGGCGTCGCGGATGTACTCGAAGATGAGCCCCTTGACGTCGCGTCCTTCCAAGACTCGCTGGCGCAGGCCGTAGAATCGCTGACGCTGGAACTCCATGACCTCGTCGTACTCGAGGACGTTCTTTCGGATCTGGAAGTTGCGTTCCTCGACCTTTCGCTGGGCGCGTTCGACGCTCTTGGAGAGCATCGGGTGCTCGATGGCGTCGCCCTCCTTCATGCCGAGACGGGCGAGGACCTTCATGGTCGTTTCGCCCGCGAACATCTTCATGAGGTCGTCTTCGAGAGAGACGAAGAAGCGCGACGACCCGCGGTCGCCCTGGCGGCCCGATCGCCCGCGCAGCTGGTTGTCGATGCGGCGTGCCTCGTGGCGCTCGGTGCCGATGACGTGCAGGCCGCCCATCTCCTCGATGGTGTTGAACCAGTGGATGCGATGGAGGAGGAATCGCCCGGTCTTGTCGAGGGCGGCGCGGAGGTCCTCGGCGGACATGCGTTCGATGTCCTTGGCCTCGACCCATGTGTAGGTGGTGGCCCACTGACGCAGGAGCATGAGCTCGAGTTCGGCGAAGGGGATGTCCTCGACCTGGCGTTTCTTGACATCAAGGTACTGGGGCGCGAGCTTGCGATAGACGCCCTCGCGGAGCTCATCTTCGGACGAATCGACGGTGATCGTGCGCGGGCAGATGCCGCGCTTGAGCCAGTGCTCGAGGAGCGCGGCGCGAGAGATCTGTCCGAGTTTGATGTCGGTGCCGCGCCCGGCCATGTTTGTCGCGATCATGACCGAGCCGATCTGCCCGGCGTTCTCGACGATGTGGGCCTCGCGCTCGTGCTGCTTGGCGTTGAGGACCTCGTGCTGAACGCCGTGGCGGCTGGTGAGCATGCGAGAGAGACTCTCGGACTTTTCGACGCTGGTGGTGCCGACGAGGATGGGGCGTCCGGCGTCGTGGAAGTTCTTGATCTCGTCGCAGATGGCGGACCACTTGTCCTTGGCGTTGAGGAAGACCAGGTCGTCGAAGTCGCGCCGGATGACGGGCTTGTTGGTGGGGATCGAGACGACGTCGAGCTTGTAGATGTCGTGGAATTCCTGGGCCTCGGTGTCGGCGGTGCCGGTCATGCCCGCCAGACGCCGGTACATCTTGAAGAAGTTCTGGATCGTGATGGTGGCGACGGTCTGGGTTTCCTGCTTGATCGGAACGCTTTCCTTGGCTTCGACCGCCTGGTGAAGGCCGTCGGACCACTGGCGACCGACCATGGGTCGGCCGGTGAAGACATCGACGATGACGACGCTGGGGACCTGCTTGCCGGTCATCTGATCCTGGCTGGGCGCGACGATGTAATCGCGGTCGAGTTGGTAGACGACGTGGGCGCGGAGCGCCTGCTCGAGCAGGTGCGGCACGTCCATGTTCTGATCGACGTAAAACGAGCCGATGCCCGCGACGCGCTGGGCCTCTGTTACGCCGTCGTGCGTCAGGTGGCACTGCTTGCGCTCGGGTTCGACGTCGTAGTACTTGACGTGCTGATTGCGATCGGCCTCGAGGCCCGGCAACTCGGCCTTAGCGGCGTTCATCGCCGCGTGGAGCTCGGGGATCTTCGACTTCTCGCGGGCCTGGCGGATGTCCCCCTCGTAGCCCTTAATCCGCATAAGGCACTTCTGCACATGCTCATCGGCGTCGGCCCACGGCTTGTGCTTCTGCACCAGGTGACGCGCCAGGCGATCCGCCAGGTCATAGCGGGGCTGATCGTCGTGGGCCGGGCCCGAGATGATCAGCGGCGTGCGGGCCTCGTCGATCAGGATCGAGTCGACCTCGTCCACGATCGCGAACTGGCGGCGCTTCTGCACCTGCGATTCGGCGGATCGCTTCATGTTGTCGCGCAGGTAGTCGAAGCCGAACTCGGCCGTCGTGCCGTACACCACGTCGCATCGGTACATGACGCGCTTCTGGTCTTCGTCCTGCATGTGCTGTGGGTGGATGGCGCCGACGGTAAGTCCCAGGGCGCGGAAGAAGGGCGCGGTCCAGTCGCGGTCGCGCTGCACGAGGTAGTCGTTCACCGTGACCACGTGGACCTTCATGCGCTCGATGCAGGCGAGGTACGTTGCCAGCGGGCCCACGATCGTCTTGCCTTCGCCTGTGCGCATCTCAGAGATCTTGCCCTGTGTCAGCACCATCGCGCCGATGAGCTGCACGTCGAACGGGCGGGCGCGGAACGGAGGGCGGCTCTCGGGATAGAGCACGCGGACGGCCTCGTACAACGCGTTGGGGATGTCGACCTGCATCCAGCCCGGGATTTCTTCCGCCCAGCCGGACCACTCACCCACGGGCGGTGCGGGCGGGCAGGCGTCGATGGCGGCCTTGGTTTCGTCGTAGAGGGCGCGGGCCTCGGCAGGAAGGGCCGCGGGGTCAAAGTTGTGGTGCGGATTGAAGATGTTGCGGATGCCCACGCCGCGGTCCATCGCCTCGCGGGCGCAGGCGAGGGCCTCCACCATGAGGTCGTCGGCCTTTGTTCCTTTGTCGAGGCGAGAGCGGAATTCGAGGACCTTGCCGCGAAGCTCGGCGTCGGTGAGCTTGCGGATCTGGGACTCCATGGCGTTGATGGCGTTGACGCGCTGGTTGTAGCGCTTGACGAAGCGCTCGTTCCGCGTGCCGATGAGCATATTGAGGAGCGGGCCGATCAGGGGGATGTCTTGCTTGGACATGGGTGTCTCTGTGAATCGAGTAATCGAATGGGGCGCGGATTTCCCGCGCGGGAAGCCAAGACCGCCGGCGGGATAACACGCCGGGCGCCGAATGGATTGAATGGGATGCGACGGCACGAAGGCGCGTCGCGTTGGCTTGCCTAGGCGAGCGCCGGCGGCGGGAGGTCCAGAAGATGGGCCGAGAGCGGCGCGACCTGACAAATGCCCCGGGCGGGATGAGCAGCGCGGGCCGAGTCGGCGCGCTGCGAGCGAGCGAGGGTCAGGACAATGGCTGGAACAACTCGGTCACGCTTGACGATGCGTTGGGCCGAGCGAACCGCGGTGTGGGAGAGGAGTGCGGAGCGATCGGGAGCACTGTGGTGGCTCCAGTCGGCGGAGACCGCCTCGCGTGGAGCGGTCGCGGCGCTGAAGGTCAGCGCGACGATCAGGAGGAGGGAAAGACCTGCGAACGGGACGCGGGCACGTGGCGATGACGCTACCGCCGGCGTGTGGCCAGCCTGCCAAGGGTCGTGAAGATGTGCGAAGCGGTCAGTCACTTGGATTCCAGATCGGCCAACTGTATCAGAGCGGATCGTGCCGCATGAGAGATACGTCGGATTGTTCGTGATGATACCGAACAGACTCCGGGAAGTGTGCGGAATCGGATTTGGGGCGCGTGTTGGGGAATGTGGACGACCTGTCCGGGATTGTCCGATATCTCGTCGCGGCGCGGAACAGCTCGCCATTTGCGCCGGAGCGCTGCTACGTTGGCGGCATGTCAGACGGCGGCGAGACAGGGATGTCGTCGGGTGCGGGGCACAGGGTGCCCTCGGATCGCCCGTTAGCGAAGGAAGGCCAGCCGATGGTTTGCACACGCCATTCGCTCCCGACCACCCGCGAGTCCGTGACCCACAAGTTCGCGATCGCACGGCACGAGGGATACCTCACCATCGGGCTGTACATCGACGGGCATCCGGGTGAGATCTTCATCAAGATGGCCAAGGAAGGCTCGACGATCAGCGGCATGTGCCAAGCGTTCTGTCGGGCGTTCAGCCTCGCGTTGCAGCACGGGCTGTCGGTGGATGATGCCGTGGTGCGATTCAAGGGAATGCGATTCGAGCCGATGGGCCCGACGAGTAACCCCGACATCCCCGAGGCGCAATCGATCGTTGACTATGTCGCGCGGTATCTGGAACTGCACTACGGAAGCGTGCGCGGCGGGCAGGTCAGGGAGGGCTGACGTCTCACGGGTGATCGACGCGATTCAACGAGCAACCAATGCGAGGCGTGCACGCTCCGGGGGCGTGCGCGTCTCGCGTGCGTTTGGGGGGATGCGGACACTGGTGGGAGCGGCGTGGAAGTGAGCCGCAGCGAACGACGAGTCGTCCGCGCGAATCATCGGTGCGATGAAAAGCCCCCGCGTGTTCAGGGGCTTGCTCCGGGTCATTTCGCTTCGAATGTCCGCTGTACTTGGTGCCTGCTGCCGATCGCCTGTTACAGCACCATACCCTCGGGCAGTCGGGTCGCGGCGACGTATTTGCGGGCGCGGGAGGTCTTGTCGCGCGGCGGGATGGGCGAGCCGTCGGCGCGGAGGCGGACGACGCGCCCCGTGCCACAGAGTTTGGCGAGGGCTTGGTTCACGCTGCTGCGGATCGAAGCCTCAGCGGCGTCGGTTTTGTAGCCGACGTCCTTCAGGGCCGCCGCGATGTCCTCGGTGGTGAGGGGATCGGCGTACCGATCGAGCGACCAGATCGCAAGGATGGCCTCGGCGAGGTTTTTGGGGATGCTGCCCGAGCGGAGCGTCGGGGCGGAGCGAGCTGCGGACGGTGCGGGGGATTCGGGCTGCCCGAGGATGCCGCTGAACGACGACATCTTGCGCTGCTGATGCTTGACGAGTTCCTTTGCATAGTCGCGGATGCGGGAGATGTTTGACTCGGTCTCCTGACGCACGCGGTCGTAAATCGCGCGGGCTTCGCGCTCGCGCACGCGCTGCGTCTCGATCCACCCGGTCACTTTCTCGAGTTGCTCGGCGACCTCGACGAGTGAGAGGTCGGAGGGATCACGTCCATCACCAAACTGGCCGGTGGGCGTGGCGGTTGCGGTGGTTGATTCCATATTTCTCATTCCCGGGGGGGAGGCGCACAAGAAGCACACCGGTTGCGCCGATCCTCTGGCGCTCCACACACAGTGTTCTCCCGTGGTCTACACACAGGTTTAGACGCACGCACGAGCGTTGTCAACGGAAGGAACCACCCGAATTTGTGGATGCGCGAGATTGATATAGGTCGTGGTGCGAACCGCTGAATCTGGATGGATTCCTGAATCAGGCGGCGGATGCGCGACGTAAGGACCCGTGGCGTCCGTTCGACCTTGAGGGTCGGTAGGGTGTGGTGCGCCGCTTCATGGCGCGCCGGCGGCCGATCGCTTACACTTGCGTTCTTGACGACGCCCGCGCGGCGTCCCTGGAGGTTCGCATGGTGTCTCATTCGGCCTGGTCCAATCCGCGTCGTGCTTTCACGATCATCGAACTCCTGGTGGTGATCGGCATCATCGGCGTCCTGGTCACGATCGGGCTTGTGATCGGCAGGGCCGTCATGGGTCAGGGCAAGCAACGCGCGACCGAGGCGCTCGTTCAGGTTGCCGACAAGGCGCTGGAGGCGTATTACGACAAGAAGGGCGAGGGCCCTGCCGATATGTACACCTACAAGAACACAGTCACGAACAAGACCTATGAGTTTGCCCTGCTCGACGGGCGCGACGGCGACAATACGACCGGGTTTGATCGCGACAAGAACCCCGCCTTCGACAGCTTTGCACGATTCGCCCTCGCCTGCAAGGACGTTCCCGACGCCGACGCCGTTCTCAAGAGCATCAGCGATCCTCGACAGGTGCGCAGTGTTGTGGTCGCGACCGCCTCGGACGTTGGTGCTGACACTGACCTCCGCAGCATCGAGTTTATCGACGGCTACGGACGTCCCCTGCGCTTTGTTCATCCCGCATTCCACGGTGGGTATGGCCCGTTCCTGGATCAGACCAAGAACCAGTCGACCATGAACAGCACGCGATTGAATAAAAAGGTCACCGAACGACGCGGCGCGGCGAATCACCAGATCGAGTTCCGCCGCTCGTATCGTCCCTTCGATCCGGCAAACCTGAGCGCCGGACAAGATGTCAAGACGGCCGTGGGAGACGCAGACGAGGGCATCTGCCCCGGTTCGCGTGGATACTTTTATTCGTCGGGGATTGATCTGGACCCCGGCACGCGGCAGGACAACGTCTACAGCGTGAAGCCGACATTTGCGTATGAGACGCAGGCCTTCAATTGAGTTGATGGGCACCGTGTATCGCACAGTGCTTTGCGGCCGGTTGCGGCGTCACGCCGGTTCGTCGCGAACGGTTGTCGTCTGCGTGCGTGTTCCGCCGTTGTCGCACCCGGGGTATCAAGGAGAGGCTTTGGTCGCGGGTTGAGAGAGGCACGGACGTGGATCAGATGGGGCGCAATACGGTTGTCTTGCGTTGCCGTCCGCTGGCTGAGGTCTGGTGGGAAGTTCGGTGGGATCCGCTCGACGGGCGGGGATCGCGGCTATACTTGGACCTGAATTGACGGGGTGTAGCGCAGCTTGGTAGCGCGCTTCGTTCGGGACGAAGAGGTCGTAGGTTCAAATCCTATCACCCCGATTCGCTCATAAGTTCAGCCGATCGCGCGACTTACGCGAACCTCCCCCGAAGGGGAGTGCGGCCAAAAGCCCCCTAAAAGTTGTAGTCACTACAACGGGTCGGGCGGAGGTTCGCACCATGCCACGGGTCAGGCGCTCGGACTGGATTCCAAAACTCTGCCACCACAAGCCCACCGGCCAAGCCTTCGTGAAGATCGACGGTCGTGTCGTTTACCTCGGCGCGCACGGCTCGGCGACGGCGGACGCGGCCTATCTCGGGCTCGTCGGCGAGTGGATGATGCGCCGCGCCGGGGCGACGGCGTCGATCGCCAAGCCCGAGGGCGGCCCGGTCCCTCCCGTGGGATCGTCGATCACGATCACCGAACTGTGTGTCGCCTTTGTCCGACACGCCGAGAGCTACTACCAGCGCGACGGCCAACCGACGTGCGCCGTCGCGGCGGTCAAGGCCGCGATCCGGCGGCTCCGCGCCCGGTTCGGCAATCTGCCCGCATCGACCTTCGGCCCGCGCGCCCTCAAAGACCTGCGCGCGTCGATGATCCGCGAAGGGCTCAGCCGCAAGACCATCAACGGTTATGTCTCAACCGTCGCGCTCGCGTTCCGCTGGGGCACGTCGGAGGAATTGCTCCCGTCCGGCATGTACGAATCGCTGAAGTCGCTCGCGCCGCTGAAGCGCGGGCGGTCCGAGGCCAAGGAAGGCGCACCCGTCCCTCCCGTGGCCGACGCCGTGATCGACGCGACGAAACGCCACCTCCCGCGCCAACTCCGCGATATGGTCGAAGTCCAGCGATTGACGGGCATGAGGCCCGGCGAACTTCTCCAGATGACGACGGGCGCGATCGACACGTCGGGGAAGGTCTGGCTGTACCGCCCCGCGCACCACAAGACCGCGCACTTCGGCAAGGACCGCGAGGTCTACCTCGGCCCGCGCGCGCAGGAGATCGTCCGGGCCTACCTTCGCGTGGAACTCGATGCGCCCCTCTTCAGCCCCGCGCGGACGGTCGAAGAACTCCGCTCGGCGAAGAGATCGGCGCGGACCACGAAGCGCTCGGCGTCCCAGACCCGGCGGGACTCGAAGCGCCGCGCCCTGGCGAGGTTCCGGCGGCGCGACGCCAAGGATTACTACACGCCGTCAAGCTATGCGCGGGCGATCGCCCGCGCGGTCAAGGTCGCGTTCCGTCCAGAAAGGATGACCGACGCGGAGTTCTCGGCGTGGGAGTGCCCGCACCACTGGCACCCGCACCAATTGCGGCACACGGCGGGGACGGAACTCAGGAAGGCATACGGGATCGAGGCGGCCCGCGTCGTGCTGGGGCACGCGGACCCCGGCGTGACGCTCATCTACGCCGAGCGGGATCGGGGCGTCGGCATGAAGATCGCGGCGGAGGTCGGCTGACTTTGCGGGAGGAACACGCATGAAGAAGCGAACGGGCGCGAAGTCGGGATCGAGTGACGACGCGGTGATCCGCCGGTTGGCGAAGCGAGAGGGCACGAGCGTTGGCGAGTTGAACAAGCGCGCAAGAGCGGCGCTCGCTCCGGTGGTGGAGAAGTTGTCCGCGCACGCCCCCGAGGTTGAGATCATCGAGCGGAAAGTGATGCTCGCTCTGGAGGTTCTCTACGGCCTGAAGCGCGAGAAGACCGGCGGCGTTCGTGGGATCGTCGAGGGCGTCAAGGACTACCTCGCCCTGCGCGAGAATCGTCGCGCGCACGAGATCGACGAGATTGTCAAGGGTTCGCCGGAGACATTCATCGCCGTTGTGCGTCGGATGATGGACGACGCGAACGCGAAGGCGGGGCTCTCGAAACCCCCGCCGATGCCCGCTCAGTGGTTCGAGACTGCGACGGGTGGCGCGCTCAAGGCCAACGCGCTCCGCAAGACCACGAAGCCTGTCGTGAAAGTCGGGCGGGGCAAGTCGCTTCGGTTCTGCCCCCTGAGCGTGATGAAACTGTGGCCCGAGTACGCCGACCTGATCCACGCCGCGCTCCGGCGGATCGAGTAACGGCAATCAGTCGGCAACTGGCGGCAATTGTCGGCAATCGCACAACGCCCGGCTTCACAAGGCCGGGCGTTTCGCTTTGATGCGTCGGCACGGGGCAGCAAACCCCGGCGCGGAGGCACGAGCAATGGCGATCGACATCGGCAACGAAACGATCATCACCCTCAGCCAAGCGGCGGCGATGCTTCCGCCCCGGCGCGGAGGTCGAAAGGTTCACATCGCGACTTTGTTTCGATGGGCGCAGATGGGGCTCGGCGGCGTTCGGCTCGAAGTGATCCGCATCGGCTCGGCGCTGCACACCTCGCGCGAGGCGCTTCAGCGGTTCTGCGACGCGCTGACCGCCGCGCGTCCGATCCCGCCCGCGCCCGAATCTCCGGCGTCGCGCCGTGCGGCGCACGCGGCGGCTGAGCGCGACGCGCAGGCTCTTGGTATCTGAATCGTCCGGCTTCCCCGCGCTCGACAGGGCGCGGGGGGTTTTTCGAGGAAAGCGGCACAAAAAGAGCACGCCCCAAGTCGGCGGACTCGGGGCGCGCGTCGTTCACACCGCTGAAAGGAGCGGCCTCGAATGATAGACCTTGCTCAGAACGAAAGTGCCGTGGCGCTCGAATCGCCCGTCGATCAAACGCGGCGGCAACTCGAAACCCTCTTCGGGGACGCGCTCGACCTCACCCCGCGCCCGCACTTCCACATCGCGACGCGACGCGACTTCGCGGGCCGGTGGCTCAACAGCATCGACGACGCGATCGCGTACATCGACGGGCAGCGCGCGGCGACGGACGTGTTCGTCTGTCCCGGACTCCGTTTCGATCCTCCGCGCAACCTGCGCGGGGAGCGGAAGGTCGATCACCTCGACGGCGTCGTCGGCGTTGTGGCCGACCTCGATGTGCGGGGCTCGACAAAGAAGGCCGGGTTCGAGTCTGTCGAGGATGCCCGACAGTTCGCGAAGTCATTCATCTTCGGAGTCCCGCCGTCGATGCTCATCGGTTCCGGCGGTGGGCTGCAAGCCTTGTGGTTGTTCAAAGAACCTCTCCTGTTCGACGGCGTCGGCGAGCGTGCCGGGGCGATTACGTTCTTCCGTCGGTTCGGCGCGACGGTCCGCGAGGCGGCGCGAGCGCGGGGCGTCGCTTTGGACAGCGTCCACGATCTGGTCCGGCTGTTCCGCGTGGCCGGGACGTTCAACATGAAGATCGAGGGCAACCCGCGCCCGACGATCCTCGAAGTCCCGGCGGAGAGCGAGTCGGTTCGGCGCTACGAGCCGGATGACCTCGAAGCGTTTCTCATCCACGAAAACTTCCTCGCGGAGGACTTGAAGGCCGCGCCCGCCGTCGGGTTCGTCGTCGTCGCGCCGGACCGAACCCCGCCCGCCGACGCGCTGCTCGCGCTCCTGACGAACCACGACAAGGCGCGGGGTTCGTGGGAGGGCGAGCGTCCCGATCTCGTCGATCGATCGGCGAGTTCGCTGGACTTCTCCCTCGCGACGATCGCGGTCGGAGCGGGGTGGACCGATCAAGAGGTCGTCGATCTCCTGATCGCGGGTCGGCGGCATCGCGGCGACGACTTGAAGGCCGAGAGGGGCGGTGCTCTCAGGCTCGACTACTACCAACGGACGATCGCGCGCGCGAAGGCGATCGTCTCGCGGGACAAGGCCGAGGCCGAGCGGGCTCGGGCCGAAAGCGAGGCACTCGCGTCCGGCGATCCCGTCCCGCTCACCACGGAACGGGCGCGGGAGATCGTCCGTGCCAAATTGGGGCTCGACGTGGCGGCGGTCGAGCAACTCGGACGCGGCGCGGACCGCGCGCTCCTCGCGCTCGTCCTGGCCGACGGGCGGCGGGCGACGGTTGGGCGCGTGAAGCAACTTCTTTCCCGCGATCGTGTCCGCGACGTGTGCGTCACCGACTTCGGTGTTCTGGTCCCCACCTTGAACCGCCGATCGTGGAGCGAGGTCGCGCGGGCGCTCGTCGCGCTGATCGTCCGGCGGGCCGAGCAAGACACCGACGAGAACGAGGCGATTGAGTGGCTTCGGCTACTCGTCGGGCAGGCGAGGTCGGGGTACTGCGGAGACCCCTTGGCGAGGACTCGGGGGATCGACCTCGGCAACCCCGAGGACCGGCGGCTCGTCACCGATCCCGCGTTCGTGGACATCGACACGTCGGGCGGGTGGTTCTTCGACACGACCCGGCGGCTCTGGGTCTATCCACAGGCGATCCGTCAAGCCCTTGTCAAGGTCAACCGGGGACTCCCTCCGGCGCTCGACGTGATCCGCGATCGGTTGAAGGCGCTCGGGTTCGAGCCCGAGCAGATCAAGTCCGGCGCGGGCGGGAAGACCGGCACTCGCCAATGGTGGAAGGCTCCCGACAACTTCGCGCTCTTCGAGGACGACCACAAGGGGGAGGGCAAGTGATGCACCGCCGAGTGATGCGCGCGGGAAGGGTGAAGGGCGGATCGACGCTCGCCCTTCGAGGTTGTATCACCCGTATCACGGCGGGAGATACGAACCGCCCTTGTGATCTAATAGAGTGTTTTTCGGAGGGTAAGCCCCCCCTTGGCCTTGACCCTTCCGACCACTTATCACCCATATCACTCTTATCACGAAGCAACTGTGACTGCGTTCTTTCATTCAAGCAAGTAGGGGGTGGTGGGGCTAGCTTCTCGATTTTCGCCCTTAGATCACAGGGGGCAAGCGACCCCCCCTCCGCGTGGAAGGAGGGGGCAGGGGGGTCGGAATCTCTGGAGCCCGCGCCCGAGGGACCGACGGTTCAACCACTCGTTCACGAGCGCGACCCCGGATCGACCCCAAGCCCCGTGGGTCGATTCTGGCGCGTCCGCCCGGCGCACCCCCACGGACCTCCATCCCGCACCCACGGAACGAACCCACGGCCCGCTCGGAGTCCTATGCCATGATCGCATTACCGCGCCCCGTCCATGAGCCCCCCGCCCATCTCCGCCCCGCGTCGTCCGCGTGGTTCCGGGAGGTTGTCGCCGAGTTCGCTCTCGAAAGTCACCATCTGCACCTACTCGCGCTCGCTTGCGAGGCCCTCGATCGCGCGGCGGACGCGCGCGAAGCGATCGCGCGGCACGGCGCGGTCTACGTCGATCGGTACGGACAGCCCCGCGCCCGGCCCGAGGTCGGGATCGAGCGCGACTCGCGGATCGCGTTCGCCCGGCTCCTCCGCGAACTCGGGCTCGACGTGGAGGGTCCGTCCGAGGCCCCCCGTCCCCCGCGAGTCGTCCCCGGCTCGCACCGCCGAAAGGGAGTGTGATCGATGCCCCGTGGAATCAAGAGGCGAGCAAAGGCGAGGATCGAATGGACGCGCGAGCAGCGTCGGCAACTCCTCACCGGGCACGAGTATTTCGGGCATGGCTTCGGGCGCGAGATCGGGCACCCGCACCGACCGCTCGACCTTGATCTCGCCCGGCGCGCGTGGGAGGAACTCCGCGACGAACTTCTCCCGGAGTTCATCCGCGAGCATCCACTCACCCGCCCGTGGGCGTGGTGGCGATTCGACGCCCCGGAGCCCCGGAGCCCGCTGGAACCCGAGCGCGAGTACCTCACGCGGCTCGGGCTTCTCTCGCCCGAGGAGAGGGGGGAAGCACCGTGATCGCCGTCGGCAAATACCTCAGCGCTGTTCCCGATACTGCGCTCGACAAACTCCGCGAGCTGACAAGCGAGAAGATCGCCCGTCGTGCTCCGAAGTTCGGCGCGTGGCTGATCGACACGCTCGACGACGAGCGGGTCCGGCGTTTGCGGAGCGCGACGGGCATTCCCCGCGAGCCCGATATGCCGAGTCTGGACATGTTCGCGTGGTCGGCGGCGGAGGTCGGCGACGCAATCATCGCGGCGAGCGTGCTGACCGAGGTCGTGGTCGATCCGACCATGCGCGCGTTTCTGCGCAGGGTCAACGGGATCGTCGTCGCGCTGGCGGCGCACCGTCTCGCGCGCATCGACGTTACGAGGGAGGTGCAACGTAACAACCTCGCAGATTGACGAGTCTGCTTCGTCGGATAATGTCAGCGGGCAGCGCCCGAATCGAGTTGTCTCGCGGCTTCGCCCGAGCGCCGTGCGCCGTGCGGGCCGCGACCATTCCCAATTGGAGCATCAAATGAGTCTCATCATCGAACCCGGACTTGAAATCTCGGACGCCCAGATCGAAGAGAAGATCGGGCACCTCACGCACGAGCGAGCCGAGTGCGTCACCGAGGCGAGGAGCATCCTGGCGAAGGCGGAGCGTGAGAAGCGCGACCTCTCCATCGACGAGGAGGCCCGGTCGAGCAATTTGCTCGATGCCGCCGAGCGGCTCGCCGAGCAGATCGCGAAGTATCGCAGAAGTTTGGGCGGGTCCGTGCAAGGCAAGAGCGAGCTTGTCGGCTCGAACGGCCCCGAGGCCCGATCGTTCCAGCCGGGCGAGTTCCGCGCGCTCGCGAAGGACGAGTCATTCCGCGAGCATCTCATCGGCACGGGTGAGGTTGCCGAGCGGCGTGGGCGTCCGCTCTCCCTCGGGAAGACCATCGTCGGGCTCGTCACCGGCAGGTGGGACGGCGCGGCGGACGAACGCCGCGCGCTCTCGGGGTCGTCCGATGTGGCGGGCGGGTACTTGCTCGGCGAGGAGTTGTCCTCGCTTTGGATCGACAAGGCGCGAGCGGCGTCGGTCATGGTCCGCGCTGGCGTCAAGGTCGTGCCGATGCGAACGGCGTCGCTCGCCATGCTCCGTGTGACGGGCGATCCGACTCCGTCGTGGAGAATCGAAGGGAGCCCGATCGCCACCTCCGAACCCACGTTCGGGTCCGCCACGCTCAACGCGCGGTCCCTCGCGGTCGCGGTGCCGATCTCCAAGGAACTCCTCGCGGACGCGGCGAACGCGGCGGACATCGTCGAGTCGGTTCTCGTCTCCGCGATGGCGCTGGAGTTCGACCGCGCGGTTCTCGACGGCGACGGCGTGGTGAAGCCCAAGGGCATCCGCAACACGACGGGCGTCGGGACGCTCGCCGTCTCGGGGGCGGCGTCCACGCTCAAGTTCGCGGAGGCGATCGGCACGGTCCTCCAGCAGAACGAGACGCCGAACGGGATCGTTCTCCACCCGAGGACGTACTCCGCCGCGATCGACCGCGCGGTCGATTCGACGAATCAACCCTTGCGGCTCCCGCCCTCGTTGGAGCGGATGCCGTTCTACCAGACGACGAGCGTGCCGACGAACCTCGGCGGCGGGACCGACACCGCCCCGGTCGTCGGCGACTTCTCTCAGGTCGTCGTCGGGCTCAGGCAGAACGTCGAGATCGCGATCTCGACGCAGGGCTCCACGTCCGACGGGCGCGGGTTCCCGAGGAACGAGGCGATCATCGTCGCGATCCTCCGGGCCGACTCGATGCTCATCCGCGAGAAGGCGTTCTGCGTGATGACGGGCGTCACGAACTGAGGTCGCCGCGAGGTTATCGCATTTCCGTCGCGGCGTCTCCCTTGGGGCGGCGGGTGAAAGCCCGCCGCGCCGGGTTCAATGTTGAAGGCTCGCTCATCTCGACGCCCGCGCCGTCGCGGCCTGAAACCCGGCGACGTGGTCCGGCTTCCGCGCCGGTTCATCGACGCGGTTCTCCGTTCGGGGTCCGACGATCGCGCGATCGTCCGCGAGGTCCACGCGCGGGCGATCTACGTCCAGTCCGTCGCCAACCCGGTGGCGGCGTGGTACGTCCCGAGAACGAGGATCCCGGCGGTGGGACGAATCAAATGAAGCAACCAGGCGGCTCCCCTTCCGAAGTAGTATCCTTTGTACCATTCGAAAGGGGATTCAACATGCCCGTGTCGATCAAGGCTCACTGTTTCTGGGTTCAGCCTATTGAGGGGACTTCCGAAGACCTCAAAGCCTGCGTCAAGAAGTTTGCGGATGACGGGAAGGACGTCGAGTTCACCCACGGCCCGCACATGTATCGCGTGTCGGAGTCTCAGTGGACGACGACCGGAGCATTCAGTGCGACGGTATTCAAACTCCGTCACAACGACCTCCCCGCCGCAGTCAGTGACGCCGGTGTGGACGACCTTCCGATCGACGACGAGACCGACCTCGGTGAGCCGATGGTCTTCGTCTACTACCCGGCGCTGTCCGCCGCGATTGTCCACTACTCGCACAACGGACCCCGGCATTCGGTGATCGCGCCCTTTCTGAACCAAATCGGGCATGCAGGCGCGATCGTCGTCCAGCCGATCATCGTCCGGGACATGATGCAGCGCCTACAGGACGCGAAGTTCTTCCGTGCGATCAGGTTCACCCTCCGAGGGGTGCAGGGTAACAATCAACTCCCGAAGCTCGGTTCCGCTGTGGCACGCAGTGTCGAGATTGCCGATGAATTATCCGGCGTGAACGTCACGGTCGAAGTGACGATGGGGCACGCGAGGGGTTCATTGGGAGTCGGGAAGTTGAGGGAGGTCGCGCGGAAGTTGGCCCACCTCGGAGATCACGAGGTCTCGACGCTTCAAGTGGATGCGGCTCCCGACGACGAGGGTACAGTCGAAATGCTGGACTTGCTCAGAGCGAAGGTCGGAGCCGAATTGGAGATCGCCGATCGAAACCGCTACATGGACCGCACGGATTGCCGGGCGAAACTGATCTCCGCGTTCGGGCAGCGAAAGAAAGAGATCGAACAGCAGTTGAAGGACAATAACTGACGTGACGGACCACTTACCGCCCCCCAACCTGTTGGAACGAATCAGTCGGCTCCGCCGGTGGTATCGCGGCTCGGTGCTGCGCGGGTACATCGAGCGATGGCACCCTTTCGCGCTCGGAGTAGTGGCCGGGGTGCTGGGATGGAAGGCCGGACTCACCGACGCCAACGTCCGGGCCCTTCTCGACAAGGTGCTCTCCGACGCGGTCTCCGTCGCGGCGGTTTTCGCGGGGTTCCAAGCGACGGCACAATCGGTGATGATGTCGCTGATCGAGTCTCCGGCGTGGGCTTTCTTGAAGAAGGTCAAGCACGACCGGGTACTCGTTAGTTACCACTGGACCGCGATATGGACGCTTCTCGCTTTCGTGGGCGTGTCCCTCGGGTTCTTGGCGCTCGATGCCATCGGCTACGATGTCACGAAGTGGATGCATCTCGTCCCCGCGATCCTCGCGTTGCTCATCGTTTGGGGAGCGGCGGCGAACATTCGGATCATCCGGTTGATGGCGGACCTTCTCCGCAACAAGGACGAAATCGCGAAGCGAGTCGCGTAGTTCCGCCAGCGTGGATCACGATTGACCGTCGAACATCGCGTGCGCATCACCCATGCCGGTTATAGACCGGATTGATAGCGACGAGGTCGTCCATTCCCCCTCGCGGCGTGTGTCCACGGAGGTTGCCCGTTGCGAGTTCCCCGTCTTGGGAAGTCGGTCGCCGTCCAAAACCAGCGACCGTTTTCGTGCGGTACAAAGTCGATCTACTACAACTGATCGCACGAAAACGCACGGGTTTTGCACATATTCGCAAAACGCTCCGAAGTGTGCTATCTTTCTGCGCCCGAGGGGCTTGCGGCATGTCGGACGGAGGACTTTGGGGGCGTTCGGGACGAAGAGGTCGTAGGTTCAAATCCTATCACCCCGACTTGTTTCAGAGTAAAGCCCTTCGATGAGCACATCGAAGGGCTTTCTCGTTGAAAACACGGCACTTGCGCCATCGAGGGTGCAGTTCAAACAGACGATTTCGAGGATTCGCCGCTTTGTGGCGTAATCAGCAGAAACCCACGTGTTTTGCAGTGTTTGCGAGAGTTCAAACACCTTGGCCGCGAGTTCGGCCGTTTCGTCGTGGGAGCGGTCCAGAACGTCCAGTTGAAGCTTGATGGACGCCAACCGGTCCCGGAGTTCCGTGTGCTTCCGGGCAAAGGTGTCCTGATCCACGTCATCGCCGAGCCGCAGGTTAAGCAGGCGATCCTGCTGGGCCACCAGGAGCGAGGATTGCCGCAGGAGTTCCTCCCGCTGGGCCCGGGCGTCTGATTGGGCGTCCCGCGTCTGTGACGCCAGGACGGCCCGGAACCAGTCCCGAATCTCGGGGTCTTCGATCCTCATCCGCCCAAAGAGCGTTAAGACTTGCCGGTCAAGCTCGGCCTCTGTGACTCGGACGCGGGGATGTCCCGGAGCGGTATACCCGCTGCACCGGTAGTAGACATAGTGCTGCTCGCCGGACTTCGTCCGCTTCGTTTTCCGCTCGCCGGTAATCGCCCGCCCGCAGTGTGCGCAGGAGATCACATCGCCGGCGTAGGTCATTTGGTGGGCGTGATACACCTTGTCGCCCAAGAGAGCCTGAACCCTGTCCCACGTCACACGATCGATCAGCGGCTTCTGCTGGCCGGGATACCACTGCCCCTTGAATGGAATCTCTCCGATGTAAGAGCGGTCCGTAAGCATCGCGTGCAGCTTGCTCCGGGTGAACCGGGGAGAGTCCGAGCGGTACTCCACGCCGTCAGCATGGAGCCGATCCCGGAGAGCATCCAGCGTGAGCGGTTCGTAGGCGTAGAGATGGAACACCCGGCGAACAATTTCGGCCGCGGCGGAATCCACTTCTGTGACGCAGCGGCCGTCCTTGCGGACGTTGCGATAGCCGTAGGGCGCCTTGCCGACAAACCACCCCTCTTGAACCCGGCGAGCCAAGCCCTCTTTCACATCGACGGATTGCTGCTCGGTGTAGAAGCTCGCCATGTTTGCGAGTGTCCGTCGCATCATGCGGCCGGCCGGGTTGTTCTCCGTCGGCTGAGACACGGACACAAACGCGAGCCCGTACTCGCTCTCCAACCGTTCGAGTTCCACATAGTCAAAGAGATTGCGGGCGGCACGATCGACCTTGTAGAACAAAAGAGCGTCGAGTTCCTCCGCGTTCTTCTTCGCGTAGGCGATCAGTTCCTTGTAGGTCTTTCGCTCGTCGCTCTTGCTCGCGGTTTCCGCGATGCGGAAGAAGCGAACAATCTCGCCGCCGGCGGAGACGGCGTACCGCTTGAGAGCGTCCTCTTGGACCGCGAGCGAAAAGCCCTCTCGCTCTTGTTCTCGACTGCTCACCCGTGCCAATCCGACGAAGCGTTTCATGGTGTCACTCCCGCGACAGGACGCCGAACAACTGCCCCGCGTTGAGGACAATTGTAACGGCATCCTGGATCGAGAGAGGCTGTGTGTAGTGCTTCTGCCACACTTTGAGCGTCAGTCGCAACAGATCGACCGTGATCCAATCCGGCGTGCCGGGCGGTACAGCCACCGGCTCGGTAGGAGCAGTTGGAGCGTCGGTCTTTGGCGCGTGACGTTGCATGACGAATGACTCACCTTGATGCCCGGCGCACCATGCGCCGCTCCCCACCCGGCAGGACCGGGCGCGGCGTGATGACTTCGGTTGGCCCACTCGGGAGGGCATCCCGCGTGTCGATCACCTCGATGCACCGGATGTCCGGCTCGGGCCCTGGCTTTCGGAGGAGCACACGCACGGTCGGCTGATCTTCAACTGGATCCGCTTCGTTGAGGAGGGGGGGCACCTTGTCAAGCCGTGGCGTGACCAGAATCGCCCAGATGAGCCTCCAGGCGAGCGCGCCGCATACAACTATGAACAGGGCTTGCAACGCGTCCGTGCGAAGCAGGGATATCGCGAGGGTTGTCATGGCCGATCACTCCCTTTCCATATCGCGTGTGTCACGCAGCGCCTCTGGTTCTGGCAAGCTCTGCTCCTGTACCTTCGCAAGGTGCGAGTCCAGTTGAGACGGGGCCAAGTCATTCCGAGACACCTCTGGTCCAGACTCGCCTTTCAGTCCCTCCACCACCATGCTCGGCGGTTTCGTGCCCACCATCCCGTACTCGGGATGCTGCGCCACCGTTCCCGGCCCGTAGAAGGCGGCACCAAGCTCGTGAAGGCCCTGCCGGAAATAGGCACCGAGCACTTCTTTGCTGCGACTGAGATTTTCACGCACGTCCATAACCAACTCCCTTCATCGCCGCGATTGATTCCGCTGCATCTCGCGGAAACGCTCCGCGATGGACTGCTGCTCGATCAGCGCGTCGTTCAGTTCCATCACCCGGGCTCGCTCGACCGAATCGATTGTCGATTGAGCCAGCACAAGGCCGACGGTTGCGATCAGCACAAAGCTGCCCAGCGGCTCGCTCAGGTACATGAGGAGAATGCCCATGATGAAGCAGAAGCCGGGTTCGACCTTGGCCTTTACCTTTGCTTCGGCCATCCGTGGGAACCACCGCGACAGCCGCGAGATTCCATTGCTGCGAGAATGCACGTTTGTGCCGTCCCTGAGCATCCGGCCGCTCTCGGCTCGCGCGCGTGCAAACATGAGCAGGACGTATATCCAGAATCCGGTAAGCGGCGTTGAGCTCTTGTCGGGCCAGAAGGCCATCCATAGCGGCATCAGGGCGAGCGCCGCGAGAGCCGCAAATCCGAAGTACTTCGGCCCGAAATCAGTGCGAAGGCATGCTTCCAGCGGGCTCGCGAACATCCGGGCCACGAACACAAGGATGCGTCCGGCTTTCAGCGAGTCCTGCATGATTCCGCCGCCGTTGGGGTTGCTTGATGTCATGGTGAGATTCCTTGACGTTGGGTCGATCCGGTCCTTGGCCCGGCGCGCCTTTCGTGGATTCGCTCCGGATATCTGTCGCTAACGCTTCTGCGTAAGTTGAACGGGCAGCCACGTGCGCCCGTTGGGGAACCGTCGCCCGCCCTGATAGACGATCGCCTCGGTCATCCAGTGCGGTGGGCCACCCTTGGCGAGCGAGTTGAGGTCACCGGCCTGGAGTTCAAACTCGTAGATTTCGGAGAAGCCGGATGACGCCCCGCTCTCTCCGCCGCCGAACAACGACGCGAGCCCGTCACCGTCCCGCGAGGAGTTGCCGCTCATGACGAACTGCCGTGAACGCCCGATCACCTCTTGGGTGTACTGAATGGTCCGAATGTCCGTCTGCTGGTGGTAGATTTGCGTTTGGAGGTTGCCGAGCAGAGTGTGGACCTTGGGCTCGGCTTGCGAGCCGAACGCATCGAGATACGTCGAAATGGACTGCGTCGCGTAGACGACCGCCGTGCGCGTGCTTCGCGCCGTGGTCTGAAACGTCTGATCGGCGTCCACGACCAGCAGGTGTGACTCGTCCGCGACGATGAACGTCGGCCGTGGATTCGCGGCCACGTCGCGCCGACTGTGGGCACGCTGCCAGCAGAACTTCAGGATGACCTGGATGAGCTGTCCAACGTCCCGATACACCAGGACCGGGAAGTCCGCGATCACGATCGCTCCGTCGTAGCACATCGCCGGAGAAATGTTCGGTGTCGGTGACGAGAGCATGTCCCGTGCCGCACCGCGGCTGAGCAGATCGGTCGCGGACGTGAGCGTGCTCTGGACCACGCTCCGCGTGCGGGAACTTAGCGAGGGCCACTCATTCAGGAAGTAGGTCAGGGCCAGATCGAAGTCCGCACGTTGACTCTCGTTCTTTGAAGCCTTGTCCGCCGCCTGAAGGCACTGGAAGCAGAACGAACCGCGCTGCCATTCGAGGCTTTGCACATGCTCGGGCGAAGCCGGCGCCGATGTGATGAGCCGGTGCAGGTCCGGCACCGTAACCCGTTCGCGGCCGAGCACGAGTGCAAGCAGGCCGTTGCGGGCCAGGCGGGTGCCCTCCAATCGGAAGTAACGCTCACTATCGCGACCGCCGCCGTTCTTTCCGTCCCCAAGTTCGGTGACGGTCATCAGTAAGGCGGTGAGGTTTTCGACGAGCCCGACAGCGCCGCCGTCGCCTCTTAGTTCGGCATCCACGAAGTTGTACCGAAGCTGATTGTCGGGCGAGAAGACCAGGAGATCGTTCATCCGCCCGGCGTCACGCACATACCCGGTGTAGGTTGCGGCGTCCTCTCGTTTCGCAGTGAGAAATAGGCCACCGAAGCCGGCTTGGAGAAAAGCGCGGCAGATCGCGGACAGTGAGCCGGTCGTCTTGCCCGATCCTGTGCTTCCGAAGATTTGCGTGCCCTGGCAGGCATCGCCGATCGTCCATGGCGCACCGTCGGTCCACTGAAGCAGAGGCGACGCCAAATCCCACTTGCCGATTGGCGCAGCCTTTTGTTTGCTCTTGAATAGCCAGCCCATGGCGTTTCCTTTCTAGGTTGCCGCCTGGTCGCGTAGGGTCCGAACGAACGTTGTGAGCGAGAGTCCCTGTGCCTTGGACTTCCGCGCCCGCGACAACAACTGCTCCAGAGCCTCCATCAGGCTGTCGAGCGTGAGCCCCTTGCCGCCGACGGTGATCGACCGCCCGCCGCCCAGCAGAGCCGTGATCCGGTTCGGCCCGTCCTTTGCCTGAGCCTCAGCTCGTCGCACCCGCTTCATCTTCCGGGTGAGTGCGTCGCGGGAGAGTTTGCCGCCGACGACTTCGGCCGCGAGTTCCGACTGACGAGCGGGATCTTCAACGCGAGCAAGGAGGTAGGCCGCGTCAGCTGGAATCTGGCCGCTGGCGACCTGCGTGCGGAGTGCTTCCGGCAGCTTGAGCACCGTGAGTGTCCTGGACACAGTTGCCGGCGATTGGCCGAGCCGCTTTGCAACCTCGTCAGCAGTCATCGAGCTCGCCTTCATCAGGCTGCGAATGGCCTCCGCCCGATCGATCGGCGACAGGTCTTCCCGCTGGAGGTTGCAGGCCAACTGCCGGAGGAGTACGTCGGCGATCATCATCGGGTCACTGACAATCAGGACAGGGACTTCCGTCATCCCGAGCCGGCTGCACGCACGGTGCCGGCGCTCGCCATCAAGCACGACCAGAGCGTTTCCATCGCGACGGGCGATGAGCGGATGTTGCAAGCCAACCTCCCGGATGCTTGCCGCGAGTCCGTCTAGCGAAGCTTCATCGAAATGCCGCCTCACTTGGGGTGCCAGTGAGAGGCGCGCGAGAGGGATGGTTTCGAAGGCAGCGTTCATCCCTGCGCCCTCCCTTCCTTGAAGCCCTTCACGAACTCGTTGGCGCTACGACGCAGCACGTTCCCAACGCTCCCCGGGCGAGCAGACGGGGTGGTTCCGGGGCGCGGCAGCGTCGGAGCCATCCAGATTCTCGGGATCAAAGCCAAGACAACACCGTCATCGATCCAGCCGAGAAGGGGAATGAAGTCTCCATCAAGCGGGCTAACCACCCAGAGCAGCCCGAGGATCGTGAGGCCGATCTTCTGAGGCACAGTGAATCCGCGTGCGATGCGATCGAGGACGGGGCGAAGGGGATTGTTCATGACGCGACTCCTTGTGATTGGCCGTGTTCCTCTCAGCACGTGTGAGAGCCACGCACAGCGGCAACACAAGCAATCTACGAAGCGGATTCGGACACAACTGGAGCGCAGTCGGAATCAAGCGGAACGTGACGACTATTTCGCTTCACGAGGAAGTGCGGCCAAGAGATCGTGTCCTCGCGCGCCCAGCTGAATCGGTCCGCGCTCTCCGCAGCGCGCCAACAGCTTTTCGCTGAAGAGACGCTCGCAGTGCCTTCTCACTGTCTTGTCCGAGATCGGCCGGGTCGTCGGTGACGATCGTCCGCCGGAGCCGGGGAGTGCGGGCAACTCCAATGCGAGTGAAATCGATAGGTAGGTAAGGCCGGTGTTCTCGTGGCGAGCGACAAATCGCAGAATCGCTCGCTGTGCAGGGCTGAGCGCTGTCCAGATCGAACGGAGTGTCAGCGTCTGTTCTGACGGTTCTGCGATCCGTGGTTCACGCGAATCACGTTCGGCCAACAACTCCAAGACACAGGCGAGCCTCCGCAGATCGGGGATTGCCTCGGCCTGCCCGAAGTGCGGCGCGGAATCCTGAAGTGAAGTGCGCTGGTGCAGGTCATTGGTGGTCATGGATGAGTCTCGCGTCGATGTCTGCGTTCACTCGCTCGCACACGTATCAACTCTACGAAGTCGTTACCCGTCCGTGGGGTAACACCAAGTGTTCCTTCGCTTGTTTGGCGTGCCAACGCGGTGTGTGGACGCCATCGAGCGAATGCGGGCGAAGCCAAACCCCGCTGGCAATGCAGGAACGAGGTTGCGAGAACGTTTTCGTCACCAACGTCGCGTTCGTCATGCGCCGGCATGTGGTCGATCAAGCGACGCACCGGTCCGGCAAGAATCCCGTTGCGGGCGCGTCAGGGACGTGCTACTCCTGACCTAGGGCGGAACATCGCCGCAACTCAACAGGAAGCACCCGGCCTTGTGGCATCGGCAGACCGCTCAGAAGACATGCATTCACGACTCGCAACACTCGTCGAGTCCGACCTGTCGCGCGTGTCCGCGGACTACGCATCGTTACGGCAGTACTTTCTCGCCCAGCGTGAGGCGCTGACGAACCTCACCGCACGCAACCTCCGAGATGCGCTCAACGCGCATATCGCGTCACTCCCCAAGGACAGCTACGAACAGAAGCGGCAACTGGCGACATGGCTCAATACGGAGCTGCGCTCTCTCGGAGTAGCCATTCGTTGCCCCAAGACGGGGCTGCCGACATATCTCCGTGCCCACATCGGGCGGGAGCCGACCGTGGGCCGCTTTCGGCTTGACTATTGGGACGGTTCGGTGCGACAGCATCCAGCCAGTTTCAATGAACTTCCGCCGTTCGAGTTCATCGCGGCAGAGCAGTCGCCGCCCATCGGCAGACACCGTTAGGGCGCACCCCGCCCAAAGCCCTCCGGCAAGAACAGGACACGCCGAGCGGTGAGACGCCCCCTCTCCCCGCTCGGACTCACCCCTCTACCCCAACGAGCAGGTGAACCGGCAGGTCGGTTCAATCATCCCACTGGATGCTCTCGATAGTCACGGAGTCATCGCCGACCTGGAGCATCTCGGTCCGATCGGACTCACGAATCCACGGGACGCGGTGGCGGATGATCCCGTCGAACAGCCGAACCGTGGGCCGGCAGTCGGTGTTCAGGCACGATCCCTTGATTCGGACTCTGCGCCCCGGCAGGTGCAACGTGATCCCATCTTCCGGCTCAAACTCCACGCGCTCCAGCCACGAGTAGCCGATCGCCAGGACGTGGCCGTCCTTCTTGCGAAGTTCCAGCATGATCGAGCGGTCTCGCACGCCGCGGAGCCATCCGAAGCAGCCGAGGTTCTCAGCGTCGTCGGCGTCCGGCTCAGCCGGTGTAGCATCGGGTGAAGATGCGCGTTTCGTGTACTTGTCGAGCAGCTTATCTGTCACGGTCATTTACCTCCCTGTCTGTTCGATGTGCCGGCACCGCGGCGGGTTTCTCTCGCTGCTGTTCGTTAAGTCGCTCACGAATTACCCGATGACGCACCGGATCGATCCCACCGATCAACTCTGTACCGCTGAGCCGCTCGTCGCTATGACTCACGGCCTGAAGCAGTTCTGCCTTACTGTCGGTGAAGACAAGCACCTGCTCACGGCCGCGTGAGGCGCTCACGTAGAATTGTTCGCGAGAAGACGCGCGGAATGAACTCGATGATTGGCCGAGGAACACCCGGTCCACAGTCTTTCCCTGGCTTGCGTGGCTAGTTACAACAAGGCCATGAGCCAGGTGTCCATAGTCATGCTTGATAATCCATCCATTGTCGAGTTGCAGGTCACCTCCGGGACTGAACCCCTTTACAGTAAAGACATCGCCGTTATTGAGCCGATGTTTGCCATCCGCCGTTGCACCGTTTCTGGTAATCCGAATGCGATCGCCGCTGGATAGGTCGATGTCATGTTGCTCATAGACTGTGAACCTTTCCGCCTGATCAAGGGGCAACTGATCAGCACCGACCACAACGCGCTGCCCCTTACGGAAGCCCTTGGCGTTCTGATCAAAGACAAGCACATTCCCCGACTTGTAGTTCAAGGGATCACGACGCTGGCCGAGTGTCAGGTGCATGGGCACGAGCTGCGCAAGGTTGTGCGACTCGCCGGTGATGACGTTGTACTTTCTTAAACGACTGCGAATTTCTTCAGTGATCTTGTCGCCTTCTGAATGAGTAGGCGACACCACGAGTGCGGTCTTCCCCGACCGAATCGAATCCACATATGCGGTCGCGAGCGCCGCATAGCGGTCGTCATCATCAACCTCGCGAATCCAGCCCAGTCTATCGAGCCGACGGAACCCCACGTCGGTTTGCCCTTCGCTGAGTTCCTTCACGGCAGCCTTGTACTGGGCCTTTTGACGCTGTATCTCCTTGATCTCAACTGGTCTCAAGCCTCCCTCTTGTTCCAAAAGACGCAGAGCGGCACCCCGCTCAACCGAACCGTGCTGGCGCCGATCGCCAGAGAGAACGACCCGAGCGTGGAGACGGTTGGCGAGGTCGAACACGTGTCTCATGGTCTTAGTGCCGATCAGTCCCGCTTCGTCGATCCAGATGACTTGACCTTCAATCTCCGACTGAAGTCTCTCGTCGGCAAGTAGACGCGCGACAGTGTCGGCGGAATCAAAGCCTTCACGACGAAGCACTCCCCGGCCCGCATCGGCCGATGGCGCGAATGCGAAGACGTGTAAACCTGCTTCTTCGATCCCTTCGCGAGCCTCCTGCATCATGGTCGTTTTGCCTGTCCCGGCCGCCCCTCGGATCAGCATGACGCGGTCTCGAGATTGCAGCACATGTTGAACAGCTGCCTTCTGTTGAGCATTGAGCCATCCGCGAGCGAGAACAGGGCGATTCGGATTGATGGGGCGACATGCTCCCCTGCCATCCCTCGCAAATGTCACGAGACGACGCTCTTCGGCAAGCACCTCTCTGGTAGTAACGAGCTTGCGACCGTCTCGCAGCGCGCTCACCAGCGGCTCTCGGTCCACGAGAGCTTCGAGAGCATCTCGTGACGACTTGCCGACCCCTTGCCGCAGCACCATGGCGCGAAGCGCTCGCTCTGGAACTACAGACGCTCGTTCGAAGCAGTGCTCCATCGCCCGTTTGACGGCCTCTTTCGCAGCTTGATCATCGTCAACCACCGCCTCACGGCCGATCCGTTGAGTCAAAGCGTCGATGTCAGCAGCTTCGTTGACGCTCAATCGCGAGCGCCACATCGCGTCTAGCTCTGACATGCTCAAGTCCTTTGCCTTGCCGGATCGTGTCTGCGCTCCAAGTTCGGCTTTCGCGTCTGGGTCCGTGATTTGTCGTTCTCGGGCAATCCGTTCGATGCGGGCTGTGCGACGCGAGAACTTCTGCAGAGTGTCAACCGAAAGGCCCTTGAGTTCCCACCCAGTCAATGTTCGTTGGGTGACTAGCCCCAGTTCTTCGAGCCGATGGGCAAGGCGAGCATGAAACACCGCTTCAAAGTACGGAGCGTCACGCTTCAAGTCGCCGAACTGGGCTGCTTTCCATCGCTTCTCTTTGTCATCAAAGGTGGCATTGAACACAAAGCAGTGAGCATGAAGGTGTGGATCGGGTACACCGTCTTCGGGTCGGCCGGTGAAATGAACAAACTCGCCCCAGACCAAGTGTCCCGTCTCGCGATCTTCATTCTTGCCATCGCGCCGAACGCGGGCTTTCGCCTCCGATTCGATGTCTTCCATCGTGGCATCAACCGACTCCTGAAACGCCGCGAGCAAGCGATCGTCCTGCGTGAGACCGTACAGCAGCGACACGCTCTTTGGGCAATGGAAGTTGAAGTCGTAGCCAACGCGGCGTTCGCTCTTGCGCCGAACTGTCAGCGCGCCACCGGTATCAGGCTGTCGGTTGTCGCAGAGTTGATCCCAATCGCCGCGATCAATAGCGCCGGTGAGTCCCAGACGCTTAGCAGCCTTGCCGCGCCAGTGCCCCTCAAGCTCCTGGCCTTCGGTGTAGTAGTCGGCCGTGCTGTAGTAGCTCTTGGCACGCGATGCGCTGTTGCTCTGGGTTACGCGAAGCATGGATCCATCCTGACACGAAAGTCTTGCGATTCCGTAAACGCCGCACGCGGCACGCAGAATCGTCGGTTGATGCCCACGTCTACGACGCGCGACAGAGCGAGGTTGCGGTGTGCTTGTCAGCACATTTGTCGTGGGGCTGTGCGGGCGAAGTCTCGCGTTGAGCATGACACCCCCGCTTACCCGAAATGGCACTGTGAAGCCGCAGCCGGTCCCGTCAAGCTTGCAAGGCCGCTTTCCGCGAGCGGAAGCCTTCGGCCTTTCGCTTGACCGGTGCGCTGCGCCCCGTCTCTCGCGGCTTCATTCATCGTGCCATCGGGACGCGATGGTCGTGTCCCGCACACAACAAAGGAGACTTCACATGACCGACACGAACACCACCGCCACCAACGGCAGCAGTCGCACACCCAGCCACATCGCCTACCAGGTCCGAGACCGCGAAGGCAAGAAGGGCATCTGGACCCGCATCGGTTCGGCGTGGGCTCACGCGGACGGCAACGGCTTCAACATCCAGATTGAGGCCGTGCCACTTGACGGACGAATCTCGCTCCGTGTGCCCACCGACAACAAGGAATAGCAACCAGGCAGGGCGGGCCATCACGGCTCGCCCGTGAACCGAAAGGACTACATCATGATCTACTCAAGCCTCATCAATCCGTACTTCGCCATGCGCCGCCGCGCGATTGTCGGAGCACCGCAGTTCTCGCGCCCCATTGTGTTCGCAAAGCTTCCGAGAGCGCCGCGGAACGGCAGCCCCGTGCCGCACCTGACGAGCCTTTATCACAACGCAGATGCCGGCAAGTACGGCGATCGGAGCTACCCCGGCAACTGCGGCGGCAACCTCATCAAGGACTTGCTGCTGTTTTTCCGGCCGCGATTGGTCCTTGACCCCATGACCGGCAGTGGCACCTGCCGGGACGTGTGCAGGGAACTTGGAGTGCCTTGCCGCACTGGAGACATCCATCAGGGGTTCGACGCGTCAAGCAGCGACGCCATGCGGTCGCTGGCGGGAGCCGATGCCGTTGACTTTGTGTGGGCGCACCCGCCCTACTGGAGGCAGAAGCTCTATGCCGCCGACGAGCGTGACCTTTCTCGCACCCAGACGTTGGACGCCTTTCTTGACCGCTATGCGGCGTTCATCCAGGCGGCAGCGGGCGTGCTCGCCCAAGGTGGACGACTGGCAATCTTAATGGGCGACTACAGCGACCGCGAGGCCGGCTTCGTGCCCTTGGTCTACCACACGAAACGGCTTGCCTTTGAGGCAGGCTTGCGGCAGTGTTGCACCGACATCATCCGTTTCAGCCACGGAGCGAGCAGCGGCCGCAAGGTGTACCGCTCCGCGTTCATCCCGGGGCTTCACGACGTGTGCATGATCTTTGAGAGGAGCAGCCTATGACAGTCGCCGACATGACCTACGAGCCCGCCTACACCCCTTCGCAGCGGCACAGGCTCCACCAGCTTTGCGGACCCGCGAAGTGGATCTTCGAGGAGGTACTCAACTCCATGCAGCATGCTGAGGCACTCGGTGGGCCCGAGGGCTCCGAATATGTGGCCCTCATGGAGGCCATCATCCAGGAGGCGGCGGAGCGGCGTGAATATGTCCGCTTGACGCTCGGCTGACATGGACTCTCCCGAGAATGTCCTTGACGATTTGTTCCACGGATGCGCCCTCGCCGCATTCGTGGAGCAGGCGTGCAGAGCCGGAGGCTGGCCCGAGAGCGAGGACGTGCGACGACAGGCGTATGACCTGTACGAGCAATCGCTGTCCGAGCGATCGCGCCGGCGGGACCGGCAACATTGTCACGAAACTGTCACACAAGCGGCCTGCGAAATGCGGTAAGGTGGAAGTCTGAACCTTGAGGCCCGCATGACGACACCGAATCCGCTCCACCTTGCCAACACGGCACAGCACATGGCCCGCTCCGCGCCCGGTGGCGATGCCGCCGTGTTCAACAAGGTCGCGATGGTGTGCATGGGCGTCATGGCCGCCGCCTCCGTCGTGCAGGTGCTCCAGCCCATCCTCAGCCATCTGAACCGCAAGCACGCCGACCGGGCGGGCGACGATCGCGGCAGACACCGCTAGACCGTCCCACTCTCGCCTCGTCCGATCTTCACTTCGCAAAAGCAACGCGGCCCGTCACCGCTCATACGATCGTATTCGGAGCATCCGTTCCGCCGAGAAAGGCATCCTTCCGCGCGGTGGAAGGGCGTCCTGTGTCTGGGGAACAGGCATCGCCGCGGGTCGGTTTCTCGCGGTGAAAACCACCTCCGTTCACGCCATTGCTGAATGCCCTGCTGAAGCAAATAGTTCATCAGACGTCTCCCCTAAGCGGTGCTTAGGCCAATCTTTCACCGTGAAAGATTGACAGCTGGCTGTCATGCCATCATGTCATCATGCCGCCCTGCCAGCCTGCTGTCTGGATAGCTGGCTGGCTGTCCATCGTGCCAGCGTGGTGGCACGTCAGCGTGGAAGCACGCCAGCAAGTAAGGCGGACAGCGAGCTGTCCTGCCAGCATGAAAGAGTGCTTGCCAGCAAGCCTGCAATCGTGCTATCCGTAGAAGCATGATCATCGTCGTCGCGAACTCCAAGGGCGGTGTCGGCAAGTCCACTCTTGCCGTCCACCTTGCCGCGTGGCTCTCTCATCAGGGCCATAGGGTCACGCTCGCCGATTGCGACACGCAGCAGTCATCGTCGGAGTGGATACGGGAGGCGAGGCCGGACGTGAAAGCTGTCCGCCTTGACAGTCCCGACATCATCCTGAACGAACTCCCGCTGCTCGCTCAGGACACGGACTTTGTTATCGCAGACGGGCCCGGCAGCCAGACCGAGACCAGCCGCGCCCTTCTGCTCCGCGGCGACCTCGCCATTGTCCCATGCAAGGCGAGCATGCTGGAGGTACGTGCGTTGGCGAAGGCCACCGACGTACTACGCCAGGCCCAGGACATTCGTGGCGGACATCCGAAGGCCGTGATCGTGCTCAGCATGGTCGGCAAGAACTATCGGCTCACACAGGACATGAAGGATGCAGCCGCAGCCCTGTCTCTGCCTTTGGCATCGACCGCGATGATTCTTCGCCAGATTTATGCGGACGCACCCGGCCAGGGAGCCGTGGTGTGGGACATGGGGGCACGTGCCCGCGATGCCGCCGATGAGGCCGGTCGACTGTTTCGAGAGATTCTCCCGCACGCCGCTCGCAAGCCTGCCGCGATTGGTGCGGCGAAGAAGAAGCCAAATCGAGTCAGAGGAGGGACACATGGTTGATCGACGCACGCTCACAGAAGGACTCAAAGCCACGCCGCCGCCCATAGACACGAGCAAAGAGCGAGACTTCGTGTTCGCGGGAAAGGAGCCCCCGACCAACGGCGGGGCGGCCGCCCTCGGTCGAACGCCGATCAGCACACGCGTCCGTGCCGACTTCGCACTCCTACTGAAACGTGCATCGCTTGAACGCCAACTCAAGGCGATCGAGCCGCACACGCTCCAGGACATCCTGGAGCAGGCCATCGAGCCGTGGCTCAAATCCAACGGTTACCTGTCGTGATCGACGACGACCTACCGCCCGTGCTGACATCGGGCCTCTCGCGACAGCAGTGGGGCCTCATCATTGCCGGCGATCAGATCCGCCGGGAGCCACCGGACCGCTTGCAGTTCTCACACACGGTGCTCTGTCAGGTCGGCATCCCGCGAAAGCACACGCCCGAGCGTCGCTACGAACGCTCGAACGGAAATCTCAGCCTGCTCATCGAGGGCGGCAGCCTGTGGAACGGGCTGTCGTGGATCGAGCAGCCTCTGCCCTACGGAGCGATTCCCCGTCTCGTCATGGTCCACATCAGCACCGAAGCGGTCAAGACCAAGAGCCGCGTCATCGACGTTGGCGAGAGCATGCGTCAGTTCCTGACGCAGCTCGGTCTGCAAACCAGCGGAGGACGCCGGGGCGGCTACACCGCGCTCAAGAAGCAGCTTCAAGCCCTTGCGGCTTGTCGCATGACGCTCGGCATGACCGACGGCGACCGCGTCTCCACCATCGACGCAAAGCCGATCAAGCGATTCGACGCGTGGCTGCTGAACGGAGACCATGACGGGTCACAGCGAACGCTGTGGCCGGGAGAGCTTGAGTTGTCGGAGGACTTCTTCGACACTCTCACCCGGCACGCCGTGCCGCTCGACTTCCGCGCTCTTGGAGCCCTCAAACACTCCGCACTCGCCCTGGACATCTACACGTGGCTTGCTCATCGACTCCCACGAGTCTCTGATGCGAGGGGAACGAAGGTCAGTTGGTCCAATCTGAAGGAGCAGTTCGGCCAGGACTACGGCCGGTCCAAGGACTTCAAGAAGGCATTCCGTCACGCCTTACGGCAGGTCTGCACCGTCTACCCGGATGCCAAACTCCGCGACTTCCCAGGGGGTCTGGTTCTCCAGCCGTCACGCTCGCCGGTTCCCCGGACGATCGTCTCAATGTCTGTCCCCGACCGTCAACGCGACTGAAAACGCCTATGGCATTCGGGCCACACCTTGAAGTTATCCACGCTGAATTGCCCTCCCTCTGTGCGCTGAATCACCCTCCGCGGCCCTCCTTTGGTGCGCTGAATCACCCCCCCGTAAAACCGAGAGATCATTACCTAGATTACTTCCTGTAGTTGAAACCCTGTGCCTGTGGATAATCGGATGGAGAGCTAGCGGACCCTACGGCGCAAGCCAACTAGTCCAACCATGCCAAGCAGGGCGACTGCGGACGGAGCGGGCACCATCGTGAGCACCCGGACCTGGTCGAAGGGGCTGCTCACCTCCAGGTGAAATGAGAGGGTGTGGCGATCGGCCGAGATCGAAAAGAAATCCTCGTTCCCGGGCGTCCCATCGCCAACGTCGAACACACCGCGCCGGTTCACGCCGACGCTGAAGAGTGTTCCAAGCCCGAAGGCCGAATCCGAGGCGTTCAAGTGCTCCGCGCCGGGGCGGTTCCAGGCGATAACGCCCACAATGATGCCATCGAGTGTGATGCTGCCATCCGCCGTGTGGGCGGCGCCGCCAACCGTGTCGAAGTGGACAAGATGACTGCTCAGGACAGAGCCAGCCGGAATGCTGCCAACCGAGAAGGAAAGCGCTGAGGTGTATTGTCCGGGCGCGAAGGCGTCGATCGTCACGGCCGAGCCAATGGTTACCCCTTGAGCTTCATTCCATGCGAAGGCCGTGCTGTTGTCGGTGAGACTGCCGAGTTGTGCGTCCGCTGGCCGAGCGATGAGCGAAGCCTGTCCTGAGGTCGAGATGATGCTCGCCGAGACGCTACTCGCGGCCAGAGCGAGCACGGCCACGGCGACAGACGCGCGCGAAACGATGTACATGACAGACACTCCGGGGGTAGGCGGGCCGGACGGACCAGAAGAGCCGGCCGCCACCCCAGCCCGAGGGGCGTCCATGACTGTCCCCGTTTTGGGGACACTTAACCATACCCCCTTTCCTTACCCCGTGCCACCAAGTGGGAAGAAAAATCGAGCGCGTCTGCCTTCCAAGCAACCGCTCCAGAAGAACGCCTACCAGGCGCTTGCCAAGGCCCTCAAAGCCCGTGCCGAGGAGCTCGGACTGTCGGTACGCGAGCTCGCAGAACGTTTGGGGAAGCCACGGACCACCGTGCATAAGACCATCTGTGGCCAGCGACGTTTGGACCCCATCGAGTTTGTCGATTGGTGCGAAGCACTCGGCTGGGACGATCCGATGATCGTCATCAAGTCGGTCCGTCGCAAATAGCCAGCCACTCCACTGAACCCGATCGCGGCGACGCTTGAGCACCTGCACAGTCGGCAATCGTGGGGGCACTGACCACGCTTCGCGTGGGCATTCAGGACGATGAATCAGGTCCAATCGCCGGCTGAGCAATCCGAAGCGACGACCCCCGCATGGACGCCCTCAAAGCCGGCACTCGTCAGTCGAGTCTTGACCGCGACCGAGCACTCCGAGTGAAGTGAACTTCGGACGCCACGCCAACTCTGGAGCAGCCGTCGGTCTGTTCACATCGACATTGCCGCGAAGAATGGTCCCGCTCGGCACGGACTGGCCCGCGGGCAAGACCTTCGTGCGGAACGGGACTCGACACTCTCTCGCCCCCGAGACCGCCCAATCTGTTTCCACGCGAATGCCCATCGGCACCGCGAGAGATGAGCGACGAGCCGAAGCGTGGCACATGGTGGCATCGCGGAAGGCGGTTGCTCGCTCCCCATGAAATGCGTCGGTTCCTGAATGGCCCTGTCGGCTCACAAGGCATTGGGCTTTCAAACGCTCCGCTCTCGCCGTCACCGCTTCGCTTCCGGTCTCCGGGCCTAGCACACCTCACGCCAGACCCGCCCCCTCACGAAGTGGGCGCCCGCACCTTGAGGGCTGCGGGTTCGGTCTGTCATTCGTTTGTGCCTGCTGCGCAGGGCCCTCCAACCTCCTGCCGGCTTCGCTCCGCTCGCTCCATTGCACCCGCGAGTGGCCCCGTTCCTTGCGAAGGGGCCGCACGTCGCGGGACCCGCAAAGGAGCAAAGACATGAAAGCCGAAGAAGCCAAGAAGATCGCCGACCAAGCCCTCCAGAATCTCACCGACGCTCTCAAGAATGGAAAGAGCGAGCGAATCACGCAATACCTGGCGATGCTCGCCAAGTTCCACCGGTACAGCTTCGGGAACGTCCTCCTCATCCTCTCGCAGATGCCCGCGGCGACCCACGTCGCCGGGTTCGGCACGTGGAAGCAGATGGGCCGCTTCGTCAAGAAGGGCGAGAAAGGCATCGTGATCATCGCCCCGATGAGCATCCGCCCGAAGGAGGACAAGCCCGAGGGTCAGGAGCAGTCCGACCGAGCCAAGCCGATCCTCCGATTCCGCGGCGTATACGTCTTTGACGTGACCCAGACTGACGGCCAGGAGCTCCCGGAGCCGTCGCGAGTCGGTGGCGATCCTCAGCATCACCTCACCAAGATCAAAGAGCAGGTCGCGGAGCGAGGCATCAAGCTCGACTACGACGACTTGCCGCCAGGAGCCGACGGCGTCTCACGCGGCGGACGGATCAGCATCCGGCCTGGCCTGGAGCCGGCCAACGAGTTCTCGACAATCGTCCATGAACTCGCCCACGAGCTTCTGCATCGTGGCGATCAGCGCCCCACCAGCAAGACCGTGCGGGAGACCGAGGCAGAAGCCGTCGCCTTCGTCGTCTGCCAAGCCATCGGGCTAGAGACAGGCTCGGCTGCGAGCGACTACATCCAGCTCTACGACGGCAAGAGCGAGACGCTCGCCGCGTCTCTGGATCGAATCCAGCACGTCGCCGCGGACATCATTGCGGCCATCCAATGCCCCAACGAGCAGGCGATCGCTGCCTGACTCATCGACACTACGGCGGGGAACCGCCGGGGTGTCGTTTTGGATTTGCAAAGAGGTCGGGCATTGGACCTCTCAGCCGACTGGACGCGGCTACAGTTTGGTTGATGTACGGCTACCATTGCAGTCTGCACCAGACTGGTGTACAGTGGTGCATCAAATGGCCCGTACACCGAGAAAGTCCATGAAAACCCTTCAGAAAAAGAGCGTAGCGGCGCTCGGTTATCGAGTTTCCGTCAGCCTTACAGACGACCAGCACGAGTTCCTGTCCGCGTTGGCGGAGCGCAAGCGAGTGTCCCTTGCGTGGGTGATTCGAGACGCGATTGAGCGAGTGATCACGGAAGAGTCACCACTTTTCAAGGGCGATGCGACTCGCGGGGAGCCCGCTTGAACATGGCTAGGACAACCGCAGAAAGCCGACGGTCCCAGAGCATCTACGGAGCACCCCTGCCCGCAAGCCGTCGGGGGCCTCTTTTCAACGCGCATGCCTATTCGACCAAGATTGCGCCCGAGGCGGCTGCACTCATGATCGCCAGCCACACAAAGCCCGGTGCAACCGTCTTCGACGGCTTCGGTGGCAGTTGCACAACTGCAATGGGAACCTTGCTCTGTTCTCGCCCGACATCGGAAATGATCGCGACCGCCAAGCGGCTACGTCTTCCCGTCACCTGGGGAGCGCGCCATGCGGTGGTATACGAACTGAGCGGCTTGGGCTCATTTCTCGGCGAGACACTGTGCTCGCGGCCGAGCCCAAACGGCTTTCGGAAAGCGGCCGAGTCGATTCTTCGCCAATGCGAGTCCGAATACGGGTGGATGTACCAGGCCCGCGATGACCGGAATCAAGAAGGGAACATCCGCTATGCAATTTGGTCGGAGTGCATCCGCTGCCACCAGTGTCGCGCTGAAACTCCCCTTTGGGAGAGCTCCGTGTGTCTTGATCCGGCCGAGATTTCAAGCGACTTCCGATGCCGACGGTGCGGGAAGACGGAAAAACTCAACGGCCATCATCGCGCGACCGTAAAGCGATCCGACGACATTCTCGGTGAAGAGTTCACTTCCCGGAAGCGTGTTCTCGCCCGCGTCTACGGATCGACTGGCAGCCGCGCCTGGAGCCGGGAGCCACTGAGCTCGGATCGAGAGCTGCTGGAACGTGTTCAATCCACCACGATTCCTGACGCATACCCAGTGATTCGCATGATGGGCAAGGGAGGGGCCAACTGGGGCGACCTGTACCGCAGCGGCTACCACGAAGGGATCACGCACGTACACCACTTTTATTCTCGCCGCAACCTCATCGCCTTGGCGTCGGTGAATCGTCTGATCGCAGAAGCGCCCCGCGCACAGCGTGCCATTCTGTCGCTGTGGCTTTCCAGCTACAACGTGAGCCACTCCACATTGATGACCCGAGTGGTGGCCAAGAGTGGTCAGCGCGATTTGGTGACCACAAGCAATCAGCCAGGCGTGCTTTATTTGAGCGGTTTGCCTGTTGAGAAGAACGTCTTTGATGGGCTTCGCCGCAAGATCAAGACCATTGTCAATGCACTTGAGTGTCTGGCAGATACCGAGGGCACGGTCACGATTCGGCAGGGGTCATGCACGAACACGCATCTTGCTGACAAATCCATCGACTATGTGTTCACTGATCCGCCGTTCGGCGGAAACATCCCCTATAGCGAGGCGAATTTCCTGAGCGAGGCATGGCTCGGACGCTTCACCGAGACTGCCGAAGAGGCCATCATCAGTCCCGCTCAGGGCAAGGGGCTTATCGAATACGAGCATCTGATGGCCGCGGCATTCCATGAGCTGAATCGGATCATGAAACCAACCGCCAAGGCGACGGTGGTCTTCCATTCGACGCAGTCTTCGGTCTGGAATGCTCTGGTGAGCGCGTTTCGTTCCGGAGGATTCTCGGTCGAGGCGTCTTCCGTTCTCGACAAGACGCAGGGCAGCTTCAAGCAAGTTACTACACCAAATGCTGTCAAGGGAGACTCGCTCATTCTGCTGCGCAAGGGAGAGATCACGAAACGAGAGAACGGTCATGACGTGAAGGCCGTCATTCGCGGTCTTGTCGCCAAGGCACTTAGGGGACGGGACCCCGAGGAACAGTCCAACCAACGCCTCTATTCTCGTTTCATCAAACAGTACATTGACGAGCATGCAGAGCCGCCGCTCGGTGCAACGGCCTTTTTCAAGGAACTGGAGCAGCATTTTGTCCGTGACGGCGAACTCACTCTCAGCAAGTAGCGATCTGGAGGCTCTGCGGCGCCAACTGCGGGCCTACGAGCAGACCCTTGACCGCTCGAAGCGCAAGCGGCTCGGGCAGTTTTTCTCTGGGACTCGGGCCTCTTCACTGTTGGCGGCGTTGTCCATTCGCGGCCAGGAGCGAACGATTGTCGATCCAATGGCAGGCCACGGAGACCTGCTTGATGCCGCAGCCTTGCGATGCAACTCAATGGGCCTCTCCGTCCAACTGTCAGCAGTTGAGATCGATCCTCCCACCGCTGAACTAGCGAGGAGAAGGCTTCGTCTCTGTGCCGAAGTTGGAGGACATGCCGCGGAGACCATTGAAACCAATGCCTTCAAGCCTGGTCTTTGGACAGGCGAGCGCAGTCCAGGCAGCTTCGACCTCGTGATTACAAACCCTCCATACGTCCGCTACCAAGAGCACTCGTCCACCCGAGGAGCTCGCGAGAGCCGCTTCGAGGCTGGCGACATTCGAGCCGCACTTCGCGAGCTTGTGCGCATGCTGCCAGATCGCAACGAGGCGCAAGCATGGTCCGCGCTGATCGAAGGCTACTCCGGCCTCGCCGACCTCTCGGTGCCCTGCTGGATGCTTTGCAGTTTGCTTGTCAGGCCGGGTGGAATTCTGGCGCTCGTCGTCCCGCAGACTTGGATGAATCGCGAGTACGCGAAGATCATCCAATACGTCCAGCTTCGCTTTTTCGAGCCCCTTGTCGTAGTGGAAGAGCACGGCGTCGGTTGGTTCGAAGATGCCCTAGTGCCAACGACACTCGTCGTCTCTCGCCGCCTGTCTACACACGAGTCCATTGTGCCATTGTCTTCCAGACCAGAAACTACATGCACAACCACGATCGCGGCAATTAGGGCTGCCGCAGCTGACAGTCGTAGCCTTGTGGGCCGCGACTTTGCAGGTCCTGATCCCGATGCTGCTTTCGCCCAGTGGCTCCTTGCGCCGTCCCCAGAATCCACCGACCATATCACGGTCCGCCGAGTCCCTTGGGCAGAGCAGTGGCAGGCTGTTTCCGCACGTTGTCGCCATGACCACTGGTTCCGAGCCGCGGGCGAGTACGCCTTGCAGCCGGGACTCGCCAACAGTTCCCTCGCTCCGCTACCCGCACCTCTTCAGACTGCACTCGGTCGCGAGACCGCTCCGGCGCTCACGACCTTTGAGGCTCTCGGGTTCCAAATCGGACAGGGGCTTCGTACCGGCTGCAACCAGTTCTTCTATATGGAAGCCGCCGGTCCGGATTCCGCCGGCGGCCAACACGTTCGCGCGAGCGACACACTCGGCGGTCGAACACTTTGCGTTCCCGACGAACTCCTCAAGCCTGTCGTTCGCCGGCAGAGCGACGTTCCCGGTTTTGCCGTTCAAGCCGGGGCGGTTCTCGGCCGAGTCCTCGACCTGCGCGGATGGTGCTTGCCTGAGCACTGCGGAGCTGCCGCAGCCTTGCGGCCGATACCTGCTGCACTCGCGGATCTCGTTCGCCGGGCGTCCCAGACGACAATCGGTCCGCCAGAGAGACGTGTCCTCATTCCCGAGCTCTCCGCGGTCAAGACCAACAGCCGCGCCGGCTCAGGAAACGAACGACTCTTTCCCGGTGTCGGCACTCCGCGCCACTGGTACACACTCCCTGATTTCGCACCTCGACATCATCCGTCCCTCTTTGTCGCCCGCGTCAACTCAGGCACGCCGTGGTTCATTCTGAACGCGCAGCCGCCCATGCTCATCGACGCCAACTTCTCCACGATCTATGGCAGTTCAAGGGTGATGTCATCGATCGCGCTTTTAGCACTTCTCAATTCCACATGGTGCCGAGCCTGTACCGAGTTCATCGGCACGCCGATGGGCGGCGGCGCTCTGAAGCTTGAGGCGACGCAGCTTCGTCACTTGCCACTTCCCGTGCTCCCGCCCGAAGCGATGTCACCGCTCCAAATGCTTGGAGAGCAGTTGGCTACGTCCACGACGTCTCGTTCAGAGGAACTCACGCTTGCCATCGACCGGATTGTTCTGGGCGCTCTGATTCCGGCATCCGAGACGGTGGAAGCGTCACTCTCGCGACTCCGATCACTCATCGCGGACCGTTGCGCCCAGCGCTCTCGGGCTCCAAGGGAGGCGGTGCTTTTTGACCACGCCGATTGACGAGCTCATTCACCGATGCCAAACGCATCGTGATGCCGGTGCGAAGGAGAAGAAGCTCCGGGAGGAGTTCGTCTCCCACCTTCGGCGGGTCTTCCCGGATGCCTCCGACCAGACCTGGATCGATCACTACATCGAGGGCGCGGAAACGACGCAACGCCGCCGCGAGCGCGTCACGGGTAAAGCGACTATCCGGTTCGTTGACACGCTGGTGCGCGCGACTGTGATGGAGTATGAGCCGGATATCCGGGTCCGCGCCACCTACGACCACGGAAAGGCGCAGGTCCAGGAGTACGCCGCCAACCTCATCGGCGATGGCACACCAGTCGAGCAGGTCCGGGGTGTATTGACCGACTTCGTGAAATGGGAGGTTTACGCCACCAAGCTTCGCCGACCTGTCGCTCCAAAGGACACGCTTCCCGAGCACATCGAACTCGTCCCGATCGACGAGTTCGATACTACCCGTTCCAGTGCCAATCGCGGCAAGCAGTTCGCAGCATTTCTGAAAGCGCACCTCGCACGCGCAGGCTCCCGGCAGATTGCCGCCGAGAATCTCATCGTTGACCTTGGCATGCACAGCCGGCTCTTCGGCGAACACGCCTCTGCGCTCCAATCGCTTGTCGGCGAGGCCCGCAAATCGGATGAGTCGGTCAAGCTCGCCACCACACTGTGGGCTCGCTTCATCGACCATCTTGAAACGGGCGGCACGTCCTTCCGCGCCAGCCACTACGCCGCGGAACTCTACTTCACAATCGTCGCACGCCTTCTTTCTGCCAACGTTCTCACGGGCACGGGGCTCAGGAGCGACACGGCGGAAACAGGGGCCATTCTGAATGGCTCGTTCTTTTCCGATCGATTCCGGCTCTCCAACTTCGTGGAGCGAGACTATTTTGGATGGATCGCAGACGGAACCCACCTGCCATCGCTCATTCCGATCGCGCAACGCATTCAGCTTGACCTTACGGCCTACGACTTCACGCGGCTGCCCACGACCGAGGTCTTCGGACCGCTCATTGGCCAGCTTGGCGAAGAGACGCAACGCCACCTCTTGGGTCAGGCAAATACTCCCGAGTGGCTCGCACAGGAACTCGCCGAAGCGTCCCTTGACCGGCTCCCCCAGGGCACTGCGCCCAATTTTGTGGATATGTGCTGTGGGTCCGGTGCCATCATCGCCGAGTGCCTGAAAGCAATCGTCCGTAGCGATAAGGACATGCCGATCGAGCGCCTTGCCGAGTGCGTGACCGGTTTCGATGTGGATCCACTTGCGGTGTCATTCGCGAAGACAACTTGGGTTCTCACACTCCGAGACCAAATTACACGCGCTACCCACAGCGTGACGATTCCTATTTATCATGCCGACTCACTGTTTGTGGCGAGCCCGACCGCGAAAGGGCTTCCGGGGGATGACGCAAAGGAAATCGAAGTCGATTTGGACGGCAACACCGTCAAGCTCCCCGCAGTATTGATTCAGCCTGAGTTCCGCCAGGTATTCGACGAAATCGTCGATTGGGCGTACGACAATGCGGTCGCCGCTTCTGAGACTGGCACTCCGATTCACATCACTGCGGCCTTGGCCGCCCAGCGCCTCGACGCCTCGCTTGCGGATCACGCCGTGTTGCTCGACGCTGATACGGCGACCGCAGCCAAAGCCGGCCTCTTCAGGCTCGCCAGCCGCATGGCGGCGCTCGCGATCGCCCGACGGAACGGAATCTGGGCATTCATACTCAAGAACACCTACCGTCCCAGCCTGCTCGCGGGCCAGTTCAACGGCATTGTCTCGAATCCGCCGTGGCTCGCTCTGAGCAAGATCGGCAACAATCCCTACAAGGAGCGCATTCGATCCCGTACCGATTCCTACGGACTTCGTCCGACCGGTTCCTCGTTCCTTCACTTGGAGATCGCGACGACGTTTCTCCTCTATGCCATTGATCGCTACCTGGCGCCAGGAGGGCAGATCGCCGTGCTTCTGCCGGGCACGCTTGTCAATGGCGATCACCATCAGCCGTTCCGCGACGGAAACTACCAGACGGGTCCCCGAGCGGTCACCTTTCAGATCGCCGAACTGTGGGACGTGATAAAGGAAACATTCAAGGCTCCCTGCGTCGCTCTCGTCGGGCACAAGACCTCTGAACCAGGTGTTGTCAGTGCAGAGACCACCGAGGCATTTGTCAGCGATTCATCAGGACTCAGAGAGGTCGAGTTCAGCGTCCACACCCTCGGCGCGCGACGAACCGCCTGGAACATTGCGGAGACAGGCACGGATACCGCGACGGGCGCTCTGGGGCACCTGACCCCTAACCAAGGTGCAGACCTCATGCCCCGGACGGCGGTCTGTGTCAGTATTCTGGACCGAACCGGCAGCGAGTGGCGAGTTGCAACTCCCACGACGACGGGCGAGCTCGCCCATGTAGTCGCTGACAGCAAGAAAATGAAGGACTCGCGATTCAACGGGTTTGTCGCGCCCCGCTTCCTTCACGGCATGCTTCAATCCAAGGGTCTCGTTCCATTTGCTTTTGACACTCGGTTTCCGACGATCGCCATCCCCGTCGTGCGGGCCAGGGATCGTTCACTCGCTTTCGCGGGTGACGACGAGATCCGAGCGTCGGGTTTTCGACAGACGGCAAGTCGTTTTGTGCGGATTGAGAAGGCGTACGAGGACGAGGGCATCGAGAAGACATTCCGGGCCTATTTGGACGAGAGAGGCAAGCTGCTCAAACAGACCTTCCCAGCCTCCGGCTTCTTGGTCTTAACAGGCCCAGGCGGATCAAACACGGCCGGGGCCGTTTTCGAACTGACGGCGCGATGCTCGCAGGTAGTTGTGGATCAGACTCTGTACTGGTACTGGCTCGAATCGCAAGAAGCCGCCGACTACTACGTCGGCATGTTCAACAGCAAGCCCCTCGCCGATCGCATTGAGGTCTTCATCCCCGAGGGGGTATTCGGCCGGCGGCACCTCCATACGGTCCCTTGGCAGGTCACCCCACTGTTCGAGCCCGAGAACAAGAGTCATCAACGAATCGCGGCGCTCAGCGGGAGTCTGCGTGAACAAGTGGCGGCGTTCATACTCGGTCAGCCTGAACTCAAGGATCCCGGTAAGTGGATCAAGACCGGCAGGAGGATCATTCGGGCGTGGCTACAGGAAAACGCGGACATGCAGGCGCTGAACAAAGAAGCAGCTCGGGTATTCAAGCTGTAGGGGACAAACGTGGAACTGCTTGTCCAGGACGACACAAACGCTGGCCTTGTCCTTGACGGGATTCTGTCGCTTGCCACGGATGCTGTCGAGAGCTTGCGGATCGCTGTCGCCTACACGACATACGGCGGCGCCGAGTTGCTCGTGTCGTCCATTCGGCAACGAGTGCCTGCCGCCGCTTGGGAGGGCTTGCACAAGGTTCTGATTACCTCTGTGGACTTTGGTCTCACTGAACCATCCGCGCTCGAATACTGGGGGTCGCAGACAAATGCCAGCGTGCTGCTCGCCAACGCACAGCTATTGCAGGGTGGGCATCTCCGCCCAGCCCGCGCGTTCCATCCGAAACTCTATCTCTTTGATCAGCCGGGTCGCCAATCTCTCGTTGTTGGCTCCGCGAATCTGACTCGTCGGGCTCTCACCGTAAACACCGAGATCGTCTCGCTTTCTCGCGACACTCCGACCCCTTTCACACACGCGCAGTGGGAGTTGCTTGCCAACCGAGCCGTCCCTCTCACGGCGCACCTCTTGCAGCGATATATAGACTTGCGTCCGGGTGAACCCGTAGTACCACCAGACGACGTTCCTCCGCCCATCCAGGTCCCGATAGGCACCCTGCCCGTATTCCCCGAGGAGGTTGAAGCGGGACGATTGGACCCGAGCACATTTCGGCGGTTTTGGGTTGAGGCGGGCTCGATGAGCACTGGCGGTTCGCGGAACATACTTGAACTCCCAAGGTACGCGAACCGATTCTTCGGGTTTGCGTTTGCCGACTACCGCGAGGAGCTTGTTGTCATTGGTGCTCCCGTCCTGGACTTCCGCGCCAATCGCTGGATCGATCGGGAGCTAGCTTGGCATGGTGCACCCCAGATGAACAAAATGGAACGGCTGAAACTCCCTACCCAGGCTCAGGGTGGGGTCAGCTACGAGAACACGGCGGTCCTGTTCTCGAGACGAGAAAATGTCTTTGAACTCCTGGTCTCCCCGTGGGATTCGCCGTTGGCGGCGGCGTGGCGCAACGCGTCTGCTCGGATCGCTCGTACTTACCGCTTGGGCATCCGCGGCACGCGCATTTGCGGGCTGCTTTGAGTGGGTCCGCTTGCCCCGAAACGAGCGTGAGAAGGGGCAACCGGAGTGCGATGTCCGCCCAGGCCGATCAAATCCGGTTTTTGTGTGGAAAACGATTTGACATCGTCGATTTGGTTTGTAAAATCACCTGGAGACCCCACGGATGGGACAAGAAGGCCTTTCCATCAAGCAGATCGGCGACAGGCTCCGTTCGGCACGCGAGGCGTTGGGATACTCCACGCGAGTTGTCGCTCGACAGCTCGCCCTCCGCGGGTTTCCTGTCTCACACGCCACCATCGCCAACTACGAGCGGGGCAGCACTACCCCCGGTGCCGGCACGATCCGCGTGCTGGCCGAGTTCTACGGCAAGGCTGAGGACTGGTTCTTGGGCTCGGGCCCTGTCCTTTCGGGCATCCGATATCGATGCCTTAAGGCCGTGAAGGTCTCCGAAAAAAGGGCGTTCGAGTCTGAGTCTGCCGGTTGGCTCCAAGCGTACGTCGAACTCGAAAACGTCTTGGACGACAGCCTGGAGACGCTTCTCACGGTCGATGCCGGCCGATTGAGCGGGGCAAGGCTCGCCGCGAAGGTCCGCGAGGCACTCGGTCTCTCCGAGATGCAGCCCGTTCCCAGCATGATCGACGTACTCGAACGCTTTGGAATCCGTGTCATTCAAGTTGCCTCTGAGGCCCGCATCGATGCGCTGGCGGGGAACTTCGGCGAAATGCCGGCAGTGGTTCTCAACGCGACGCTTTCCAATGACCGCCTCCGTTTCGACGCCGGCCACGAGTTGTGGCATGTCCTCACGGGTGACTGCGACGACGACGTGAGTCTCTCAGACAAGGACATGGATGGTCCTGCTCACGACTTTTCCTCCCACCTTCTCCTCTCCGATGCCGCGCTTGCGGATGCCTTCCGCGGCAACAGCATGGTGCGGCTCGTCCAGTTCAAGGAGCGCTACGGGATATCGCTGGCCGCGATGGTGTATCGCGCTCGAAAGGCGGACTTGATTCCGCAGAGTCTCTATGAACGGTTGTGGCGCGAGTTCACGCGGCTGGGGTGGCGCAAGCAGGAACCCGGGTACGTCCCTCCCGATCGGCCCACGCGATTGGAAGAGATGATCGACACAGCCGTCAAGGACCTCAAGAAGCTCTCGTTTGCCGACGTGGCAAGATTCGCGGGCACGACCGAGGCCGTCGTGCGGCAGCGGTGGTTGGCTGCAATGGGTGGTGGTTCGCTGGACCAAGAGTCAAGCGGCGACGCTCCGACCCTACGGATCGGGGGCGGGCCAGCAGATCGGAGTTCACGATGAAGCTTGCAGCAGCAGAGAAGCTGTGTCTCGATGAACTGTACCTGCACCACGGCGTCGCTACGGACCAACTCCGTCGCATCCCGGCGGTGCTGAACGCGATCACCGGCGCGTTCAACCGAATGACGGGCCAAGAAACAGACGCGCCCACTCTTCACCGATACATGGTGAACCGGCGGAAGAATAAGGACTGGCCCTGCCTTGGCGACAAGGCCCGCAAGTTCTCGCCGCCAGCCGATGAGTTTGACGAGAACCAAATCGCCGTCCTGGAAGCGATCTACATCGAAATCAACAAGACCTCCGATGAACTCCTCTTCTCCCCGAAGACGGCCAAGCTTCTTTCCGATCGCTTCGCCAAGGAGATCGGCGAGATCGTGCCCGGGCACAAGTTGATCGCCGCCATCTTCCAGAAGCGCAAGCGCGGCGAGTGGGCGTGCATCCGTGAGGGCGTTAAGAAGCCCGCCGTGGCCGCACCCTTCTCTGACATCCCCATCGTCGCTCGGAAGTTCAAGCAGGCGTAATTCAAGCCAAATGTCGTTGCTCAGGACGAGCCATCGAGTAAGACAATGACGTCATCTGCCAAAGAACCGGGTTTGCTTCCTCGTTTGCCGGTAAGCGTGGCGCCCTTCGTGCCTCCGCACACATTGCGCGATCACCTTTTCATCAGCTACGCATGGGAAGACCAGGCCTTTGCCCGGTGGCTCGCCCTGCGGCTTACCAGCGAGGGGTACAGGGTATGGATCGATCAGCTGAAGCTTCTAGGTGGCGAGTCGTGGCCGAACGACATCGACGCTGCGATCAAGACTCGGACATTCCGCATGCTTGGCCTGTTGTCCAAGCACTCGATCGCCAAGCCCAATCCGGTGAAGGAGCGAACGCTCGCGCTCAACCTTGCCAAGAAGCCGGAAATGCGTGGGTTTCTGATTCCGCTGAACGTCGATGGACTTGCGGCCGTAGACCTCGATTGGCTCTCCTCTGACATCACGTTCATACCGTTCGCCGCATCGTGGGCCAAGGGATTTGCGCAGCTCTTAAAGCTCTTGGAACGAGAGAGGTGCCCGAAGTTTGAGGGTGATGGTCGAGCGATCGTCCGGAGCGTTGCCGGCAATCCCGATGTCGTGATCCAACGGCCTGACACACTGACCTCGAACGTGCAACGATTCACGCAGGTTCCTGCGAACCTCACGGTATTCAAAGTTGAACCGAAGCTGGGGAAGGGAATCGCCGGCGACGCGGGACGCGACTGGGCGTTCTACACGGTGTCACCAGGATTGGTCGTCGCGTTCGATGCTCCGGAACCGGATCTCGCCACTTGGCTCAAAGCGGATCCCGTCCGAACTGTGAATTGGCGAGAAACGTCCAACGTCGAGGGCATCAACACGCACAATGTCGTGACCTCGCTCCTCCGCTCCGCGGTCGAGACGCGGTGTCGCCTCCGAGGGCTCACTTGGTCGCGGAACTCTGAAGCGTTCTACTTTGGCGGACCCGTAGGCCGTTCCTTGCCGGTCCTGCTTCCATCAGGCGAGCGGACAACCGTCCAACACTCCGGTCAACGAACGTACTTCCGGATCGGTCAGCCCAAGGTCCAGTATCGCTATCGCCTCGCCGCCAAACCGTGCGTGGAGCGAGATCTGTGGGGTGAGTTTGCTCTCGCGTGGCGTCTGCGATTCTACTTTACTGATCCGGCCGAGGAGCCGCTCTTGCCATCGCAGCAGCTTTCGCGGCGAAAGCACGTGACGCGGAGCTGGTTCAATCGACACTGGCTTGTCCGGCACTTGGCAGTGATGCAGTTCCTGCAAGACGCCGACGGCCTCATGCGCATCGGGCCTGCCGGCCCCCAGCAAGTGATTGTGTCAGGTGCCCCGTTGAGCTTCGTGGCTCCACTTGCGATTGACGAAGAGGCGCTTGAGAGTCTTCAAGAGATTGGAGACGACGTTCCGGTGGAATCCGAGGAGGCTGGTAACGACCATGGTGACAGCGACAACAGCCAATAAGATCACGAGTCTCAGTGAGCCGGAACTGGAGTTCCGCTACGGCCAGAAGATGACGCGACCGCACGACGGTCTTTCCATGTTCGGACCATTCGATGCCGACTCTGGCGCCGGACCCCGCGGCATGAGCTACGCGATCATCGGGACGCGAGAGGGAAACGATCGGTTCCGGTCCTTTGTGAGCCGGATGAGGAGCCCTGTTCCATCGCCGGAAGACAAGAAGCCGGCGTTGTGGCCCCTATTTCCAGGCTTTGACGTGGCGTTTAGTCTGGATTGGCCCAGCGAGCCGGCGTGGGAAGAGCAGGTCGATCGGAAGAGGCTCTTGGACGCAGCCAATCTCAACGATCGCTATCAGCGGGTCAACACGGTGGTGAACCTGATTCTTGACCCGATCGAGCGGGCTCAGAAACGGGATGACCAGCCGCGAGTGCTAATTTGCGTCGTTCCCGACGAGGTGTGGAAGAGCTGCCGTCCTCAACAATCCGTTGCTCAGGGTGTCGGCGAAAGGACTTCCGCCCGAGAAACGCGGAGCCGCATCCGCGGCGATCGTGGGTTATTCGACACCTTTGACCCGGCGGTCTACCAACTGGCTCCGGACTTTCGGCGTCAGTTGAAAGCGCGGGTCATGCGATTCGGTACGCCCATACAGATCGTTCGGGAATCCACACTCGCCCTGGACAAGGATCCGCATTTTTCCTATCGCGGTCTCACGCCTCTTTCCGACAGAATGTGGAATCTGGGAACCGCTTTGTACTACAAGGCTGGCGGAAGACCATGGCGATTGGCGTCGGCGCGCGAGGGCGTGTGCTATGTCGGCATCGCATTCCGACTCCAGAATCCCGGTCAGGATTCGCGCAATGGATGCTGTGCGGCTCAGATGTTCCTTGATGACGGGGACGGCGTCGTCTTTCTCGGCGAGTATGGCCCTTGGTACGCGCCCAACACCAAGCAGTTTCACCTCACGCCCGACGCGGCCAAGTCGCTCCTCAGTGGCGTCATCAAGACGTATACGGACTTGCACGGGAAGCCGCTACGCGAGGTGTTTCTCCACGCCCGATCCGGGATCGATGAAGAAGAGTTCGCAGGGTTCAGGGCCGCGGTGCCGAGCGAGACCAAACTTGTTGCAGTCCGGGTTCGCGCCGGAAGCCGGTCCATGCGGCTCTTTCGAGAGGGAACTCGCCCGGTGCTTCGCGGCACTTTCCTAGAAGCGGACGAGCGACGCGGGTTTCTCTGGACATCTGGTTTCAAGCCGGAGTTGATGACTTATGACGGCTGGGACGTTCCCGTGCCTTTGTCGCTTGAAGTGCAGCATGGCGATGCGGAGATCGAGCAGGTCGCCCGCGACATCTACGGTCTGACAAAGCTGAACTACAACGCCTGCAAACTCGGGGACTCCCAGCCCGTGACGGTGGGCTTTTCCGATGCTGTTGGAGAGATCCTGATTTCAAATCCATCGGTAAAAGAACGTCGCCCGCAGTTCCGCTTCTACGTGTAGTACGTCTAACTTCATCGCGGTGATGAAGCGGGAGACGCCCCCTCTCCCGCTCCAAACCTCACCCTCTACCCCCACGAGCAAGTTCTTTCGGTGCCTCCAGATATGCCGCGGTACGGCTCACACGGTCGCTGGGGCCTTCGCGCCGAACATCGCCTTCAGCCTTTCCCTGATCAACCCTTCGCGCGCTTTGAGGAAGTCGGGGAACCGATCAAACTGCCAGAGTGCCCGATCCTCTGGAATCAGGTGGCGCTTGAGGAATCCCGTTTCGCGTGATGCCAACCAGTCAGGCAGTGGCATGTCCTGCTTCCCCACGTTCTCGTGGGCCAACAGCAGGCAGAGGTTGCCTAGGCGTTCCTTCCGGTTGATCCAGTCAATGCGGCCCGCCGCCGACAGTTCCTTAGCCTTGAACTGGTTGCGAGCGAACAAGTGGTCTTGATGGTGCGGCATCGTGCCCCACGCGGCATCGTCGTACAGCAAGGACAGGGCAAGGAACGTCTGCTGTCCGCCGTAGTTCAGGCTCAGCACTTCGCCCACAGCGGAATCGTCGAACCCCACCGATAGCCCCGTCTTCCCAATGGCACCATTGATGGCGTCCACAGGGAAGTCAGCGCCGGGGTTCGCACACGCTCCGATGAGCGTTCGGATATCGCGCAGCAGGTTGTCCGACGCCCGACCAAATGCGCCCTTCAACAGCGCCATGATGATCCATCGCCGGATAGCTTCGGCGTTCCGCGCCTCGAACGGCGTTGACCCGCGAAGGGTTACCGCGGGATTCTTGAAGAGAAAGTAGACAATCGGAATCAGAGCGTTGGCGCTGGTGAGGTTGTCCCGGTCGATGCCGAATGAGTTGGCAAGGTCCACGCCCCGTTCGACAGCCTTCCTGATCGCGGCCCAGTTCTGCCGGATGGTCGTGAGGTTGGCCGTGTTGAAGTTCTGGACCTTGTACGCCACGGGCAGGTCGGAGAGAACCAGACAGGACTTCATGATGAAGTCCTTGTCGAAGTCGTTTCGCCGGGTCAGTTCGGTGTTGACCCGATCCACGAACTTGAAGATTTCCTCGCGGGCATTCACGCCGTCCCAACTAGACGTGACCATCGACAGCAGCAGGTCGGACTTGCTCAGCTTCGTGCCGCCTTCGTTGGCGCGCACAAAGATGTCCAACACCCGGTCGTAGTCCTGATCCTTCTCGGTGTAGTAGGCAATCACCTCGTCAACGTGTACGGCTTCGTATAGACGCTTCAGGTTGCGCTCGAACACGCGGCGCTCGGTCTTTGCCAGCCCCATTCCGTCCAACTTGTCGTCCTGTTCATCTAGATACGTCTCGAATTTCGCCCGCTCGTCAAAGTCCAGAATGCGTCCGACGCGGAACCAGTGGTGTTCGCTGTCCGGCGCTGGCGTCTCTTCCATGAACTCGAACTTGTAGTAGAGGCCCGCGTCCGCGCTGTCTTCGTCAAGACGGGGTTCGGCCAACAGGTCAAGGTGTAGCCGCTGATCGCTCCAGGCGTCTGGGTTGTCCCAGCGCTTGTATTTCTTCTTGGCGACATACGTACCACGCAGCCCAATCAGCAAGGAGGTAAGCCGCTGCTGGCCGTCCAGCACCAAGGCCAGATTCGGCAGGCCGTCCGTGTGGGCCAACTGGTTGTGTGTCCCACCATGAGACGCCTTTTCCAGGAACTTGTAGACCTGCCACTTGTCCCGGTTCTCGGGGTTCAACTCCCAGAAGAGGAATGAACTGATCGGGTAGCCTCGCATGATGGAATCGAACAGTTGGGCAATCTGCTCAGGCTTCCAGACGAACTCCCGCTGAATCGCCGGCAGGAAATACTGCCGGTTCATCCGTCCGATGGCCGTGGCGATTGTCTCTGATCGGTAACTCATGGGGCGGATTCTACGGGAAGGCCGTGAGGCGAGGCCTGTACGGCGCCATGATCCTTCCCCTGGACTTAGAGCATCGATGAGTTGGGGCGGGCTTGTTCATTCACCCTTTGAGACGCCGTTCTTGTTCCATGCTGGGCGAAAGAGTGCGATCAAGGGATCTTCGAGTGCCGCCGCGATATTGATCTTGATCCCCCGATAGTCGATTGGTGTGTCGCACACCAGTACGAACACCCTCACGTTCCGCCCTGAGCCGAGCGACGAAGTGATGCTCGCGTGATTCCGGAGACTGGTTCGCTGCGTCGGTCCGGGTGTTTGGTAGTGCTGCATCCGATGCCGTAGGGTCTTGATCGACTTTCCCACATAGACGACGGTGTCGTCCTCAACCAAGGCATAGAGCGCTGGACACACATCGCGACGATGACTCAGAGTCACTCGCGGCTTGTCATCAACCAAGGCCCAGGAACCCGCCTCCTCGAATCCGAGTTCGAGCAGACGCGCGGAGTTCGATCCACCTTGAGGGGATGCAGGCATGGAAGAGTCTACGGACGCTCCCCGACCATGCTGATGAAGCGGGAGACGCGCCCCTCTCCCGCTCCGAGCCTTCCTGTCTGCGGCCCACGAGTACCAACGCGAGCTGCGGTACAATCGGCACCATGTATGACGATGAAAGCGACGACGAGGAACTTGACGACGAAGAGGAGTTGGACCCGTCCGATGTCTTCGTGAGCATGGCCTTTGGCCGCGAGGGGAGCGAAGAAGCGTGGAAGGTGATTCGCAAGGCCTGCAAGGAATTTGACCTGACCGCACGGCGGGCGCATCAGACTGAGTTCGCCGGTTCACCGGGCATTGATGACGCTGTCGAGGCGCTCGTAGACCACTGCGACTTCGCCGTGATTGACCTGACTCACGAGCGACCCAGCGTCGCTCACGAGATCGGTCTGTGCGACCGCGAATTTGATCGTGCGTTTATCCTCCTCATCGCGAAGAAAGACACTCCAAGGTTCGGGAATATCCAGAGCCGAATGGTCAACTACTACGACGACCTTGACCACCTCAGGCGGATCATGGCTCGCCAGTTGAAGTTGATGTGCGAGGCTTGGGACCAGATGCCCGATGACGACGATGACGACGATGACGATGAATGAAGCAGAGGCCACCGCGTTGATGAAGCGGGAGACGCGCCCCCTCTCCCGCTCCAAACCTCACCCTCTACCCCCCACGAGCAGGTTCTTTTTAGGCAATGTCGACAGACGGCAAAGCCGTGACGCCACGCGTCGGTGCCTGTCGGTCCTTGCCTCTTTCGCCCTTCCCGGCCGTGCCTGATCCTGATTGACTTGACACCGAAACGCTCCCATGTACTTATTGTTTCGCGTCAAGTATGGAGCGGACGGAATGAACCATGATCCGAGAGCAGAAGCCGATCGACTTCGAGCAAAGCTCGAAATGGTTGTCCACTATCTCGAAATGCTCGACCTTCACTACCGCGCACTGGGCGCCGGTTTCACGCCGCCAGGTTGGGGCGGGATGACTGTTCACCAGATGATTGCTCGCCTGAAGGAACCCCAGCCGCCAGACGACGACGACAGATCAACCTCCGGTCCCGGAGCGTGAGGGGTCGGTCTCACTGGTCCAAAACCGCCTTGGCGCTCAGCAAACGGCGTATGCCCGGCTCCCAGACCCTAACGCCCTCCAAGAATAGTTCTATTGGTGTACTGTCACCCCGATTTAGAAGGCTTGATGGCCCCGGCAAGTGCCGGGGCCATCTGTGTTTATGGGGTAGGTCAAGCGCGTCCTGTCACCTCGATTGCGTCCGAGGTATCACGACTGCTTTGGCACCTCGAGCTCGTGATACACCAAGCGAATGGGCCGGCCGCTCATACATTCCGAGAGCCTCTCCGAAACCATCGACGCGGTGACCGAGGTGATTGCCGCCGACTCCAAGATCTCCGCGGGCGAACGAAAGGATGTCGCACGATGGATTGCGTCGAGGCAGGGCCTCCCGGGAGCCTACGCGAATTCTTATGCGGGTTTCGTGCAAGAGTGGCAGAACGGAATCCGGTTGTTCACCGGAGAGCGCGTGGGGTCAGCCTCGGCTCTCGTGCTCATGCAACCCGGCCTTCGGCGGCATAGTTGACCGCTTCAATATCGGATTCGTGTATGATAAATCCGGGATAGTGTATCGATCGTGCGTTCGAGCATGCCGGCGGCGTTGTGGCCGCTGTCAGTGTGATGAGGCAACACGAACCTGGTGTTTTCAGCACTCGCCGCCGGAGAGAAGGCTGGCTGGCGTCACGAATGGCGACGGACATGCACCCATTGGAAGCTCAATTTCAGAACGCGCGCGAGTTGCTTCGAGCGGGCCGGGCGGGCGAGGCCGAGGTGATCCTCCGGCGTCTGCAGAAGCGTGCGCCCAACGAGCCGATGACGGAATCCCAGTTGGCTCGCGCGCTCGCCAAGCAGCGGCGGGAGGTTGAGGCGCGCTACTTCGCCGAGCGTGCGGGTGCGTCAAAGCTGGCCGACGCGGTGGAAGAGGCGGCCTACGCGCTGGCCGAACTCGGGGATGCCAAGGGCACCATTGCCCTGCTTGAGCGGGCGGTCGCGCTCCGCCCCACTCAGAGTTCGGCGCTGTGTTCGCTGGCGATCTGGCTTGAATCCGTGCATCGAACGGACGAGGCGAGGGAGACGATTCTGAGGGCGCACCAGGTCGCGCCGAAGGACCCTGGGATCACGGCCAATGCCGCCATGATCCTTGCGGACACATGGAGCCTTGAGCAGGGTATGGAACTCCTCCGCGCCGCTCGCGTCGTATCGCCGGAGTCGTCGAGCCTGCACTACGCGTTGGCATATTTTGGCAATTTCAGCGATCGTTTGAGCCGTGACGAGGTCTTTGCAGAGCATCGACGCCATGCGGAGTTGCTCGCGGCCCGCGTTCCTCCTTCCGAGCCGATCCGTCGCTCCGGCCCGGAAGGCGCGGAGCGGGTGTTGAACGTCGGCCTCTTGTCCCCCGATCTCCACGAGACGGCTGTGGCGAGATTCCTGGAGCCGATCGTTCGAGAGCACGACCCGAAGAGTGTCCGATACGTGCTGTATCCGCTGACATCCAAGCGGGACGCGATGAGTGAGCGGCTGCGTGGGTGGTGCGAGGGATGGAGCGAGGGCGCGATGCAATCGGACGCGCGGGCCGCCTCGGCGATCCGGGCTGACGGAATCGACATATTGATCGATCTGTGCGGGCTGGCGCGAGGGGTACGCGCCGGAATTCTGCTGGCCAGGGCCGCGCCGTTGCAGGTGACGTACCTTGGATATCCGAATACCACTGCATTGCGAAATGTCGATGTGCGGATCGTCGATTCCTTGACTGATCCGCCCGGCGCTGAAGCTTTCTGTACCGAACGCCTGGCGAGGTTGGATCCGGGGTTCCTGTGCTTTGCGCCGTCGAGCGCGGCCGCCGGCTTGTCGCCGCACGGGCCTGCGATCAATGGCTCGGTGACATTTGGCTCGTTCAACCACCTGACCAAGATCACGCCCACGTTGCTCGATCTGTGGACGAAGATCATGAACCGTGTTCCCGATGCTCGCTTGGTGTTGAAAGCGTCGGCTTTGTCGAGCCGCGGTGTGCGGGAGCGGTTCGTGAAGTCGATTGAGGAGCGGGGATGGGCGGCGCGCGTGGAACTCCTCCCGCACATGAGCGACATTGCCGACCACCATCGCGCGTATCACCGCGTGGATATCGCGCTGGATTCCTATCCCTATCACGGCACAACGACCACGTGCGATGCGCTGTATATGGGTGTGCCGGTCATTTCGCTGGCGGGAGATCGGCACGCGGCCCGCGTCGGGGCGTCGCTGCTGACGAACGCCGGTGTCCCCGAGCTCGTCGCGCACACCCCGGAGGAGTATGTCGAGAAGGCGGTGGAATTAGCCGGGTCGGTGTCGCGACGGGGAGAGTACCACGCGACGCTTCGAGCCCGCATGATGTCCTCGCCACTGGGGGACGCCAAGGCTTTCGCCCGGCGGTTTGAGGAAATGCTGAGGACGATTTGGCGCGAGGCGGCAACTGGCGGGAGGGATTGAGAAGGACGCACCGCTTGCGATGCTGGCGGCGCAGTGGGGCTCTTGCGCGTCGAACGCCCACGGGAGAATCGAAAGTGGCATGCCGGAAATTGTCGGGTTGGCCCGATTGCTCGCCGTGTGTGCTGAACTCGGGATTCAACTCATATTGTTGTCGGCTGCTGCAATTTCGGTCCGCCCTTTCTCAGTCGCTTTAGAGGACCGGTGCCGAGGGGCGGTCCCCGGGAGGTGTGGGATGGATCAATTGTCACTACGCTTCGCCGCCTTCTGCAACAAGCTCGAAGGCGCCTGGCAAAGTCACGGCAACAACTGGAGTCGGTTCACGGAGTACGAGCAAGAGACCATCGCGCTCAAACACTTCAACCGCGATTATGGCGGAAGCGGCCTATTCGACTACGTCGAATGGCAGCGCGGCGAAAAAGTCGATGTCGCGATTCGAGGTCTTCGCCGCATCGGGTCAGATCGGCTGGCGGCGATACTTGAGCGGTGCTTTGCCCTGCTTTCCTCTTACCGATTCGACATCGAGAACGACAGTGTGAGCGAGTTCCTTGAATCGCTGCCGATCGCGCCGAAGGAAGAGTGGTATCGCCTGGAACAGGAAGCGGAGTCGCTCTATTCCGATTTCTACGAGCGATGGGAGCGGTGCTTCGCGGAGTTTGAGCGAACCGGCGACGGAGGCACGTAGTGCCCTTCGGTACTGCGGTTGGTTTTCCGTAACTGTCCACTCACGAACACCCTACAACCGGCGATTTCTGGTGCGGCCGAATGCGCGACGTATAGTTCGGCGCTGCCCTCCCGGGGTGTGTTCCGGCCGGGGCGGCGGACGATCCGCTACGAGTCGAGCGAGGAAGGAAGCCGCCATGTTTTTCCGCAAGAAGCAGGCCCCGGCTGAGAAGGTTGTGATCCCCACCGGTTCGCCCTCGATCGCTTCGGCCGCCGGCACGGCGGTCCCCGCGGGCCCCGGCGAATCTCGCATCTTTGAATTCGGTTCCGACATGCTCAGGCGGGCGCGCGGGCACAAGACCAGCGTGCTCTCGGCCAAGTTCTACTCCGATGCACTCATGGAATGGTCCATGAAGGACCCGCAGTTCAAGGTGCAGATGTTCCGCTTTGTCGATGCGTTCCCGATGCTGCGCACGCCCGAGGCGATTCTCGATCACCTCAACGATTACCTGAGCCAGCCGGGCGTGACGGTGCCGACCGCGATCGGCGCGGCCCTGAAGGCCGGCGGGATCATGAAGGGCGCCGCGGCCGCCACGATCAGCAAGCAGATCGAGGGCATGGCGTCGAAGTTCATCGCGGGGCGTGACGCGGCGTCGGCGCTGCCGGGCCTGCGCAGGCTGTGGGATGATGGCATCGCGTTCAGCGTCGACCTGCTGGGCGAGGCGTGCCTGTCCGACGCGGAAGCGGATGCGTACCGCGACAAGTACCTCGATCTGATTTCGAACCTGCCCGGCGAGGTGGCGAGCTGGCCCTCACAGCCGCGGCTGGAGACCGACCACCTCGGCGCGATCCCGCGGACCAACGTGTCGGTGAAGATCTCGAGTTTGTCCGCGCGGTGCGATCCCATCGACACCGAGGGATCGATCAACGACCTGATGCGCCGGATGGAACCGATCCTGGAGACCGCGCGCGACAAGGGCGTGTTCGTCAACTTTGACATGGAGCACCACGCGCTGAAGGACTTCACAATCGAGTTGTTCATGCGCTGCTGCCAGCGGATCAATTTCCAGGCGGGCATGGCGATGCAGGCGTATCTGCGCTCTGGCGTCGAGGACGCCAAGCGCGTGTGCGACTGGGCGGTGCGCACGGGTCGGATGGTGACGGTGCGCCTGGTGAAGGGCGCGTACTGGGACGCCGAGACGATCAAGTCCGAGCAGGCAGGCTGGCCCTGTCCGGTGTGGGGCACCAAGTGGCAGACGGACGCATGCTTTGAGCGCATGGCCAACGTGTTTGTCGAGGCGTGCCCGCGTTCGGCGAGCGCGGGCGGCGTGAAACTGGCGCTGGGGTCGCACAACGTGCGTTCGATCGCGGCGACGATCGCGGCGATGGAGCAGCGGGGCCTGCCGCACAGCGCGCTGGAACTTCAGATGCTCCACGGCATGGCGGACCAGCTCAAGCACGCGGCGGCGGAACTTGGCCTGCGCGTGCGCGAGTACGTGCCGGTGGGCGAGATGATCCCGGGCATGGCGTATTTCGTGCGCCGCCTGCTTGAAAACACGAGCAACGAGTCGTGGCTCAAGGCCGGATTCATGGACAACGCCGACGCGGGCGCGCTGCTGCGGGCGCCGGGCTCGGCTCAGACGCCGGGCGCCGCGAAGGTCGACGCGACCGACGTGAAGTCGGGGATGGACCTCCTGGCGCTGGCGCCGGAACGGCACAAACTGTCGCCGGCGATCGAGGGGCTGGGAAACGGCCGCCCGTTCTTCAATGAGGCGATGCACGACTTCAGCGATGCACGCCAGCACAAGGCGTTCGCCGCGGCGATCGCGGGTGCGACGGTGCCCAAGATCGTGAGCGACCGCACGCCCGAGCAGGCCAAGGAGATGATCGCGCGGGCGCACGCGGCGTTCCCGGTGTGGCGCGACCTTGACGCGAAAGTGCGGGCAGACGTGCTGATCCGTGCCGCGGCGTTGATGAGGCAGCAGCGCGACGGCTTGGCGGGCGTGATGATCCGCGAGGCGGGCAAGACATGGCGTGAGGCCGACGCCGACGTGTGCGAGGCGATCGATTTCTGCGAGTACTACGCGCGCCTGGCCCTGCCGATGTTCTCTCGCTCGCGGCTCGGGCGGTTCATCGGTGAACTTGACGAGCAGTGGTATCAGGCACGCGGCGTGGCCGTGGTGATCAGCCCGTGGAACTTCCCGCTGGCGATCTGCTGCGGCATGACGGTGGCGGCCCTCGTGACGGGCAACACGGTGATCGTGAAGCCCGCCGAGCAGACGCCCGGCATCGCTCACATCATGTTCGATATCCTTCTGTCCGCGATGGAGCAGGCGGGAGTCGAGCGGAAGCTGGCGAGGGAAGTGCTGCAGTTCTGCCCGGCGCCGGGCGAGACGACGGGCGCGGCCTTGGTGCGCGATCCGCGCGTCGCGCTGATCGCGTTCACGGGCTCGAAGTCGGTCGGCCTGGACATCCTTCAGGCCGCGGGCGTGACCCCGGCGGAGCAGGAGCACGTGAAGAAGGTCGTGTGCGAGATGGGCGGCAAGAACGCGCTCATCATCGACACGTCGGCCGATCTTGACGAGGCGGTGCTGGCGGTGCGTCACTCGGCGTTCGGATTCCAGGGGCAGAAGTGCTCGGCGTGCTCGCGACTGGTGGTTGTTGACCCCGAGGGCGACGGCGGCCCGGCGATCAAGCACTTCACGCGCCGCCTGGTCGAGGCGACGCGGGCGCTGGTGATCGGCGATCCGCTCCTGCCCGGAACGGACATCGGGCCGGTGATCGACGCCGAGAGCAAGGCCAAGATCGAGCGCTACATCGAGATCGGCAAGTCGCAGAGCCGCCTGGAGCTGGCGCTGCCCGTGCCGCCGGGGCTCGAGGAGCGGATGGGGCGGAGTTATGTCGGCCCGCACATCTTCGGCGGCGTGCGCCCCGAGCACACGATCGCGAGAGAGGAGATCTTCGGCCCGGTGGTGGCGATCCTGGCGGCCAAGAACTTCGATGAGGCGCTGGAGATCGCCAACGACTGCCCGTACAAGTTGACGGGCGGCGTGTATTCGCGCATGCCCTCGCACATCGAGCGGGCCAAGCGAGAGTTCCGCGTTGGCAATCTCTACCTGAACCGTGGCATCACGGGCGCTCTGGTGGCCCGCCAGCCGTTCGGCGGGTTTGCGATGTCGGGCGTTGGCTCGAAGGCGGGCGGCATGGACTACTTGCTGCAGTTCGTCGAGCCGCGGGCCAGTTGTGAGAACACGCTGCGTCGCGGGTTCGCGCCGGAGTTGTAGAAAGGTCACGCCAATCCAAAGTGAAGCCGCATGAGTCGTGTGTCGCAGGGCGTGCGAGGTTGCGCTCGGTGGCTTCGCGCTGCGATTCGGAGGACGTCCGCGGTGGCTCGCGGAAGGCCGCAGCCATCCTGCCGGCGTGGAACGGGCTTCGTCGGTTGATTGTCGAAAGCGGGCGACGGGATTTGAACCCGCGACATTCAGCTTGGAAGGCTGACGCTCTACCACTGAGCTACACCCGCGTTGATCAATGATAGACGAGGTGGACAAGCACGGGGGATTCTCGGACGGACGGGAAATTCAGGGTGGTCCGTGAAGGTCGTGGGGGCGGCCGGTGGGTTATCGTCGCCGATGGCCGGATAGGTGTTGCGTCTTGACGACCGAAAACCGGCGGTGGGGCGCCGATCCTGCGCGGGCGGGCTTCCGTAAACCGATGATTGACGGGAGTTTGTGCGCGCCCGCCACCGGAGCTATGGATGACCTCACACGCCACGCATTGCTTCAATTCCGTGGCCGACGCCGCCGTACACGCGGCGCGCGGCAAGGCCGCTGTGCTATGGCTGGCCGCGACGTTTGCGGCGGCTGGGGTGGCGTGGTTTGTGCCGCGGGTGAGCGGCGTGGCGATGACGCTCAATCTCATGGGCCTCATTCTCGCGGGTGTGATCGTGGGAGCACGCGGCATCGCGATGCGCGGGCTGACAGTGATGACGGCGCTGCTGGTGCTCGGGGCGGCTTCGTTCGGGAGTTGGGCGCCGAGGTTGTACGGGCTGATCGACACATCGTTGGCGGACCAGTTGGCGGTCGCGACGGGCATTGATGTGATCGCGTCGCAGGCCGCGGCGGTGCCGATCGCGATCCTGGCCGCGGGCACGGCGACGGCGGTTGCGTTGTTCCTGGGCACGGGGTCAGCGGCGGTCATCGCGACGGCCTTCGCGGCGACGGTGGCTTCGGCGAGCGCGCCGTTCCTCCCGCTCGAATCGGACCTGTCGCTGGCGATCGCGGGCGCGGTGTGGACGTCGGCGGTCGCGACCGCGTTGTGTCGCTGGGGTGTGCAGATGGCAAAGCGTGCCAGCGGCGCGTGCTGCCCCTCGTGCGGGTATGACGTGCGGGGCTTGACGAGCCCGGTGTGCCCGCACTGCAGCAAGCCGATCGTGGTCGCGTGTCCGTTCAATTCGCGAGAGGACCGGATTGATCAGGGGCTGCCGCTGCGCAGGGTGGGGTAAGCACGCGCGGGGCGCTGCGTACGCGTGGGGCGAGCAGCCGATTGACGCGCGGCTACCTTCGCATCCGTTCAGGGATGTACTCGTGCAGTTCGAGCGGGAGGTTCTTGATGCCGCGGCGTGCGGCCTTTGAGACGGCGTACTCGAGCGATCGCTTCACGCGTGTACGCACCTTGTCGGTGACCTCCAGCCCGTTCTCTTCCATCGCGCGCAGCGAGAACATCCAGGCGTGATATTCCTCGAGGCAGCGGGGCTTGTACTTGCCAAGACCGATCGCGTGGTGCCCGATTTCGTGCAGAAAGATCGCCATGGAGAGCGGGCTGCGCGGGCGGGGCGATTCGATCAGGCGTTTGCGCGTCCCGTCGCGGTACTCGATTTCGTACGCGACACCCGACATGCTCTTGCGCCAGCGGCGTACCTTCACACCGTAGCGCACGACCATCTCGGCGATAACGCGGTCATGTCTGTCCGCGGCGGTTTCGCGCCTGGGTCGGCGCGCGGCGCGGGTCGACGATGTCGCGGATTCGGGCGTCGGCGGTTTGGCCTTCGGGACGGTCGCGGTTGTTTTGATCTGGCTTGTCTGCGGCGGTTTGCGGCGAGTCGCCGGGCGGCGTTTGGGATTGTGGCCCGGTGCTGGCGTGATCTCGCGGGAGCGCGAGCCGCCGGCGAGCTTGCGCAGCCCTTCGACGATGGGCTTGGCGAGCCAATCCCAGAGCATCAATTGCACGCCGCTCTCCCGATCCACCGTTCACCCCGCTCGGGTCGATTTCCTCGCGCGAACTCGTCCCAGGCCATCATGCGCTTGCCCGCAGGCTGGAGTTCGATGACCCGCAGGGAGCCCTGGCCGCTCGCGATCACGCCACGATCCGCGTCGATCAGCGTTCCCACGTCCTGTTGTTGGTGATGGGTGTCGAGCACTTCCACGCGGCCGAGTTTGATCGGATGGTCCGGCTTTGCTTCACGCATCACGGTAACGCCCGGCCAAGGTGTCAGTCCGTGGACACGCCGGCGGCAGGCCTCGGCGGACGCGGTGAAATCGACCCAGCCGTCGCTCTTGGAGAGCTTGGGCGCGACGGTGACGAGCGACTCGTCCTGCGGCTCGCTGTGTTCCTCGCCGTGCGAGCGCTGCTCGAGCACGCGACGAACGAGGGCGACACCGTCAACGGCCAAGAGGTCGTGCAACTCGCCTGCGGTCTGTTGGGGCTCGATCGGACGCTTGTCCTGGGCGAGCACGAGCCCGGCGTCCATGCGCTCGGCGAGGGTGATGATCGAATTGCCGGTAGCGGCATCTCCGGCGAGGATTGCGGCGTTGATCGGTGCGGCGCCGCGCCAGCGGGGCAGGCGGCTGGCGTGGAGATTGATGGAAAAGACGCCGTCGAGCAGCGCCTTTCCAAGTTTCTGTCCGAACGCGATGACGACCCATGCGTCGGCGTTGAGTGAGCGAATCGCACCGGCGACGTCTGGCGTGTTGATCTTCTCGGGTTTCCAGATGGGGACGCCAAGGGTGCTGGCGAATTCGCCGATGGGAGTCGGCTTGAGTTGTCCGCCGCGGCCGGCGGGGCGGTCGGGCTGGGTGACGACGCCAACGACGGTGTGCTCGCGGGCGAGCGCTTGCAGCGTCGGCAGGCCGAATTCACCAGAGCCGAGGAAGACGATCTTCATGCGTGGCTTTCATCCGTGGCGCCGGACGCACTGGTTCGCGGGTGGCAAGGGCTAGCGGGCGGAGGCTTCGAGGTCCTTGATCGCCGCTTTATTGGACATGCGTGAGAGCGGGGTCATGCGATCGATGATGAGCACGCCGTCGAGGTGGTCGTTCTCGTGCTGCCAGCAGCGGGCGAGGAGACCGGTGGCGTTCTGGGTGAATTCCTTGCCGTCCAGGCCGATGGCGCGGATGGTGGCGACTTCGGGGCGAAGGACGTCGCCCCGGATATCGGGGAGGGAGAGGCAGCCCTCCTCGTGGGTGATCAGCTTGCCGATCAGGCCGGTGAGGGTTGGATTGATGTAGACGGTGGGGGCCTTGGTGGCGGAGACGGGATCGCCGGAGGCCGAGCGTTCCTCGCCTTCGGGGACGTGGACGACAAACAGACGCCAAGGCAGGCCGACCTGGGGGGCGGCCAGGCCAATCCCCTCGGCCTGATGCATGAGTTCGATCATCCGGCGGGCGACGGCCCGGACCTCGTCGGTCACTTCGGCGACGGGGACGGCCTTCTTTCGCAGCACCGGCGCCGGATACGACACGATCTGCAAACTGGAAGGATCAATCGGCATTAAGGGATCGTAGAACCGACCGGGCGAAATCCCAACCCGGGGCTGATTTCGCCCGTAGAATGCTGGCCGCGCGGGGGGCGCCCCCGGCCTCATCAACCCACCCTCCAAGAGGACCACCGACCTTGGCGATATTCAGTTGGCGAAAGTCTGGCGACGACGAGCAGTCCAAGCAGGGCGAGGACAAGGCCAAACTCACGTTCTCACCCGAGGCGGCGGCCAAGTTCTTTGACCGCGCACGCACCGTTGGCGAGACCGGACAAAACGAATACGCGTTGCAATTGTGGCTCAGTGGTCTTCGCCACGACCCCGGCGCGATGCCCGGGATCGATGGCTTGTTCAGGACCGCTGCCCGGTATCTCGACAGCGACGAGGGCCGCAAGGGAACGCCCAAGGACGTGGTGAAGTCGATTGTTGGTAAGACAGAGGTCGACAAGTACCTGATGTCGCTGCTGGAATGGGGGATGCGGCCCGCCGAGGCCGCGTACGCTGTCAAGGCGTTTGAGACAGCGTCGGGCCTGGGACTCACCGAGGTGACGGGCTGGATCGGTGACCGGGCGTTCCCGGCGGCGCTGCGCGACAAGAAGCCGCGGAAGGACTGGTTCCTGAAACTGATGGAGGGGTTCGAAAAGGTCGGGTCCTTCGACAAGGCCGTGGCCGCGGGCGAGGCGGCATACAAGGTCGATCCGACCGACGGCGAACTCGGGACAAAGGTCAAAAATCTGGCGGCCCAGATGACGATGTCGCGCGGCGGATATGAAAAGACCGGGCAGGCCGGGGGATTCCGCGCCAACATCCGCGATGCGGAGAAGCAGCGTCAACTCGACGAGGCGGATCGCATCGTGAAGTCCGCGGATTCGATCGATCGCCTCCTGGCGTCGGCCGAGGACGAATTCGCCAAACGCCCCGACGACCTCCCGACGATCAACACGCTGATCAAGCGGTTGTTGGAGCGGGGGCGTCCGGAGGACGAGGCGAGGGCGATGGAGATCTGCCTGCACACCTTCGAAAAGACCAAGCAGTTCCGGTTTCGCCAGGGCTGGGGCGAGATCAAGATGCGTCAGGAGCGCCGGAAGGTCGTTGCGTTGCGTCAGCAACTCGATGCGTCGCCGGGCGACGAGTCGCTCAAGGCCAAGGTCGCCACGGCGGAGAAGTCGTTCGGCGAGGCGGATCTCGAGGAGTACCGCGCCCGGGTCGAGAACTATCCGACGGACCTGACGCTGAAGTTTGAACTTGGCAAACGGTACTTCAACCTCGGGCACTACGACGAATCGATCGCGTGCTTCCAGGAGTCGCAGCACGACGCCAAGAACAAGGCCGAATCCCTCGCGTTCATGGCCAACGCGTTCGCGAAGATGGACTGGCTGGATGAATCGATCGCGACGTTCCGATCGGCCCTTGAAATCAAGGACCTGGTCAACGACGTGCTGCTGGATATCCGCTATGGGTTGATGTTGGCGCTGCAGGCCAAGGCGGAACGCGACAAGGAACTGACCGTGGCGGAGGAGGCCGACAAGGTCGCGTCGAGCATCGCGATGCAGCAGATCAGTTACCGCGATATCCGCGCACGGCGTGTGGCGATCAAGGAACTCATCACCAGGATCAAGGCCGGGTAGGCGTGCCTTGTTGGCGCATGCGCGGCCGGATAGCCGATGCCCGAGTCGGGCGGTCGCCGAAAGTTATGGTGTACATTTCGTCCTTTGTCGCCGTGGTTTTTCACTGTCGTGCTGATTCGCAGTCCCGCACTTTCCTCGAATATCGTGCCCTCCGAGTCCTATCCCAACCTCTCCGCGGCCCGCGTCGTCGCGATCATCCCCGCGAGGCTTGGTTCGACGCGCTTCCCTGAGAAGGTGCTGGCGGACCGCACGGGCCGAACGCTGATCCAGCATGTGCACGACGCCGCCAAGGGCGCCCGCTTGCTCGATGATGTGGTGGTGGCGGTGGATGACGCGCGGGTGCGCGACGCGGTCGTGGCGTTCGGTGGGAAGGTCGTGATGACCAGAGCTTCGCATCCCAACGGGAGCAGCCGACTGGCCGAAGCGGCGAGACTGCTGAGGCTGAGCGATGAGGCCCTGGTGGTCAATGTGCAGGGGGACGAGCCGGAACTCGAGGCGTCGGTTATCGACGTGCTGGTGCGCGAGGCGCTGGCGGCCCGTGCGCCCGTGGCGACGATCGCTTCGCCCATCGAGAACGAGGCGGAATTCGCGAACCCGAACGTGGTGAAGGTAGTTCGGCGCGCGGATAACACGGCGTTGTATTTCTCGCGGGCGTCGATCCCGTTCCCGCGGACAACCCTCGGGCCGCGGGCGCTCAAGCACATCGGGATCTACGCGTACCGGGCGGCGTTTCTTCAGAAGTATGTGTCGATGGCGCCGACGCCTCTGGAACTGGCGGAATCGCTGGAGCAACTGCGCGTGCTGGAGCACGGGCACGAGATTCTGGTCGTGGAGCGGCGTGTCACGACGACAGGGATCGACACGCCAGAGCAGTACGACGCGTTTGTGGAGCGATGGGTGCGGAGCGACCGCTCGTCGTGCGGGTGAACGCCGCACTCTCGCGCGGTTTTCCGTCCGGTCGCCCCTCAGCGTGAGACGCTCGAACGCGTCGGTGCTCGGCCGGGGTAACTATGATCTCTCGGTCGATCGCTCGAACTGAGGGCGATCGCTCCACCGTGGAGTGTGGTTGCCGGGTCACGCCGCTATGTCCGCGCACCGCACGCCGTTCATCGGCGCTCGGCGCAACCTGTTCTGAAGGAGATGCAAGATGGGATTGTTCGCCGAGATGATCGTCGCGGGGCACCGACGCTCGCAGAGTTATGCGCAGCGCCTGCTGAAGGACGTCACGCCCGCGATGTTCGCGCGGAAGGCCGTGGTCAATGGCAAGGTGATCGAGACCAATCACGCGGCGTGGGTGTATGGGCACCTGTGTCTTTATCCGGGGCGTATCGCGACAGCGCTGGGGCGCCCGGGCGATGTGCCGCTCCTTCCCGCCGACTGGGAGGCCCTGTTCAAGGACGGCACGCCGTGCCTCGATGACGTGGATGCCAAGATCTATCCTGCGATGGGCGCCGTGATCGACGCCTACGCCAAGGGCTACGAGGCGATCGCGTCCGTGTTGCTATCGATCTCCGACGCGGATCTCAGTCAGCCCACGCCGATCGAGCGATATCGCGAATTCCTCCCGCTGGTCGGCGGGATGGCGATGTTCATGATGAACAACCACATTGCCATCCACCTGGGTCAAGTCAGCGCGTGGCGTCGTTGTATGGGTCTGGGCAGCGCATGACCTCCTGAGGTACGAGGACGCCGCCGCGCGACGATCTCGGATCAAGATGGTTTGTGCCATGTTCGGTATGCAGCATCTCCCGGCGCGGGTCGAAGGCGGGCCCACTGATCGAATCTGAATACTCACTTTCCCCCTTCGTTGCGTTGTGGGTGATATCGCCAATTCCGATCGTCGATACTGCGTCCGTCTTTGTTCGGATCAGTTGGTCCGAATTCACGGCGTGTGTCGTGGCCGGCGCGACCACGAAAGCCCTTCACGCGGCGACGCGGAAAGGATGATTGGGATGTCGCTCGATTTCTCGATGGCCAAACTCAAGCACCAGTCTTGGAAACTCAAACTCCGTGATTTCCTCGATGGCAAGCCTGGACTCACGTCCGCACAAGCGACCAGCCACAGGGATTGCGATCTCGGCAAGTGGCTGTATTCCGACGGCCTTGCCAAGTATGGCCAAGTCCCCGAGATCAAGACGCTCGAAAAGGTGCACGAAACCCTCCACAAGACAGTCAAGTCCATCATGGATCTGAAGACTGCGGGAAAGGTTGCCGATGCCGAGCGCGAATTCCAGAAGATCGACGGTATCAGCAAGCAAATCGTCGACCTCCTCTCGGCGATCGAGACCAAGGGAGATAGGGCCGCGGCCTGAACCGTTCGACCTTGTCCGCCGCTCATGGATTGCTGATCTGAATACACGAAGCGTTGGGTGAACTGATCTGCTGCCTTGCGGATACCCTTGGCACCCCGCCAAGTCGGGTGCCACGAGCAGGGGGTCACATCACGCGCGCACGAATGGGTTGCTCTTCATCTCCCGCCCGATGGTTGTAGGCGGACCGTGTCCCGGATAGACGCGCGTATGAGGTGGGAGTTGATACAGCACGTGCCGAATCGAATCGGCCAGCGTCTGCGGGCTGCTCCCTGGAAAGTCCGTTCTGCCGACCGAGCCATTGAACAGCGAGTCACCCACGATGGCGATGCCTGCCCCGGCGCAGTAGAACGTCACGCCGCCGGGTGAATGACCGGGAGTATGGCGAACCACCCATCGTGACGAGCCGAGCGACAGTTCCTGCCCATCCATCAGTTCGCCATCGGGCTCGCCCTCGCTGACGGGCTGGCCGGTCATGGCGGAGAGGTTCAGCACGGGGTCTCCGAGCCATTCGTGCTCTGCTCGGTGCAGCAGGACGGGAATCCCTGGAAAAGCCCCGCGAATCTGGCCCAGCCCGGCAATGTGATCGAGGTGTGCGTGGGTGAGCAAGATCGCTCGGGGGGAGAGGCCCAACCGCTGAATGTGATTGATCAGGTCGTCGGGCTCAAAACTAGCGTCAACGATCCAGCAATCGCGGGCGTCCCCGTCCGTTACGACATAGCAGTTGGTTTCCCACGGCCCGAGGACAAAGGGCTTGATCGCGATTTGGACTCCGTTCGAGTTTGGCTCGCCCATCGGCCGATGGTAGGTACACTGTTTTCAGGGCCGCCCGGATGCGGCCTTGCAAATCGAGAGGGACCTTCATGCCTAACTCCAACAACCGTAACGATTTCGGACAGCCTTCCGCCTCCGGCACAGACCCAAGCAAGACGTTGGCGTGGTGGCTTGGGGTGTGCGTTCCGGCGGCGTTGAGCGTGCTCCTGGTTATCAATGGCACGTCTGGAAAGCCGTTCAGCGTCATTACCGGGCTTGGAATCCTGGGTCTGGTCATCGTGTGGGTTCTCTTCCTGCTCTCTCTGATCTTGCGCCGCACGGGTGTCGGCGCGGTGGAAGAGCGCATTCAGAGCCTGACATCGATGGTCGAGCACCTGGCGCAGCAGAACTCGTTGTCGGATGACGCGCGGCGTGTCATCAATCGCGCCCGCGAACGCGAGTTGCTCCGACGCGCGATCGAAGAAGACATGGGCCGCGAGGACTGGGACGCGGCGATGGTGCTGGTGAAGGAACTCGCCGACCGCTTCGGCTATCGCGCCGACGCCGAGGAGTTTCGCGCGCGGATCACAGCCGCACGCGCTGAAACACTCGACCGCCGCTATCGCGAGGCGGTTTCAGTGCTCGACGGCCTGATCATGCAGAGGCGATGGGACGGCGCGATCGCCGAGGCCGACAAGATCGCGCGACTCTTCCCCGAAGTCTCGCGTGTCGCGGCCTTACGCCCACGCGTTGAGGACGCCCGCAATCACTACAAGGCCGACGTGGAACGCCGCTTTCTCGAAGCAACCCGCGACGGAGATGTCGATACCGCGATGAAATTGCTCACGGAACTCGACGCGTATCTCACCGAGAGCGAGGCTGCCCCGTACAAGGAAGTCGCACGCGGCGTGATCGGCAAGGCCCGCGACAACCTGGGCGCGGCGTTCAAACTCGCGGTCTACAACAAGCGATGGGTCGAAGCCGCGGACCTCGGCGACAAGATCATCAGCCAGTTTCCCAACAGCCGTATGGCGGCTGAAGTCCGCTCCCTGATCGACGGCATCCGCACCAAGGCCGCGGCATGGCAGCGCTGAACAACTCGACGCTGCATCGATCGGAATCGCGCAGATCGTGGCGGAACACCGAGACTCGTCCGCGTTGTGATATCTGATTCCACTTCGGGGGGCGCTCGGCTGACTGGTCGAACCACGCGGTGAGAACGAGCGGGTAGTGTGATTACGCGCCGATGTGCGGCTCAAGCCTGGACATGATCGCTCCGCGAGGCGAGTATCCCACCCATCCATCGACGATCCGGCGGTCCTTCACGACGAACACGGCAGGCACGCTGCTCACCCCGAATGCCTGAGCGAGCGTCGGGTGGTCGTCGACGTTGACAAACGCCACGTTGGCCCTGCCCGCCAATTCCGGCGCTAATCGCTCGAGTTCGGGCTTGAGCAGCCGGCACGGCGGGCACCACGGAGCCCAGAAGTCAACCAGAGTTGGCACCTTGCAGTCGAGCACCTGCGCTTCGAACGAGGACTCCGATGGATTCAAGATGTTCGATGAGTTCTGAGACATCCGCGCATCCCCATTGCGCAGGCTACCTCGGCGTGACGAATCATCCGCCGAGCCCCACGCGCCATCACGATCACTTGCCCGGCACTTCGACCCAGAACCAGCCGCGCAGGTCGCCTTCCTTGAAGCCCGTCGCCTGGTCCTTCGGATACTTCTCCGCCAGCGCGGTCTTCACGGCCTGATCGATCGACCCCGGATCGCCGTGACAGCCAAGGCACGCGCTCGAGAGTTTGATGGGAAGCACGACGCCCATCGAGCCGTCAGTGTTGGACATCGCCCGCGGCTCGGCCGGCATGCCGCTCAGCACCGTCGCGGCCCAGTTCGGGGCCCCGTTCATCGGGTTGCGCAGGCGTGCGCTGGTTCGCCCGATCATCACTCCCTTCTCCTTGGCGACGCGCTGCGCGATCTTGGGGGCCTGCTCCTTGCACACGCCGATCGCACCAGCCGGACCGCCTTCCGGCGCGGGCTTCGCCATCGCCTCGCCGAGCGCCGCGAACAGCCGCTGGAACATCGTGTCTCGGGCTTCCACGGCACGCGCATACGCCGCTTTCTGTCCCTCGCTCATCGAGTCGATCGAGAGCGCAGCCCATTCATCGCCGCCCGACCTGCGACGGACGTAGTCACGCGTCTTACTCTCCATCAGCGGATCGTGCGTGCCGATCGCCCTTGCTTCCGCCAGAGCCTGCGCCAGCGGCACGCCACGGTCCAGCACACGGTACGCGGCCCAGCCAGGCCCGACGCGATTCCCGGTCCGGCAATGCAGCGCCGCGCTCTTCCCGTCTTTCTCAGTATCGCGGATCGCCGCGCGGGCCTGATCGAGCAGTTCGTCGTTCAATTCCTGCGGCCCGGCGTAGGGGAGATTGCAGTACTCAATGTCCGCGCTCTTGGCCGCACCCGCCTCGTCGTAGTTCGCGTGCTCCGCCGCCTTGCGGAAGTTAACGAGTTTCGACACGCCGGCCGTTTTCAGCATCGTTACCTGCACGCCGTCGGGCTGTGTCATCAGGAATCGGTGCGGCACACCGCCGATCGCGACTTCCGAGACCGGCACGGGGTCTCCGGCCTTCAAACGCGGGGTTTCTCTTCGCCCCGCATCATGTCCGGACCGCACAAAGTCATTCACACCCAGCGCGTGCGAGCGTAACAGCGCCAGTGCTTCGGGATCGTCGCTCTTCTCGCTGATCGTGACTCCCTTGTCGGTCGTCGTGACCTCCAGCGAGACGCTGGAATGACGCTGAAACAGATCCGCGAACACCGGATCCCAGACGCGCACCTGTGCGCCGGTCTTGACGCGCTCCTGCATCGCCTTGGCATGGTCGATGATTCGTGCCGCCACCATCGGATCGTCGGATTCCGTCGTTGCCTCGACGCCGTTCTCCGTAAATTTCACGATGCGCCGGATCGTGTTGTGATCCGAGAGCAACTGCTGCCACACGCCGCGGTCATAGGACAGCGTGCCCGGCCGCGCGGTCCTGATCGCTGCCCCGCCCGACAGATCCGCCTTCCGTCGATTCTCGCCGCACGATGCGAGCATGACAGACGCCGCCAAGCCCGTTGCGGTCAACACCGTTCCGACTCTACCAATCATGCGTTTCATGGTCGATATCTCCATCGCAGAGCGGTCCCTCGCCCTTTGAGTCAACAGAGCCACCGCGGGTTCCGCAGAATTCTGGCCAATGTCGGGACATTTCAGGTTAGCCTGCGATCCGCTGCACCAGCCACACCAACGCGATGAGCGAAATCACGAGCGACAGGGGTATCGCGACGCGCCCGCGATACCACGGCCTCGTGCTCGTCCAACCAAGGAGCAGGAACGCCGCCGCCAGAATCCCCAGGTGCCCGCCCTCGACGCCGACCGTGAACGCCGCCAGGCTCGACACGAGTTGCCCCGGCGGGAATCCGGCTTCGTTGAACGCGGTTGCCACACCCATGCCGTGAACGAGCCCGAAGACAAACGCGACGCCCGACCGCCAGGCGTGGATCTTCGTCGTGCACAGGTTTTCGATCCCGACAAACGCGACCGACGCCGCGATCGTCGGTTCAACTATGCTCGATGGCAGCCCGATGATGTTCAACGACGTGAGTGTCAGCGTGATCGTGTGCGCCACCGTGAATGCCGAGATCTGCATGATCACCGGTCGTGGCTTGGGGCTCAGGAGAAACAGCCCGAGCACAAACAATGCGTGGTCCGGGCCGCCGGGGATGATGTGCTCAAAGCCAAGCAGCGTGAAGCGACCAAACACGCTCGTCCAGCCTGTTCCGTCCGCACGCTTCGCTGCGGCATTCCTATCGTGGGCATCCGCCGAGGTCGAGGCGGCCGATGTTCCGGCGTCATGTTCCACGCTACTCGCCGCGACGCCCGATTGGGCCGCGCCGTGCTCTTCCGCGGGCCCGCGGGACGTGCTCTTGAACTCAGCCGGCGCATCGAGGGTGGGGGATCCCGAGCCATGAGGTCGCACTGAAATCGCGAATTCGGGCGAGGCTTCGTTGGGGTCCAGAGGAAGGGCCACCGGCTCTTCGCCCGGCCGATCGATCGTCAGCACCACGATCCCCAGCATCTCCGGGAATCGGATCCGCATGCTCGTTGATGTCGCCGGAATGATCGCCGTTGCGTGCAACTCGAGTTTGATCGGAAGTGGGTATGTCGGCTTCCTGGCCTTGATGCCGTACACATCGGCAGCGCTCGGGTATGCCACGACACGCAACGGCACTCGCTCGCCGCCGGCTCTCAGCACGCACAGCGATTCAAACCTCGTCGCCGCCTCCTGCAGCGACGCCGCCAGCACATCCTCCGGCCCATTGAGCAGTTCAAACATCGGGCTATCGGGGATGTTCTGCGATTGATCGTTGAGCGTGAATGCCAGGACATCGTGTGTCAGCGTGAGGTCAACCTCGCCCGAAGGACTGACCTTCACGATTGCCGCTGTCGCCACCGGCGGATGTGCCCCCGCGACGCGTCCAATGCACAGAAGCGTCGCCAGCACACCAAGAAGAAATGCCGCCCGAGCGATCAAGCACGAGCGGCGTGTTGGATCGAACCAGCCGGGCATTACTTGGTGCCAGACCCAGCCGCGAAGAGCGCCTTGAGGGCATCCTCCGACAGCGCGTTGCCCCAAACCGTAAAGCCACGAATCTGCCCGTCAAACTGACGCTTCTGCTCCCACGGATCCTTGGGCAGGATTTCGATCATGTTCTGATCGTCGGCCAGGCCCAACCCGCGCTCGCCGATCTTCTGCCCGTTGCGGTACACACGCAGCGTCGTGCCGTCATACGTCGCGCTCACCATCTGCCAGTCGCCCATCGAGAGCGGCGTGCCGGTGGGCACATCGCGCAGGCGGCTCCAGAAGTGGATCCCGCCCGGGAACTTGCAGATGTAGCGGGCCGCGCCGTCCGTCGAATCTTCGCAGCGACCAAAGCCCGCGATCACCGTGCGGTTTTCCGGCTGATTGTCCGCCTTGACGAAGAAGTTGAGCGTCCACGCGTCCTTGGCCTTGGTGGGCAGGCCCGGCACGTCCTTGATCACGCGTCCCTTGTCCGCCGCGGTCACCTCCGCCAGAGAGAAGACCGGGCCGTTCACCGTGAAGTTCGCCGTCGCTTTGGTCAGCGTGTTCTTGGCGGGCGACCGATCCTTCACGCCCGCTACCGCGAGGGTGTACGAAGTCCCTGTCGCTGGCACGTTGGCGAGCGTGAGCGTTGCGACGCGGCCGTCCGCGCTCATCTCCGCCTTCGCCACGTCGATCGCCGGCGTGATGGCAAATCCCTTGGCCGTCACCGACGGTGCGTCCACCGCCTCAGAGAACTCCACCTTCATCATCTTCGATTCGAACACCGCGTCCACCCGCTTCACGCTCGGCGGCGTCGTGTCGTTCACGTCATATTTCCCGCTGGCGATCGGGCCCGGCTTGCCCGCGGGATCAAAGACCGCGGCCGTGATCGTCGTCGGCTTGTTGATCTCGATCGCGCCGTCATAAACCGGCGAACTCGGCGTCGGAGGGGTTCCGTCGGTCGTATATCGGATCGAGCCGTCGCGCCAGTACAGGCCCGGCTCGATCGATGCCATCATCGTGTCCTTGTATGAGCCAGCGCCCGCCAACACCGGCGCGTCCTGGTCGTGCCCTTTCAAGGTGTCAAACATCGGCGCGGCCGGCACGGCGCGATCCGCGCCGAACTTCGCCGCACTGACCGCAAACACCTTGATCCGCGGATCGTCCGGCAGTTTGATCTGCTTGGCGCCCGCGGGCAGGTCGATCGCGCTGCGGAAGATGTAGGAATACTGATAGAACGCGTCGCCCGCGGGCGTGTGGCGGTGCGAGCAATACCACGCAACGTCCGCGTCCTTGATGAACCCCGGCACCAGCCCGATCGGCGCATCATTCCAGCGGTACGCCGGGTCGTGGATATTCCCCGGCCACAGGCGGTTATCCCACTGCCCGATGAACCCGGTCCAGTTCGGAACGTTCCACGCCACCGCTTTGCCATCGACCTCGATCTTCGACGACACATCGCCGTCCGCCGCGGCGAGCACATACACACGGTCATACCCCGCCGACGGGACCTCGATCGTCTGTCCGCGGCATGTCATCGCGTTCTTCGCGCCGTCCGCGCCCGAACCGAGCGTAAATGTGACGCCCTCGGAGGAGATCGTCCGCGGGAACTGCTCCGCCGGCATCGCGCCCAGCGTCGGGCTCATCGCCCCGTCGCCGCGGCTCTTGTTGGTGCTCACGACGTCCGCGTCAAGCGCCACATCGATCGGCTTCGACTCGACCGGTTTGACCTTCACGGGAGCCTCGCCCAGTTTGATCGCAAACGCGCGGAGTTCGTACCCGCCCATGTCGGTCACAAGCCGCCCGTCCTTGACGCTCGCCGTGCCGAGGTCGCGCTCCTGCCCGTCGACCTCGCGTGCCGACAGGATCGGACGGTTGAACGTGATCTTCGCGCCCGCCACCTTCTTGCCCGTCTGCTCGCGGAGGCGCACGATGATTTCGTCCGACGCCTCGGCCTTCTTCAACGCGTTGATCGTCACCGCCGCATCGCTGCACGACACCAGCGAAAATGACTTGCCGAGTTTGCCCGCGTGCGATGTTGCCACCATCGGCACCATCGCCTGGTTCAGGCGCTTGGCCTGGGCATACGTCTGCGCTTGACGCCAGTCGTCCGAGTGCGGATAGAACGCATACACGATGTGGTGACGCCCGATGTCCTGCGTTGCCTGGTCCGGATAGCCGCCGCGCGTGCCCGGTGTGTACAGAAGCGTGAGCCGCACCGTGTGGTCGTCGGGCTTGTCGCCGGCGTACTTGCTGTCGCACATCACCGACGCGCCGTGCGTGCCGCTTGTGTCTGTCAGATCGAGCCAGTGATGGAACGAATACTCGTACTGCTTGGCGTGCGAGTTCGGGCGTTCCACCGCACCAGTCTGGATGTCGAACGTTGCGGTGGGGTTCGAGGCCGCCAGCGGGAACGCCGCACGCAGGCTCCGCTCCTTGCTCCGCCAGTCGACGTCCGTGTGGAACTCGACCCGCTTGCCCGCGTCGCCCGCGGAGAGCGCGATCCTCTGCGTGATGGTCGACCCTTCGGCCTGACGGACCACCTCGATCGCCACCCGCGCCGCGCCATTCTCCACGATCCTCACCTTCGCAGGTCCGCCCACGATCGCCTTGGGCGCAAGTTGGCGGTCCGCCCAGTCCTGGTTCCACGCCGGCCAGTTCCGCGGATTCTCATAGTTCAGGCTCAGAGTCATCGGCGCAGACAGCGTCTCCCGCTTGGCCTGCTTGTCGTACACCGAGCACACGTCGCCGTTGCCGTCCAGTTTGACGACGAAGTACTCGTTCTCAAGTTGCGACTCGCTCACCTTGAGCGACCCGCCCGCTGCGGCCTCGGTCGAAAGCACAACATCGAACACGCCGTACGACACCGAATCAACCGGCGCCAGGAACGCGACGCGCGTCTTGCCGCCGTTGGTATCGAGAATCTGTGCCGGCACGCTCGACCCGTCCGGCGCCGTGACCTTCACGCCCTTGGCGCCGCCCGCGACACCCGGAAGACCCGGCATGGTCGCTTCAACCACATCCTGGCGAGCGAACGACAACGGGTTGTACACGACGACCGCCGTGCCCTTCGCGCTGGTGTCCATCGCGGAGATCACCGCGCTCGATGCGTCCTCGATGATCGTCGTGAACTGGTCTGCCGCGATCACCTCGTCGTTCCACGAATACTCGTACGCCGTCGGAAGGCTCGTGCCGGGCAGGATGTCGTGCATCTGCGAGCCCAGCACCAGGTACCACGCGTCCTCGAGCTTCTGACTCGGATACGCGCGCGCCCCAAGCCACCACGCCGCCAGCGACGCGCGCTCGGCCGCGTCCGCGAGGAACTCGTTCTTGCGGTTCCAACGCTTCATATATGCCTGCGACGAGATCGACCCCGCCGAGTGCTCTGTCAGCATCAACTCGCCCTGATACGTCGGCAGGTTCTTGCCGATCTCCGGCGTGATCGACCTGAACAGCCAGTCCGCCGGGCCGGAGACGACCTTGATCGCGCCGTCCGTCTTGGTGCTCTCCTCGACCATGGCGACCGAGGGCTCCTTGGGCGCGCCGCCTGTGTCGCCCGTGCCGAAATAGTGGTAATCCGCAAAGACACCGGAGGTCTTGGCGCTGTTCTTGATCCGCTCCAGCCAGCCCTGGCTATTCGCGAGGTTCTCCTTTACCTCGCCGACATACGCGCCGGGGTCCAGCGCAGCCATCACGCCGTGCCCGTCGGGCCCGAACCATTTGCCGACCTTGAACGGGATCGGAACCACGCCGCCCCATGTGAGTTTCTGCGTTGAGAAACCCTTGATCCCGCAGTGCGACAGCACGCTCGGCAACGCCGCGGGGAAGCCGAAGCAGTCAGGGAGCATGTACTCGTCGCTGGCGACTCCAAACTCCTTGCGGAAGTACTTGTTGCCGTACAGCACCTGCCGGACCAGCGACTCCGCCGACGGCACGTTCGCATCGTTCTCATCAACCGACGATCCGCACGGGAACCAGCGCCCATCGGCCACATACTTGTGCAGGGTCTTGAACCCCTCGGGGTAGTACTCCTCCATCATGCGGTAGCGCCGTGAGCCGCTGAAGTTGAAGACATACGACGGATACTTTTCGAACAGCCTGAAGTTGTCGTTCAGCGTGCTTGGGATGAACTCGCGGATGGTGTCCACGTACGTCCAGCGCCACTGTGTGTCAAGGTGCGCGTATCCAACCACGAACAGCGTCGGCTGCTTCGTCAGGTCGGGCATGTTCTTCGGCGGCTCGCTGGCTTTGGCTTTGGGGTCCTCGGGCAGCCGCGCGAACGCGAGCCCGCCGCACACCGCCATCATCGCCGCGATCGCTCCCCCCGCCCGACCAAGCTTCCAAAGCGTCATGTTCCAACTCCTGCGTTCGTGCTCGCACGCACGCGCACACAGCCATCCCGGCCGGGCGAGCCCGCGCGTCAATCGACAGCCATCATGATAGTCGACTGCGCGCGCACATGGCACGCGCAGGCCCTTGAACCACTCACCGCAAACACACCAATCCGCACCGGCAGGTCGCCGTGCGTTTATGAAATCTCCAGTTCGATCCGCAGGCACGCTTCGACTTCCTCAGGCGATGCCGCGCCCATCAGACGGGCCCGGAAGTCCTCGTGCATCAACTTCCTCGCCAGTTTCGCGAAGACCTTCATATGGCTCCCCGCCGCGTCCGAACTCGGCACGACCAGGAGCAACACAGCCGACACCGCCCCGCCGTCGAGCGAGCCCCACTCGATCCCCCGCGTCAGTTTCACCACGGCGAGCGACGGAATCGTCACCGCATCGCTCTTGCAGTGGGGGATCGCAAACCCGAATCCAAGGCCCGTTGAGTACGTCGCCTCGCGTGCCCATACCGCGTCTTCCACGTCCCGCGGTCTTTCGATCCTCCCGGCCGCCAGCAACACACCGATCGCCTCCTGGATCGCCTCTTCCTTGCTCGTCGCGTCGGATTCCACCATCACCAGCGAGCGATCGACAATCGCCGCGGCCTGTGTCTCACGCCATCCGCTCGCCGCGACCAGCGCATCAACATCGCCCGGCGTTCTGCACGCGCACGCCCGTTCAAGCAGAGCTCTGCATTCCTCCGCTCGCGCCTCGCGCACCAGCGCCTTGATCGCCGCCACCTCACCCGGCGCGACGCTGATCTCATCCAGGCCCATCCCAAGCAAGAGGGGCAAGTTTCCACGCTTCCCCGCCATCTCGCCGCACATCCCGATCCACCGACCTCCCGCCTTTGCGCCTCGCACGATCTGGCTCAGCACCCGGAGGAACGACGGCCTGCGTGCGTTGTACAACCCCGCAACGCCCGCGTTTCCGCGGTCAACAGCCATCCAGTACTGACACAGGTCGTTGGTCCCGATGCTGAAGAAGTCCACGACCTCGCACAACTGGTCCATCACTGTCGCGACCGACGGCACCTCAACCATGATCCCGACCGGAACGCTGGACGTGCTCACGCCCTCCGCCGCAAGTTGCCTTCGTGTTGCTTCCACACGTTCGCGGAACCACACTGCTTCTTCCGGCGTCGAAACCATCGGCGCCATGATCTTGACAGGCCCGACAAGCGCAACCCGCAGGATCGCCCGCAGTTGCGCGCTCAAGACATCCGGATGCTTCTCATACAGCCGCAGTCCGCGCACGCCCAGGAACGGATTCTCCTCTTCGGGCATGTTCAGGTACGCAGCGGGCTTATCTCCGCCAATGTCGAACGTCCGAATGATCACCGGCCTTCCCGCCGCGGCCTTCACCACGCCGGTATACGCCGAGTATTGCTCCTCCTCGCTCGGCGCTGTCGCGCGATCAAGGAACAGCAACTCCGTCCGCAGCAGGCCAACGCCGTCGGCCCCGTTTGCCGTCGCGCCGCGCACCTCATCGGGCGTCGACGCGTTCACGCCAACCTCAATCGATGCGTCATCGATCGTCGTCGCACTCCCCTGCGCCAGCACACGCACCCGCTCCGCCGCTCGCTCGCGGCTGCGGATCTCTCGCTCAAAGTACCGACGCGCCGCATCGCCCGGGCTCGTGAGCACCAGCCCGCCCTCGCCGTCGACGATCACGCGCGTCCCCGCCGCCACCAGTCCCACGGCATTGCGCACGTCGATCACAGTCGGAATTCGAAAGGACCTCGCCAGAATCACCGTGTGTGAGGTGGCGCCGATACCACCCAACACCAGCCCCCGCAACTTGCTCCGGTCCATCTTGAGCAGTTGATTGGCCGTGAGCGTCTCGGCAAAGACGACGCTGTCATTCTCGAGCGCCACGTTCGTCGTGCCGCCCAGCGTCCCGATCTTCTCCAGAATCTGCTCGCACACGTCGATCACATCGACCGCGCGATCGCGGATATACGCGCTCGTCGCCTTGCGGAGTTCGCCCGCAAACGCCTCGCCCGCCGCGACCACCGCCCGTGCGGCCGTCGTCGCGCGCGAGATCCGCTTTTCGATATCCGCCCGCAGCGCCGGATCATCCGCGATCGCCGCGTGGGCCCGCAGCAAATCCGCGGCGATGCCCTTGGCCGACTTTGCCCTCGTGTGCAACTCCGCGTGCGTCTTGGCGATCGCGTCGCGCACCTTCGTGACTTCGGCCTCAACGGATACCGGCGTCGCCCGCAGCGCCGCGTCGCTCAGCGCCAGACCGCCGACGATGACGGCCGCGCCCATCCCGATCCCGCCGCACACCGCCCGCCCCGACACGAACGCAACATCGCGATTCCGCAGCGCCATGGGCAGATTCGCCGAGCCTTCCGTGCCCGCCGCGTGCCCGACGTCGGACACATCGTCCACCGACGCGAGCTTCTCTTCGACAAACTTTGTCAGCGCCGCGATCGCACTCACCGCGTCAATTCCGTCGGCGACGATCACGCACTCCTGATTGACCTTGATGTCCAGCCCGACCACCGACAGCACGCTGACCAGTTCCACCGCCGCCGCGCCGTCTCGCGCGATCGTGACGCGTGCCCGGTACCCGCGCACCACGTCCGCCAGCACGCTCGCCGGGCGTGCGTGAATCCCGTTCACCAGCGGGCACGTAAATCGAAACTCAACGGGCATCGCTTCGTCCGCCCAACTTCATCGCCTGCCGCGTTACGCACCGGCCTTCGCCAGCACGCCCTTTGGATTCTTGATCGCTTCGGCCACGCCGACCCGAAGCACCTTCTTCCCGCTGAATCGCGAGAGCTGCTCGACCTCGATATCCACCGCGAAAATCGCGATCTCCGCCTCCGCAATGTCCTTCGCGGTCAGTTCGTTCTCAATCCCCATCGCGCCCTGCGTCTCGACGCGGATCGAATGCCCGGCGGCCTTCGCCGCCTTCTCCAACTGCTCTGCCGCCATGTACGTGTGCGCAATCCCCGTTGGGCACGCGGTCACCGCCACAATCTTCACGGCCAGTCCCTCCAACACGCGCCCGAATCGGGCCGCGATCTACTCATCCCCACTCACGCCGCCGCTTCATCAACCTTCGACGGCCAGACCTTCTTCACGATATTCACCGCCAGCGCCGTCACCACCGTCCCGATCACGATCGCAACGACGTACATCAGTTTATTGTCCACGACGAAGATCACGATCGGCCCGCCGTGCGGGGCGTGATCGCCCACTCCCGCGAGCATCGCCACCGTGCTCGCCGACATCGAGCCCAGCATGATGCACGGAATCACCCGGAACGGGTCCGACGCCGCGAACGGAATCGCGCCCTCGGTGATCCCGATCATCCCCATGCCGAACGCCGCGAGCCCGGACTCACGCTGCTCCTCGCTCCACAATTTCCGCCCGATGAACGTCGCCAGCCCCATGCCCAGGGGAGGCGTGCAGATCGCCGCCGCCACCGGGCCCATCACCGTGAAGTTCCCTTGCGCAATCAAGCCCGACGCAAAGAAGAACGCCGCCTTGTTCACCGGACCGCCCATGTCAAATGCGATCATCGCGCCCAGCAGCATCGCCAAGACCACCGCGTTCCCCGTCTGCATCGACTTCAGGCCCTCGCCCAGTGAGTGCAGCAGCCCCGCCATCGGCGGCCCGATCACCAGCAGCATCAGCGCCGTGATCGCCACCGACGAAAACACAGGGATAATCAGGATCGGCATGATCGGCTTCACCAACTTGTGCGTCGGGATCTTCTTGATCGCCTGCACCAGGTAGCCCGCCACCAGCCCAGCCACAAGCGCGCCGAGGAACCCCGCGCTCACTTCTTTCACTTCGGGTCCTGCCCACGGCACACGCAGATGACCGCTCAGATACCCGCCGATCATGCCCGCCACCAGGCCTGGCTTCCCCGCGATCGAGTACGAGATGTACCCCGCCAGAATCGGAAGCATGAGCCCGAACGATGTCACGCCCACCGTCAGCGTCAGTTTGAGCAGGTTCCGCAGCGTCTCGGGCTGGATCGCGTCCATGTCCGGCCCGCTCGCTCCCATCGGCGCAAACGCCAGCGACAGCGCGATCAGGATGCCGCCGCACGCGATGAACGGAATCGAAAACGACACGCCCGTGAGCAGGTGCTGCCGGAGTTGCTTCAGTTGCTCCATTGGAGATTCGCCCCGCGGACGAGACCCGCCCCGTCATCGCCCGGCCGACAAGCCGGGATCGACATGGTACAACCCGCACCCAAAGCCCGCTACACGCGCCCGCTTTTCACTCGTGCAATTGCCTTTGCAAAAGCACGCCGATCGCACCCGCCGGCTCAAGTGCTACCCGCGTCCATCCAACTCCAGATCGTCCAGAATCGTCGCCGCAAATGCCGCCCCGGCGCTCTCCAGGTACATGTTCCCATTGAAGAAACTCGCCTTCCGTGCTCCGGCCGGCCACACATAGTGTGCCTGCCCGAACGGCCCCTCGCGCGTCACCCGCTCCAACCTCCCCAGCCACGCGACCGCCTCGTCCCGATGCCCAAATCTCGCCAGCACCGACGCCGCCCGCGCCGGCCAGCCGTCATACGACCCCGTCGCCTGGTGGTCCGCCCGGTACGTCTGAAACGAAGGCAGATCCTTCGTCAGTGCGTTGACATCGCTCTCGGCCAGCGCCCGCAGCCAGTCCGCCGTCTGCAAATCGCGCCGGAAGAACTCCGCCATCCCCGCCCGCACGTCCTCGGGCAGGTCGCGCGTCATGCACCGCCCGACATACACAAAGTCGAGGATTGTCTTCACAACCCGGCGCGACCCGTCCGGCTGCAGACATGCGAACGCACCGCCCGCGTACAGCGTCAGCACCTTTCGCGCCAGTTCAGCCGCCTGCCGCTCGTAGCGGATCTCGCCCGTCAGTTCCGCCAGGAACCGCAGCCCGGCGACATTCAGCGCATTGAACGCCGCGATCGTGTGCTCATACGTGCTCACGCACTCCAAAATGTGCTGGAAGTGCCCATAGTCCGTCAACTCCGGCCGGGCACACGACCGCAGATACTCCAGGTGTTTCATCGCCCACGCCCGGTCGCCCGTGAGCCGCACATAATCCGCCACCGCGCTCAGAAACGCGCCGGGGTTCACGCCGTACACCATCCCCGCGCCGCGCCCGCTCACCGTCTCCACGCCCCAGTGATGGTGCAGGTCCACGCGCATGAACGCTTCCATCTGTGCACGCAGCACCGCCGGATCCAGCCGCGCCAGCACCGGCGCCTGAAATTCCAATTCCCACAAGAAGCACGTCGTCGGCGCGCCCTCCGGCCCGCCCACCACATACGCCGTCTCCACGGGCCGCGGCTCTTCATTCCAGATGCACTGACCGCCCGTCGCCACGCCCGCCTTCGCATCCAATGCCGGCAGCACGCGCCGAGTCATCAGCAGCGATAGCACCGACATGTCATACAGCCGCTCCAATTTCCCGCGCCTCGCCGGCAAATGCCCCGAGAACACGCGATTGCCCGGCGTAAACGCCGCCTCCCACGTTCGCTCCCAGTGCGATTTCGCCGATTCCCACGCCGACTCAACCTCGACCGCGTCGCTCGCCCCGCACCCCTGCACGCCGCACCACACGATCTCGTCGCCCGCGCGCACGTCAAACGTCGCGACGCCGATCCGGCCTCGCTCGACTGGATCTTCACCATCCAGCCATGAGGACAAATCCGAATACACGCGCCGCTCGCCGCCAACGAGGAACTCCGCCATGCCGAACGTCTTGGTGTCATCAATCACAAACCGACCATCGGGCGCGACGACGTTCATCATCGGAACGTCCTCGGGCGGCACGTTCCAGTAGTCCGTGAACCTCCAGACCCGCGGCAATCCGCCGAACGCCAGGTGCACCCGCATCGCGCGCTCAAAGCAAATCCGCCCGATCACCGCCGCCCGCCCCTGCGGCATGCGCACCACGCTCCGCACACCCGCGCCGCGCCGTTCGATCTCATACGCCTTCCATCGATACTCGACCTTCCGCGGAAAGCGACGAATCCGCCCGCCCTCACTCACATAAAGCAGGGCCGTCGGCGTCGCCATCCCCGTCGGCGCGCACACCCAGTTCTGAATGCCCGAGATATCCCACGCGCATTGCACCACGCCACGAAAGTTCGTGATCGCTGGCAGGCTGAAATCCTCCTCGCGCGAGGGGCTCAGCCAGTCACTCCCGAGTTGTTCAAGCGTCAGCATGTCGCGAAGGGCTCCGATCAAGGCCGTGGGTCCGGTCGATCCGACCGCTCCAGCCTATCACTCCCGCGCGACCCGGCTACCTCTTCTCGTCCGCCTTGGACTTCTCAGCCGCCGCCTTCTCCGCCGCCCGAGACTTCTTCAAGGGCAGGAACTCGTCCTGATACCACTTCCACCACTTGTCCTGGTCCCATCCCATCCCGATGGTCGGCCTGCCGGTATATCGTGACGACAAACCCACCAGCGAATTGTGGACCTCCGTGCGATACGTCGTCACGACCGCATCGCTCACGCGCAACAGCACGCCCTCCGTCACCACGCTCACCTGCGGATCAAACGCCACCGCGCTCTCGCTCACAACCGGTTCCAGATCCGAAATGAACGCGGTCTGCTGCCCGATCAGGATGAAAGCCAGGTCACCTTGATTCTGTGCGCTTCCGCCGCCGCCGCTCCCGCCACCAGACCGTCCCAACTGCGCGGTGATCAACCACGGGATCACCTCATACAGGCCAATGTTCCCGGCCAGGTCAGCGGCCGCAGCGATCTGCTTCTCGTCGCCGCTCTGCAATCCCTTGAGCACCACGAGATTGATCCGATCGGATACGCCGCCGACCTCCGCGAGACGCCGCTGCAGACGATCCAACGCCGCGGCCTTCATGTGGGTGTCACGATCCGTCATCGCGACCCAGGCCAGCGCCGCATCACCCGAATCACTCTTGGAATCGCTGAAAATATCCAACACCGCCGTCCGCACGTCGTCCGCGTCGTTCTTGAAGATCTCGATCAGCGACGCGAAAATCGACGGCTCCGTATACGTCCGCAGTTTCGCAAGCCCTTCCTGGCGAATATCCACACGCTTGATCGTGCCGAAGTGCGCACGCCGGATCTTGCGAAGCTCCTGCTCCATCACGCGGATCTTTTTCTTCGCCGCGGTATACGCCCGCTGCGCCTCGTCCTGCTGGGCGGTGGGGGCGCTGTCGGGACCGATCGTTTCGATCGGATCGTTCGCCTGCTGTGCCCGGGCGGGCATCGTCATGGCCGCAATCAGGCAAATCGCAAGCACGGAAACGCGTTGCATGGCGTGCACTCCAAAGCAATCCCACCCGCCGCAGACCTTCCGGGGCGTGTTTGGTTAGACGCTCGGGCGTCCTTCCTGTTCCACCCCGAATCCTATGGGCTTGTCGTCTCAGACGCTCCCGGAGTCCATACAACGGAGCGCCGCATGCCCGCCGAACCGATCTGTTTTTCGGACGTCGTGCTTGACCCGGGCGATCCGCTCCTGAGCGACGCCTTCCCTGCTGTGCTTTTCTGTGCTTCGGTGCCTCGGTGGTGATGGATCGCGTCCGTGTCTGCGAGTGCGATCATTCCTGCCATGCGGTTGATCGCCGAAATCACTCTCCCGTTCGCAGTGTCGCAGTCGCGTCTGTCCCCAGCCTCTTGGCCTCGCGTGCCGCCTGGTCGCGCGATTGGAACATCCCCACACGGACCGTGTACAGGATCTTTCCCTTGCTCGATACCTGCACGATCCGCGGCGTGCCCAGGCTCGTCCCGGCGAGATTTCCGCGCAGCCGATCCGCCGCCGCCTGGGCGCGATCGCGGCTCGAATACGCCCCGACCTGGATCGTGTATCGTCCGCCCCCATCCTTTGTCGGCGCTTCCTGCCCAAGCCGCTGATCCAACATGCCCTTCAATTGCGGGTTGCTCGCGGGCACTGCCGCCAAGCCCGACAGATACGCCTGCTTCGCCTCGTCCTTCCTCCCGAGCGCCGTCAGGCAATCGCCCGCATACATCCACGACGAAGCCGACTCGCTCCCCTTCAGTTTCCCAGCCGCCGCTAGCAAGTGATCAGCGGCCTGGCGGTGCATTCCCTTTTCCTTCTCGATCATCCCCAGCGTCGAGTTCGCCCAGCCCGACACCGTCTCATCCGAACTCGCGAGCAGCGGCGAGACCCACCGCTCGGCCTCCGCGTTGCGTCCCAGCCACCGGGCCGAGTCGCCCGCGACCGCCGCTGCCCGGTCACGCTTCACGCCCTCGGGCTCGTCGCGATACGCCTTCGACGCAAGATCCAGCGCCTTGCGGAAATCGTTCTTGCGATACGCCTGCATGTAATCCGGCATCGCCGGAATCCCGTTGTCCGCAGGCTTCTCGCTCGATCCACACCCCGGCATCGCCACGCCCACGATCGTCGCGACCGAAAGCACCAGCACGCCCGCCGCCGGCGATACCAGCCCGCGGGCTCCCACGACTCCGCCCATCCAACTCGTTCGCGCCTTGCTCACAGTCGAATCCTTCGTTCGGGGCCCAGACCCGCGTCAGGCTCGCATTCCGTCCACCGTTGAGGCAAGCAAGCCCAAGTCCAAGTAGCATATCGCCCCAGCCGTCGCGACGGGCCCTACTTTCCCCCGCCGCGCGGCATGCACGGAGATCCGCGTGAGCGTTCATTGGCCCATCATCCGCCGCCTCCTCGCCTCGCCCCTCTCCGTCGCCGTGATCGATGACCGCCGATCCTATCGCGGCATTGAAATCCTCATCGCCGCCATGAACCTCGCGGCACACCTCCAGTCCAAGTGCCAATCTCCCACCCTCGGTGTCATGCTCCCTACCGGAGGTGGCTTTCCCATCGTCGCCCTCGCCGGATGGTTCCTCGGCAAAACCGTCGTTCCCCTCAACTACCTCCTCAAGCAGGAAGAACTCCAGTACGTCATAGACGACTGCGGCACAGACACCGTCGTCACCGCCGGGCCCATGCTCGAGTTCACAGGCTTCACGCCCAGCGTGAAGACTCTCATCCGCATCGATCAGATCTCACTCGCCGGCATCCCCGAATTCACCCGGCCCGCTCTCGCCGACGACGAAGACCTCGCCGTCCTCCTCTACACCTCCGGCACCAGCGGCAAGCCCAAGGGCGTCATGCTCACCCACGCCAACCTCTCCGCCAACATGCAGCAGGTTGACGAGTGGGTCCATTTCACCCGCCGCGATGTCATGATGGGCGTCCTCCCGCAGTTTCACAGTTTCGGCATGACCGTCCTCACGCTCCTGCCCCTGACACTCGGTATCAAGGTCGTCTACGCCCCGCGCTTCGTCCCCCAGCGCATCGTCAAACTCTGCCGCGAACATCGCCCCTCCATCCTCGTCGCCATTCCTTCCATGTACACCGCGCTCCTCTCCGTCAAGGACGCGCACCCCGAAGACTTCGCCTCTCTCCGCTACGCCATCTCCGGCGGCGAGCCCCTCCCCGACTCCACCTTCGAACGCTTCCACGATCGCTTCAAAGTCCGCCTCGCCGAGGGCTACGGCCTGACCGAAACCGCGCCCGCCACCAACTGGTGCCGCCCCGATGGCTGGCGCCGCCACTCCGTCGGCCCGCCACTCCCGGGCGTCATCGAACGCGTCGTCGATATCAACACCCGCCAAGTCCTCGGGCCCGATGAAGAAGGCGAGATCCTCATCAAGGGCCCCAACGTCATGCGCGGCTACTACCACCTGCCCGATCAGACCGCCGCCGCCTTCGACGAACACGGCTTCTTCCGCACCGGCGACATCGGCCGCTTCGACACCGATGGCCACCTCTTCATCACCGGCCGTCTCAAGGAAATGCTCATCATCGGCGGCGAAAACGTCTTCCCACGCGAGATCGAGGAAGTCCTCAACCAGCACCCCTCCGTCACCGCGTCCGGCGTCATCGGTCGCCAGGACCCGATGCGCGGCGAACTGCCCATCGCCTTCGTCGAACTCAAAGAGGACGCCGCGTTCGACGAGAAAGAACTCCAGCGCTGGTGCCGCCAGAAACTCGCCGGCTACAAAGTCCCCGACGAGATCAGGCACCTGCCTCAACTCCCCCGCAATCCCACCGGCAAGATCATGCGCCGCGAGTTGAAGAAACTCCTGGACTCTTGAAACGGACGCCGGACCCGGATTCCCGAGCTACCCTGCGCCCTTTCCAAGCCTCATCACGCCGCCACACCGGAGATCACGCATGGAACTGTACATCGACACCGCCAACATCGACGAGATCAAGCAGGCCGCCGATCTCGGCGTCCTCGACGGGGTCACCACCAACCCAACCCTCATCGCGAAAGAGAAAGTCGATTACGGCCATCGCCTCGCCGAAATCTGCAAGGTCGTCAAGGGCCCCGTCTCCGCCGAGGTCATCGCAACCGACTTTGCCGGCATGATGAAAGAGGGTCAGGAACGCGCCAAGATCGCCCCCAACATCGTCGTCAAACTCCCCAGCACGATGGACGGCCTCAAGGCCTGCAAGCACCTCTCCGACCTCGGCATCAAAACCAACATGACGCTCTGCTTCCAGGCCCTGCAGGCTCTCATGGTCGCCAAGGCCGGCGCGTACCTCGTCAGCCCCTTCATCGGTCGCCTCGACGACATCGGCCAGGAGGGCATGGACATCATCCACCAGATCCGCACCATCTACGACAACTATGGCCTGCGCACCAAGGTGCTCGCCGCATCCATCCGCCACACCGAGCACATGCTCCGCTGCGCCCTGGCCGGCGCCGATGTCGCCACCGTCCCCTTCAAGGTCATCATGGACTGCATGAAGCACCCGCTCACCGACATCGGCATCGCCAAGTTCCTCGAAGACTACAAGAAGGCCTTTGGCGGCTGAGTTTGCCTGTGTCGGTGCCATGCACCCGCGTTGTCCTGCGTAGGTCTATTACTTCTTGGGCGCAAAGAAAAGCGGCGGGAGATGATCCCGCCGCGAGTCATGCTCATGCACGCTGATTGCTCTGTCGGTTGCGTCAGTTGGACAGGCGAGGGCCGCCCGCGGGGCGCTGGCCCTGATTCAGGTTGATCTCGCCGTTGCGCTCTTCATAGGCGCGGATCATCTGGCCGAGGCTGATCGCCAGACGCTTGGCGCCCTGCCAATTCATGATGACGCGGCTGGTCACCGAGAACAGGATGGCCGGCTCGTTGTTCTGGCCCTGCATCGGCAGGTTCATGCCGAAGTCCAGCACCACCTCGTCGGGCGTCGTCGACGTGCGGATGGTGTTGGCGTAGGTGGTGTCCATCTTGGACTCGTCGATGCGAAGCGCGATCTGACGAGATTCCTGTTTATCACCGGCGTTGTCGCTCATATGGCCCGTCCTTTTCCTGTGTCTGTCGCCGTCGCGACTCGCCCGACAAGGGTCGTTCGCGTGGGGTCCGGTGGCATCGCCGTCCGGCAACCCGCGGCCTTGAATCCATATCTGCCCCGGCGGCACGCCGCGGGGGACAAGAGTCTACTCCCATCCCCCCGCCGGTCCAGCCCGCGCCACGTCCGCACCACCCCGCGGGTCCCATGGTGATTCGCCCGATCTTGCCTCGGGTTCCCACGCCGACCCCGATTGTGTCCACGCACCCGCGATGAATGCCCCGGGTCTTCGGTCTGGCCGACATCCCGATCCAAAGTCAGTGGGACATTCTGGCTACCATCGCCCTCACAGGATCCCGACGGCCCGCCACCCGCCCACGTGCAATCCTTGTAAGTCATCCTCAACGCCATGCCAGACGTCATGCCCTGGTACATCCCGCTGGTGATCTTCTTCGCCCGCATCGGCGACGTATCGATCGGCACCATCCGAACGATCATGATGATCAACGGCAGCCGCCTGGGCTCAGCCATCCTCGGCGCTCTGGAGGTCACTATCTGGGTGCTGGCGGTGGGTGGCGTGCTCAAATACCTTCCCAATCCCTGGGCCGTCCTTGGGTACGCCGCCGGCTTCGGCACCGGCGTCTTCGTGGGCATGTCGATCGAAGACCGCCTGGCCATGGGCTTCCGCCTTGTCCGCGTCATCAGCACCTCGCGCGACATGGACGTCGCCGGCGTCCTCCGCGAACACGGCTACGGCGTCACGCGCTTCGATGGCGTCGGCCGCGATGGCCCGGTCACCGAGTCCTTCATCGTCATCCGGCGCAAATCCCTACGACAACTCCGCGACCTCGTCGCTCGAATCGCCCCAGACTCCTTTGTCACCGTCGAACGAATGGACCATCCCGTCGGCGGGGTGATGCACAAGCACGCCGGCGAGCGATCGGAAAAGACGGAGCGCTAGCGGCGCTCGCGAGATCGATCAATGCCACTTCCGAAACTCATCCTCGCCATGGCTCTCCTTTCGATCGTGGCAACGACGCTTTCTGCCTGCACGTCGGCGACCAAGCCCGGCGATGTCGCCCGGCGACGAGGCGACGAGATCATGGTCTGCGGCACGCTCGTCCACACCGACGCGCCCGTTGTCCTCTGGACCGATCCGGGCGGCTACGACGCCTATCGCGTCGAAAAGCGCTTCGCACCCCTTGATCTATCCGACTGGGATCATTCAAAGGGTGGCCTCGATACTCCGAATCGTTACGGCATCCGCGGGCCGGGATTGATGCCGCCACTGGTCGATTCCGTCCGCGGCGGCGGCTGGACCCTTGACCAACTCCGAGATGTTGTCGATCAGTTTGTTCTTCATTACGACGTCTGCGGCACCAGCCGAACCTGCTTCCGCGTTCTTCAGGACCAGCGCGGCCTGTCGGTCCACTTCCTCCTCGATCTCGACGGCACGATCTACCAGTGCCTCGACGTCAAGGAACGCGCCTGGCACGCGACCATCGCCAACGACCGCTCGATCGGAATCGAAATCGCCAACATCGGCGCTTATCCGCCCGACAAGGCCGCGCTTCTCGATCACTGGTACGCCGCGGACTCATCCGGCACGCGTGTCACGCTCCCCGATTCGCTGGGCGACGGCGGAGTCCGCACACCGAACTTTGTCGCGCGCCCGGCCCGCTCCGATCGCATCACCGGAGCGATCAACGGGCAGCCGCTCGTCATGTACGACCTCACGCCGCAGCAGTATGAATCGCTCGCCAGGCTCACCGCGGCGTTGTGCAGGACGTTCCCGAACCTGAGCCCCGACGCACCACGCGACTCAAGCGGTCAAATTCTTGCCCGCACGCTTAAGCCCGGCGAGTTCGCCTCCTTTCGCGGTGTGCTCGGGCATTTTCACGTGCAGGACAACAAGGCCGACCCCGGCCCGGCCTTTGACTGGGAGCGGCTCTTGACGCAAACCCGCCGCGAAATGGGGCGATAGGGCGTCCGCCTACGATTCACTCCGTGAAGAAGCCAAGCGAGAACAGCCCGGGCAAGTCGCCGGGAAAGAAGGACCGCCGTCCGCCATCGGGTTCGACTCTGCCTGCGTCCACCGCGCCGGCCGCGCCCGCGCGAACTCCAGCGGCGCCAGTCTCGTCGCCAGCCGCCACCAGCGCGCCGACAGTCACGCTCCGCACCATCCGAAAGATGGTTGACGAGAACGTGCCCTTTGCTTGCCTCACCTGCTACGACGCGACCACCGCGCGCTGGCTGGAGCGTGCCGGGATTCCCATCCTGCTGGTCGGAGACACGGCCGCTGAGGTGATCCTGGGCTTCAAGCGAACGCTCGACATGCCGCTCGATGTGCTGATCGCGCTGACAGCGGCGGTGAAGCGTGGTGCGCCGCGCGCACTCGTGATGGGCGACATGCCGTTCCTCAGTTACCACACGAGCGAGGCAGACGCGATCCGGAACGCAGGGCGCTTTGTTGTTGAGGGCATGGCCGACATCGTGAAGGTCGAGGCGACCAGCGCCGAAGCGCCGCGTCTGGCCGCGATGGCCCGTGCGGGCATTCCGCTCTGCGGGCATGTCGGCTGTCGTCCCCAGCAGGTCGCGGTCGCCGGCGGCTATGTCGCCGCGGGCCGAACCGTCCGCGAACTTGAAAAGGTCGTTGATGATGCCGTTGCGCTCGAGCAGGCCGGGTGTGTCATGCTCCTGGTCGAAGCCGTCCCGGACGAAGTCGCCCGAGCGATCATGGAGCGCACCAGCGTGCCGCTCATCGGCATCGGCGCGGGCTCGGCATGCCACGGCCAGGTCCTCGTGCTCCAGGACCTCTTGGGATTTTCGGACATGCCGCCCCGATTTGCCGAGGCCGTCGCTTCGCTGGGCGTTGAGGTCGAAAAGGCCGGGCGCGAGTGGGTACGTCGCGTGGCCGAACGCCGCATCGGCGGGCGTGGTTATTCGATGCAGGCCGGGGAAGCCGAACGTCTGCGAAACCAGAACCGCTCCGCCGACGGATTGATCGAGGAGATCGTTCACCCGGAACGGCGCGAGCGCGGCCCCCGATCCTGACGATAACATCCGGGCCCGCGGACGCCCTGCAGGAGATCGCGATGCGTCGATTCGTTTCGTACGGACCATCGGTGGTGGTACTGCTCACCTCGATGGCGGCGTTGATCGTCGTGCCCGAACTCGTCCGCCGCGTGGAAGATTCGCGAACCCAGGCGACCGTCCGCCTCGCGCATCAGGCACTCGGTGACGACGACATCCTCGAACGTCTGAACCGCGCAACCCGCGCCGTCTCGACCAGCGTCGAGCCCGGTGTGGTCCACCTCGTCGTCGAGGGCGGCCCCGCCCGTGATCTCGATCAGGCGAACGGCGCCGACGGCAATGGGCAGGACAACGATCCGGGCGACAACCAACGCCAGAATCCGCGCGGGCGCGGCTGGTATTTCCGCGGCTCGACCGGCTCGGGCTGGGTCTTCGACGACAAGGGGCACATCATCACCAACGCCCACGTTGTCCGCGGAGCCCGCAACATCAGCGTTCAGTTCTCCAGCGGCCGCGTCGCAAGCGCCACCCTCGTTGGCGCTGATCCATTCACAGACATTGCCGTGCTCCAGGTCGATGTGAAGCGAGGACTGTTCCCGCTCCGGCGCGCGAGCGGCGAGCGACCCGAGCAGGGCGACCGCGTCTTTGCCTTCGGCTCGCCCTTCGGCTTCAAGTTCTCCATGTCCGAAGGCATCATCTCCGGGCTCGGCCGCTCCGCACGCCCCGTCCTGGAGATGGGCGGCTTCACCAACTTCATACAGACCGACGCCGCCGTCAACCCCGGAAACAGCGGCGGCCCGCTCGTCGATATCCGCGGGCACGTCATCGGCATGAACGTCGCCATCGCCACAGGGCGCGAGAGCGACGGCACCAGCGGCGAAGCGGGCCAGTCCGCGGGGATCTCCTTCGCCATCCCTCTCGACACCATCGAATCAGTGGTAGAGCAGATCATCAGCAACGGCAGGGTCGCACGCGGGTTTCTCGGTATCCAGTTCGATCGCGGCGTCGCGGAAATCATCAACGACGGCGAGTTCGTCGGTCTCGGTCTCCGCATCTCTTCGGTTGTCTCGGGCGGCGCCGCCGAGAATTCAGGCCTGCGCCGCGACGACATCATCCGTTCCGTCGCCGGCTACGACACCAGTGATCCCGAAGTGCTTCGCGCGGTCGTCAGCGCCTGCCGCCCCGGACAGGTCGTTCCCGCGAAGGTCTGGAGAGACAGTGAAGAAATCGACATGAACATCACGCTGGGAGAGCGCGATGTAGCCTCGCTCGTCAACGACGCCTGGGGGTACATCGCCCGCCAACTCGGCATGGCCGTGCGAGCCAACGCCGGCGATGCCACGATCGGGTTCGTCGTGCCCGGCTCCGTGGCGGCACGCGCCGGGCTCAAGGCCGGGCAGATCATCACACGGATCGCCGATCGCAACGTCAACGACGAAGTGACCGCCTACGCCGCGTTCATCGATGCGGGCCTCCTCATCGGCAAACAAGTCGAACTGCGAATCAAAGACTCCGCGGCAGACGAGTCCGATCGTGCGATCAACGTCCGTCTGTTCGAATAAGCGCAATCTCGCTCGGGGATCGAATCACTCGTGGCCCGCGGGACGCAATCTGACAGTCACCGGTGTCCCCGTCGCGGGAACCCGCTCGTTGTCGGCGATCCACACGGGCTCCGCGATCGCCGCTTCGGGAGAGAAGACCTCACGCCACGCGATCGTTTCACTCCCGAATGTCGCAAGCCCTATCAGTGTTCCCGTGCCGTCAGCGTCGTAATACGACTGTCCCTGCCACTCCACGATCCGCGAGCCGGCAAAGACAAACCCCGCGCCCGCCCGCGACGACGCGCGCTCCTTCGTTCTCGCGTTGATCACGAGATCCGCCGGATCGATCTCCTCGGCTTCGGGCGACGCCGGACTGAAGACGAGTGACACTCGCACCGGCGAACCGTGCGGCGGAACAGTCATGGCGCGCGATTGCTCGTCGAACTTCCAACTGCCCGGCGCGCCGGGTTCCAGCCCGATCATGAGCAACGCCGCGTGAACGTGCGAGGGCTTCGCGCGGGTGACGACAAACGACTCGTGCTCCTTGCTGTCGAATATGCAGGCGATCGCCTCGAGATAGACCCGCGGCGACTTTGGATTGTGAACGTCGATCGGCACCATGCCGTCAAACTCGACGAGATTCTTCGCGACGTCGACACGCACGCCGGGGAATACCTCGCGCATCACGCCGGCGGTCGTGGGGGAGGACGAAGGCGTCTCTGTCGCTTGTGCGGCTGCTGTGGGTGGCGTCGCATCCTTCTCGTTCGGATCTCGCGGCGTGTCGCCAGAATCTGAAGGCGAAGGCTCAGCCGCGAGCGCCGGGCTTGCTTCGTTCGCGGCCTTGGGAGCCCGTGCCTGCGCAACGCCTGACTCCGGATGCGTCTTGTTCTCGCTCGACTTGCATGCGCCAATCGACAGCACCGCCGCCATCGCCATGATCATCAGAAGCCCGTGCGTAAGTACGGGCGTACTTCGCGTGCTGCTCATGCCCGCCCCTCACGTTTCCTCATCACCAGTTTCGCGAATGTCTCTCCGCGTTTCTCGTAGTTTTCGAACTGATCCCACGATGCGCAGCCCGGTGAGAGCAGAAGCACGTCGCCGCACTTCAACGCCGCCCACGCGGCGTTCACCGCGTCCGCGAGAGTTCCGGACAGCGTCGAGTGTCCTTCCGCCATGGCCGCGATGGTCGGCCCGGTCTTCCCGATCGCGTATAACCCCGCCAGTTCCGGGGCAAGCGCCGCGATTGCCGACAGATCGGATCCCTTGTCATATCCGCCCGCGATCAGGTGAACGCGCGACGGATCGCTGAATGCCGCGACCGCCAGCAGCGTCGCTTCCGGTGTCGTCGACTTGGAGTCGTTATAGAAACGCACACCACCGGACTCGCCCACAAGTTGCAATCGATGTGGCAGGCCGGCAAAGCCCGCCATCGCGTCCGCGACCGCAACTTGCTCAAGCGTCGGGTCGATCGCGATCGCCGCCGCGAGCGCCATCGCCGCGTTCACGCGGTTGTGCTCGCCGGGGATGGTCAGCCGCGGCAAGTCCTTCGCATCGTTCGCGCCAATCACGATCCGCCTCACGCCGTCGCGTGTCCCCCAGTCGCGCACGCCCTCGCCCAGCAGCGCGGTATCGCCCGCGCGCTGTGCAGAAAGCAGAGTCTGCTTACTGGTGCGATAGTGATCGATCGTGCCGTGCCAATCGAGGTGGTTCGCGGACAAGTTCGTCACGACCGCCACCCGCGGCGACCAGCCCGCCAGCCAATGCAGCATGAAGCTCGAGAGTTCCAGCACGACATAGGTATCAGTCGTGATCGCGCCGAGAGCCTCAAGCAGCGAGCCCCCGATGTTCCCGCCCATCACGACCTTTCGCCCGCACGCCCGCAGCGCGTGATCGATCAGCGCGGTCGTCGTGCTCTTGCCCGTCGAGCCCGTCACCGCCAGCACCCGCTCGCGATTGGGCAGCCGCTCGATCACCAGCCCGATCTCGGTCGTGACGGGGATTCCCGCCGCCTGCGCCGCGCGAATGAACCGATTGTTCCAAGGCATCGGCACAGCCGGATTCGCCACCACGCAATCGCACGTCGTGAAGTCGCTCACGTTGTGCTCGCCGAGGCGCAGTGTCACACGTCCCTGCTCAACCAGATCACGAACCGACTCGACGCCCGCCTTCACCTTTTCCGCCGGCGAGAGATCGGTGACTAGCACGTCCGCGCCCTGGCACGCCAGCCATCGCGCCACGCCTGCGCCGCCGCCAAAGTTGCCAAGGCCCATCACCGTGACGCGTTTGGACTCGAACCGCATCACGCGCCGGACCTCGTCGCATGTGGGGCCGTGTGTCCTGCCTGGCGATCATCACGGCCCGCCTGTACGGGATGCTCATTCTGAATCACGTCCAGCAGCGTGTCGAGCATCTTCTTGGCGATCGGCCCGGGCCGTCCGTCACCCACAGGCATGCCGTTCAGGACCGTGATCGCCGTCACCATCGTCAGCGACCCCGTCACCATCACTTCGCGAGCCGACATCAACTCTTCCACCCGCACCGGGCGATTTTCAATCTCCGGCATCGCCTCCAGCAAAAGCCGCCGCGTCACGCCCGCCAGGATCGGCGTGCTCTCCAGCGACGGCGTGACGATCCTCGCCCCGTGCGGCCCGTCGATCGCGATCACCACGTTCGACGCCGTCCCCTCCGCCACGAGACCGTTGTTCACGATGATCGCGTCGTCCGCGTCTGCATCGTCGGCCTGCATGGCGCACAGCACGCTCCCCAGGAGCGAGATCGACTTGATCTGCCCCAGTTTCCAGCGCGGGTCCTGCACCGTCACCGCCGCTCGACCCTGCAGTGTCTTCGCCTCTTTCAACGAACACGCCGGGCTTGCGAATCCAAACACCGTCGGCGTCATCCCGCCGTCGGGAACACGCGTCCTCACCTGCTTGCCGGGTCCCGGCGCGCCCCGCGAGATCTGCCAATACACAAACGCATCGCGCAGGCCGTTGGCCTCCAGCAATCGATCCGTCAGCGGCACCATCTTCGCCGCGTCGTAGTCGATCGACAGCGCCTTCAGTCCGTCGCGCAGCCGCTCGACGTGATAGTCCATCGCGACGATGCGCCCGTCGAACGACCGGAGGCCCTCGTACACGCCGTCGCCCATCAGAAAGCCGCGATCAAACGGGTCGACCCTCGCCTGGTCCCGCGGCACGATCTGGTTGTTGAGGTGAACAAGCACGATCAACAGTATCGGCCTTTCCCCGCCGATCAGAGCAACGCCACCGGATCAACGTCGACCGCCGTGTGCGCGTCGCTCGTGAGCAGGCCCCGCGACCGAACCGCGAGCAGCGCCCGCTGGATCGCCCCGGCCCCCGGCGCCACCACCTCCAGCCCGAACCGATACTGCCCATGCAGCCTGGAAAGCGGACACGGCGCCACCGGCCCGACCGAAACCGCCGGATCGCCGCCCGCCGCCTTTCCCATCGCCCGAATCGCCTCGCGCAGCACCTCGCCGACCTCTTCCGCCCGCCGCCTTGCCTTCCCCGCGTCCTTGTCGCGCGTCACGACCCGGGCCATCCGCGTTGCCGGCGGCATTCCCGCCCGGGCACGGATGGCAAGTTCCTGTTCCGCAAACGTGCGATAGTCGTGTCTGGCCGCCAATTGGATCGCCGGGTGCCCGGGTGACATCGTCTGAACAATCACGGTACCCCGCGAATCGCGCCGCCCGGCCCGCCCCGCCACCTGGCTGACAAGCTGAAACGTCCGCTCGGTCGCGCGGAAATCGGGCAGGTGCATCGCGGTGTCGGCGTCGATCACCCCGACGAGCCGTACGTTCGGGAAATCCAGCCCCTTGGAGATCATCTGCGTGCCCAGCATGATGCGGATCTGGCCCTCCGAGAACGCCCGCAGGATCTCGAAGTAGTCCGCCGCCGACGACATGCTGTCGCGATCGACGCGCGTGATCGCCCCGGCCTCCATCGCGTGCCTGGCGGCGAACTTCTTGACCAGTTCGTCCTCCAGGCGCTGCGTCCCAAGCCCGAACGGATTCGTGGGCTTCGCGCATACCGGGCAGGTACGCGGCAACAGTTGCCGCGACAGGCAGTGGTGGCACATCACCAACCCGCCCGGCGGCATCCACGCCTCGCTGTCCGTTCGCACATTCCGGTGCAGCACCATCGACGCGTCGCAGTTCTCGCACCGCATGACCCAGCCGCACTTGGGGTCCGGGCACGCGATGTAGTGCGCAAACCCGCGACGGTTCAAGAGCAAAATGACCTGCCCGCCGTCCTTCAGCGTCGTGTCGATCTCCTTCTCCAGTGTCGGCCCGATCGCGTGCAAGCGATTGGCCTGCGACGGGTCCCTCACGGCAATCGCACGCCGCTCCGCCGCCAGGTCAACGATCCGTACCTCCGGCATCGAAACGCCCGTCACCCGAGTCGGCAGTTCCCACAGCGTGAACTTCGGCGCCGCACCCGTCGCGTTCGCCCAACTCTCAAGCGACGGCGTGGCCGAGCCCAGGATCACCGGGCATCCTTCGATCTGTCCGCGCTTGATCGCTACGTCACGCGCGTGATAGCGGGGGAGTTGATCCTGCTTATACGAGTGATCGTGCTCCTCATCGACGACGATGAGCGAGAGATTCTCCACCGGAGCGAAGATCGCCGAGCGCGCCCCGACCACGATCCGCGCCACGCCGCGCCGCACCCGATCCCACTCGGCGTGCCGCTGCGACGCCGAGAGCCCGCTGTGCAGCACCGCCACCGCGCCGGCGTCGTCGCGACCGAATCGATCGACGAACCGCTGGCTCGTCTGGGGCGTCAGCGAGATTTCCGGTACCAGCACGATCGCCGTTCCGCCACCCGCCGTCGCACGCGCGAGCAACTGCAGATACACCTCGGTCTTTCCCGAGCCCGTCACGCCACGCAGCAGATGGACGCCGAACTTCCCAAGCCGCGGCTCGATCCCGTTGACGACCATCGCCTGGTCCGGGCTCAAGACCGGCGGCGGCTCCGCCGGCGCGAGCATCGGCGTCTCAACGCCGCTCGACTTCACCACCTCGTGCCGAGATACCTGCAAGAGCCCCAGGCGTACCAGCCTTGCCAGCGCCGAAACCGAACGGAGCGACAGCGCCGCCAGCAGTTCCTTCTCCCCGACGCCGATCGCCGCTCCCGGTGCCTCACCTTTCAGATCGTCTGCAAGTTCGCCCGCGAATCCGCCGAACACCGCCGCCAGCGCCTCGGCCGACTTCCGCGTCCTTGCCGGCAGTTCCTTTCCATCCTGCGGCGGCGTGAATGTGTACCTGCGCTCGATCGTCTTGCCGATCCCCTGCTTCACCGCCGCCGGCATCATCGTCGAGAGCGCCATGCCCAACGGACACACGTAGTAGCCCGCGATCCACTTGGCCAGTTCGACCAATCCCGGTGTCAGGCTTGCACCCTGGTGCTCGAGAATCGGCTTCACGCGCGATACGTCGAACCCATCGAGCAGTTCCGCACCGCCCGTCGCAATCACGATCCCGCCCGTCGGCGTGTCGCCACGCCCCAGCGGCACCACGACCCGATCGCCCGCCCTCACCGCGGCGTCCGCGGCGTACGTCAATCCTTCCTGCCCCTTCTCCGCGTCGATGCCCCGCTCGACCGCCACCTTCGCAAAGTGCGTCGGCAACGGCGCGTCCCCGCCGAAAAGCGAGCCCGGCGGCATGATCGATCGCGTGCTCTTGCGTGACGTTCCCATCGCCTGTGCGTACACTGTACCTATGCCCAACGCGCCCTCGGGTTCGTCCCCTGCCCCGGTCGCTCGACTTGCTCTCGCGGATGGCTCGGTCTTTGTCGGAATAGCCTTCGGGGCAACCGGCAAGGGCGTCGTCGCGTCCGCCGAGGTCGTCTTCAACACCGCCATATCCGGCTACCAGGAATCACTCACCGATCCCTCCTACACCGGCCAGATCCTCGTCGCGACTTTTCCTTTGATCGGCAACGTGGGGACAAACGCTCAGGATGTTGAGTCGCACAAGGTCCAGATCTCCGGCTTGGTCGTTCGTGAACTCGCCCGTCGCCACTCGAATTACCGTGCCGACGCCGACCTCTCCACCTACCTCGCACGCTCCAACGTGCTGGGTATTTCAGGCGTAGACACCCGCGCCATCACCCGCCGCCTCCGCACCACCGGCTCGATCCAGGGTGTCCTCACCGATCGCACCGATCTCTCCGACGCCCAACTTGTCGAGATGGCCCGATCCGCGCCCTCAATGGCCGGCCAGAACCTCGTCCCGTCCGTCGGCTGCACCAGCAACCAGCCTTGGAGCGAAACGCTCGGCGACTGGTCTCCCGGTCCCGATCACGCCGCGTCCGGCACACGCCGCGTTCTGGCCCTCGATTGCGGCGCTAAACGGAACATCCTCCGTAACCTCACCGACCGCGGATGCGTCGTCACACTTGTCCCCCACACCATCTCCGCCAGGGAAATCCGCGAGCGATTCGACCGCAACGAGATCGACGGCCTGTTCGTCTCCAACGGCCCGGGCGACCCCGCCGCGGTCGAGCAGGTTATCCACACCCTCCGCGAGATCGTCCGCGACCAACGCGGAACCCCCATCCCGACCTTCGGCATCTGCCTCGGGCACCAACTCCTCGCCCTCGCCCTCGGTGCTTCAACCTTCAAACTCAAATTCGGCCACCGTGGCATCAATCAGCCCATCCTCGACCAACGCACCGGCAAGATCGAGATTACGAGTCAGAACCACGGCTTCGCGGTCAACCCCGATTCCCTCCGCAGGGTCGGCGGCGAACCCACCCACATCCACCTGAACGACGGCACCCTTGCCGGCTTCCGAGTCCCTGGCCGCCCCGTCCTCGCGGTCCAGTACCACCCCGAGGCCTCCCCCGGCCCGCACGACTCGTCTTACCTGTTTGACGAGTTTGTTGCGTCGATGGACATCGCGCGTGGAGTGAAACCCCGGGAAGTTGCAGCGTCCGGTAACAGTTGAGAAATTAGGGAATCTTTTGAACAATTCACTCGCTCCCGGGTCAGTCTGGGAGGTTGGGAAGGTTGTGTTTATGTGGACGTTTCGGGCTGGTGGGCCTGGAAAGTGCGTGTGGCGGGTGTTCGCCGAACGGATGTGCGAAAAATGCCGCAAAATCGGCTTGAAGGACCCACGAATTCTTGTATGATCGAGATCAGAACCTGTGCGCCGCTGGAAAAGCGCGCTGTGTTCGAATAGTGCGTGGATTTCTCGGGATTCTTCCCGGCGTTCGGCAGTTTGAGAAGAGAGTGAGCGTTCGACAGTACGTTCGTTTCGTTCCGAGCGGATCAGAAGCGCGATGATGAATCGCGCCGCTGCCGCAGGAACCTTGGAGGTCTCGAACCCGGTTCTACCGGTCGAGTTTGGAGCGTGAGGCCCCTCGGGGCTCGAGTGTCGTCCTTTTTTTTTGTAGAGGAGTGTTCAATGAAGAAGATTTCGATGATCTGTTTGGCCGCTGGTCTGGCCTGCACCGCCACCGCGGTCGCGAAGCCCCCGGTTCAGGTCGCTGACCTGGGCGCCCACATCAAGCCCGAATTCGCCGCTCAGGCTCGTCTGGTCAATGGCAAGGTCGTGAAGGTTGGCGAGTGGATCTCCCTCGACTCGACCGTTTCGACCCGCGGCGCGATGGGCGTCTACGCCAGCTTCGACTGCTTCGGTCTGTACATGTCCGACCTCTCCTACATGAACTTCTATAACGGTGGTTACGGTTCCTCCTACGCCGATCCCCGCTCCCCGGGCGCTGACCAGAACACCGGTGGCTGCGGCATCGGTGGCAGCCGTTACTACTTCGGCACCACCTATAACAACCCCATCCAGGTTGACGACGTGCAGTCGAACACCTGCTTCGACTTCGGCGGCGGCAACATCGACGGCTACGACTGGGGCTTCTTCTGGGGCGGCTCGACCCGCGCCTGCCTCATGGCCGTCTTCACCAGCAACGACGACATGAGCTGCGCGAACGTCTCTGACCCCCTCGCCAACAACTACAACAGCGGCGTCATCTTCGGCTGGTCGGCCCTCCCGCCCAGCGCGCCCTACTACTACCACGCCTCCTTCGAGGGCGTGTTCAGCACCAACGGCATCGTCTGCCCGTCGGCTGCCCCGGGCGGCTCCTACCTGTGGATGATCGGTAACGAGTACGACGATGTGAACAACATCTTCTACTACGACAGCACGGACGGCACCCAGCTCATGCTGTGGGGCACGGGCGAGGACACCGGCGAGGCTTATCGCGCCGGTACCCAGGGTCCCGACGGCTGGGACGACGACGCCCCGACCAGCGGCGCGTTCGAGTCCGGCGAGTGCTACGACAACTCGTGGGGCGGCTGCCCCTTCGAGGCTGGCAAGACCGTTACCTTCCTCACCCTCCGTTGCCCGGCTGACGTTGACAACAACGGCTTCGTCAACGCCCTCGACTACGATGCGTTCGCTTCGGCCTTTGAGGCCGGCGACACCTGCGCCGACTTCGACGGCAACGGCTTCACCAACGCCCTCGACTATGACGCGTTCGCCTCGTCCTTCGAGTCCGGCTGCTAATCACAGTTCGGTCTTGAAGACTGTCTGAATGTCAGTCAGCACGGCCCTCGCATCGGCGAGGGCCGTGTTCTTTTTTGCACGTGCTCCGCGTCCCCGCGACATCGCTCCGATGGGCGACGCATTCGCGCACGCGCACCTACCTTCCGCTCCGGGTGTTCGGCAGCGGAGAGTGATGGCACGATTCAGGATTGCGTCCGGTCTGGCGCGCGGGGCACCCGCGCCTCCGCATTGAGCGCCTTGAACGCCTTCATCACGCGGGCGCGGGCCGACGCGTGGTCCGCGATCACGCCCGAGTAACCGAGCCTCGCCCGCACCAGCGATGGGGGGTCATGGATCGCGTCGTCATCCAAGCCCGCCAGTTCGGGCACGAAGCGCCGGATGAACAGGCCCTGGGCGTCATAGGTCCGGCCTTGGCTAACGGGGTTGAAGATGCGGAAGTAGGGGGCGGCGTCGGTGCCTGTCGACGCCGACCATTGCCACCCGCCGTTGTTGCTCGCGAGGTATCCGTCGACGAGGTTTCGCATGAAGTAGCGTTCGCCCATGCGCCAGTCGATGAAGAGGTCCTTGGTCAGGTACATCGCGACGATCATGCGCAGGCGGTTGTGCATCCAACCGGTGGTGTTCAACTGGCGCATCGCCGCATCCACGATCGGCACGCCGGTATCGCCGCGGCACCAGGCGTCGAAATCGCGCGGGCTCTCGCGCCAGGCGATGCGGTCGGTCTCGGGCTTGAAGGCCCTGTGCTTGCACACGCGAGGGAACGCCTGCACGATGTGGGTGTAGAACTCGCGCCAGACCAGTTCGCTTATCCACTGGACCGGGCCCGGCCCGCCCGAATCGATCAATCCGTCGTTAGCCTGGAGGGCGGCGAGGAGACACTGCCTTGGAGACACGGCACCGCACGCGAGATAGGGCGAGAGGACGCTCGTGCCGTCGATCGCCGGATGATCGCGATCGGACTTGTATCGATCGAGGCGAGATGCTGCGAACCGACGCAGCCGCTTGATCGCCTCGTGCTCTCCTGCGGGCCAGAGCGATGGATCGACAGGGGAGAGAAAGCCCTCGACACTGGCGGGGATCTCGGAGGGCATGACGCCCGTCGGCGACTGATCCTTCGGCGCTCGGAGCACTCGCACGCCGCCGTGGTCGCTCAGCACCGCGAACCATCGCTTTTTGAAGGGCGTGAAGACGGTGTACGGGCGATCATCCAGGGTTCTGACCGATCCTGGCGCGAGCACAACCCGGTCGTCAAAGGGTGTGCAATCGATGCCGAGCCCTGCGAACGCAGTGCAGACAAGATGATCGCGTCGTGCCTCGTTGACTTCGTATTCGCGGTTGAAGTACAGCGCCGAAACCCGGTACCTCTGGGCGAGTTCTCCGAGCACCTTCGGCACATCTCGTGGCGTGTGTGCGGTCACGATCAGGAGCGGGATGTTCCGCGCGGCGAGGTCGCCCGAGAGTACACGGAGCGAACGGAGGATGAGATCGACACGGGCCGGGGCGACATCATGGGCCGTCCATTCGCCCGGCGAGATCACGAACACGCCCAGAACGCCCGCATCGGGCGCGGGGGACGTGGCCGCGTGGAGCGCCGAATTGTCCGCGATGCGGAGGTCGCTGCGGAACCAAACAAGATTCCTGGGCACTGGCGGGCTCCCGGAGAGGTTCCAGAGGGTTCGATACGTCGACATGGTTGGACGCGACCTGGGTGGAATTCCCTCGAAAGACGAGGGTACGGGCGAGGGTCGTGCGAGGGCGGCCGGGCCCGATCGAGCGTGCACGCCCGGGGTATGGAGCGCGGGAGTGTCGGTGCGCCCGACCGTACCATTCTGGCGTGGCACGGAGGCGATCAACGAAGATCGATGGGCTCGCGCGCTTCGGCGTGCGGGGAGGAGCGGGATCGCGCGACGACGCGCCACGCCCCGCGAGCGTCCAGGCGTGGTTTACGTCGCGCGGCTGGTCGCCGTTCGAGTATCAGCGCCGTGCGTGGGATGCCTACGCCGCCGGTCGCTCGGGGCTTGTGCAGGTCCCGACCGGCGCGGGCAAGACATACGCGGCGTTCGGCGGGCCGCTGCAGGAATTGATCGACGAGGCAATCGCGACAGGGGAAGAAGTCCCGCGATTGCGCGGCGTGCGGGTGCTCTATATCACACCGCTCCGCGCCGTATCACGCGACATCGAGCAGGCGTTGCGTGCGCCGATCGAGTCGATGGGCCTGCCGTGGCGTGTTGAAAGCAGGACGGGCGATACAACGTCGTCTGCGCGCGTGAAGCAGCGTGAGCGATTGCCGGAGGTGCTGGTGACGACGCCCGAGTCGTTGTCGCTGATGCTGACGTGGTCGGACGCGCCGGGGCGGTTCGGGGGGCTGCGGGCCGCGATCGTTGATGAGTGGCACGAACTGTTGACGAGCAAGCGTGGCACGCAGGTGGAGGTTGCGTTGTCGCGTCTGCGTTCCTTTGCGCCGGCGCTCCGGACATGGGCGTTGACGGCCACGATCTCCAACGCCCGCGAGGCCGCGAGGGCGATCGTCGGCGCGACGGACGATGAACCCGTGATCGTGACGACGGACATGGTGCGCCGGGTGCGTGTTGACACGGTGCTCCCCGCGCCGGGCGATCCGTTCCCGTGGGCGGGGCACCTGGGTCTCTCGATGCTCGACCGCGTTGTAGAGGCGATCGATCCCTCTCGGTCGACGTTGGTATTCACGAACACGCGATCGCAGGCCGAGCGCTGGTACCAGGCGATCCTCTCACGCCGCCCGGAGTGGGAGCGTGTCGCGGGCCTGCATCACGGCTCGGTCGATCGCGACCGGCGCGAGGAGATCGAGCACGGCCTGAAGCATGGCACGATCCGTCTGGTGGTCGCTACTTCATCGCTCGATCTCGGAGTCGACTTTGCGCCCGTCGAGCGAGTGATGCAGATCGGCTCGCCCAAGGGCATCGCGCGCTTGATGCAGCGTGCCGGTCGTGCCGCGCACCGCCCGGGTGAAGACTGCTGCATCACCTGCGTACCGACGCACGGCCTGGAACTGCTCGAAGTCGCGGCGGTGCGCCGGGCGATCGAGCGGGGCGAGGTTGAGTCGAGAAAGCCCGCGGACAAACCGCTGGACGTGCTGGCGCAGCACATCGTGACGTGCGCCATGGGAGGCGGATTTTCCGAGGACGAACTCTTTGCGCAAGTGCGGAGCGCCTGGTCCTATCGCGACCTCTCGCGCGGTGAATTCGATTGGGCGCTCTCGCTCGTGCGTGAGGGCGGTGAGACGCTGCGAGCATACCCGCATTATCACCGCGTGAAGCCGGGCGAGGACGGGCGGTACACCGTCACATCGCCGCGGATCGCGACCATCCACCGTCTCAACGTCGGCACGATCGTTGGCGAAGCAACGATCACGGTCGCGTGGGCCTCAGGGCGGACGCTCGGGCAGATCGAAGAGAACTTCATCACGCCCCTCCGCCCGGGGGACAAGTTCGTGTTTGCGGGGAAAGTTGTCGAGTTCGTGCGCGTTCATGACATGACCGCGATCGTGCGCCCGGCCAAGGGCACAACCAACTTCACGCCGATCTGGGCCGGCACGCGGCTTCCGATCAGCGAATCGATGGGGCGTGCGATGCGCGAGTTGCTCGAACGAGCATCGCAAGGTGTGGCAGACGGCCCTGAAATGGAGGCGGCCAGCCCGCTCGTGCACGCGATGAGCCACCTCTCGCATGTGCCACGTGAGGACGAAGTCCTGATCGAACTCTGCGCGACACGCGAGGGCTCGCATCTGTTCATCTATCCGTTCGAGGGCAGGCTTGTGCACGGGGGTATCGCGGCGCTGCTCGCGTACCGCGTATCCCGCCGCGTCAAGACGACGTTTTCCATCGCGGCCAATGACTACGGCTTTGAGTTGGTCGCTCCGAGCGGCTTCGACTTCGAGTCACACCTGCACGCCGACTCGCCGCGGGCACTCTTCGACGCCGCGACGCTCTGGGACGATGTGCGAGAGAGTGTCAATCTCGCCGAACTCGCGCGTCATCAGTTCCGCGAGATCGCGCGCGTCTCCGGGCTGGTGCAGCAGTCCTACCCGGGCGCTCGCAAGGGGGCGCGTCAGACGCAGGCCAACGCCGGGTTGATCTACGACGTCTTCCGCGAGTTTGATCCGGGCAATCTGTTGCTCGAGCAGGCACGCCGCGAGGTCTTCGACCGCCAGTTTGAGGAGAGCCGGCTGGCGCGTACACTGGAGCGCCTGAGGCGGGCAAGGCTGGCCATTCGGCGCGTCACTCGCCCGACACCGCTGGGCCTCCCGCTGGTGATCGAGCGGATCGGTGGGCGTTTGTCGAGCCAATCGCTCGCCGACCGCGTGGAGCAAATGAAGGCAGCATGGGAGAAGGATCTCGCCAACATCGGCAGGAGCGAGTCACGGAAGGCGACGTGCGCGGGCTCGATTCGGCGTGCCGCGAGCAAGCCTCGCGCGGCGCGCCCATCCTCGCCGGCGGAGAACCCGTCACCCTGACGGCGATCGGCGGGGTGTGGTGGGCGAGGGCGTCGACGTACATCGTCGCCGACCTGCATCTCGGACGGGCCGAACTGATGGGAACACGCGGGATCGCCATGCCAGCCGCGATGACGGGCCGCGTTCTCGAATCGCTCGCGGATGAACTGAAGCGCCGGGCCGCGCGGAGACTCCTCGTGCTCGGCGATCTCCTCCATGGCCCGGCGGGCATCACGCCCGATCTGATCGAGCGTGTCGCCGCGTGGCGGCGTGACATCGCCTGTGAGTTGCTCGTTGTCCCAGGAAACCACGATCGCGCGATCGAGCGTGTGGAGCAGGAGTGGGGGATGACCATCACCGGCGCGGTCTGGCGTGATGGTCCGTTCGAGTTCGCGCACGCGCCCGACGACCTGTCCGGCGGGGTGTTCGGCTGGTGCGGACATGTTCATCCCGCGATCACCATCAAGCACGGGCCGGACGCCTTGAAATTGCGGGTATTCCACGTCGACGAATCCCGCGGCATCCTCCCCGCGATGTGCCCGCTTGCGTCGGGCGGCGGCATCCGGAAGCACACCGGTGCGCGCGTCTTCGCCATCGCGGGCGATCATGTGCTGGAGGTGCGATCACCCGAAATCCGCGAGGTGACGCGGCGCACAAGATCCTGATGCGGGCCCAGCGTGAGATCGGCGACGACGCGATCGACAATCGTGCCGTCCTTGGCGATCAGGAATGTCGCGCGACGGATGAGCAGTCCGAACAGCGCCGAAACGCCGTAGAGCCTCGCGATCACTCGCCCGGCATCCGCGACGAGCGTGAACGGGAGCCCGTAGCGGGCGATGAATGATCCGTGCGAAGCGTCTCCCTGCGGGCTCACGCCGATGATCCGCACCGAAGTCGCGGCGAGCGACGGCTCCGCATCACGCAGCATGCACGCCTGCGCGGTGCACACGCGGGTGAAATCGGCGGGGTAGAAATAGAGAAGTACGGGCCCCCCCGCGAAGCACTCACGGAGCGTGCGCGGGCCCGTGTCCGTCTGCGGCAGCGAGAAATCAGGGGCGGAGTCGCCGATGTTGAGCATGGCGAAGGGTTGGCACGCCGGCGTGCGTTCGCAAGCGCCTTTCGCCGGGGCTGCATCGCGGATATCGTGATCGCATGAACACGGTCGCCGCAAGACTCGCCCCGTTCGGCACGACGATCTTCACCGAGATGACGCGTCTGGCCCAGCGCCACTCCGCCGTCAACCTCGCGCAGGGATTCCCCGATTTCGATGGGCCCGATTTCGTGAAGGAAGCCGCGATCGATGCGATCCGTGCCGGGCGCTCCCAATACGCGCGGATGTTCGGCGATCCGGGGCTCAACAGCGCCCTCGCCGCTCGCTGGGAATCACTCACCGCGCAGCGCGTCGACCCGGATACGCAGGTTACCGTCACGAGCGGATGCACCGAGGCGATCGCTGCCACCATGCTCGGCGTGATCAACCCGGGCGATCGTGTCGTGATGTTCGAGCCTTTCTACGACTCGTACCGCGCCAGCGCCGCGATGGCGGGCGCCGAGATCCGATTCGTCACGCTCTGTCCCCCCGTCGATCTTTGCGCCGGGCACGTTACGACCGCGCCGTTCTGGTTCGATATGGGCGAACTCGAAAGAGCGATGACCGGCGCTCGCGCGATCCTTGTGAACACGCCGCACAATCCCACCGGGCACGTCTTCTCGCGCGACGAACTCGAGCGCATTGCATTTCTATGCGCCAAGCACAATGTGCTCGCGATTACCGATGAGGTGTACGAGGACCTGACCTACGGGCACGAGCATGTCCGTCTCGCCACGCTCCCGGGCATGAGTGAGCGGACGATCACGCTCTCCAGTCTGGGCAAGACGTTCAGCCTCACGGGATGGAAGATCGGCTGGGCGATCACGACGCCCGATCTCTCGCGGGCCGTGCGTGCCGCGCACCAGTTTCTGACCTTCGCGACCGCCACGCCGCTCCAGGTCGGCGCGATCGCCGCCATCGAGCGTGGGAGTGACTACGTCGCGGCGCTCCGCGCGCGGTTCACCCAGGGACGCGAGTTCCTCGCGACCACGCTGGCATCGCTGGGGTTCGGGGTAGTCATGCCGCGCGGCACGTACTTCATCATGGCCGACCACACCGAGGTGTCACGCCGCATGGGCGTCGCCGGCGACGTCGAGTTCTGCCGCGAACTGCCCGCTCGATTCGGCGTGGCCGCGATTCCGCCCAGTGTCTTCTACGACAATCCACAGCACGGGCGACCGCTCGTGCGATTCGCGTTCTGCAAGAAGCAGGAGACGTTGGAAGAAGCCGCGACGCGGTTGCGTTCAATCATTGCCGCGTCGCGTTGAGAGGAGCATCGCGCGTGGGCAAATGGCGTGACATCGCCGATCTCGTGGTGCGTGCGGCGATCGACGCCGCGGACGCGGCGCAGGCCGTGCGTCGTGCCTGGACACCGATCGCCGACGGTCCGCTGCTGGCACTGTCGATCGGCAAGGCGTCGGTTGCGATGGCGCGTGCTGCCGATGAACTGCTCGCGCACCGCGAATTCGCCGGGATCGTGACGGCCGCGCCGGAGTGCGCCGCCAGCAACCTCGGTGCGCACTGGCGTGTATTCCCCTGCGATCACCCACTCGCGACCCGGCGGAATGTCGATGCCGCGCTCCACATCGAATCGCACGTGCGTGAATTTGCACTGCGCCACGCGGCACGCGGCTCGCTCGTGGTGCTCGTTTCGGGCGGCGGGTCGGCACACCTCACGCTCCCTGCCGAGCCCATCCCGCTCGACGAATACACCGAACTTCAACGGCGCCTCATGCTCGCGGGCGCGACGATCAACGAACTCAATGTCGTGCGAAAGCATTGCGAGCGTCTCAAGGGCGGGCGGCTGGCCGCGCTCGCGGGCGACCTGCGTGTGCGAGCGCTCGTGATCTCTGATGTCATCGGCGACCCGCTGGATGTCATCGCCAGCGGGCCGCTCGCGCCCGATCCATCCACTTTCGCTGATGCGATCGGCGTCATCGCCGCTCGCGGCTGCACAGGAGTCTCCACGAGCGTCGATACAGCCCTCGAACAAGGCACGCGCGGTCAACGTCCCGAGACTCCAAAGCCGGGCGACCCCGTCTTTGACTCGGTCGAGTCGCGGATCATCTCCGGGAACGTAGCGGCCGTCCTCGCGGTCGGCTGCGCGATCGGGTCGCACTCCAAGGTGACACAACAACGCACCGCGGTTACGGGCGAGGCACGCAGCGTAGCAATCCGAATCGTGGATGCGCTCGCGGCCGACGTAGCATCACGGCATGCGCCGTCCTGCATCATCTGGGGGGGTGAGCCGACTGTCAGCGTTGGCGATTTGCCCGGACGCGGCGGGCCCAGCCAGGAAGTCGCCCTCGCTGCCGCGATCGAGTTGGAGCGCCGTGGTATGGACGATGCGTGCGTCATCACGTTTTCTACCGACGGCATCGATGGACCGACTTGCAACGCGGGGGGGATCGGCGATGCCGCGCTCTGCCGAGAACTGCAAAGCGCCGGGCATGACCCCGCCGCGATGCTCGCGATGCACGATAGCGCGACGGCGCTCGAGTACGCCGGCAAGGCGATCAAGACAGGCCCGACCGGTACGAATGTGAACCATGTCTTCATCGCGTGCTCCGATCGCGGCGGATGATCGTCATGATCCGGCTGCGACCGGCCCGCCATCGACGCGAAGGAACCGCGTGCCGCGCATCGTGCGGCGAACCGCGCCTACCAGCGAGCGGGAACTGGAGATGGGAAGGCGTGAATGAGTCCGGCTAGCCTCGAATCGGGTCAATCGCATGGCTCGCCTCGCAATCGATGCTGCTCGACGGCCGCCCGATTTCCCCTTCCGGCGCCTGATCAGAAGTCGTTGATCAGGATGCCCTTCAATACCTCGCGGCTGAGCACGTGCCCCTGCACATGCCCGTCGACATATGCGGTGTTCATCACTTTGTTGTGGCGTTTCTGGTCGAACTGCTGCATGAGCCCGCTCTTGTCGTATGCGTCGTTGTAGTTGTAGAGATTGTCACCCTTGACCTCGACGAAGTCCCACACCGTGATCCATCGATCGGATTTCGGCTCGCCGTCGGCGATGTAGAAGACCTTGCTCGGGAATTGCACTCGATCGAGTTTGCCGAGGTGCCGATAGATCTTCTTGTCGGGTGAGTACTTGAGTTGCCCGAGAACATACTCGTTGAACATGTACGATGTCATCTCTCGGATCCCGTTCGCCCCGGCATACGAACTCTCGACGGGCGTCAGGGTGATCGCCAGTTGCTTGTTCTGTGTCGCGGCGTCGGTCGCCGCAAAATCGAACGTCTGGTCGTCCGGGCAGCGCTGAAGTTTCGCGAGGAACGAGTTCATTCCGCCCACGCCGATCTGCGTCCGTACGATCTCCTTCGTGCTGGTCTCGATATCTGCTCCGGCGAAAACACCCAAGGCCGCGAAGAAGGGGAGCGGGCGTTTCTTTCCGGAATCGTCCCACGTCGGGATCCACGGGAATCCCTTGTCGTTGAAGTTTGTCGCAAGGCTATAGGTGTTGAGATAGCCCGCGACGGGCGCACGTCCCTGATGCTGCGAGCCGAACGCGGCCGTGAGTTGCGCCGTGTCGCGCACCGTCGACGCGCACTTGACCTGACGCCCCGACGAGCGGGCCTTGCCCAGCGCCGGGAGCAGTATCGCGATCAGGATCGCGATGATGGCGATGACAACCAGCAGTTCGATCAGTGTAAAGGCGCGCCGAGACATGGTGCCCCCTTCCGTTGCACGGCCCCGCGAGAACCGCCGCCACGTCGTGTACTGACACTGCGCCCGCCAATCCCGTCGCGAAAGACCAAGGGAGCGCACCCGCGAAGCCCCGATCACAACAGTCTACCGCCGATCACGTTTGGGGTCCAACATGCTACCCCGAGCGATCACTTTCCGACAATTTCGCGGACGACCACTCCGTCTTTAACAATAGCGATCACGCTTTCCAGCACCGAGATGTCAGCCAGCGGGTCGCCCGGCACCGAGATCAGGTCGGCCCGTTTGCCCGGTTCGAGGGTGCCGACGAGTCTCGATACGCCGCACAATTCCGACGCGGTAATCGTGGCCGCAACAATCGTCTCTTCGGGCGTCATGCCGCCCTTGACCATGAGCGCAAACTCACGCGCATTCTCGCCGTGGGGCGAAACTCCGGTGTCCGTTCCGAACGCGATCTTCACCCCGCCGTCGTGGGCCTTTCGGAACATCTCCAGCATCCGAGGCCCGACCATGCTCGCCTTGTCCGCGACGACCTTCAGGTAGTACCCTGGGATCTTGGCGTTGGTGCTCACCGTCTCACCCGCCAGGAGCGTCGGAACCAGGAACGCGCCCTTATCCTTGAATAGTCGCACCGATTCATCGTCGAGATACGTGCCGTGCTCGATCGAATCCACGCCGGCCCGCAGCGCCGCGTTGATCCCGTCCACCCCGTGGGCATGGGCGGCGGCCTTGCGTCCCATGGCGTGCGAGGTGTCGATGATCGCTTTCAATTCATCATCGAAAAAGTGCTTCGCGAGCCCGGCGGTGCTCACCGACAGCACGCCGCCCGTCGCCGTGAGTTTGATGCAGTCCGCGCCGAGTTTGATCTGATTCCGCACCGCCTTTCGGCATGCATCCGCACCGTCCGCGACTCCCTCATCCACGCCCGCCAGGCCGAACACGTCCGAGCGCAGGCCGTTCGTCGGGTCGGCGTGCCCGCCCGTGACGCTGATCGCTTTTCCCGCGGCGATGATCCTCGGCCCGATCACATCCCCGCGGTCGATCGCGTCGCGCAGTTTGAGCACGACATCGCCGCCCGCGCCGAGATCGCGCACGGTCGTGAACCCGGCCAGCAGGTTCTTCTTCGCGAACGCCACCGAGCGAAACGCAGCATCCACGTCGTTCTCGGCCATCATCCGCAGGCGAGAGTCGGGCGTGAACTCCATCGCCAGATGTACATGACAGTCGATCAGCCCCGGGAGCACCCACTGTTCCGACAGGTTCAGTTCTTCGATCGCCGCGCCCGCCGGGATCGATACCTTGGCATCGAGGCCCGGGAGGATCGATTCCACCGCGCCGTCCTTCACCACCAGCGTCACGCTCTTCTTCGCTGGTTTCCCTGGTACATCCAGCAGGGTGCCGCAGCGCACGACGAGATACCGAGTGACCGGCCCGCCCGCACGATGCGTCCGCTCCTGTGGCTCGTTCGCCACGGACGATTCAGCCCGCACGACATTCACCGCAGTCGCGCCAGCCGCGAGTATCAACGCCAGCGCGCCGTTGATCACGGGCAGGATTCCGATCCGCCGAGAAGGCCGGCAAACTCCTTCGCTCGTCCGCTCGTCCATTGTGCATCACTCCTGTGTCGTGCGGTCCTCGCCGTCGCTCCGCGCGGATGACGGGCAACTCGTGCATCGCCCACGCATTCGCTTCGTCGCCGCGATTCAACAAAAACCCGGCGACGCATTGCGCCGCCGGGTGGGAAGACTATCGAGATTTCAGGCCGCTCGCTCGCCGCTTACCGCTGCTCTGGCGGGATGCCCATGCCGCGGCGATCCGGGCTGGCCGGGCGCTTGGGCGGGTGGTACCCGTTGGTCTTGATCTCGTTGAGCAGGTGGTCGGTGACCGCGTCGAGTTGTGGATCAACGCCCGCCGACAACTTCGACGGATCATCGATCACCTCGACATCCGGATCGACGCCGTGTCCTTCCACGCCCCACGTGCCGTCGGCCTTGTAGAAGCCGAAGGTCGGGACGGTGATACCGCCGCCGTCGATCAGCCCCGGGTTCCCGGAGATGCCGACCAGACCGCCCCAGGTGCGCGTTCCGAAGACCTTGCCGATCTTGTTGTGCTTGAAGAGCCACGGGAACATGTCGCCGCCCGAGCCCGCCAGCCCGTTGATGAGCATGGCCTTCGGTCCCTGGTGGCTGTCGGGCGGCCAGGTCCAGTCCACGCCGTCACGCTTGGCCCAGTAGTTGGTCACCGGGCGGTTGAGCAATTCGATGAACCGCGTCGGGATCTGCCCGCCGCCGTTCCAGCGGTCATCGATGATCAGCGCTTCCTTGCCGCGCTGTCCGATGAACTGGCGGAAGAGGTCGTTCTGCCCATCGACGCCCGTGTTCGGCACGTAGATGTACCCGACCTTGCCCTCCGAGCGCTTCTCAACATACTGACGATTCTGCTCGATCCACGAGCGATAACGCAGGCTGCCTTCGCCGCCGATCGGCTTCACAAGAACCTCGCGGGCCGAAGCATCCATCACCGGCTTATCACTCACCGTGATCGACGTCGTGCGATTGGCCGTGTCGATGAACGCCGCCCACACGTCCTTGTTCGTATCCACCGGCAGGCCGTCGACCGCAAGGAGGTAATCGCCCTCCTTCACGTCAACGCCCAACTGGCTCAGCGGCCCGCGCGCGTCGGTGTCCCAGTCCGCGCCCGAGTAGATCTTGGTGATCTTGTACGCCGTGCCCGCATCGCTCTTCACCAGTTCATAGTCGCAGCCGAGCATGCCGACGCCGATCTGCGATGCCGATTCGACATCGCCTGGGCTGGTGATGTACGCATGCCCGATGTTCAGTTCCGACACAAGTTCGCCCTGCACATACGCCACGTCCTCGCGGCTGGCGCAGTCCTCGATCATCGCGAGGTAGTGGACGCGCAACGCCGCCCAATCCACGCCGTGCATCGTCGGTTCATAGAAGAAGTCGCGCTGCAGACGCCAGGTGTCCAAGAAGATCTGGACCCATTCAAGACGCGGATTGATCGTCACGAGCATGCCCGACGTGGGGACGTTCGTCGACTTTCCGCCGCCCGCGGAGGCGTCCATCACGCTCATCGAGCCGCCGCGGAAGACCAGCAACTTCTTTCCGTCGGCCGAGATGTCAAAGCCGCCGGCGCCCTCGGTGACGGACTTCTCGCTGCGCGAGTCGTCCTTGGGATCAAAGATCTTGATCCCGCCTTGGCGCGAGTACACGAGTTGACCGCCGTCGGTCGTGGCGAGGCGACCGAAGGAGCCGGGACCGACCGGGAGGGGGATCGCACGCCGCTCAAAGCCGGCGAAATCGATCTTCACTTCCTTGACCTCGCCGGGCTTGGTCGCGTCCGCGCCGCCCGCCGCCGCTCCGCCGCCGGACGCCGATGGACCCGCGGTGCGCTTCCCGCTCCACGCGCCGGATTCATTGCCCACGTTCCAGGTGCCGGAGACTTCCTGCCCCTTGATCGTGCCGGTCATGTTCACGGACTGCTGCGCTACCGCGATGGTGATCGACAGCGTGCCCGAGCCCTTGTCGTAGGTGCCCGTCAGCCCGCCGCTCCCCATCGCGCTGGTGACCGAACCGCTGACCTTGCCGTCCGCCGCGATCGTGAGGTTGAGTTTGAACGGCAGACCGCCCGGCGGCAGGTTCTGCCCGCCGGTCACCATGCAGTCCCACGTGCCGCTCACGCCGTCGTCGGCGACCGCCGCGGCTGCGCCGTTTGCCGGCTTGTCCGCCGGCTTATCCGCAGCGGGGGCCGCGTCCTTTTTCTCGTCTTTCTTGTCTTCCTTCTTGGGCTCGTCCTTCTTGAGTTCCTCCTCATCGCTCTTGAGCGGCAGGGGGTTCTTCACATCGTTCCGCAGCGGCACCATGTACAACTGCTGGCAGTTGTTGTACACAAATGTGGTGTCGATCTCGCTGTACGTGGGGGAGTTGAAGTTCCGCGTCGACGCGAAGTACAGGAACTCGCCCTTGCGATCGAACACCGGGGAGAAGGCCGGGAACGCCGAACTCGTCACCTGCGTCTTCTCGCCGGTTTTGACGTTATAGATCCACACGCACGCGTTCAGGTTCTTCTCGTCCGCACGCTGATACGTGAACCAGTTGGAATCCTGCGCCCAATTCACGCTGGTCGGGTTGGAGGCGGGGTCCTGATCGACCACTTTCGTCTCGCCGCTCTCCACCGTCGTCAGGTACACACGCCCAGCCTGGTCGGTGAACTGGATGAACTTCGAGTCCGGCGACCACACCGGGCTATAGCGGAACCCGGCGCCGAGGTTCGTCAGTTTCCGCGTCTCACGCTTGGCCTCCTCAACCTTCGCTTCTTCCTTTTTGGGCTCGTCCTTCTTTGCCTCATCCTTCTTGGCGTCGTCTTTCTTCTCCTCGACCTTCGGCTTGGCGTCAGATGGGCGGATGTAGAGTTCATACTCGCCCGATTCATCGCTGAAATACGCGATCCACTTGCCGTCCGGCGACCATGACGGGTCACGCTCATACACGCCGTCCGTCCGAGTCAGCGAGCGCACCACGCCCTCGCTCGCCGGCGCCGACCACAGGTCGCCGCGCGCCTCGATCGCCACGCGCTTGCCCGTCGGAGAGATCGAGCCGCCGTTGATGTTCTTCGCCTGGTCCACCGTGCGTGGCCTGATCGTCGGGCGATCGCCGGGGATCGTGATCTTCACTTCCGTCGCCTGCCGTGTGCCCAGGTTCAGCAGCATCAGTTTGCTGCCAAGTTGGAACACGATCTCGCCCTTGCCGTCCGAGCCCGGCCCGATGCTGGGCCACTTGATGTCGTCTTCCTTGTAGTTCGTTACCTGCTCGTGCTTCCCGCTGGCCACGTCGTACGCCCAGATGTTCATCCGATGCTCGGGCCCGTTGTCCGCGTGGTAGTACAACGTCTTGCCGTCGCCGCCCGGCACCCACATCGGGATCGTGTCAACACCCTCCCAATCCGTGATCCGCTTCGACGACTTGTCCTTCAGGTTGAACAGCCAGATGTCCGTCGCCATGCCGCCGCGATACCGCTTCCACGTCCGGTTGTCCACCGAGTGCGGCGTGTACGCCAGCCACGTCCCGTCAGGGCTGATCGCGCTGAACGCGCCATACGGCACCGGCAACTTCTCAGGCATGCCGCCCGTCGGCGACACCGTAAAGATCTGCGTCTGGCGCCCCAGCCCCGCCAGACCATTGGTGATGAAGAGCAGTTTGCCGTCCGGCGTCCAGTCCGACAGGTTCTCGCCGCCCGGGTGATGCGTCACGCGCGACGCGAATCCGCCCGTCGCGGGGATGACATACAGATCGCGATTGCCGTCGTAGTTGCCGCCGAACGCGATCGATTTCCCGTCCGGACTGAACTTTGGCATGGACTCTTGCCCGGGGGGGCTGGCCAGCGGCGTAGCCATGCCGCCCGACTTGGGTGCGACCCATACGTCATTCGCGTACACGAAGCAGATCTTGTCCGCGCTCACGTCCGGAAACCGCAGCATGGTCGCCGCAGGGGTCACGTCGGCCATCGCCGCGCCCCCAAACGCCGACCCCGCCAGGGCCGCCAGGATCAAAGTGCGAGACGTCCCGGGACGAACCCCCCGACGAGTACTAGACGTGTTCAATCGTGAATCCTCGTTCTCTCTACGGCGCGTGCAGACCCCCAAAGGGCTACGTGTGGACCAGCGTATACCGGAGCAGACCGCTTGGGTTTCAACGTGGAGGTCTTGCATCATTCCGTCTTGAATCACGCGATACCAAACACCCGGCGTACATCACCGCGAAAAGGAGGTCCTCAGCCGCTCCCCACCTCGGGGCACGCGCGGTTCAGGCACTCTTCAACTCCTGGCGCGTCATCGCTTCAGGGTCCCTCTGCTGTCCCTGAAGCGGAAGTACTCCGGCGTCGTATCGTTCGTCATGCCTCTCGAAATCGCCGTCGACTGCCTCCCGGATGCCCTGGTCGCCGCAAGGCATGCAACCCGCCTGGAACTCTGCGACAAACTCGACCGCCATGGCATGACGCCCAGCACCGACCTCGTCTCGGGCGTGGTATCCCGCGTTCCCGTTCCCGCCTTTGCCATCATCCGCGAGAGCGACGACTACATCGTGGATCGCGCGACGCTCGATGCGATGGTCGCCAGCGCCCTGCGAGCGGCCGCCGCCGGTGCGCATGGCATCGTGATCGGCGTATTGACAACCCGGGGCGACATCGACCTCTCCGCATGCCGCGAGATCATCGACGCGGCAAGGTCGGTCAACGCCGGCATCGCCATCGCGTTCCATCGTGCCTTTGACGACGCCACCGACATGTCGGCCGCGATCGCTGCCCTCGCCGATCTTGGCGTCGCGCACACGCTCTGCGCCGGTGCGCCGGGTCTTGACCATACCACGCGGCCCATGCAGGAACGTCTGGCCGCGATTGCACGAGCCCGCGACCATGCCGCCGGTCGTGTGGGTATCGTCGCGTGTGCCGGCGTGCGAGCGCCCAACGCCCGGGAGTGTGCGATCGCCTCCGGCGGGTGGGTGCATTCGTCGTGCCGTGTTCACGGGAAGTTTGATGAATCGCAGGCCGCGGAACTGTCCCGATTGACCCGCGGACAAGGCGGGCACGCCGTTGATACGCTATGAATCTCGCCCCGCCCGCCCGCCCGCCCGATGAGGGCTCGAAAGGATCAGTATGAAGACCGCTCGCACGCTCGTTGTCGCCGCAGGAACGTTCGCGTTGTCGCTGTCGGCGCTGGCCCAGAACACAAAGCCCGCCGACAAGCCGGCTGACAAGAAGGACCCCGCGCCCGTGAAGCAGCCGGAGAAGGCCCAAGTGAAGGCGACGACGCCCGAGTTCCACGAGGGCACGCAGAAGCGCCACGAGCATTTCAACGAAATCTCCAAGGAAGGTAAGGCCAAACTCGTCTTCGTCGGCGATTCGATCACCGAGGCGTGGGAAGGTCCGGGGCGCGAGGTATGGGAGAAGTTTTACGCCAAGCGCAACGCCGCCAACTTCGGCATCAGCGGTGATCGCACCGAGCACGTTCTCTGGCGCCTCGATCACGGCAACTTCGACGGCCTGTCGCCCGACCTTGTCGTCATCATGATCGGAACCAACAACACGGGGCACCGCCAGGACAAGGCGGAGGACACCGCCGCGGGTATCGAGGCGATCATCGACCGCATTGAGAAGAAGTGCCCGAAGTCCAAAGTCCTGCTCCTCGGTGTTTTCCCGCGCAGCGAGACCGCCGATCACCCGCTCCGCACGCTCAACATCGCGATCAACGATATCATCAAGGGATTCGCCGACAGCAAGCGGGTCTTCTACAAGGACATTTCCTCGGCCTTCTTCAACGACAAGGGCGAACTCACCAAGGACATCATGCCCGACTACCTGCACCTCACTCCCGAGGGATACAAGCGCTGGGCCGAGGCGATCGAGGGCGATATCGCGACACTCCTGGGCGAGAAGCAGGACGCGGCTCCCAAGCCGGACAAGGCCGACAAGCCCGCGAAGAAATAACCTCACCCAGCCGCGTTCAACCGCGGTATGTGGACGCAGTACCTGAGCGAGATCGAGAGCGCGGGCCCTGGCGCACAGGAACTCCACGCTGGCGGTACGTCACCTGCTCGGCGTGCCCGCCGCCGGCGCCGCATCTGTCGGCATCGGTACTGCCGGCATGTTCGCCAGCAGAAACTCGCTCGCGTCCTTCAACGTCCGCGTCATCTCGGGCATCTTGAAGCCGTGCCCCTCGTTCGCGATGATCTCCGCCCGCCCGCTCACGCCCGACTTTGTCATCGCGTCGAGCATGCCATACGCCTGCGTGTGCGGCACGAGCGGGTCCTTGGTGCCGAAGTACATCAGGATCGGCGCATCATCCTTCGTGACATACGTCACGGGCGAGGCCTTCTTGGCGCGATCGACCTTCGACACGCCGTCGATGATGTCGCCAGCGCCGATGAGTCCGTTCAGGATCTGCGTCGTATTGGGCGGGAAATCCTTGCTCGATAGATCGGTCGGCCCGAAGAACGAGACCGCCGCACGCACGCGCCCCGTCAGCGGCGAGTCCGCGGCCTTCATGCCAAGCCCGTCGTTCTCGCCACCCACCGCGAGCAACATCGCCAGGTGTGCGCCGGCGGAGAATCCGATGGCGCCGATGCGATCAGGATCGATGCCGTATTTCTCGGCGTTCTGCTTCAGGAACCGCACCGCGGCGGCGCAGTCCTCGATCTGCGCGGGGAATCGGAACCCCGGCGCGAAGCGGTACGAGACCGTCGCCGCGACGAACCCTTGCTTGGCGGCTTCGCTGATGAGGAAGTTGAGGTCCTCGCGCCGACCCGCGGCCCATCCGCCGCCGTGGATTGCGACGATGCACGGGCGCGCCTCGCCGGGCTTCAGGTCGGCCGGCTGCGCGAGGTTGAGCATGAGTTCGAGCGGCGGCGCGCCCTCGCGCGGATACGACGTATAGGTGATGTTGGGCGTGAACTTCGGCGCAGGCGCGATGGCCGGTGCGGTCGCATTGGCGGGCGCGGCTGGCGCGGTGCCCGGCGACGTGCCGGGAGTGGGGGGCTCGAGACCGAAAACCGCGATCGACATGAACACGTAAAGCAGCATGCACAGAGTCTACCACGAGGTTTTCCGCATGCGCAACTCGAACGCACAGGCGATTGTGCTCGTCCCCGCCCTATCCGGTCGCCGTCTCAATCCAACCAATCCTTCGCCTTCAGCCGCTGCGGCACATACTCCTCGGTCACATAGCTGATGTCCTTGGTGATCATCGCTTCGACTTCCATCTTGAAGCCGTTCTTGAGCAGCCCGTCGATCTCGCGTTGCCACGCCTTGTTCTCGGCAAACCACGGATAGGCCGCGATCTCGTTGGCACGCTTGATGTCGTTGTCGGTGAGATCGATCTTGACGGCCTCGCCCAGCTCGCACTCGCGATAGTCCTTGGCGCGAATGCCCAGAAACTTCGCGTCGGGGATCGCCAGGCGCGAAGACTCAAACGCCAGTGAGATCGAGCCCTGCTTGATCACGCTGTAGATGTAGTGTCCCCACGGGTCGTTATCGAGCACGCAGATGATCGGCAACTTCAGTTCCTGGTTCAGCCGCTGGAGCAGTCGACGGCATCCGCGCGGAGGCTGCCCGGCCCCGTGCGTCAGAATGCAGTTGTTCTTCTCCCAGAATCGATCTTCGTTGAAGCGGTTCCACACCGTGCCCTTTTCGACATGGAGCACGAACTTGGCCTCGCACTTGCCGAACTGGATCACGTCGGGCTCGACGATCGACGGGATACCCCAGCCGCCCGAACCCTGTTTGCGGGCGTTGATCTCGTCGCCCTTGTCGATGATGGTGATGTTGCCCACCAGAGTGCCGCGGTTCTCGGCGAACACGTGCAGTTCCTCGCGGAGCGCCCCGAGCGTCACCTCGAGGTCCTCGAGGATTGGGTCGGATTCCTCCTGGGCGTCGAACGTGTTTTCCTTGGTGCCCGAGATCGTGTGCTTGGCCTTGTAGAACACTCCGCGGAGGCTGCTGGTCTTCTCGGCGTCGATGAGGTCTTTGATCGTGCTGGCGTGCAGCATCGTCTGCATGAACTGCTTGGCCGTCTTGAGGTCAAAGAGCGGGCGTTCGCTGGTCGAATCGCCCATCTCGAGGATGCCGCGCTTCTTGTTCCAGATCGTGTTGCTCTTGGACCGCGTCGGGATGTCGATCGACGGGTCCTTGCCCGACATCGACGTCTTCACGACGCGTTCGGCCAGCCCCTCGATCTTCTTCATCGTGCGGGCGTCGCGCTCCTTGATGCGTCCCGCCGCGGCTTTGCTTCCCTTGGCCATCGATCAGACTCCGTTGCCACGCCTCGTTCATGCGGCGGCCCGTCCCTGGCCGCACGGGCGGAGTGTAGTCGACCGGATCTCGCCGCGCTACGCCGCGAGCAAGCGCAGAGCGAGCGTCGCGGCGACTGCCTCCGCCGCGAATCGCGCATCGACCACGTCACGCAACTCGCGAGGGCGATGCACGCGAACCGCCAGCGTTCCCGCCGCCATCACGCCGGCCCAGACGAGCCTCGCTCGCCACGGGCACGCCCAGGCCCCCAGCGTCATCCCGATCAGCCCGAGTCTCGCGAGCCCTGCAATCAACCAGAGCCTGCGCGGGCCAAGCAGCGTGGCGAAGGTGCGGGTGCCGAATCGCGCGTCGGAGGTCTCGTCGTCGAGATCGCACAGTGCCGCGTCCACGATCACGCGGGCCATCAGCAGCACGAGTGTCGAGATCGCCCCCGGACGCGAAAGTCCCGCCAACAACGTCGTGATCGACGGATCCGCACCGCTGTCACGCTGTTCCCGCGCGGCCAATCCCGCCAACGCCGCGAAGACCGAGATGCCAGCCGCGACATACACATTCTTGATCCACGGCACGTCCTTTACACGAGGGCGAGTCGCCCTGGGCCTCGGTGCATACGCGACCACTCCCGCGGCCGCCAGCACGCACGCCGCCGGCGCCCACACCGAGATGAACCAGCCAAGTGCCCCCGCCGCCAGGATCGAGAGAATCGCACCGAGACGAACGGCGCGGGCATGAGCCTTGAGAAACGCGTAGCGGGCGGGCTGGGACTCGATGTCCGCCGGATCGATCCACTCGCTGCGGAGTTTGACCCGGTCGAGGGCGTACGCGCCCGTTGCCGTGAGAAACACCGAGAGCACGAGCGCTGCGCTCGGCGTATCACCCAGCCCGGCGAGTTGCACGAAGCACACCGCCGCCGCGGTGCAGTACGCGCCCGCCCACGCACCGACGTGCCCGATCGCCTCGATCGCGCTTGTGCCCGATGGCGTTCTCACGCGTGCAGCGTATCGCGAGCAACGTTGCGGCATCATCCGGTGTTCAGTACCTCAAGCACCACAATGCAAGGGTTGCAGTGTGTGCTACGGACCCACCAACTCCGTGGTCTTGCCGATCGGAAGAGTGAGTCGTTTGCCGCTCGGCCACACCAGCATCGCGCTCTCCACCCCTTTCGGAATCGAGATGCTGACATGCAGATTGCCATCGATCAGTTTCCCCTTCGACACGATCTCTCCGCCCGGGCTTCTGAACGTCGCCTCATAGTTCTCGAGTCCGCCCGGATCGGGCTGGATCACGATCCGCTTCCATCCGACGCTCCCCGTCTCCTGGCGAATCCCCGCGACATACGCGAAGTGCCACTCAACCAGGTGCCCGAGCATGAAGTGATTGAGGCTGTTGCCCGTGCCGGGCTTGGCGTCCCAAGATTCCGGGAGCGTGGTCAGCCCGCTCTCCACCATGAAGCCGTAACTCCCGCGATCACGGCGCGCGTACACCTTGTGCAGCACGTCGTTCCGACCCGCCTCTGCCAGCGCACGGATCAGGAAGACCTGCAGTACCTCGCCCGACGTCTGCTGGTATCCACGGCCCACCAGGTCCATCACGATCGCATCTACCGCTCGCGGACGATCCGCATCCGGAATCAGGCCCGCGCACAACGCCGTCGAAACTCCCGCCTGACACGAGCCCTTGTTCAGCGTCGTCGCCGTCTTGGCGTCGTAGAACTTGGCTTGGAATGTCGAGCGGATGGCGGTGTAAAGATCGCGATACGTCGCCTCGGCCCTCTCGTGCCCGAGGACCTTCGCCGCATCAGCCACGGTCCGTGCGCCCAGCGCCCAGATCGCGGTCGCGCTCACCTCGGCGGGAGTCCACTGGCTCGGGCCGTCGCCCTTGCCGTGCCCATAGTCGTACCAATCGCCGAGATTGCTCGTGATTACCCCGTCTTTCGCCGTCGACGAGAGGTAGTCGACGAACTTCTTCATGCTGTCGAATGATGCCGCGAGCACGTCGCGATCGCCGTACCACTCGTACAGGTGCCACGGCACGAGCACGCCAGAGATTCCCCACTCCGGCGCCTCGTTCCAGAATCCGTGCGGCGGTACCCCCACGAGATAGTTCGGGCAATTCGTCGGGATGTGCCCGTCCGGCAACTGCGTGTCGCGAACGTCGTGTATGATCTTGGTCATGTACGCGTGCGTGTCATAGCGATACGACAGCGCACGCGCCATGTGCCAGTTCTGCTCCTGCCATCCGTTCTTTTCGCGATGCGGACAGTCGGTAACAACATGGGCCATGTTCGATCGGATCGCCCAGTCGATAATCTTGTGCGCGTCGTTCTGCATCTTCGACGAACACGCGAATGATCCGACGCTCTCGCACGCGGCACGGACATGAACGAGTTCGATCATCTTGATGACCGGCAACCCCTTGGGATTCGCCTCGCCAGACGCCACCGCGCCGTCGACCTCGACGAACTGCGCGCCCTCGTAGCAGAAGATGATCTGATGCGACTGCTCGCCTTCGCGCAGGGTGTAGTCGTGCCAGATGTCCTTGCCGGTGCCCCAGGTATAGGTGAACTTGACGCGACCCGTCGCCGGTTCCATGTACTCGCACGGCTTGAACCGGATCCTCGCGCCGGCCTTCCCCTCCACCGTGAACCGGATCAGCGACGAACAATTCTGCGGGAATACGTACGTCGCGACTCCATCGCCCTCGCTCCCCGCGGTCCGACGCTCACGCGGTGAAAAAACCTCAAACTCCTTCATCGCTGGCGTGGTAAATGGAACGATCGCCGCCTTCGGCGCGTCAACAACCACCGCGGCGTTCCATCCGCCCTCGGGCTTGCCCGGCATGTCCCACGCCTTGATCTCGCGCGTCGCGTCGTAGTCCTCGCCCGCGTAGATATGCGAGAACGTGATCGGTCCGTCGGTCCACCTCCAGTCCGACCCGCTCATGACGCGACGTCGGCTCCCGTCGGCGAGTGTCAGATCGATCGTCGCACGCAGCAGAAAGTTACGCCCCGCCGAGAAATCCGGCATCGCGTCGGTCTTGCTGAATCTCCCAGCGTCGTTCACCGGCCCGACACGCCAGAACGAATTGCCCAGCATCACGCCGATCGTGTTGCCACCCTTGCGCACGAACTTCGTCACATCAAAGGACTGCTCATAGATCGTCGTGCTGTACTCCGACCATGGCTGGTCGATGACCGAATCACTGACCCGCTGCCCGTTGATCGTCGCCCGGTAGTGCCCCAGACCGACGATCGACAGCGTCGCCTTCGTCACGTTCTGATCGACCGTGAACTCGCCGCGAAACAAAGGGCACGCGCGTCCATCCGCGTCAACGCCCGTCGACAGCCACGCGGCTTGGTCGCCCGACTCACTCGCCGCGGCGTCATCACCCGCCGCCATCGCTCCGGGCAGGACCATGCACACCGCCAATACCAGGCACGCCAGGATGAACCAACGCCGGCCATCATGCGGAACGATTCGAGTGTTCATGCACGGAGCATACCGCGCCGCCGCCCCGGACGGTGGGGGACCTTCGGCCCCGTCCCCGGCAACCGCCGCTTCCGGTCACGCTCGACATCACGCATGCGTCGCCCGCGCGCTCATCGCCGCAAGTTCCCGGATCAGACGTGGTTCGTCCCATGTCTCGATGCCAAGTTCGCGGGCCTTGTCGAACTTCGAGCCGGCGGAGGTACCCACCACGACGACACTGGTGTTCTTGGAGACCGAGCCCGAGACCTTGGCGCCGAGTTTTTCGAGGACGGCCTTGAGGTCCTCACGCTCGTAGTTCTCGAGCGTGCCGGTGATGACAAAGGTCTTGCCGGCGAGCGGGCCGGCGGAGGCGGACTTGGCGCTGGCGAAGTCGTGCGAAGTGACATCCACGCCGAGCGCTCGCAATTCCTTGAAGAGCATCTTGGCCTGCGGGCTATGCAGATACGTGTGGACCGCCGGCGCCGTGTCCTTGCCCAAGCCGGTCTCCGCGCGATCGGCGGTGTCTTCGGGAAGTCCGAGATCGACGGCTTCCTTTTTCGTGAGCGACTTTGGGCGGAGCAGGCGCTCGTCTGCCGCAAGGAGTGCATCGAGGTCGGGGAACTGGCGAGCCAGCATCTTGGCGGTGGTATCGCCGACGTGGCGGATGCCGAGGCCTGCGAGGAGGCGAGACAGGCCGCGAGACTTGGCGGCGTCGATGCCACCCAGGAGTTTCTCGACCTTGCGATCACCCATGCCCTCAAGTGTGACGAGCATGGTGGCGTAGTCGCGCAGGCGAAAGATATCGGGGAAGGAGTTGAGCGGAATGGCGCTGGCGCGGATGAGATCCACAGTCTTTTCGCCGAGACCGTCTACATCCATCTGCTTTCGGCCAGCGAACCAGATCAGTTTCTCGCGGATCTGCGCTGGGCAGGAAGGGTTGAGGCAGAATCGCCCGGTTTCTTCTGCGGCGTCCTCCTCGACCTCCACCGGGCCCTTGCACGCGGGGCAGTGGTCCGGGGCGTGGATCTGCTTGGCACCCTTCGGGCGTTGCGACAAATCGACGCGCAGGACGTAGGGAATGATCTCGCCGGCCTTCTCGATCTCGATCATGTCGCCCTCGCACAGGTGTGTGCCGGGGTCTTGATCCTCGGAGAGCGAGAGGTCGGTGCGGATGCTGCGGAGCCAGCCGTAGTTGTGGAGGGTGGCGTGCTGCACGACGGTGCCGGCCAGGAGCACGGGCTCCATGACGGCGCGGGGCGTGATCTTGCCGGTCTTGCCGACCTGGTGCTCGACACGCACAAGGCGCGTCATTTTTCGCTCGGCGGGGTATTTGAAAGCGATCACCCAGCGCGGGCTCTTGGCCGTCGTGCCCAGCGCATCCTGCTGGGCGAAGGAATCGACGCGGACAACCATGCCGTCGGTCGCGTAATCGAGCGTGCGACGTTTCTTGTCAAAGTCCTCGATGGCGAGGAGGGCATCCTCCACGCCGCGGCAGACGCGCACATGCGGGTTGACGGCGAAGCCGAACTGCTTGATCTTGGCGAGGAAGTCCGAGTGCGATTCGGCGAAGTTGCCGGGCACTACGCCGCGCCCGTGCGGCACAAAGGCGAGTTTGCGCTTGGCGACCTCCTTGGGGTCGAGTTGCTTGAGCGTGCCGGCGGCCGCGTTGCGCGGGTTCATCAGCGCGTCTTCGTCGGCGAGTTGGCGTTCGGCGTTGATGCGCTCGAACTCCTTGAGCGGAAAGTAGACCTCGCCGCGGACCTCGAGTACATCGGGCGGATGTGGCGTGTCGAGCGTGAGCGGGACGGAGCGGATGGTGCGAGCGGCGTGGGTGACGTCGTCGCCCTTGGAGCCGTCGCCACGCGTGACCGCCCGAACCAGTCGCCCGTTCTCGTAACGTACCGAAAGCGCCACGCCGTCGATCTTGGGGTCGGCGGTGAGGACGATCGGCTCATTCGTCGCTGATGCGAAGAGCGAGTCGCCGCCCGACAGACCCTTTTCGACGCGGGCGTACCACTCGCGCACATCGGCCTCGGAGTAGGTGTTGTCGATCGACAGCATCGGGACGGCGTGAGCGACGGAGCGGAATGAGTCGATCGCTTCGCCGCCGACGCGCTGGGTCGGGCTGGTGGGGACGGCCAGTTCGGGGTGCGCGGCCTCGAGCGCAGCCAGTTCAGCGAGGTGGCGGTCGAACTCGGCATCGGGCATGATGGGCGTGGCGTCGACGTAGTACGCTCGGTTGGCACGGTTCAGAACATCGCGCAGGTGCTCCGCACGCTTCCGCGCTTCGTGCGATACGGGCGACGCGCCGGACGCCGTCGATGGGGTGTGTCCCTTGCTCACAGACCCATCGTATCGACCCGATCAATCCGGCGCAGATAGTCTGGAATTCGAGCGGTATGATGGGACATGACCGCGCAGATCCTTGACGGCAGTGCACTGGCGAAGAAATACCGTGAGTCCATCCGCACCCGTGCCAAGGTGGTTCGAGACGCGGGCGGAACAGTGCGCCTCGACGCCGTGCTGGTGGATTCGGGCGACAACGGGGCGCGGGTGTACGCGGAGAACCAGGGCAAGACGTGCCGCGAACTTGGGATTGATTACCGCCTGCATGAACTTCCCTCGACGAGCACGTTCGATGACATCGCCGGCTGTGTCCAAGGGCTCAACGAAGCGGAGGACGTGTGCGCGATCATGCTGCACATGCCGCTCCCCGCGGATGTCGAGCCGTACCGCATTCAGTGCCTCATCTCGCCCGACAAGGACGTGGAGGGCGTGAACCCGGCGAACATCGGGAATGTGGTGTACGGGCGTTCTTCGCTGGCGCCATGTACGGGGCTGGCGGTCGTGAAGATGCTCGAGCACACCCACCAGGAACTACGCGGCAAGTGCTGCGTGGTGGTCGGCGCCAGCGACGTTGTCGGTAAACCGATCGCGGTGCTCTTGATGCGGACGGACGCGACTGTGATCTCGTGCAACAAGTGGACGTATGAGTTGCCGGCGCTGACGCGCCGGGCGGACGTTCTGGTTGCGGCGGCGGGCGTGCCGGGCCTGATCAAGGCCGACATGGTGAAGGACGGCGCAACGGTGGTCGACGTGGGCGTGAATCGGGTGCATACGCCTGACGGGAAGACGAAAACGGTTGGCGACGTCGACTTTGAAGCGGTGAAGGAAAAGGCGTCGTGGATCAGCCCGGTGCCGGGCGGCGTTGGCCCCATGACCGTGGCCATGCTTCTCCTCAACGTGATCGAGGCCGCAGAACGCCGCGCCAAATGCCGCAATGCCCGGTTGGTTTGACCGAATTCCCTGCAAGAATCCGAACGGATGGGCGTTCATCCACATTGACACGGGGGCGCAGCGACGCTTGAATTATCGGTTCGCGGCGTGACGGACCGGAGCGCCGGTTCTGCACACTTGGAGAGGTCGTTGCGATGGAGTTCAACATGATGACGCTGGGCCTCTTTCAGAATCTCAGCCCGTGGGAAATCCTCCTCATCCTCGGCCTCGGTTTGCTGCTGTTCGGACGTAAACTCCCTGAAGTCGGACGCAGTCTCGGTCGCGGCATCGTTGAGTTCAAGAAGGGCCTCAAGGGTGTCGAGGACGAAGTCCACGCCGCATCAATGCCCCAGAACCAACCCCCCGCCTACCGATCCCCGCTGCAGAGCGCCGGCAATGACGTCCGTGTCAGCCGTGCGGACGCCGTCGAGCCCGCGCCGGCCAAGCCCGCGGAACCGACGAACTGAGTTCCCGTCTATCCATTCATACAACTCGGGTTTGAGATGACACGCCCTTTTCAAATGTGCTGCCTTGATCGCGGCACATAGGACCGTTCCGCGCGCCCGCCCATCGCGGATAGGATGCAGACATGATTGACATGAACATTGTCGCTCTCACCGCCGCCGCACTGGTTTCGCAGGTCGGTACCGCACCACGCGCTGATGCACCCACGACGCCTCAGAACGCAACAGCCTCGCCGCAAGAGGCCCAGTCGCCCGCCGATCCCCTCCCGGTCGTCGAGATCACGGCCGACAACACCAAGATCACCCGCTCCTGCATCATCCGCATCGCTCCCGGAACTGTCATCGCCGACGCCGACAACAACGGCGTGATCCAGATCGACGCCGACGATGTGACCGTCACATTCGAGCAGGGCTCAGCACTCCGCGGCGCCACCCCACAAACCCCGTGGGACACACTCGCGGGCGTCGGCCTGCGCGTCGATGGGCACAAGGGCGTCAAGATCGACGGCGCTCGAATCCACGGCTTCAAAGTGGGCCTCTACGCCTCCGGGACGCCCGGGCTCGAACTCACCAAGATCGATGCCTCCGACAACTTCCGACAGCACCTCAAGTCCACACCGGTCGCCGAGGATGCCTCCGACTGGCTGTACCCGCACCACAACGACGACCACCAGTGGATGAAGAACTACGGCGCCGCGATCTACGTCGAGCAGTCAGACAACGTTGTCATCCGAAATGTGCTCGTACGACGCGGGCAGAACGGCATCGTGCTCGATCGTGTGAATGAATCAAAGATCTACGACAACGACTGCTCCTTCATCTCCGGTTGGGGCGTCGCCATGTGGCGTTCCAGCAAAAACGTCATCTGCCGAAATGCCCTTGACTTCTGCGTCCGCGGACACGTCGAGGGCGTCTACAACCGCGGACAGGACTCCGCCGGTATCCTCATGTTCGAGCAGTGCTCCAACAACCAGATCCTCGAAAACTCCGTCACCCACGGCGGCGACGGGCTCTTCTCCTTCGCCGGACTCGAGGCCATCGGCGAGTCCCCCGCCCCCTCGCCCGATTTCGACTACACACGACGCGGCTGCAACGACAACTTCATCATGGACAACGACTTCTCCTTCGCCCCCGCCCACGGCCTCGAAATGACCTTCAGTTTCGGCAACGTCATCGTCCGTAACCGCATGGCCGAAAACGCCATCTGCGGCATCTGGGGCGGTTACTCGCAGGACATGCTCATCGTCGAAAACATGATCCACGGCAACGGGGGCATGGCATACGGACTGGAACGCGGCGGCATCAACATCGAGCACGGCGCCGGGAACCGCATCTACCTCAATAACATGCAGAACAACCGCTGCGCCATCCACCTCTGGTGGGACGATGACAAGGACCTCCTCCAGAAGCCCGGCGTCAAAGCGAACTATCACAAGGGGCAGGGAAACAAAGTCGTCGGTAACTCGATCCTCTTCGATAAGAAACTCCCCTTCAAGGATCTCCGCCCCGACGAAAAATTGATCGCCCTCCAGATCCGCGACCCCCTCGGTGGCAGCATCACTGATCTCGGCTGGTTCCAGAACCGCGTCGTCACCGCCAGACATAACGCCATCGAAATGGAAATCCCCGACGGCATCACCCTCTACAAGGCCGGCGCTCTCACCGCCTACAATCTCCCCAAGGCCGATCGCATCGGTGATTCACGCCCCGTCAGCAACCGCAGTTCGCTCCGCGGCCGCGACACGATCATCATGACCGAGTGGGGCCCGTGGGATCATGAATCGCCCCTCGTCCGTCAGTCCCGCGCCGGCGCCGGCGAGATCGCCTTCGACCTCTTCAAATTCTCGAGCGATGTCGACATCCAGATCACGGCAAAGGGCGTCACGCCCACCATCGTCAAACCTTCCGCCGATGCCCCCAACGCCAGCGTTACCCTCAAAGCACAGGCCGCTGGCGTATATCCATTCGAGTTGTCTGTCTCCGACTCGGGCTACCGGCAGGTCGTCTCCGGCGTGCTGATGTCCGCGTCCTGGGACGCCACATTCTTCACCTGGACCAAGGACACAGACCCGCGCGAAAAGATCGACGCATGGCGTGCCCTGGCAGCGGCGCCAGACGCCAAGAAGGCGACGCTCGACAACCTCTCCCTCAAGTTCGCCATGGGTGGCCCCGGCACCCTCGCCGTGCTGAAAGACAAACTCGGCTCCGGCGCTCCTGCCAACGACCACTTCGGTGTCATCGCGACCTCCAAACTCCGCGTTCCCAAGGGAGCCTGGAAGATTTCAACCACCAGCGATGACGGCGTACGCGTCCTTGTCGACGGAAAGCCCGTCATCGAGAACTGGACCTGGCACGCCCCAACCAAAAACGACGGTACCTTCACCGTGGACAATGACGCCGAGGTCAGCGTGACCGTCGAGTACTTTGAGATCGACGGCTATTCCACGCTCGAGTTCGAACTGGCCCCCGCCGCCAAGTGACTCCCCACGCACTCCGTTGTCACTCCGCTGTTGGCCGATGGCCAACGCCGGGCGTACACTTCATCCGTCCTGCCGAGGTAGCTCAGCTGGTTTAGAGCGCTGGATTCATAACCCGGAGGTCGGCGGTTCGAGTCCGCCCCTCGGCATTTGAGCATCGCCGAAAACACCCCTAACACGCCCACGCTTCGCGACAAGGTCGCCAAAGTCATCGATCTCATCCGCCCGGCAGTCCAATCCGACGGCGGAGACCTCGAACTTGTCGACATCACACCAGAAGGCGTGGTTCAGATCCGTCTCCACGGCGCCTGCGTTGGTTGTCCGTCCAGCGCCATGACCCTGCAGATGGGCGTTGAAAGGAATCTCAGAACACACGTTCCAGAGGTGACCGGCGTTCAAGCCGTGGGTTGAACAGGCAGACTTTGCCTGAAAGGCGTCCGTTCGGGACTTTTTCATAAGTCCTTGACATATCGGGCCTAGGAAATCCGACGTGGGGCTTCCAAACACGTCGCGTTTCGGGTATAACTCCGCCATTGGTGGGAAGCGGCCTACGGAAATCGGGCCGCTTGGGTGGGAGTGATTCCAATGCTGGTCATTACTCGGCGTGAAGGCGAAGAAGTCGTCATCGGCGATCCGCGGAATCCGATCGGGATTGTGCGCATCGCTTCCGTAAAGGGTGAACGGGTCAGGGTCGCCTTCGATTTCCCTCGCGAGGTCGAAATCAACCGCCGCGAAATCGCCGACCAGATCGCATCACAGGAGCCATCCGTCGTCGGTGTGATCAAGCCCGAGACGGCGTAACGCACCGTCCTCCAAGCCTCGGCGGATCATCAATCAGACATGCCGATGGTTGTCCTTCGCCACCGTGGTCCTCCACAGGCCGTGGCGATCAGGGCATGCACTCATGATTGGGCCTTTTGATTCATTGAGTTCCGGACTCCTTTCGCCACCATCATGGTCGAGAGAGGAGATACTCCATGAAAGCCGTATGCGTTGGGGTGATGGCATTGTTCGCGACGCCGCTTGCGTCCGCGCAGAACATCCTGTTCAACGGTGACTTCGAAGAGCCGGCGTATCTGAACACGGGCCAGTCGCTGGTGGGCGTGGGCGAGCAGAAGACGCTCGTCCGCGATAACTGGCTTGCGGGCTACGACGCCGGCATCTTCGGCATCATGGATTGGATCAACAGTTGGTCCGATGTCGGATTTGGCGAGGGCGCTCGAGACGCTGGGTTGTCGCGCGTGGACTATGCCGGGAGCGGCGAATCGCAATACGCGTTCATCAACAACTGGGAGACGCGACTGAGCCAGGTCACGTCGCACACGATCGCCGCGGGCGAGGTGTTCAACGCGGGCATCTCCATCGGCCCGCGCGGGGAAAACCAGGGTGGGCGCGTGCAGCTCTGGGCCGGGATTCCGAGTTACGCAAACCCGGACGTGTTTGATCCGAGCGCGATCCTTCTTGGAGAGGTGACGGTTGCCACCGGCGACTGGACCGCCTTCACCCCGGATCTCGTGCTCGATTTGGATTCGTGGAATCTGGCGTCGTTGTCCGTCACCATCCCCGACGGCAGCAGCGCGATCGGCCTGCCGCTCACGATGTCCTTCTTGACCAGCGGCGGTTCCTGGGGACCCCTGAACTTCGATACTGCCTCACTCGAAGTCGTGCCATCCTCGGGAACGTGGGTGTTGGCGGCGATCGCGGGCTTCTTCGTCTTCCGCCGCTCGCGTTGAAGCCAAGAGAGAGACGAGGGGGAGTGGTTGGCGCCCTTGGCTCCATCGAGGGCGCCGCATCGCGGGCTCGTTGAGAAGAGCGGGACCGCGATTTTCATGTTGGTGAAGTGCGAGAAGGCGGCCGCACCTGATGCCGATCGGCCGGGATGCGGCCCTCCTTCGATGCTCGTGCGAGAGGAATACACGCGCGAGCCTGAAGTCCGGCCGTTGGCACGCTGGGCGGTCCACTTCCCCTGAATCAGAACAGACTTGGTCCGTCATCGACCGGCACGAGCTTGCCGTTGACAAGACGCATCTTGGGCTTGCTCGGTTTGGCGGCAGGTCCCTCGGGGGCCTTGACAACCTTGGTCACCAGAAGCGACGTCTTTCCGGTGACGCGAGGCGAGGGCTTCTCGGGCGGCCTCTTCGCCGGAACCTTGGCGTCGGCCTTGCGCGCGGATTTGACATCAGTCCGAGGCTCTGGCCTCGAAACCGCTTTGGGCGCGGGCTTCGCCTCGCCCCGCCCGCGTTTGGGCGAATCGTCGTCTCGGAGCGACGCGACTTTCAATGCCGCGGCCTCGGCCTTGGTGAATTCGAGTGGCGGCGCGTTGTCTTCGCGTGACCCCTTGCCGAGTTTGGATACCGATGAAGTCCCGCGGGCTTCGCGCGAGGGCTTGCGGCGGGACCCTGGCTCGTCGTCGCTATCGAGGACCGGTGCGTCGCCCGTGTCGCGTCCCGGCGTGCCCGGCGTCGGTGCGTCGACGATGATCACGCCGTCTTGATCGCCCGGGTCCTCCTTGACGGCCTTGCCTTCTTCGTCGAGTTCCAGATCTGCCACCGCCGTCTTGGCCTTTGCCTGCGAGAGCAGCGCCTCGTACAACTTCTTGGCGTCGGCTCCGGTGATCGCGTTGCACGCCTTGGCGATCTCGCCGATGTACTTCTGGAAGACGTCGCGGCGTTCACCCTCGCGCTTCATCTTGGCGCGCTTCCGCAGGTAGATGCCGAGCTTTCGACCGCACTCCATGAGCGCGAGCTTCATCTCCTTGCGGATCTCGTCGTAGTCGGCGATCGCTTCCTTGGATTCGCTCGTGAACGGCACCCACACACTCGCCATGTGGATCATGATGACCAGCGGCCCGACCGGCAGGCTGTTGCGCGGGTGCTGCAGGTCGTAGTTCCGCCAGTTGGTTTCTGTGACGGCCTTGAAACTCGAGCACGCGCTCTGCTGGAAGAGCAGCGGCACGCGGTTGGCGAACCGGATGACGCGGGCCGAGTCGTCCGCCGCCAATTCGCCGCCGAACGCGATCGCCGCCTCGATCAGGAACGGACGCCCGCGGTAGATATCCGGCTCCCGGCTCGACGCCGCGTAGAATTCGGCACGCACGCCCTTGAACATGCCCTTCAGCAACTGCTGCACGCCGATCGGCGCCAGGCAGTCCGTCGGAGGCGGCGCGAGTTTGGAGTCCTGGAATTCCTTGTACAGTTTCTCGGCCTGCGGCGGCTCGATGTCGGCGACCTTGGTGCGGCTGGTCACCCCGATTTTGGAGCAGAACTCGCCCGCGGTCGGACCCGTAATGCGGCAGAACTTCTCTTGCAGGAACGAGTAGAGCGTGCCGCCCTTCTCGCCCGCCTCGTAGTCCTTGAGCATCTGGAGCAGGATGCCCAACTCGATGCCCTTGGGGTGCGGTTGGATTTCCTTGGTCTCAGGCGGTAGATCGTTGACGGCACGCGGGAAAACGACCAGAGATCCCACGTCCTCGGTCATAACCGGACCGGCGTTCGTCGCAGCGGTGGAGGACTCGACCAGCGCGCCGTCACCATCGGCGACCGCGATCGTCGCCCTTCCCTTCTTCAAGAGTGGTGTGTCGTCCTCTTCCTCGATCGTGCGCGTCGGGCGAACCAGCACGATCCGCGCGTGCGGATTAGCGATCGCGGTGAGTTCGAGGAACTCGTCGACGCTCCCGCGGCCTTTCTGGTACTTGCCCTCGAGTTCGATCGTGACGCTCGTCCCGGTCGGAAAATTCGTGGGGCTCAGGAATTCGCCGCGATCGGCGATCTCTCGCACGGCAGGGTTGAGTTCACGCAGTCGCGCCAGCGGGAAATCATCCGTCTCGTCGTCGGCGGTGACCTCCGCGCGGTTGGTCTTGGTGTTCATCGCCAGTTCGATGTGGTGCGCCGAGTTGCGCGCATCGGGCCGGGTCTGGATCATCATGGGCTTGCCGGTGGTGATCAGCCCGTACATACCCGCGGCAGAAATCCCGATGCCCTGCTGCCCGCGCGACATCTTGAGGCGGTGAAACTTCGAGCCGTAGAGGAGGCGGCCGAATATGTTCTCGACCTGCTTGCGGACGATGCCCGGGCCGTTGTCGACCACGGTCACCCGGTAGCGCCCCGACTTGGAGACTTTGGCTTTCTTGGCAGCGTCAGCCGAGTCGTCATCTCCTTTTTTCGGTGATTCGCCGGCTCGCTGCTTCGCTTCCTCGAGATCCTCAATGACCACGACGATCTCGGGGAGGATGCCGGCTTCCTCGCAGGCGTCGAGGCTGTTGTCGACCGCTTCCTTCACCGTGGTGAGGAGCGCTTTGCGGGGGTTGTCGAACCCGAGCAGGTGCCGGTTCTTGGCGAAGAACTCAGACACGGAGATGTCGCGCTGCTTGGCGGCCATCGATTCGGCCGTCGCGCGGGGGGCGGTTTTCTTGGGCGTCGTTCCGTCTTTTGCCAACGGGAGTTCCAGGACAGGGGTCTGTGACATCTCGGCGTGCCCTCCTTGGCATCGGCGCGGGGCAGTGTATGGCGGCTGGGAGCAAAGGTGACTCACGGAGCCAGGAACGCGGTTATCAGGGGCGATATTCGTATTGCGTACGGGGTATCTTGAAGTTCGCGCAAATCACGCTCTGCGGGGCTGCGAACGCCCTCGGCGATCGTTATACTTCCACCGCCCAGAGATGGGCCCAGACAGGTGCCTCGCGCGGGATTCCGCCCGGAAGGGGAGGGACTTCTTCCGGTCTCGCGTGCGGCCTACTTCCCTGCCTGGTAGGAGGGTAGAAAAGATGAAGATTTTTGCTTTGGCCGTCCTTGCGGCCAGCGCGGGCGTTGCGTCCGCGACCGTCACGATCTCGCAGTGGGACCTGCTCGGCGCTCCTGGCAACCAGACCTTCACGGCCGGCTCTGCCACCGCGAACGTTTCCGCCATGAACCTGACCCGCGGCACCGGCCTGGCCGCGAGCGGCGCCTCCAATTCGTTCAGCGCTTCGGGCTGGACCCAGCAGACCACGGACTATTTCAGTTGGGGTTTCACGGTTGACTCGGGCTATCAGGTCAACCTCGATAGCCTGTACATCGGCACTCGCTCGTCCGGTACTGGCCCTGGGGCTATCGGCCTCTACTACAGCGGAGACAACTTCTCCTCGGTACTCCACACTTTCGATCAGAGCCCGGGTGGCAACTTCGTGAACTCGATCATCGACCTCTCGGCCCTTCCGAATCTCTCGGGCACGGTTGAATTCCGAGTTGCCCAGATCGGCAGTGTGGCTGCCAACGGGAGTGGAACTCTCGCGGCGGGCACCTTCCGCTTCAGCGCGTACTTCGTGAACAACACCTTCGACCGCAACCTCCAGTTCACCGGCGATGTCGTCCCCACCCCGGGCGCCATGGCCCTGCTCGGCCTCGGCGGGCTCGTTGCCGGCCGTCGCCGCCGCTAAGTCCTTGTTTCTCGCGTCGGCCGCCGAGTCCTGACCAACTTCGGCGTCTGACTTCGGTTTGACCACAGTTCAGAACGACGACACCGGGGCGCTTGTTGCGCTCCGGTGTTGTTTTTGACGCGCGAACGCGATACGTCAGCGGCCTAAACTCCCCCTCACCCATCGCGACGCGGGCGAACGCTCACGCGCGACATTTCGGAGAACGAACCATGGAAACCACCCTCATCATCCTCAAACCCGACGCAGTCCAGCGCGGCCTTATGGGCCAGATCATCAGCCGCTTTGAAAACAAGGGCCTGCAGATCGTCGGCATGAAACTCATGCAGATCAGCCAGCAACTCGCCGCGACACACTACGAGGCGCACAAGGAACGCCCGTTCTATGCGGGCCTGGTGAAGTTCATGACGTCGAGCCCGGTCGTCGTCCTGGCCATCCGCGGCAATGGCGCCATCACCATCGCGCGAAACATGATGGGCGCTACCTTCGGCAGCAAGGCCAACCCCGGCACGATCCGCGGCGACTTTGGCGTCTCCAACTCGTTCAACCTCATCCACGGTTCGGACAGCCCCGAGGCCGCCGAACGCGAACTCAAACTCTTCTTCGCCCCGGGAGAGGTGCTTACCTGGCCCCGCCACGCCGATCAGTGGATCTACGATACTTCGGGCGGCAAGATCGAGTAGTCGTCCACGCAGCGCGCCCGCGCTCCGGCGATCTCAGTCCCGAGCCAGGTCGGGCCGACCCGACCACTCCGCGTATGTGATGAGTCACACCCTATCGCTCACATCCCCGTGAGCCCGCGATATCACGCGCGCTGTTCCGATGGGTCTCAGTGAGACATCGGGTGTATCCGTGATACCGTGACGTTCTCGGCGTACGGCTTGCCCCTGCTGCTGAGCCTGCGGACTCAAACCGCGACGAGACCCGCGGCGTATTCGGCGCTGCCTTTGGCCAGGTTGTTCCACGCATCACCGTCGCGATGCAGTACGCCGGGCCAACCATGATGAGCCCGAGCATGGAGTCGGGCTTGTCGTGCAGTAAGACTGTTGCAAGGGCGCACATGAGGATGGGGCCCACGATCCGGTTCTGCACCATAGAGAGCAAGAGGGCCTTCCAATTGCGGAAGATGGCCGGAAGTTCCTCGTACCGCACCTTGGCGCAGGGTGGGTACATCATGAGGCTGAGGCCGACGGCGAGGCGCGCCGCCGCGAGGGCATCCACGCCAACGCGGCCAGGTGGACCGACCCGATCGTCAAGAACACCTGCATGTTTGATCCCGTGGGCGGGAGGGTGTCGTTCTACGATACTCACGTGAAGCTCGAACCTGTCAACGCTTGACGACACCGGCGTCGGGCGCTGTGCAGATGGGCGCCACGCACGGGAGCAATCATGGCCAAGAGCACGGTCGCGAAGAGAAAATCCAGGGGCGGCGTGCCGGGGACGTACAAGGCGTTCATCACGAAGTACCCGGCGCTGGGCAAATCGCACGAGATGGTGGCGACGGCCGTGGAGAACGCCGGGCCGCTGGACGCCAGGACGCTGTCGCTGATCAAGATCGGCATCTGCGTGGGCGCGGGGCTGGAGTCGGCCCTGCGCAGCCACGTCCGCCGCGCGATGCAGCACGGGTCCAGCGAGGTCGAGATCGAGCAGGCGATCCTCTTGGGCATGAACACGGTCGGCTTCCCGGGCACGGTCGCCGCCTGGTGCTGGGCCCACGAGCAGTTCGAGCGGGGGAAGTGAGGCGGGGTGAAGGGGTGCGAGAGCGTGCGTGAGTCCTTTGGAGTGTGATCGGCGGGGTGCTGTTGGAGTTGGCCGCGTGATTCAGGTGAACGGTGGATCCTCGATGGCGGTGTCGCGGCTGAGCCTGCCGCAGCTTGCGCCGCGCGCGGGCGCACCCGCAGCCGACCGCGCGCACGCGCCGGACTGCTCGGAGTGTCCGCCGCCCGCGCCCGATCACGTTCGCGCGGCGCGGCGCATGATCGACTCCCACGGCCGGGTCATCCGCGACCTGCGTCTGAGCATCACCGACCGCTGCAACTTCCGGTGCGTCTATTGCATGGACCCCGGGGTGCGGTTCATGGAGCGCGAGCGCCTTCTGACCACGCCCGAGATCATCCGCGTCGCGCGCGTGGCGGCGTCGCTGGGCGTGCGGAAGATCCGGCTGACCGGCGGCGAGCCGACGCTCCACCCCGAACTCACCGAGATCATCGGCGGGATCCGCGCCGCGACCGACGTCGAGATCGCGATGATCACCAACGCGTCGCGCCTGTCGCGTGCCGCGCTCCGCGAGTGGAAACAGGCCGGGCTCGAGCGGGTCACCATCAGCATCGATTCCCTGCGTCCGGAGCGATTCGCCAGGCTCACACGCTCGACCTGCACGCCCGGCGACGTGCTCGACGGCGTGTCGATGTGCCTCGACGAGGGCCTCACGCCGCTGAAGCTCAACGCGGTGCTGATCCGCGGCTTCAACGACGACGAGGCGCCGATGCTGGCCGAACTGGCGCGCCGGTTCGGGATCGAGATGCGGTTCATCGAGTACATGCCGCTGGATTCGGGGCGGGCGTGGGACCCGTCCAAGTGGGTCGCGGCGGCCGAGACGCGTCGCGCGATCGGGGCCCGCCACGAGCTGGTCGCGTGCGGCGACGACGAGGCGTCGAGCACGGCGCGCACGTACCGCTTCGCCGACCTGCCGCGCGACGCCTCCGCGCGGATCGGCTTCATCGCGCCGGTGAGCAGCCCGTTCTGCGGCGCGTGCAGTCGCCTGCGTCTGACGGCCGACGGCAAGGTCCGCCCGTGCCTGTTCAGCACGCGTGAGTGGGACCTGCGCGCGCTTCTCCGCGGCCCATCGACGAGCGACGACGCGATCGCCGGGTTCCTGATCGACGCGACGTGGACCAAGCAGGCCGGGCACGGGATCGCCACGCCGGAGTTCGAGCAGCCCGCCCGCTCGATGTCCGCCATCGGCGGCTGATCGGCACGCCGCCGCGCCCACTGGGTGTCACGACTTCCTGTCCGTGGTCGGCTTGCGCAATCGTGTAAACTCTCACCGCGCATGCCGCCCGACACTCTCGCCATCCTCGCCGCGCTCTTCCTGGTCGTTGGCGCGCTCTACGCCGCGGTCGGGCACGCCGGGGCATCCGGCTATCTGGCCGTGATGGCGATCATGAGCGTTGAGCCCGCGCTCATGCGAGCGACGGCCCTCTCGATCAACATCCTGGTGGCCACCATCGCGTTCGTGCAGTTCGCGCGCGCGGGCCACTTTCGATGGGGGCTCTTCTGGCCCTTCGCGGCCGCATCGATTCCCGCAGCATTCCTCGGTGGAAAGACCGAGATGCCCTCGCACGCGCTGAAGATCGCGATCGGCGTGGTGCTGCTGCTTACCGCGATTCGCATGGCGAATGTCGCGTGGCGCCCGCCTGTCGTGCCGCTGCAGACGCGCCCGCCGCATGTGCCGGCGATGCTCGCGGTCGGCGCTCTGCTCGGCTTGGTCGCGGGGCTGACCGGAACGGGAGGCGGAATATTCCTGAGCCCCGTGCTCCTGCTTCTGCGCTGGGCGGATCCGAAGCGTACCGCCGCAACCTCGTCGCTCTTCATCTGGGTCAACTCAATCGCCGGCGTCGCGGGCCTGGTGCATGACGGGCGGACTCCGCCGCTGTCCCTTTGGCCGCTCGCCGTGTGCGCAGTCATCGGTGGCCTGATCGGCGCGACCCTCGGCAGTCGGCGCGCTACGCCCCGCGCCTTGAACTACGTTCTCGCGCTCGTGCTGCTGGTCGCCGGAGTGAAACTCGTGTTGGGATGATGCGCGACGCAGCGTGTCCGGGTACGGCACCGATTCAATGGGCAGAAACCGTGTGTTGGTCACGCGTGCGGTGCGCGACGGTGCCGTGGAGGCGTTACAAGCGTTACTGCTCGGACCGCTCCCATAGGTGCATCGCATTCGTCTCAGAGCATGGCGTGTGGCTCTCCTGGGCTTGCCGCTCGCGTGCGAGTGGGAGAAGCGCCGAGTCCCGGAAGGCGCTGGCGACTCTACTCGATGGACAATCGGCAAATCGCTGTGCGAGACAATTTCTCAGGAGGGTGCCGTGCTGTACTCGTGTGAGGAGTAGTGCCGAGGGAGTGTCGCAAGCGCATGCGTGAGCGACTCTGCCGACATCCCGAGCGATTCCCGCGCAGAACTCGATCATGAATGACGGCACCATGGATACCTGCTTCCATGTCGAATGGACATTCATATGGATCACGCTGGCACCGCCAGTCAACAACCGTTCACAACCGGACACGTTGCACAACCGGAGGCGCGAAATAGGTTGGATCTTGGGTCTCAGCCTGGGTCTCAGATGGACTGAGCGGGCATTTGACACAGTGCCAGTGGTATGAAAGCCAGGGCGAGCGATTCGTGACAACCAACCCGTACGAAGCACGCTGCTCGACATCTCACCGATCTCGAGCGAGTGCGTCCATGCCCGTCACAAACAGCAGGAGCCGGTGGGGATGCCGCCGGCTCTCGCCGTGTTCAATGAAAATGGCCGTGGGTGCTCGTGTGCGAGCCGGGGTTTAGCACCCTATCTCAAAGTGTTCTGCGAATGCGTCATAGTCCAGGCCGTTCACGAACCCGTCGCGGTTGAAGTCCGCGCCCAGTTCGCCCGTCTCGAACAGTTCCGCGTACTGGTCGTAGTCCAGCGCATTCACGAAGCCGTCGTGGTTCACGTCCGCGCCGCACACGATCAGCACCACGTCATCGCTCTGGACCCACTCGTTGCACTTCACTGCGCCGACAAAGCAACGCAGGCGCAGTTCGTTCGGCAACTCGTACCCGTGATAGAAGTATGCGGGGTCGATCGTCACCTGGATCGTGTCCGGCGACAGGACCGCCGCGCTCAGGACACTGTTGGACATCCCATCCGTCACGGGCTCCCACTGGGTGTCGTTCTGGAGGTTGAGCCATTCCCAGTGATACTCAAGGTTGCCGAATTCGGTGGTGGCGCTGGTGGTGAGGATCATGCTCCCGCCGGGCGAGGTCTGGCCGCCGACGGGCTGGTCGGTGATGGCCGGGTTGCACACGGGCGGATCGACGGTGACGAGCACGCGGTCGGGTTCGTATGTCAGGTGGGCGCGGTTGCTGGCAAAGTCCGGCGAGAGCACGAGTTGGTCGAAGGTACCTACCACCGAATTGGCTGTGAGAACTTCGTAGGTCTGCCCGATCGTCAGGCTGTCGCCTGTCAAGGGGTTACCATATACAAAGCCGGCCAGAACCCACTTGTCAATCCGGAGCGTGCCGTCGATCGCGGCCGTTCCTCCAACCACCAGCCGGGATTGGATCTTGTGATGGTATTCGCCGGATATGTCGTCGTGGAAGTATCCACACGCCGCATGAACCGACGCTGACGCGTCCATCGTCAATGAGCCGGCGATTGTGAAATCCGAGTGGTCCGCCCAGTATTCTGGGAAGGGAACAGATTGATCAGCGACGACCTCCGCGCCGAGTGACGCGGTGAAGTCGCCGGGCCACGTGCCGTTCCCGCCGATGCCCGCGCCGACGCCGAAGGTCAGGTTGTAGTCAACCAGGTCCGTCCCCGGCCCCATCAGCAGCGTGTCGCAGGTGATATCCGCGTTCACGCGGTTGCTCCCCACCTGGATCAGCGGGTTGCCCGTCGCGCCGCCCGTGATGTGGGCCGTCGCGCCGGGTTTGAACCGATGCGTCCGCACCTCGGCGTTGTTCACAAGGTTCAGGGTGCCGACCGCGTTGACATCCGCCGGGTCGCCGACGTTGATCGTCTCCGAGTTCACCCACACCAGCCCCGGGCCCTCGAGCGTGACCGTGCCCGAGTTGCTCGCTCCGCCCATTCCGGTGCCGATGTAGGTGTCGCCGGTGTTGAGCCGCCCGCCGCCCCGCACCTTGAGTTCCCCGGCGGCCGGGCCGCCGAAGCTGACCAGGTACAGCGCGCCGTCGACGTTGAGGGTCGAGTCGGCGTTCTCCACGATCACGACCGGCTCAGCGCCATACGTGCCGGCGAAGATCGCGCTGTGGGCGTTCACCACGCCGCCCAGTTGGACTCGCATGGACGCGGTTCCCGCTGGGTTGCCGACGCGCAGGCCGGAAGAGGGCGTCGCGAAGGCATCGTCCAGCCCGCGGCTGGTGAGGCTGGAGTGATTGCGGACGACGATCCCGCCGCCGCCGGGCGCGGTGACGCTCGAACCGCACAGGACGTGCCCGAAGATGACGCTCGCGCCGTTGTCGATCAGGAGCGTGCCGTCGGTGCCGAAGGCGTTGCCGACCACCAGCGAGGAGGTGTCGTTGGAGGGGTTGGCGCTCCCGTAGATGCTGGACTCGGCGCCGTTGACCAGCACGTGCCCGCGGGCCGAGGGGTGGGCGCCGATCTCCAGGGCCTGGAATTCACCGGCCGCCAGCGAGATGTCGGCGCCGTTCTCGACGCGGAGCGTGCCGTGCCCCTGATCGCCGACGGCGATGTGGGCCACGCCGCCCGCGCCGGTGAAGACCAGCGAGCGTCCCGCGCCGTCGAGGTTGAGTTGTCCCTCCGAGCCCGAGCCCTTGGCGATGGTGAGCGAGCGGAGGCTGTCGATGGTGCCGCCGGTCCAGTCCAAGAGCCCCGAGCCCTCGTCGCTGATGACCAGGGAATCGATCTGCAGCGTCCCGCCGTTCAAGTAAAGCCGCCCCGAAGTCGCGGGTCGACGCCCCAGCACGAGTTCGCCGGTGCGGAGCAATCCGCCGGCGTTGAGGTTCACGATCCCGGTGGTGACGTTGCCGTCGCCCTGGGCGTCTCCGAGAAAGACCCTGGTGGATGAGCGCGGGCCGGTCAACATGCCGTCGTTGTTGATCGTGACCGTGGCGGTGGCCCGCGTGCCGGCGCCGACCAGGAGGTTGGAGGAGAACCTGAGTTCGCCGTCTTCCAGAAGGAGCGTCGCGGCGGAGTCGGACCCGCTCCCGAGCTTGATGTCGCCGGCGGCGTTCATCTTGCCGCCGAGTCCCACGACGAGGTTTGCCGTGCTCGTGTTCCCGACCCCGATCGAGGTCAGGCCGCCGCTGTTGAGCCAGCCGCCGATGACCGAGAGGGTGCTGCTCGAGTCGGTGTCGGGCGAGGTCACCAGCGTGAAGTCCGGCCTGCACCCGGTGGTCGGCTGGCTGAGTTGGGACGTTCCGAAGGCGAAGTACACGGAACCCGCGTTGACGACCACGCCCGCGATCTCGCGGTCATCCGGGAGCGTGACGACGTAATGGTCGTCGATCGAGAACGTGGCGATGGCCGACGAACTCGGACGCCCCGAGGGGTTCCAGTTGCTCGCGAGGTCCCAACTCCCCCCCTGCGCGTTGGTCCAGTTCACCGTCTCGTTTTCGCAAGGATTGCTTACGATGTCGATGTTGAGGCTCATGACATCGTTACCTCCGGTATTGATAAATTCGATATGATCCCCGCGAGCCACTACCAATCCCAGATCGAGCGTGAACGAATCCCCGATACTCCCATTCCAGAGATCATGATCCCAATCGTTGTGAAGAATCCTAAAAAAGGACCCATCACCATCTGGGGCGAGATCGGTCATAGTGACATGAATACGGATGGGGCCCGCATAATCGGCCGCGGTCCAGAAAACCCGTATGGAACCTGGAGGACACCAGGCGACGACCCCCGGCTCGAAGGTTAAGTCAGAAAAAACGCCCCACTCGCGCCAATACCGGGTTAGTGTGGTCGCCTCTCCGACGCACTTGACTATGAAGTTCGTCGGGCCGCCGTCATGTTGCCAATCAGCCACACCCACAACACTAAACACTTCAAGCCCACCGTACATGAAGGATGACTCGGGGTTGTCCGGAAAGCTCCAGTACTCGTTGATGGGGTTCTGGCCATTCCAATCTTGGGTGAGGTTCCAATGCCTTTGCTGGGCGTTGGCGTTGCGAGCCCCGCAACAGAGCACGGCGCAGCCAGCGACCGCGAGCAACAGTGCCGGGGATGTACGAGCTTGGGTTCGCATGATGTTCAGCCTCCAACGCGGCCTGACAACCCCCAACCCGCCCATGCGGATCGTGAAGCCGGCCTCGTACCCACTGAAACTCCATCTGCGCGCGCGAGTGTGCGCCAAATTGGAAAAATGGCGCGAAATACGGGCGCCGAAGGAAAATCACACGAAATCAAGCGGCGGTGAGAGTCCCAACCGATCGATCGGCGTGCCAATCGGGGTGTGTTTCGTTTGCCTTACTTCGCCAGGCCCAGCACCTCGCGGGCCGCTCGATGCAGTTCTTCGCCCGTCGGTGGCTCGGGCAGTCTGGGCTCGCCTGGGTGCTCGGCGTCCAAGTAGGAATACAAGCGACTGCCCACCTGAGCGAACTCGGTGTCGCGGAGCAGACCCGCGACATCCGCCGGCACAAGTCCGAGTCCGGCGAACGAATGAAGCCCGGAGTAGGAGACCGGCACCCGCGAGAGTTCCCAGGGACGGACGCCGACTTTGGTGCTGATGGCGTGTTCAATCACCGCGAGCCGCTCGCGCTCGCCCAGGGCGCTCCACCATTGCTCGGCGAGCGGGATGAATCGGCGGATGCAGCGATTGGGTGACTCATTGTTGATCGAGTTCGTGTACACACAGAGAGCCTTGAGGTTCTCGCCGTGGGCTTCGAGCCACGCGCCCACCTGAAAGCCCGCGACGCTGTTGCCCCCGACTTTCGGATCGAAGTACCAGGTCTCGAAGCGTTTGAGCGCGTCGTCGGTGTGGCCACGGGCCAGGTCGATGAGAATCCCCACCCGCATCAATTGAGACTCGTCCCTCAATGCCAGCCCACGCGCCTGTGAAAGCAGCATGCCCGCCAATTCGATATCGCCAACACCCCACGCGGCCTCGGCGTGGGCGGCGCGAAGAAAACTCACGCCGCGGAAGGCACGATCCGCATCCTCGAGCCGCGGATAGGCGCGCCCGTGCTGCTGGGCGTAGATGAAGTAGAGCCCGAGGCCGGCCCGGACGAAGGCGCCGGGTTCGCCGTGGTGCTCGAGCTCCTGCCACGCCTCGACCGCGGGGAGCATCTCGCTGGTGGCGTAGCTCATCATGCCCAGCGCGATGAGTTCGTCGCTTCCCCGCGCTTCGGGCGGGAGCGGTGGGGGCGGGCTGTCCGCTGGGATCCGACTCCACGCCTCGAGCCACGTGCAGGCGAGCGGCGCGCGCCGGAGCAGTTCATCGCTGAAGCGGATCGCCCCACGTCCGGACGTGTCCAGCGACATCATCGCGGCCAGCGCGTCACGCTCCAGCAGCGTGCGATCGTCCCACGGCTGGAAACGCAGTGCCGCGCCGTACTCCGACAGCGCCCGCGCCACCACGTCGCGGCTGACCTTGGGTGGCCCGGGAAAGTGGTATGCAAAGAACCCCGCATTGGCGAAGGTGCTGGTGTCGCGCGGATCGAGCAGCGCCAGCCACGCACGCTCGCGCGCGCCCTGGGCCCAGCGCGGCGCGATCACCAGCCCGAATGTTGCAGCGCCAACCAGCAGCAAGGCCACCAGCGCGCCGATGATCGAACCGCGGAACGCCTGGCGATTGCGGCGCAGCATCTTCACGCCGCGGCTGACGAGGCCGGGCCGGCGCGCCAGGATCGGCCGCTCGGCCAGCATGCGCTCCAGATCGTCCGCCATCGCGGTCGCACTGGCGTAGCGATCTTCGCGGCGCGGCGCCATGGCCTTCTGCACGATCGTCTCAAGATCGCGAGGTACGTCGGGCGCCAGGGCGCGGAGCGACACGGCGCCGCGCTCGATCGCCGCCATCACTTCGCCGGGCGCTCGCCCGGCGAACGGCGTGCGCAGCGCCAGCGCGTGGAAGAGAGTTGCGCCCAGTGAATAAACGTCGCTCTTGGCGTCAACCGCGCCGATCCCGCCCGCGAGTTGCTCCGGCGATGCGTACGCGGGTGTTCCCACGAACCCCTCGGCCCTGGTCGCCACACCGGACTCCGGGTCACGCACCAGACCAAAGTCCGAAAGCAGCGGCGTGCAGTCGCGTCGCAGAAGTATGTTCGATGGCTTCACGTCGCGGTGCAGCAGACCTGCCTCGTGGACCGCTTCGAGCGCCCGCGCGATCGCGACACCCAGCCGAGCCACCAGCATCCAGTACGGAATCTCGCCCAGCACCGACGAACCCGAGCCGAGATATGCACGGACATCTTCGGTCCGCGGCGGTGTTCCGCGCGAGTTCAGGTGATCGATCACGTCATGCAGCGAGGCGCCGTCCACCAACTCCATGGCAAAGGCGATTAGCCCACCCTCACGCACCACATCATGAACGGTTACCACATGGGGATGACGCAGGCGTGCGACCGCGTTGGCCTCGGCCTGGAATCGATCGCGTGCGCGCGCCGACACCGCAGCCCCCGCGGGCAAGACCTTGAGCGCCACCGAACGCCCGCCCAGCCGCTCCTGACGCGCCAGATACACCGAGCCCATCGCTCCCGAGCCGAGTTCCGACAACACCGTGTAACCGGGCACCGATGGCGATGGTCCGGCGGGCACTCCCATCACCGCCACGTCCCTGGCGAGCGCCAGCAATCTCTCCGCGTGATCGGAGAGGTCCGGGCGATCAGGGAATAGTGTGTCCGGGGGAATCGGTACTCCGTCTTCCCACGAGGCCAGCGCACGCTCAAAGGCCGCATCGAGCAGTACCTGGTCCGATTCGGACATCGCCGTGCCCGTCGCCATTTCCCGCCGAGCCTGGCTGTGATGCGCGTTGTTCACATCACTCAAACGCAATCTGTACCGCCGATTGTCGGGTCACCGACAGAATTTCGCGTACTTCGCCCGATTCCGGCCTCGCGGAGGCGTCGCCTATACAACTCCGCCCCCCGGCGAAGCCTCGATCGGACCTCGGCCATGGTCAGGCCAAGTTCGGTCGCAATCTGTTCGAGCCCGAGTTGATGGAACAGTCGCAGGCGCACGACCTCGCGCAGGTCGACGGGGACTCGCTCGATCGCGTCCGACATCGCGGCCGCCTGCTCGCGATGTCGCGCCAGGCGGCTCGGCGTTCCCGATCCCTTCGCGGCGACGCCGCCCCACGAGCCGGGCGCGACGTGCTTCTGTCCGCCGCCGCGCTTGATCGCGCTGGAAGATCTGAGGACGTCTTTGATGCGATGATCAATGATCCTGAGTACCCAGGCACGGAACGCGCGGGGAGACGCGAACTTGGCGTCGGCGTGCCCGCGCCACGCGCGCACGAGGGACTCCTGCAGAATGTCCTCGGGGTCAAGCCGCCCCCGCAGCGATGGGCCCAGGCGCGATTGAATGACCACCAGCAGCGATGCGGGACCGACCGACTCGACCAGTCGCTCCCACTCGCCCGGCAAAGCGCTAGTGACCTGACTTGAACAAGGGCGCAACCGATTGCAAGGGCGGCGCGTATCGACTTCGGGGTATTCTGGAGTCGAGCCATGGGCCCGCGCACGCCGTTGAACCTGAGTGAGATCGAACGGGCTGA
>JADLFE010000014.1 GCA_020845755.1 Phycisphaerales bacterium
AGATCGGCCAGAAGGTCGAGGTCAAGGTTCTCAACATCGACCGCGAGAAGGAGAAGATCGCGCTGGGCCTCAAGCAGCGCGAGGCTTCGCCCTGGGAAGAAATCGAGAAGAAGTACCCGGTCGGCTCGCGCGTCCGCGGCGCGGTGGTCAACCTCATGTCGTACGGCGCGTTCGTGCGGCTGGAGGACGGCATCGAGGGCCTGGTCCACATCTCCGAGATGTCCTGGACCCGTCGCATCAACCACCCGTCCGAGATCGTGCAGCCCAACCAGGAGGTCGATGTTGTTGTCCTTGAGATCAACAAGGACAAGCAGGAGATCAGCCTGGGCATGAAGCAGGTCGAGGTCAACCCCTGGGAACTCGTGGGCGAGAAGTATCCCCCCGGCACCGTCATCGAGGGCAAGGTCCGCAACCTCGCCAACTACGGCGCGTTCGTCGAGATCGAGCCTGGCATCGACGGCCTGCTCCACATCTCCGACATGTCCTGGACCAAGAAGGTCACGCACCCCAACGAGGTGCTCAAGAAGGGCGACACCGTCCGGTGCGTCGTGCTGGAAGTCGACCGCGAGAAGCAGCGCGTCAGCCTGGGCATGAAGCAGCTCTCGGAAGACCCGTGGCTCACCGCCATCCCCGAGCACTACAAGCCCGGCATGGTCGTCCGAGGCGCGGTCACCAAGATCACCAACTTCGGCGTGTTCGTGGAGCTCGAGTCCGATCTCGAGGGCCTCTTGCACATCTCCGAACTGGCGGATCACAAGGTCGAGAACCCGCAGGACGTGGTCAAGGCCGGAGACGAGGTGGACGTCAAGATCCTCCGCGTCGACAAGGCCGACCGCAAGATCGGTCTCTCGCTCAAGCGTGCTCAGTGGGGCGACTCCACGGGCGGCGGCGCCAGCGAAGAGCCGGCCGGCGGCCAGGGTCGCGGCAAGGGCAACGCCCCCACCCGCGGCGGCATGGACGACCACGGCGCCATGGGCACCGACAAGATCCGCTTCAACTGAGCCGGCTGGCGAACGTCTTGTCGCGGGCTTGGACTTGAGCGGATCGGGCAACTTGAATCACGACGGCCTCGGCGAAAGCCGGGGCCGTTTTCGTTTCAGGGAGATCAACAGAACCACTCCTGCCCGAACAGACGACCCCTTTCCATCCCCCTGTCTCTTCGTGGCTTCGTGAATTCCGGTTAGTGCCCGCTTATCACCGCGTCTGTGCGCACCAATGTGTCCGTCTTTTTGGCCACTTCCCGGATTCTCGAAAAAAACTTCGCGCGAGTTCTTCCAGCGCGCGACCTCCTTCGCGGCCTGCACTTCTGCTCGATTCCGGCGCCGATTTTCAATCGGCTAGTGCCTGCTTACCACCGCGTTTGTGCGCACAGAAGTGTCCGTCCGCCCCTTCTGGTGGAGAGCGCGTGCGTACCCCGCGCCCTCACCTGGGCCAGGCCAAGCACGAGTTCGCCCGCGGCGCAACCCCGGCGTCTTTGACAAGTGAATACACCGGCCTTGGGGTGCACCCCGCGCGAGCGGGCATTCCGCGCGCGCCCTCCAATCCACCGAGGGCTCCGCGCCGTCAGCCTCGTCGCCGTTCAGCCCAGTTCAACGCTCCAGTACGCGTGATCGAGGAACGCCTTCCACGACGCGTACTTCTCGTTGCCAAGTCGGATCGTGATCAGCGGGTTGCGCTTCGGGCGCTCCGGCTTGCGGATCAGGCGCACACCCGCCTGCTCCGGCGTCCGCCCGCCCTTGCGCGCGTTGCACCGGATGCACGCGCACACCAGATTCTCCCACGAGTCCCGCCCGCCCTGGGTCCGCGGCATCACGTGGTCGATCGACAGGTCCGACGTCGGGAACAACCGCCCGCAGTACTGGCACTGGTTCCGGTCACGCGCAAACAGGTTGCGACGATTCAATTTCACCGTCTGCTCGGGCAGGCGGTCGTACCCCAGCAGGCGGATGATCCGCGGCACGGCCAACTCCGCCCGCACCGTGCGCACCCAGTCGTGCTGCTCACGCTCGAACCTCGCGCGGGCCTCCGAGAGTTCGGCCCAGGTCGCGAAGTCATAGTTGGTGTAGCGGTGCCCCTCGCCGTCGCGCTCGACGTGGATGATCTCGGCGATGTTGTTGAGGAGCAGGCAGAACGCGCGGCGCGCCGACACGACGCGAATGGCGACGTACAGCTTGTTGAGGACGAGCACCTTGGCGTTCAGGCCGTCGTTGATTGAAGCGGCGGAGCCGGACATCGCGTGCGCGAGGCCCGGCGGGATACTGTCGTCCGCGGCGTCTGATGGGAAGAGGTCACCATCCGCCCCGTAGGGGGCGTTGGCGCCCTCCTGGAATTGGCCGCCCTTGTGAGCCACGGCGTCCTCCGACCACGCGATCCATCGCGCGGTGTTCGACTTATATCGTACACCGGGCGAACAAGCAAGGCCTGCGATGGCCAAGGTTTGGCGAAGGACAGGGTTACAGGCGATCTGACGCCGCCGATCGAGGCTATCAGTGGGTCGATTCTGGGACCGGAGCGGGCGCGGCACCTCCCGCCTTGCGCCCGAGATATCCGGGCTGCTGACGGTCGTATTCGACCAAGCCGTCCTTGAGGCGGACGACGCGCAGACAGCGTTCGGCGACGACCGGATCGTGCGTCACCATGAGGATCGTCATGCCCGCCGCGTGGAGTTCCTCGAAGAGCCCAAGGATCGCCTGACCGGTCGATGAATCGAGGTTACCGGTGGGCTCGTCGGCCATGAGGACGACGGGACGAGTCACAAGCGCGCGGGCGATCGCCACGCGCTGCTGCTGGCCGCCCGAGAGTTCGCGCGGGCGGTGTCCGAGACGATCGCCGAGCCCGACCTTGCCGAGCGTTTCGATCGCGCGTTCGATCCGCTTGGCCCGCGGGACGTGCTGATAGAAGAGCGGCGTGGCAACGTTTTCCTCGATGGTCAACTGCGGGATGAGGTTGAAGGCCTGGAAAATGAAGCCGATCTTCAGCCCGCGGTAGTTGGAGAGATCGTCGTCGCTCATGGCCGCGACGTCTTGGCCGTCGAGCAGGTACAGGCCGTCGGTCGGGCGATCGAGACAGCCGAGCACGTTCATGAGGGTGGACTTGCCGGAGCCGGAGGCGCCCATGATGGCGACGTACTCGCCGCGATTGATCGTGACGTCGATGCCGCGGAGGGCCTCGACCATGACCGAGCCGTCGGGCTTGTAGTAGATCTTGCGGAGGGCGCGGAGCTCGGCGACGGGAGTAGGTCGGCCTGGATTGGCGGCGTGGGCGGCGGGTTGGTCAAGCGTCTGGGTCATGTCGTGATTCAGCAGCGATCGAGACGTGCCGGTGTTGTACCCGCGCCCATGGCTCGCGGTTCCGGCTTCGCATCGTAGTGACGTGGAAAGAGGTGAGGAGACTGTAGAACGGAGCCGTGGGAGGATCTGAGAAACGGCCCTACTTCTCCGGTTCCTGCTCGAGCTGCAGCGTGGCCAATGCGGTCATGGGATCGGGCGCAAAGCGGAAGACCTTGTCGAGTCCCGTGATCTTCAGCACCTGCCACACGTCCTCCGTGAGCGAGCACAGAAGCAGACGCTTTCCGCGCTCGTTCATGCGGCTGCGCAGGCGCAGCAGCTGGGCAAGGTTCGAGCTGTGAACGTGGTTGACCTGACCGAAATTCAGAACGACGTGCGGCGCCTGGGCGGCCTCGGTCTGGCCGACGCGGTCGATGAGTTGCGACAACTCCTCGGAGAGCGCGGGCTCGTCGGCGAGGTCGGCGATCGCGATGTCATCGGACCAGTCGGTAGCCATGGTGGGCCCAGTGTATCACGAATCTCGGGGCTTATGAGGCGGACGTCGGAGTGGTTTCGGGCCCGGGCCGCGCCGCGTCGGGCGGGGTTTCACCAGAGTCGAGGGATTCGGCTGCTGGATCGGCATCGACGGCGGTCGTGGAGACGACGGCGTCGCCCTCGTTGACCCCCACCACGCGCACGCCCTGCGTATTCCGACCGATCATCGAGATCGAGTCGGCGGGAACACGGACAAGCTGGCCGCCCTTGGTGACGATGACAACGTCTTGTCCCGATCTGACCGCGATCGCGGCGACGGACTTGCCGTTGCGCTCGCTGGTCTTGATGTCGGCGCGCCCCTTGCCGCCGCGCGACTGTGAGCGGGCCTTGCCGCCCTCGGGCTGCACGCGGTATTCGTCAATGGCGGTGCGCTTGCCGTAGCCGTTCTGCGTGATGGTGAGGAGCGCTATGGACGGATCGCGGGTGATGAGGTCGCCCTCGGGGTCCTTCTCCATCGGGACGCTCGCGACGCCGATGACCTCGTCGCCCTCTTCGAGCTCGATGCCCTTGACGCCGGCGGCCCCACGCCCCATGAGGCGAGCGTCCTCCTCGTTGAAGCGGATCGCCATGCCCGACGCGGTCGCGAGCAGGAGATCGTCGTGCCCGTCGGTGAGCGTGACCGTGAGGAGTTGATCGCCCTCCTTGAGGCCGACGGCGATGATGCCTGACTTGTTGACGTTGCGGTAGTCCTTGAGCGCGGTGCGCTTCACGATGCCGCCCTTGCTGACGAACGTAAGGTAGTTGCTGCCTTCTTCGAAATTCTTGACGGCGAGGTAGGCGCAGGTGCGCTCGCCCTGCTTGAGGTCGATGACATTGATCATCGCCCGCCCCTTGGCGGTGCGGCTCATTTCTGGCACTTCGTATACCTTGATGAGGAAGACGCGCCCGGTGTTGGTGAAGCAGAGCAGGTCGTCGTGCGTGCTGGCGACGAAGACGCGCTCGATGAAGTCCTCGTCCTTGGCGTCGGAGGCCTTGATGCCCTTGCCGCCGCGTCCCTGCGAGCGATAGGTCTCGAGCGGGACGCGCTTCACATAGCCCTGGTGGCTGATGGTAACGGCGACATCCTGCACGGGGATGAGTTCGGCGATGGTGACGTCGGCGCCGCCGTCCTCGATCGTGGTAAGGCGGGGCGAGCCGAATCGCTCGCGCATCTGGGCGCAGTCGTCTTTGACGATGGCCAGCACGCGCTGGTGCTCGGCGAGGATGAGCTCGTAGCCCTCGATCTCCTTGACCAGGGCCGAGTATTCCTCGACGAGGCGCTGGATTTCAAGGCCGACGAGTTGGATGAGGCGCATGCCGCCGATGGTCTCGGCCTGGATGCGCGACAGGAGCACGCCTCCCTCGGCTTCTGCTGCCTGGAGCATCGCCCTGAGGCGCGCCGGCAGCTTGGCCGCGTGCGGATGATCGGGCGAGATCCTGAAGCGGCGCTCCATCAATCGCTGGATAGCCTCCTCACGCGTCTTGCTGGCGCGGATGATGCGGATCACCTCGTCGATGTCGCAGACGGCGTAGATCATGCCCTCCAGCACGTGGGCCCGCTTCTTGGCCTCGCGGAGGAGATAGGCGGTGCGACGCCGGATCACGTTGACGCGATGCTCGATGTAGCAATCGATCATCTCGCGGAGCGTCAGCGTTCGAGGCTGGCGGTTCACCAGCGCGATGTTCATGATCGAGAAGGTCTGCTGGAGCGGCGTGAACTCGTACAACTGCTTCTCGACCACGCGGGCGTCAGCACCCTTCTTCAACTCGATCACCACGCGCGTCTGGGCCTCGCGCCCCGATTCGTTGCGAACGTCGGAGACATCAACGATGCGCTCTTCTTTGACGGCCTCGACGATGCGTTCGACGAGCGTCGTCTGGTTGAGCATGTAGGGGATGGAGTCGATGACGATCTGCTCGCGCCCGGAGCCCTTGGCGCCGACTTCCTCGACGTGGAGGGCGCCTCGGTTGACGACCTTGCCGCGACCGGTGGCGTAGGCCTCGACGATACCCTGCTTGCCGTGGACCGTGCCGCCGGTCGGGAAATCGGGGCCCTTGACGCCGAAGCGGACGACGTCGCCGGCGGCGTCCTTCACGTCGGACATCAGTTCAAAGAGCGTGATGGCAGGATTCTCGATGACGCGGACGATGGCGTCGAGGATCTCGGTGGGGTTGTGCGGCGCGAGGCTGGTGGCCATGCCGACGGCGATTCCCACACCACCATTGACCAGCAGATTGGGGAACTTGCCTGGCAGGACGAGCGGCTCCATGAGTCGGTCGTCGTAGTTGGGCTGGAAGTCGACGGTCTGCAGGTCGATGTCGGCGAGCATCTCGACCGCGCCCCAGGTCATACGGGCCTCGGTGTATCGCATGGCGGCCGGGGGATCGCCGTCGATTGAGCCGAAGTTTCCCTGCGGATCGACAAGGGGAACTCGCATGCGCCACTTCTGGGCCAGGCCGACCATGGTCGGGTAGATGACGGATTCGCCGTGCGGGTGGTAGTCGCCGGAGGTGTTGCCGCAGATCTTGGCAGACTTGAGGTGCTTGCGCCCGGGGCGGAGCTTGAGGTCGTTCATGGCGACGAGGATTCGTCGCTGGGAGGGCTTGAGGCCGTCACGGACATCGGGCAGCGCCCGGTCCATGATGGTGCTCATGGCGTAGGTCAGGTAGCTGTCCTGAAGTTCGCGTTGGATGTCGAGGTCGATGACCTGACCGCCGACCGAGCCGCCGGACGTACCACCGGAAGCGCCTGGCGGATTGCCGTGTGATCCATCGGGAGGGGGCAGGTTTTCCGCACCATTGACAGGCTGGTCCGACATCCGTGTCCCTCAATGCAGCGCCCGGGGTGGGGCTGTGAACCGACCGAACCGACAGGGTCTCAGCATCGCTTGAACCCGGCGCAATTGGAACCCGCCGAGGGGCTCTGCGCGTGGATCAAATCATAGCAGAGACCGGGCACTTTTTCCCGGGGACGGCGATCGAAAAACATCTGAAAAACAGGGCATCGGCGCGATCTTTGGAAATCGCCCATACCACCCCATGAGCGGGGGCTATTTGGCGGGCGGAATCGAGCCCGCATCGGGTCGAGGATTGGACGCGGCGGCGATGCGGTCGAACGAGCGGAGTGTCTCGCATACGGCGATGAGCGTGATCGCGGTCGCCTCGACGGGTTGACGCTGGTCCCACAGGGCCGAGCGCACGCCCCACACGGTGCGTTTGGGATCGGCGAACCCAGTGGCGACGAACTCGTCGGCCGAGAGTTGGCGCAGAAAGCGGAGGTTCGACATGAGGCGCGATGTCTGGCGCGGGCGCTCGGCAGGGTCGGTCAGACGCGGATCGCCGAGCATGGCGGCCAGGAACGCGACTGGGCGCGCGGTGTGCCATGTCGGATAGGGCAGAGCGCCTGTCGTGAAGACGATGCCGCCCGCCATGTCCTGATCGTCTTCGCCGGGTTTGGCGAGCGCGGAGGCGAGCAGGTCGCGCATGTCGCGGTAAGCGGTCGAAGCGGCGATGTCGCCCGCGGCGCCGGAACGATCAAACTCGGCAAAGCCGAGCCACGGCATCTGGGCGATGAGGCGGCCGGGCGTGACACCCAGATAGATGGACGTGATCGCTTTGTTCGCAAGGTCGCGTTTGGCGGCGTCATCGCCGGCACGGATGAGCATGGCCCACGCGATCAGGCCGCGCGCGGGCTCCGGCACGGCGGAGGACCATCCGCTCTGGCCCGAGAACGCGGCGAGTATCGATTCATCCAGTTTCGCCAGAAACTCTGCCTTGGGAACAAACATGGGCTGCACGACGCGGTGGACGGCGTGGAGTGCGACGACTGTCGATGCGGCCGAGATCGGATCGGACCACGGAGCAACCTCGGAATCCTCGACCGTGAGCAATTCGTCGGCGAGGAACAGGGCCGTCGCACCGAATGGATCACGCTCCGCCCGCGGCGCGATGTCGAACCGCCCGGTGCCGGCGCGGGCCGCCAGGTAATCGCAGAGCGCGAGTATCGCCATGCTCTGCTCGCCTGGCCCTGCGATCGCGGGATCGGTCTTGCCCAGGGCGGGCCAGTCGGTTCCCGACATACCGATTGCGCCGTCTCCGGTCCAGCGGCGCGCAACGAGGTTGCGGGCCAGGCCGTCGGCCCAGCGGCGGAGTTCGGTGACATCGAGGCGCGACTGATCGAAGTACTTTCCGCCGCGGTGAAGGAAGACCGGCGGTGCGCCTGGCTCGCTCTGCACGAGGTGCCGCACGCGGAAGCGGTAGTAGGTCGCTTTGCGTGTCTCGCGGACCTTTGCGGGCTGGGCGTCGGGCGCCTCGGGAAGACCGAGGGCCGGATCGCCGGTGAGTCGCGCGGCGGCGGCGGCGGCGGCAAGGCTTGGCGCGATCGTTCGTTGCAGGATGACACTCGGGAACATTGCGTCGATCTTGTCGCCGATGCGGATAACCACGCCGTCAAGCCCGGGCGAGAGTGCCCGATCCATCTCGCCGAACGTCTGAAATTCAACGGGGATCATGGCGCTGGCAAACTCAACGCCGATCGTCACCACGCTCGCGGCCTCGGCCACGGATGTGTAGGCAAGTTCGTCGCGGATCGCGGCGATGCCGCCATGGGCCTGCACCATGGCCTCGCGGGTGGCCAGCGCGATGCACGACGAGCCCCCCACCGCTTCGCCACGTCCCAGAACTTTGCCACGGAAGCGGAGCGTGACGCAGCATGCGCCGACGGTGACTGGATCCTTGGCGTCGGCGTCGGGGACCTTCCAGGAGCGCAGGGCCGCGTCAACAACGGCATAGGCCTTCATCGCGTCGTCGGGCATGGGCGGCGTGATGTCGGGCGTGGCGGGCTGCGTGGCGGGCTGGGATGGAGGCGGCGTGGTGGCCTGCGCACTCGCGGCCGGCGGAGAACACAACAGCGCGAGGGCGACGGCGGCGATCGCGAACAACGCCCGAGAAAACGCGACGCTACGAACTCGCGGTGATGCGCGGTGTGCATCGATCCGGTGCGATGTTGCGGAAACGCAGCATGCTGTGTTGCCACCGCGCAACGAATCGGCACATTCGGAACTGCCTGGACCCCTCAAGGTCCGGGAAGAACACGCGTGGCGCAAGGGCGTTGCGCCGGCGCGACACTGGCATGGGCGTTGTTCCCTTGTCTTGGCACAACCCAAGAGGTGGACTGTGAAGAACCTTCTCGTCATGACCGCGTTCCGTCGCCAGATTGGCCTCTTCTGCGTGCTCTCGTTCCTGGCCCTGTGCTGAACGAGCCCCCCACGCGGCCTTGAGGACCAGAGCGTACCACACCCGGCCCGGTCGGGCGTCGGCACGACGTACCAGTGAAAATCGCCGCCGTGCTCCTGTGAGGGCCCGGCGGTTATAGGCGTTTTGATCTTGTTGTCCACCTTGACGTTTCAGCCGTTCTTGCCCGGCTCCTTGTGAACCGTCGCCCAGATTTCGCGTTTGGCGTCGAGGTCGCGGAACTGCTTTCGCCCCATGACCATGTCGGCGTAGACCGTCGCGATCTCACGCGGGCGCATGGCGAACCTGACCTGCGTCCACTCGATCGGCTTGCCACGGAACTCGATGGGCTTCCCGCCGACGATCGCCCACGCGGGCGGGTCGCAGGGCGTGCACTCGAGCCAGCCGGTGTCGAGCGGCGACCATCCGGCGGGGCCGCTGTTCACGCCGCGCGGGCGGTCGCTGAGCACCTCGCCCAGGAGGTTGGCTTTGGCGGCCATGGCGACGGGCCCGGCGAGTTTGAGCGTGACCTCGGCGGGCTGGCCGTCCCACTCGACGAGGCGAATGACAAACGGGTGGTCGCACAGGCCGCCGGAGGCCTCGAACATGCGATGGCCGGCCCAGTGCGGCAGGTGCTCGCCGGACTTCATGGACTCGCGGAAGAAGGCGTGGGCAAGGACGTTGGGGGCGTTTTCGAGTGAGAGTGGGCCGAAGACGGGGGGGAGGTCGGAGTTGGAGTTGCTCGCGGCGACGGGTGACTGGCCAACGGCGTCGAGGTACGCGAGCCGCGCGAGCCGGCTATCGGTGACTCGAGCGTGCGGGTAGATTCGCAGAGTCGCGCAGAAGCAGTCGCGGAAATAAGCCTCGTCCCACGGGTCGTAGGACGTGAGCAACAGCTTGACGCCGTCGTTGGTACGGAAGAACTGTTGGCCGCCGGTGTGGGAGATGAGTACGCCTCGCTCACCGGAGGCTTCCGAGAGATCGATGGAGCGGAGCGCGGTGAATGCGCCGTCGATCTTCTCGAACCACTGCGGCGAAGTCATCCAGTCGCCGGTTGGGTACTTCCGATTGCCGACGAGTCGCGGGCGAACTTCGTGCCGGGAGTACGCGGAGTCGGCCCGAACACGAAGGTTGGTGATCTTTGGTTCAATGAATAAAAAGAGACCGGCGTTCATACCGGGGTCGGGGCGTGGGAAGTTCTCTGCCTCGAAACCAAGCGCCACGCACTCGTTCGGGCCGTCGATACTGACGTTGAATTTGAGGTGCGATCCATCGGTCCCGATACGGCGGAACTGCACCCACTTGTCTTTGGATTCGGGCTCGCTGAAGACCTCAGCCTCGCACTTTGCGAACTGCTCGACCGCGCCGGCGTTGTGCACCGCCAGATGGCCGAGGAAGCTGTTCTCGTTCAGCATCCCGTCGGGGAAGTCTGTCGAGTAGACCTGCGTTACCATTCCGAGTCTTCGCGACATTTCGACGCGGAGTTTGCCACGGCTCAATGCAATGGTGTCGCCCGACTCGTGAACTCTGACGGGTTCGACTTCGCGAATCGCACAGTCTGATTTGTCGGTAGTCGCGTACCCGAATGGCGGGATTCTTGTCGACAGATGCCTGTCGCCTTTGTACTCGTACCAATCTCCACCGACATCAAAGCCACACGGATTGAAACAGAACGCCCGGCCCGGCTCGCCGACGGTTCGATCGGCAAGATGACGCTTCGTGCGATCAAGGACCAACTCGGCCAGTCGATCGCAACGGTCATACGACGCATGTCCGACGAAGCCGCAGAGCCCCTCGCATTCGTGATTGTCGTGGTGCTGGGCCGCGAGGAGTTCTCGCCACGCCTCGTCGATTTCCCACGTCGGGTAGACATCCCAACTTGCGTAGGGTCGGCCGCACAGCCCCGCGAGCGCGGAGATCGCCTCGGTCGCGATCTGTTGATCGTCGCGGCTTTGGCTCCTTCTCGGGTGCGCGTCCCCGTTCTTCCCCAGCGTCATGCCGTGCCACACGTCGTCCATCATGTAGTGCTTCACGGGCGGCGATGGCGTCAATGCCAGGAGTTCCTCGATCAATTTGCCCGCGGTGCGCGGGCGCACGTCGAATCGCTCGTCCTTCATCAGTTCGCGCAGGCGCGGCAGGAGCACCTCGCTCCGGCACATCCAATCCTTGCTCGGCATGAGTTCCAGCCACTGCACAACGGCGGGATGCGGCCACGCGCCGGCCCTGTCGAGCAGGCCGTCGAAGTCCTCGGGCCACTGGTGAACGTTGAGTTCGTTGCGAGGAAGTGTCGGGAGGCGTGATCCGTCGGCGCCCTCCCAGAGGATGAGCGAGCAAGGCTCCTTGGGGACTTCGGGCGTGTGCCAGGTCCACTGGAAGAAGAGCGACGCGCCGGTGTAGCCGCACTGCGCGAGCATCTGCGGGAGTTGCGGGAAGAAATAGAACTCTTCCTCCCAGAAGGTGCGCGGGCGGACGCCCAGGAGGCGGCGGGTGGTGCGCACGCCGTAGGTCAGTTGGCGGATATTGGATTCGCCGCCGTGAAACAGGCCGTAGGGCTGGCCATAGGAGCAACCGACGGGTTCGACGAGTCCGCGCGCGACGGCGTCTCTGAGTTTGGCGAGGTGCTCGGGGCATTCGACGGCCATTTTCTCGTAGCCGACTGCGTCGAAGTTGACGTTGCCACGGGCGCCGGTTTCATCGATGAGGCGGAGCATGTCGTCGACGGAGCCGGGGAGGACGTGATACCCCCAGAGCCACTGCATGTCGACCCAGTGCATGTGGTTGCCGAAGGTGTAGTACAGGGGAGGTTTGGCGGTCATGAGGGCAGTGTAGAGGCGAAGCACGCATTCGCGTCGGCGAGATTTTTCCGCGGAGTGTTTGCATAATGAACAACGCCCGCGAGGGTTGCGGGCGTTGCGGGTCAGGCACGAACTCAGCGAACGATCAGCGACGGCGGCGCGAGGCAAGAACGCCCGCGATGCCCATCAGCGCGAGAGAAGCCGGGGAGGGGATGCGGGCGATGCCTTCAAAGCCTGGGTTGTACGGGCTGGCGAAGTAGTCCGTGCCCGAGTATGCCTCGCCAAACGCGTAGCCGAACGCGAAGAACTTGACCTCCGATGGAGCATCGAGGCTCGTCACGAGTGCCTTGAACCCCGAGAGATGATGCCCGGGCAGGAGCGAGGCATATGCGCTTGTTCCGTCGGTCCAGACGTTGTCGTACGTGGTGTCCGAGCCGCCGTACGGGAAGTTGTTCCAAGTGATGTTGAGGTTCGGATCGTACGGAGGTGGGCTGTCAACAATGTTGCGTGCTCCGAGTTCGACGCCGAAGAAGTACACGTCCATGGTCGCGGGATTCAGGTTGTTGGTCACGTCAAAGTCCAGCACCCATGCGCCCGGGGTGCCTGACACCGAGAACGTGACGTCAACGGGGCCTGCGGCCGCGACCCCGCTCAGCAGCGAAAGCGCAACTCCGCCAAGTGCGGTCTTCATCTCAATTCTCCTTTTCTCATACCAGCACTAGTCCGTGGCATGTCGTACATGACATGTCGGCCCGATTCTTTGGGACGCTTCGTCCTGGGGCAATGAGCCAAACTACCCAGTGCTCTATGGGGATTTCCATCCTGCAATCTTGTGCAATGTGCGTAGCCAAAGAAGAAAAACGCCCGCGATCCATCGCGGGCGTTGCAAAGGACGGACACGTTGATGATCGATCAGCGGCGGCGGCGCGAGGCAAGCACGCCCGCGAGGCCGATCACACCGAGCGAGGCCGGGGCGGGGATGTGGGCGATGCCTTCGAAGCCGGGGTTCTGCTGGTTATTGAAGTTGTCTGTGCCGTTGTACTGGCCGCCGTTGGGATCGTTGGCATAGCAGAAGAACTTGACTGATGTCGGGGCCGAGGGACCGGTGTAGAGGGCCTGGAAGCCTGAGAGCGAGCCGCCGGGGAGGATGCTGGTGTAGTTGGAGTTGAAGTCGATCCAGTTGTTGTTGTAGATGGTGGACGAGCCGCCGAAGCCCGAATTGTCCCAGGTCGCCCAGGAGTTGGGGTCAAAGTTCGTGGGGCTCCCGACGATGTTGCGACCCGTGTCGAGTTCAACGCCGAAGAAGTAGAGCCCCATCGTCGAGGGATTCAGGTTGTTGGCCACGTTGAAATCAAGCACCCAGTTTCCGGGTGATCCGGAAACCGAGTACGTCACGTCGACCGGGCCTGCATAGACAGCGCTGGCGGAAATCGCGAGGATGGCGGCGGCAGCGACCTTCATTCGGGTTCTCCACTCATCTGGGCTTTCTGGCAAGAAACACAAACGTCACGCGAGAACGCGTGACCACGGCGTCATGACAACGCTACCCCAGGATTCGGTCAGTGCCACCCAAGTCGGGGATTGGTTGCTTCGGACGAAGCGCGTGGCGCGACTGAATGGCGGGCGGGTTATCGGAACACATACAGAGAGCCGGCTTACACGATCTCGACGATCTCGAACCGCTTCACGCCGCGGGGGGCATCGACGCGGACGGTGTCGCCCACGCGTGCCTTGAGCATGGCCTGGCCCATGGGGCTGGTGGCGGTGACCTCGACGTAATCGAGCGGCGGCTGGGCCGAGGCTTCGCCGACGAGGCGGAAGAGGTCCTCGTCGTTGTTGTCGACGTCGCGCATCTTGACGGTGGTGCCGACGACGACCAGGCCCTCGATCGCCTTGGACATGGACTCGTCGATGATGGTGACGCTGGCGAGGCGCTGCTGGAGGCGGCGGATCTCGGCCTCTTCGAGGCCCTGCTGCTCGCGGGCGGCGTGGTAATCGCCGTTTTCCTTCAGGTCGCCCAGGGCGCGGGCCTCGGCGATGCGCGTGGAGATCACCGGGCGGTTATCGATGAGGGCCTTGAGTTTGGCCTCGATCCCTTCGCGTTCGGCTTTGGTGATGAACTCCATCGACGACCTCCGTTTGACCCATGCACGCGGACATGACTCGGACCCACAGGCGTCCGCCCGCGGCACTCTCGCTGTCGGGGAACGTCAAAATCTAGGCCGAGGGCGGGGACGGGACCACCGGCGGAATCGGCGCGGGAAATAGCCTCGCGATCCACGCCGCGCGAAGCCAGGAAGCGAGTGCACCGAGCGCAAGCCCCGCGATGGCGAGCCACTGGCGGGATTCCACGCGGATTCCGAGGCCGGACCACGGGCGATCGGCGACAATCGCGTTCACGCAGGTAATGGGCGAGGCGAGCAAGAGCATGCTGGGGTCGGAATTCGGTTCGCGGGGCTGGGTTACCAGTGCGATCGCCGGGGCGAGGGCGACGACCGCGACGATGGCGAGCATGGCGACGAGACGAGTGCGTGCCGGATTCCCCTCGCCGGCGCGAAGTTTCTCGAGCGAGGCCGCGAGCATACCCGCGATGATGAAGAGCCACGCGAGGATCGAGAGCGCCAGCGCGATGGTGATGCTGGTGCTCCATCCGGCGAGGAACCAGAGGCGCTGGGGCAGGAGAATCGCGACCAGCGGGATGAAGACGACAGGGAGGTCACGGAGCGCCACGCGTGTGCCGCGGATCGGCTCGGGGGGCTGGCTCAGCCGGAAGAGCGGCCAAAGGAGGCAGGCGCAGGTGAGGCCGACGGAGACGAGCGTGCGCACGGCGGGGCGATAGACATCTTGGCCGAGGATGCCCGTTGAGGTGGTGCTGGCGAGAAGGACGACCGTGCCAATCGCAAGCAGCGTGGTCCAGAAGAACGCGAGTGGGCGCGGCTCAGCGCGGCGATGGGCCCAGCGATCACGCGGCGGCGCATGGTCCGGCGAATCGGGTGATACGTTCGTTGACTCGATCGATGAACGTGAATCGGTGACGGATGCGTCAGCCAGAGACGGCTGGCGCGCGGTGTCATCGGATCCCGGCGGCGGCGCTGGGGTCGAACTTGGCTCAGGCGCGGGTTCGGGCGCGTGCTCCGGCGCGGGATCGCGCGGGAGATCGCTCATTGATCGGGGTTTTCCGGCTGGGCGCTGGCGGCGGCGTTGATCACCATCGGGCGCGACTCCCAGAAGATCTCGACCTCGGGCTTGCCGGCGTCGATCGACTTGAAATTGCGGTTGAGGAACTCGATCTGGGCCAGTTTCTTGATCGTGCTGGCCTCGCCGAGGAGCGGCTGCGTGGGGCGCCCGCCCCAGATCACGCGTGTGTCGCGCTTGGTGACGATCGCGGTGCGTTTGTCCTTGCGAAAACTCGCCACGTCAACGCCCGCGACCTGATCTCGCCACGGCTGATTGAGCGAGAGCGCGAGCAGTTCAAGTCCCGCCTGAAGATCGGCGCCCGGCCAGACCTTCAGGCAATCGACCGCGCCGGTCTCGGTGAATGGCGGCTTGGCTTCCACACCGAGAAGCACGGGGAGATTCGACTGGCCGGCCGGATACACAGGCGGCATGGGACGCCCGTCGCTGGCGATGAGGTAGTCCTTGCCCGCGTTGCGGATGACAGCGACGGGGACGCGCCAACGCCCGGTGATACGAACGGCACGCCCGGGCTCGCGGACGACGGTGGGATTGGTGTCGAACCAGCCGCTGGTGCCGAGCGCTTCGCCGACGGCGGCGAGTTCGTCGGCGCCGATCTGCACCGCGACCTTTCGATCGGGCGTGCCCAGCGCGGTGTAGGCGAGTCTGAGCAACTCGTCCTGGAAGGCCTCGGGGAGCCAGGTTCGGGCGGTCGCTTGGGAGTTCTCGCCCAGCCTCGGCCATTCGATCTGAACGATGGGCGGGAGCGCATCGGAGACGCGCACGGCGCGCTCATCGATGGCGCGACGCCCCAGCACCACGCCGGTGATGATCGCGATCACGATCAACGCGGTGAGCGTGATGGAAGCGCCGGCGACGATCTTCTGCTTGCGGGAGTTCTTGCTGTCCGTAGCCACGTGGAATCCTCAACTGACGCGTCGGCCCGTCCTTGGGCGCGAGTCGCGCGGAAAAGCCTAGGAACGGCGGTCTCGCCACGCCATTTCGACCAACGCACTGACCAGGTTCGGCAAGGGCGTGCCCGCGTGGGCCGCCGCCTTGGGATACAACGAATGACTCGTGAAGCCCGGCATGGTGTTGACCTCGAGCATCCACGCGCCGCCGGACTTGTCGAGCAGGAAATCGACACGGCAGAGGTGCCGCACGCCGAGGTCCTTGGCCAGCGCCACGGCACGCTTTGAGATCGCGTCCTTCACACCCGCGGGCAGCGGCGGATCAACGACATACTTCGTGTCGTCACGCAGGTACTTGGCCTCGTAGTCGTAGAACTCCGTCGCGGGCTGGATGTGGATCGGCGGGAGCGCCCTGGCGTCGCCCTGCGGGTCATACACGCCGACGGTGAGTTCGATCGCATCGACGAGTTGCTCGAGCATGTAGACGCGCCCCGGATGGGCGAGCATGTCCTTGGCGGCGGCGGCGCGAGCGGCGGCCCACTTTTCCTTGCTCTTGCAGAGATGCACGCCGACGCTCGATCCCTCGTGCACGGGCTTGACCACGACCGGGATGCCCAGCGGCGAAACTTCGTCATTCACATTGAACACGACGGCGGGCGCGGTGGGGATGCCGAGTCGCCACGCGGAGGCCTTGGTGGCGAGTTTGTCCATCGCCAGACGTGCCGCGACCGGACCGCACCCGACATAGGCGATGCCGGCTTCTTCGAGACGGTCCTGGAGCGGACCGCCCTCGCCGAACGGGCCATGAAGGACGGGGACGATGACATCGGCCTTCAATCCGCGAAGATCGGGGATGCTGGGGCGATCGACGACGATGCGTTCAACGTCGTACCTGCCGGACTTGACCAGGCCGTCGTAGACACCCTGCGAGCTGTTGAGGCTCACTTCGCGTTCGGCATCGGGGCCGCCGCCCAGAACAACAACACGGCGCGGGCCGCTCATTTGGTTCTCCTCCAGATCACGACTTCGGGATGGAGCGTGACGCCGAAGCGTGCGAAGACGCCGAGGGCGACGCGGTCCATGAGTTCGATGACGTCGCGGGCGCAGGCGCCGGCGTCGGTGACGATGAAATTGCCGTGGCGCGGGCTGACGGAGGCGCCGCCGACGCGCAGGCCCTTGAGCCCTGCGCGATCGATGAGCATGCCGGCGGAGACGCGCGAGCCTGCGCGATGGACCTCGTGGGGCTTGGGCGCGCCGGGGTCGGTGCTTTCGAGCGTGAGGTCTTCCGTCAGCGTGGGGTTCTTGAAGACGCAGCCGGCGCTCTTTTCGGCCATGGGCTGGGTCTTGCTCTTGTACGCCATCACTTCGAGGTGGCGGGCGCGGAGCGAAGCGGGATCCGCGGGCGACAGATTGAACTCGACCTCGGTGATGATGAGATTGCCGAGGCCCGAGTGGCGGTAGTCAAACGCGATCCGCGGGCGATCGAGCGTAACGGATCGCCCCTGGCGATCGAGCGCGTGGATGCGGGCGACGGCATCGGCGATCTGGCCGAACGCGCCGCCGGCGTTCATGATGACCGCGCCGCCGACGCTTGCGGGGATGCCACCGAGTGATTCGATCCCGGCGAGCCCGCGGCGCACGGTTTCGTTGATGAGTTTGGGGAGATTCGCACCCGCGCCGGCGCGGAGGCGCGTGGCGTCAAACGTCCAGCCACGGAAGGTGGGGCCTTCGAGCACGACGACAAGTTCCGCCACGCCTTCGTCGTCGACGAGGAGGTTGGCGCCGTCGCCCAGGATGCGGAGGTTGGGGTCGAGGCGGATGCACTCAGCGAGTCGGTCGAGCGAACACGGGCGTGCGAGGCGATCGGCCTTGCCGCCGATGCCGAACCACGTGGGGATCGGCGCGTCGTACTCGATCTCGAGCGATGTCTGGGGGGCGTCCAGCGCGTTCACGGGTCTCTCCTCCCTGGGCCCGCTAGGCGGAGCGGGCGAGGCGCTGGGCGATGGGGGCAAGGTCGAGCAGGCTTGGGGGAAAGGTGGGCGCCGGCCCAGCCTCGCTCGCGTGAGCATGGGCGGCGGCGACAAAGCCCTTGGCGACTTCGTAGACGTTGCCCGCGCCCATCGCGACCACCACATCGCCGTCGTGGCAGATGGTCTCCAACTGCTCGATGATCGCCGCGAAGGGGTAGAGGTGCATGGCACGCACGCCGCGCTGGCGCAGACGATCAACCAGGTCGGCGGCGGTGACCTTGTGGCGTTCTTCCTCGCTGTCGCGGACGAAGTAGATGTCGGGCACGATCACGATGTCGGCCGAGGAGAACGACTGGGCAAACTCGTCGAGCAGGTGACGCGTGCGCGAGTGCTGGTGCGGCTGGAAGACGCAGATGAGGCGCCCGCCGCGTTCTTCGGGGCGTTCGTGCTCGCGCAGGGCGCGGAGGGTGACATCGACCTCGGTCGGATGGTGCCCGTAGTCGTCGTAGACGCGGACATGACCGCCCGCGCGCGAGGGACGCACCCCGATCAGTTGCATGCGCCGGTCGATGCCGCGGAACGAGGCGAGTGAGCGAGCGACGGCCAGCGGGTCCGCGCCCGCCAGGGTGGCAAGCACACAGGCGACCGCCGAGTTCATGGCGTTGTGCGCACCGGGTATGGCGAGTTGCCACTGGGCGAAGAACTCGCGCCGGTTGTGGAGCGTCACACCGCGGGTTGTGGGGTCGTAGCCGACCACCCAGTCGGCGCTGGGGGTGAAACCGATGGTCTGGACGTCGCAGGCAAGTCCGGCGGTGACTTCACGCCGGTGGGCGTTGTCGTGGGCGATGACGAGCGTGCCGCCCTGCGAAGCAGGGGGCAGGAGCGTGGCGAAGTGGTGGAAGGATTCGACGACGGCATCGAGCGTGCCGTAGACATCGAGGTGGTCGGCCTCGACGGAGGTGATCGCGGCAAGTTGTGGGCGATAGTTGTGGAACGAGCGGTTGTGCTCGCAGGCCTCGGCGACGAGGATGCCGGGGCGGCCGGCCAGACGCCCGTCGGGGATCGCGTTGGCACCCAGGCGGAAGCCGGCGGGGCGTGTGATGGGTGCGTTGGCGCCGTGAAGGAGTTGGCTGGATGTAGCGCCCACGATGACGGTCGGGTCGAGGCCCGCGTCGGTGAGGGCGCAGCCGGTCATGGCGGTGGTGGTCGACTTCCCGTGCGTGCCGGCGACGGCGATCGCGGTCCGGCCGAGCATGCAACGCCCCAGGGCCTCGGCGTACCAGATCGCGGGGATGTCGCGCCGGGAGGCTTGGGCAAGTTGGGGGTGGTCGGGTTTGATCGCGGCCGAGGCGATCACCAGGTCGCACCGCTCGGGGAGCGGGTCGGTCAGTTGGCTGAAGGTGACACGGATGGACTCGGCGGCCAGAGCGGCGGTCGACTCCGACGGGCTGTTGTCCGAGCCCTGCACGATCGCGCCGCGTGAGGCGAGCATGCGGGCCAGGCCCGACATGCCGCAGCCGCCGATTCCGATCATGTAGACGTTGCGACCTGCGACGTCGAAGGCGTCGCGGGGGGATGAAAACGCATCGGGAGCAAGGGGAGGAGTCACCATCGCAGAGGGTATCGGATACGCGGGCATTGGAGCGTGAAAGCCGGGCGAGGTGTTGCGTTGTATCCTCGTTGCATGAACGTCACCGGCTCGTCCGAATCCCTCCCCTACCGCATTGCGTGCCTGTGCGACCTCCGCGACGAGCAGGGACGAATCCTGCTGCTCCGCCGGGCCAAGTCGCCCAACATGGGGCTGTGCTCGCCGATCGGCGGCAAACTGGACGTTGAGACGGGCGAATCGCCGGCCCAGTGCGCACAGCGGGAGATCATGGAAGAGGCGGGGATCGAGGTCCCGATCGAGCGTCTGCACCTGATCGGGCTGGTCAGCGAGCAGGCGTTTGAGGGCAAGGGGCACTGGTTGATGTTCGTATACCGGGTGCTTGGCCCGGTGAGGGTGACACGGACGCAGATCAGAGAGGGGACGCTGGAGTGGTTCGAGGAATCGGAGGTTGACACGCTCCCCCTTCCCGAAACCGACCGGATGATCATCTGGCCGCTGATGCGCACGCACGAGGCCAGCGGGCCGAAGGGTGGGCCGGGGTTCTTTGCGGTGCATATCGATTGCCGGGCACCCGAACTGCGCTGGACCGTGGAGCAGGAGACCCCTCACTAGGTGAGGCAAAGCAGGCAAATCGGTTGTGAATCGAAACGATCCCGGTCCCGTATACTGATGACGTGAAGACACACTGTCGTCTCGCGTCGGGCATGGAAGGCTCGCACCGCACGATCCTCGCGTGGGTGACGCGTTGCATTCTGCTTCTGTGCGGGCTTGGGACGTTCGCATATGGGCAGGCGGCTCAGGTGTCTCCTCCAACACAGCCCATGGCGGTGCCGGCGTCGCGCCAGGCCAAGAACATCGCGGTCATCACGATCAAGGGACCGATCTCGTCGCTCACGTTCAAGAGCCTCGAGCGACGACTGCAACTGGCCAAGCGGGCGGGGGCCGACGCGGCGGTGATCGAACTCGACACTCCGGGCGGGGAACTCGGGGCGGCGTTGGACATTACATCCCTGCTCAAGCGATCCGACACACCCATCCCCAACACGGTCGCGTGGGTTCATCCCAACGCGTTTTCGGCCGGGTCGGTGATTGCGCTCGCGTGCCGCGAGATCGTCGTGAGCGAAGGCGTGAACTTTGGGGATGCGCTGGTCATCGCGACCAACATGGACGGGACGCTCAAGAACCTGAAGGAGGCAGAGCGACAGAAGCTCACCGCCCCGCTGCTCTCGGACGTCGTTGATTCGGCGCGTCAGCGCGGGTACGACGAGTACCTCGTGCAGGGGTTCGTGACACTGGGCGTGAATCTCTGGCAGGTCGAGAGCATCCAGACAGGGCAGCGGCTGTTCGTGAACGCGCAGGAGTACGAACTGATCTTCGGGCAGCCACCCGCGGACACCAGGCCCAGGGTGCCGAGCGCTCCGCCGGGCGAGACTGCCCGAAAAATCTTCTCTGGACGTGGCGAAAAGGCGTCGAAGAAAAGCACATCGAATGACGGCGCGACTCCCGCCGATAGCACGCGAGGGCCCGAGGCCGTTCCATCGCCCGACCAGTCCGACCCCGGCACGCCGAATCCCGACCCACCCGCCAAACCCGTCGAGGGGAATGACGCGAGCCAGCCGGCGGGGAATGGTGTGACGCAGACACCTCCACCACCAGGCCCACCGCCGGAGCATCCGCAACTGGTCGACCCCGCAACGGCGGTGAAGCCCGCCTCGCCGGCGGTGACGAACGTGGCGATCGATGCATCGGCGACGCAATCGCTCCCGACGCAGCGGCCGGTCTTCTCCGCGGCGGATCAAGGGAAGTATCGGCTTGTTGAATATGTCTCGGACGGCAACGGCCCATTGATCCTGAAGACGGCGGACATGGAGCGATACGGGCTGGCGCGCCAGGTGGTACGGAACGACGCCGAACTCATGGCATTCTTCGGCGCCAAGAACCTGCGCCGGCTTGATCCGACGTGGTCTGAGGGGCTGGTCGCGTTCCTGACCAACCCGATCGTTCGGGGTGTCTTGATCGTCATCTTCCTGATCGCGTTGTTCCTGGAGATGTCGCACCCGGGCGTGACGCTTCCTGGGCTGGTCGCGGGCGTCGCGCTGATCGCGATTCTGGCTCCGCCACTTATCATCGGGATGGCGAACTGGTGGGAAGTGGCGGCGATCGCCGCGGGGATTCTGCTCATCGCGTTGGAGATGTTCGTGATCCCCGGCTTTGGCATCACGGGCATCCTGGGAATCCTGCTGTTGTTCGCGGGGCTGATCGGCACCTTTGCCCCCAGCGGCACGGACAGCCTCTTCCCCGATTCGCCGCAGGGACGAACGGAACTTCTGTACGGCGTCGCGACCGTGGCGATGTCGATCGCGACCTCGATGGTCGGGTGCTATTTCCTGGCCAAGCACTTTGGTTCGCTCCCGGTCATCGGGAGGCTGGTGCTCAAGAGCGCGCCGGCGAGCGAGGTGGACGAGAGTTTGTTTGCGGCGATCGCGCCGTCTGGTGAAGTTCGCGTCGGGCAGGTTGGCGAGGCGATCACGCCGCTCCGCCCATCCGGTAAGATGCAGGTGGGTGAGAAGGTGGTCGATGTCGTCGCCCAGATGGGCTTCATCGCGGCGGGCGCGAAGGTGCGCGTCGTGGGCGTGACGGAGTTCCGCGTCGAGGTCGAGGCGATCGAGGGCAACGCGTAATGGAACCGAAACTGCTCTGGGGTCTGGGGCTGATCGGCGCGGCGCTGCTCTTGCTTCTGCTCGAGATCTTCATCCCATCGATGGGTGTGCTGTTCGTGACGGCGATCGTCGTAGCGCTCGCGGGCGTGGTCACGCTCTTCACCTACGACCCCATGTGGGGGCTCTCAGGACTCCTGGCGGTCCTGGTGCTCGGTCCCATGATCGGGTATTTCGGGCTGAGCATCTGGAAGAACACGCCGATCGGGCGGCGGATGATCGGCTCCAAGACCGAGGCCGAGGTTGAGGAAGAAAAGCGCGCGGAAGTGCGTGAGCGAGACCAGATGCTGGCGCTGGTAGGCATGGAAGGCGACGCGTTGACGGACCTCCGCCCCGTGGGAGTGGCTCGCTTTGAAGGCAAGCGGCTGGACGTGACGTCGGAACTCGGACTGATCGCCCGGGGCTCACGCGTGCGGATCTGCGCTGTCGAGGGCTCGATCATCAAGGTCCGCGAGGTCACATGAACCACCGCCCGCTGGCGGCGTATGCAATCCGCGAGTATCCTGTGGATCGTTCGCGCCCGCCGGCGGACGGAGAAGGAGCCCCCTATGCAATCTCTTGCTCACATGCTGGCGCAGTCATCACCACTCGGCGGGAACGCGTTCCTGATCGTGGTCGGCATCGTCGTCGCGATCATCGCGCTGGTGATCCTGATCGTTGTCGGGCAGTTCATCAGCCTGTATATTCAGGCTTTCCTGTCGAACGCGCACGTTGGCATGCTCGAGATCATCGGCATGCGATTGCGGAAGGTGGATATCAGAACAGTGGTGTTCAGCCGCATCCGCGCCGTCAAGGCCGGACTTGATATCCCCACCAACGCGCTTGAAACGCACTACCTCGCGGGCGGGCGTGTGCCGAACGTGATCACGGCCATGATCTCGGCCAAGGGCGCGAAGATCGATCTTCCGTGGTCGACCTCGACGGCGATCGACCTCGCCGGGCGTGACATTCTCGATGCCGTGCACACGTCGGTAAACCCGAAGGTCATCGATTGCCCGAGCGGCGTGGGCCCGCGGACGACGATCGACGCGGTGGCAAAGGACGGCATCCAACTCAAGGTCAAGGCCCGCGTGACAGTGCGAACGAACATCGCTCGTCTGGTCGGCGGCGCCACGGAAGAGACCATCATCGCTCGCGTCGGCCAGGGCATCGTGTCGACGATCGGCTCGGCGCACGACCATAAGGCCGTGCTCGAGAATCCCGATGACATCTCGCGAAAGGTGATGAACACCGGCCTGGACGCGGGGACGGCGTTCGAGATTCTGTCGATCGACATCGCGGACATCGACGTGGGCGACAACATCGGCGCGAAACTGCAGGCCGACCAGGCCAACGCGGATAAGCAGCGGTTCCAAGCCGAGGCCGAGAAGCGGCGAGCGCTGGCCATGGCGCTGGAGCAGGAGAACCGCGCGAAGATCGAAGAGAATCGGGCGGTGCTGGTGCTGGCGGAGGCGGAGATTCCCAAGGCGATGGCCGAGGCGCTCAAGACGGGAAATCTTGGGGCGCTCGATTTCTATCGCCTGAAGAACATCCAGGCGGACACGCAGATGCGACAGACGTTCGGGCGCGACACCGGCTCCGGGCAGCAGGCCCCGCGGAGCTGATCCGGTCCCTGGTTCGGGCAATACCACAGACGAATACAACAAGATCAGAAGGCCGCCACCGTCGAACTTCGGATGTTGGTGCGCGTCTATCATTCACCGAACAAAGCCGGCCGATGGAGCGCCCGGAGTGTTGCCGTGCGCCGGCGGGGCCATGACGGAGAATTCCCATGTTTCGACGGATCGCGTTCTTGTCCGCGGCGTTGATCGTTTCCGCCGGCGCCGCCACCACGCTGGCGCAGGATTCCAAACCGGGTCCCGCGAACAAAGAAGCCGCCCAGCCCAAGGCCGAGATCAAGAAGATCGGGATCGGCGACAAGGCGCCCGACCTCAAGATCAGCACGTGGGTGAAGGGCGAGCCAGTCACGGAATTCCGGCGCGACCAGGTGTATGTGGTTGAGTTCTGGGCGACGTGGTGCGGGCCGTGCATCGCGGGCATGCCGCACGTTTCAGAGGTTCAGAAGGAATACGCGGAGAAGAACGTCCGCGTGATCGGGGTGAACATCTGGGACGATCCGAAGAATGTCGAGCCCTTCATGAAGGACAAGGGCGGCAACGACAAGATGAAGTACACCGTCGCGATCGAAGAGAAATACGAGGGTGACAAGAACGTCCGCCAGGGCAAGATGTCGAATGAGTGGATGAAGGCGGCCGGACAGAACGGGATCCCGTCGGCGTTCATCGTCGATAAAACCGGGACGATCGCGTGGATCGGGCACCCGATGAGCATGGACGAGCCGCTCAAGGAGATCGTGGCGGGGACCTGGGACGCCAAGGGCGCCGCGGAAAAGGCGAAGAAGCAGGCCGAGAATGAGGGCAAACTCCAGAAACTCTACGGCGAGATCAACGCCGCTGCCGACGCCAAGGATGTGGCGAAACTCAAGAAACTTCTGGGCGAGATGAAGGAACTGTCGGGCATGTCGGACGACGACATGGCTGGGACTTCGTTCTCCTTCTACATGAAGGCCGGCGCGACCGACGAGGCTTATGCGGCCGCCAAGGCGGCGATCGCGGGCAAGGGCAAGAAGAACTCGATGCTGATGAACACGATCGCGTGGACGATCGTGGACCCCGAGAACCCGGTCGCCAAGCCGGACTACGACGTCGCACTCTCCGCTGCCGAGGCGGCGTGCGAAGCATCGGGCGGCAAGGACGCCGCGATCCTCGATACCTACGCAACCTGCCTCTTCAAGAAGGGACAGATCGACAAGGCGATCGAGATTCAGACCAAGGCGGTCGGTCTGGCGGCAGACCAGATGAAGGGCGAACTCCAGGCTCGCCTCGATGAGTTCAAGAAGGCCAAGAAGTAAATCGCGAGATCAACGCGCGGGCGATCGAAAGGTCGCCCGCCCGCTTGCATGAATCCGACGCGCATTGCACATGTTGGCGCAGCCATGGCGTTGTTGGCGTGCGTCGCCAGCGCCCGGGCGCAGACTCGCAGATACTCCGAGGGCCTGCCGCCTTCCCGCATGCTGATGGCGGACCGGCCGGCCGACGCCAGCGAGCGTCCCTGGCTCGAGGCCCGCTACGCGCCTCGCCTGATCCCCGGATCTCAGGCGCCGACGCTCCCGCCGCTCACGCCGATCCGCGGAGACCAGATAAGCGCGATCCCCCAGGGTGTCATCACGCTGGTCGAGTTCTGGGTGTCGTGGTGTCCCAACTGCCGCGACCGCGCGTATGAGGTGGGCGATCTGGAACGCAAATACGCAGGCAAAGTACGGGAAATCGTGATCGTTTCCCCCGATCGATTCGGGAGCAGCGAGAGCGGTGCTCGCGTCCTGGCGGGGCTGGCGTCGTCGGAGGACACGCTCGGCTCTCTCCAGTGGGATGCCAGCGCCCAGGCACGCCCCCTCTGGCTGTCTCCCGCTCGACGCTCCACTGTTCCGAGCGCCTTCCTGGTCACCGCGGACGGCGTGATCGCATGGATCGGGCACCCATCGGACGCGGGTGGCATCGCCGACAGGCTTGTCGGGGGCACGTTCGACATCAGCGAAGAGACCATGAACTACGCGATCAGATTTCGCGATCCCGCCTGGCGCGACGATGCCAGCCAGCGGTACGACGCCGCGTTCCGCGCTCGCGATTGGAACGCGATGCTACTCGCACTGGACGACCTTGACCTGTACCAGCCCGCCAGCGCCGGCAACCTCGCGTCGGGTTCCATCCCGCGTCTCCTGGTCGATGCGCGTGCCCGGGCGCTGGAGTTGGCCCTGCTGGCCGAGAAGGCCATGTGGGACCAGGACCCCGCACTCCTCAACAGCCTCTCGTGGAATCTTCTGAGTTTCCCGAACGAGCCGATCGCCGACGAGGTGGTGGCGGCACGCCGGATGGCGGAGCGTGCCAGCGAACGGACCACCCACGCCGACGCGGAAATCGAAGACACCTTGGCCCTTGCCCTCTATCGCGACGGTGAGCGTGATGATGCGATCAAGACGCAGGAGCGTGCGATCCGTCTGCTCGATCAGGCGCCGAACTCGAACACCCAGACTCGACGCGAGTTCGTAAATCGTCTCGTCCTCTACAAGGAAAACGCAACAATCGACGCACGCCAGCGCAAACGCGGGCGAGACAGCGGCGAGACACCGCGCGCGCAGCCGTAGACGCACCCGAGCGGCGCCCCCCTCGAAATCTAGCGTGAACGCGGCGCGCCGGACGCACGCTCGATCAATTCGCCGATCCGTGCCTGGCGGTACGCCTCGTCGGTCATGATCGAGACGGGCACGGGGCGTTCGATCACGTCGCGCTGCGTCACACGATCCGCCGAACGCGACGTGCGCTCGCCAGGGAGGTCGGCGGGCTGGGCGTTGCCGGGCACGGCCCGCACGGCGCGGTCGACATAGGTCGGTCCACGACGGATCGAGGGCGGCGGCGAGGAGAAGATGTCGTCGGGCAGCCCGCCGATATAGAACACCGTGCCGGCGGGGATCTCGGGGACCACGCCGTCGCGCGTGGGGGTGTATTGCGAGCGTGGGAAGACCGCGGTGAGCGCCCCGGACGATCGCGCGTAGCGCTGATTGAGCATCGAGCGGCCCGGCTCCACCACGCGGTACACGCGGTCAAAGCCCAAGGGCAATCGCAGATCGAGCGGCTGCACATTCGAGGGCGCGGCGAGTGGATTCGCGTCGATCGTTCCTTGCTGAACCGGTTCGAGCGGGGGCTCGCGCAGTGGCGCCGGGCTCATGCCGATCGCCCCCATCGGAGCAACGAGCGTGATCGCGCCCGCGACGACACTCCGTGCACGCCCTGATCGGCACTTCCTCATATCCCCGTCCTCAACGTGATGCGGAAGGTGACAGTGATCACTGCCTCCGGGTCGTTCTCGGGCAATTCTCTCACGCGTTCTCCCTCGGCCTTCCAGCGGTAGATCGCGTCAAGAAGAGGGCCGTCTACGTCGGGCCAGCCGGTGTCGTAACGATCGACGAAGTTCGCATCGACCACTTTGCCGGCACGGTTGAAGCGAACGCGGACGACCGGATTCTTGGGGAGCGCGACGATGCGGGTGGTGGTGCTCCACTCCGGGCGAACGGTGTTGATCTTTAGCCCCTTGGTTGCGGCCGGTCGCCCGGGATCAACATTGATCGCGCTGCGCACCGCGGCGGCGTCGGACTCGCGATCGGAGACCTCGCCGGGGCGACGGGCCGCACGTGGCTTGCTCGCGGGGCGCGGTGGGATCTGCGGCGATGCCTGGTCGGGCTGCCGTCCGGCGACGTCGCGCGCCGCCTGTTCGTTCGCGGCCTCTTCTCGCTTGGCCAATTCTTCCGGCGACGGCGCCGGTGGGCCGACCAGTTCCGCGGGTGACGCGGGGAGTTCCTTGGCGTCGGGCTCGAATTGCAGTTCCCTGGGAACGTCGGGAGCGGATTCCGGCTTGGCGTCGGGCTTGGCCTCTGGTGATTGCTCGGCCTTGGCGTCTGGGGCTGGAGTCGGGACTGAGATTTCGGTGGTTGGCGCGTCTGGGGTCTTCTGCTCCGGGGCTGGGACGGGCAGAACGCGGTCCCCAGGCTCGACATCCTCCGTTTGCAGTTCCTTTGGTTCAGGCGCAGGTTTTGCCGAATCCGCCGGCTCGAGCGACGCGGGATGGAGCGCCTCCGGAGTCGGCTCATGCTGCGTGACGGGTGTGTCTGGTTCGGCTGCCTCCGTGGGCATCGAAGACGCCTCCACAGGCTCGGGCTGGGCCTGCGGCAATGCAGGATCTGGAATCGGCTGTTTCTCAACCGGTGTCGGAGCCTGCGGGGTCGGCGGGCTGGGGGGCTGTTCATCGGAGGCCGGGCTGGGCGCGCTGGGGGATTCCTTGACCATCTGCGCCTGGTCGCGGCTGGATGTCGGGCCGGAATGGGGCGTAGGGTCCTTGAAGCCAAGCCACGTATCGCCCTCGGCCTTGCCGTCGTCGATGCCCAATTTCAGTGGGTTGGGCAGGGGAGGGTCGGTTCGGATCTGGGAGTCCGGGACGGGCGGGATTGGGATGAGGAGCGGAGATTCGTCCGGTACGCTCTCGGGCGCCGGTGTGAGCCACCGATCGCCGTAGCGGAGCAGAGTGGCGGCGAACCCGGCGTGAAGCGCCAGGCTCACGACGACACCGATGGACGTGGAACTCCGGATGGCCATGATTCAGAGGTAAATGCCCGGCGGGTGTGCTACTCGCCAGACAAGTTTAGCGCCCGAGGAGCCTCGATGCACCGGCAAACCGGACCACGATGGGCGACGCTGTTAACGTTGGTGGCGAGCGTGGCCACGTGGACGCCAGCAACACGTGCGCAGGTCGATCGCGATGTTCGCCCCGCGGCCGAGTCGACACTGCACGCCGGCGACGAAGCGCCACCACTGGAGATCGAGAAATGGCTCGGCGGTGAGGGCGGGGATGCTCTGCCCAAGGACCGCGTCGGCATCGTCGTCTTTGTCGCATCGTGGTCGGAGGCCAGCGAGCGTGCTTTGACGTGGCTGGCGGGACGTTCTCGCGTGTACGCCAAGGACGATATCGGCGTGGTCGCGGTCTTCGGACAGGATGCGGCGGGCGCGGGATTCTTCGGGAAGCCCGAGACCGAACTGACGGCCAGCGCATTCATCCAACGCCACGCGATCGGAAGCATCCGATGCGCGTTTGATCAGCGTTGGCGCTCACGCTCGGCATGGCTCTCGGCGGCGGGAATGAAGACGCTCCCGGCCGCGTTCATCGTCGACACGCATGGCAAGATCGCATGGCTGGGAAACCCGCTCTGGCCCCCCGGCGAGATGGAGGACGCTCTCGCGCAGATCAAAGCGGGCGTGTTCGGGGTCGTAGAGCGGCGTGCACTGCGAACGAAGTGGGAAGGCGTGCTCCGCGAGTTGAAGGGTCTGGACAACACGCTGACCGCGGCGAGGAACACCGGGCGGCACGACATCGCCGTCGCGACGCTGGAGCGGCTTGAGAAACTTGACGCTCTCTCGCGCGGCTACTACAAGGTCGCGCGTTTCGAGATCGTGTACCTCGAGAACCTCGACAGCGAGGCGGCGTTCACGATCGCTCGCGGGGCCCTGGAAACGGACGGCGACAACGCCCAGATGCTCAACGACATCTCGTGGACAATTCTCACGGGCGAGGGCGCGAAGGTCCGCGATCTGCCGCTGTCGCAGAAACTGGCGGAGCGTGCCGTCGAGGCCTCGGAGGGGAAGAACCCCCACTACCTCGACACGCTGGCCCGGGCGCACGCGGATCAGGGGCACCTGGACGAGGCGATCAAGCAGCAGAAGAAGGCCGTGGACCTGGCCGGCGATGCGAGCGAACGGGAAGATCTGCTCTCGACGCTGCAGGAGTATCTGCGGAAGCGGGAAGGCCGCTAGCGCCGCTCTCGCATGTATTCTCGGCCACCCCAGATGATGGGTCTGTTCTTTTCAAGGTCCTCGGCGGCCTCGATCAGGATGCCTCCGACGATCCACGATCCGATGGGGTATCCGGGCACGGTCCAGAGCGGTGAATGTCCGAGGCGATAAATGAGAGAGACGGCGAATGTGTAGACGAGGAGTGCGGCCGAGCCGAGCACGAGCGCGGGCGCCCGCATGGACGCCCACTGATGGGGCCAGGCCGTCGCCGCGATCAGGGTGAGCGCCGAGGCACCGATGGGCAGGAGCGTAGAAATCACGCGGCATCGCCAGCCCCATTGGCGGAGTCGTTCGGGGCGGCGATTGGCGGACTCGGTATAGATTCGTTTCCACCCACGGCGGAAGGCTGGATACGCGGGGTACATCGAGCAGTGGAGCACCGTGTCGGCGAGGAAGACGCCCGCGGGGATGTTGTGACCGGCCGCGAGGCGCGCGATGGCGAGGTCCTCGAGCAATTCGTTGCGGACGGCCTGGTGCCCGCCGATCATGTCGTAGGCGGCGCGGCGCATCATGATGAACTGTCCGTTGGCGAACGGTCGACGGCCGGTGGTCTTTGCGGCGCGCATCAGCGGGAACTGCTTCATCAACTCGACGCCGGCGGCGGGCTGGAGGAGTTTCTCGAACCAGTGCGCGAAGGTGAGCGTGCTGACGAGGCTGAGGAGCCCGATCTCGCGGCTGTTCATGAGGCGCAACGTCGTGCCGACACAATCGGGCGCGAATGTGGTGTCGGCATCGGCGAAGATCAGCACCTCGGCACGCCGGGCGTGATCGACCCGCGTCGCGGCGCTGTGGATCGCGTGGACCTTTCCGGCCCACTCCTCGGGGCACGAATCGATCTCGACGATCGTGAATCGCGGATCGTCCCTGATGAGCGAGCGGGCCTTGGCGGCGGTGTCATCCGTGCAGCGGTCGAGCGCCAGCACGAAGTGGACCGTTGGGTGATCCTGTGCGAGGAGCGACGCGACGAGTTTCTCGATGACAAGCGATTCGTTGTGGGCGGGGATAACGACGCACACCGATTCGCTCGCCGGAACACTGGAGCGGAGCGAGCGGGCAGCGCGGGCGGTGGGAACCGAGAACATGGTGCGAACGATGCGAACGACGGCGACGAGCCAGAAGATGAGCAAGGCCGCGGCGAGACCGGCAAGGAAGACGATGGAGATGTGCCAGAGGTGGGTCATTCAGATCGGGAGGCGACCAAGCGGGCATCGACGATAGGCCGGTGGTTGGTGGTTCGTTCGCGGGGCGTGGCAGAGCGCGGCGGCGCGTGGCACGGGCGGGTAGACTCGCGGCATGAGTGGAGATCGCAGGGGACATCGAGACGGGCCGCGCGAGCCGGGGCGTACGTCAGGACGGAGGCCGGCGTCGGGACCCGTCGGCGGGGCGGTATACCTGGTGACCCGAGAGGCGTGCCGATCGATCGATCGACTGGCGGTCATTGACTTTGCCGTGCCGTCGATGGTGCTGATGGAGAACGCGGCGCGTCACGCGTCGGACATCGCGTTGGAGATGGTCGAGAGCATCGACGTACCGCGCATCGTGATCGCGTGCGGCCCGGGCAACAACGGCGGCGATGGGCTGGCGATGGCTCGCCATCTTTCAAACGCGCGCTGCGAGGTCCTGTGCGTGCTGACGCATCCCGCCGTCGAGTTCCGCGGCGACGGGGCGCTGCAACTCGACATCGTGCGACGGATGAAGATCGAATGCACGAACGATCTGCAGCAGATCGCCGGGCAGGGCGCGGACCTGGTGGTCGATGCGGTGCTCGGCACGGGGCTCGATCGGGAGATCGGCGGCACGGCGCTGGGCGCGGTTGTGGAGATCAACCTCGCCCGTGAGCGCGGCTCACGGGTGCTGGCGGTCGACGTGCCGACTGGGCTGGATTGCGATCGCGGGGTCGCGCTGGGGGCCGCGGTGCGTGCGAATGTCACGGTTTCGTTCGTGGGGATCAAGGCCGGCTTTGCGGAGCTTTCGGCCCAGCAGTTTGTGGGCGACGTGGTGGTCGCGGATATCGGCGCACCGCGTGAACTCGTCGAGCGGTTCGGAAAACCGATCACGCGGCCGACGGGCAACGACGCGGAGGCCAGCCGCCCCGCGCGATCCCCGAAACGCCGCGGGCAAGCGTGAGATTTCGGACCGAATTCGAGCAATGCGCGTGCTTAGCGGCAAGCGTGTTTGACACGAGGGGTCGGGGGGCGCACGATCACGCGGGAGAATGTCGGTACGTCGCCGCCCTCCCCGCAGGAGATTGCGATGGCCGTCCGGATGGAGCTCTCCAGAATCCTGATCCGCGAGTTGAATGATTACCAGATCATTGAACTGCGCGAGATGGCCGCGGACACCGACGCGCCGGGCGCGGTGGGCGGGGCGGTCGAGTACGTGTCCGAAAGCGACGCGGAGGAGTCCGGAGTACGCTCGTTCCCGATCGTGATCGGGCTGCCCGAGGCCCAGGCGATCGAGCGGCGGCTCAAGGGCATCCCGATCAAGCGGCCGCAGACGCATGATCTGCTGGCGAACGTTGTCACGGCCCTTGGCGGCGAGTTGGCGTCGATCACGATCACCGACCTGTCGGATCAGACGTTCTTTGCAACGCTTGACGTGAAGGTGAAGGGCGGCGAGTTGATCCACATCGACGCCCGACCCAGCGACGCGATCGCGCTGGGGGTTGCTGGCGATGTGCCGATTTATGTCGAAGAGCACGTGCTCGAGGCGGCGCTCAAGGACCTGGAGTGACCGGGCGACCATGACCTCCGCGGGTGAACCAACATCACACTCCGGCTCCGACGAGACGACCCACGTCTCGCCTCGCCGGTATCTCACGCGCGAGATCGCGGGGATCGGCGGCGTGATACGCCAGCGCCCGGAGGACTTTCTCGTCGAGGAGATCCCGCTCTATGACCCGTGCGGCGAGGGCGAGCACATCTACATGCTCGTCGAGAAGCGGGAGATGTCGACGCTTCAACTCGTGCAGATCGTGGCGTCCCACTTCGGGGTGCGGCGTGACGCCGTGGGATACGCCGGGCTCAAGGACAAGCACGCGATCACGCGCCAGGTGATCTCGGTCCACGTGCCGGGCAAGAAGCCCGAGGACTTTCCTTCGTTCACACACCCCAAGATCGGCGTGGTGTGGACGGATCTGCACACCAACAAACTAAGGCGCGGGCATCTCCGCGGCAACCGGTTCTCGATCCGCGTGCGCGGCGTGCCGGCGACCGCGGCGCTCAACACCGAGCGCGTGCTTCGGTCGCTCGCGACGCACGGCGTACCGAATCGCCTCGGCGAGCAGCGATTCGGGCACTATCAGAACAATCACCTGATCGGTCGGGCGATCATTCTCGGCGACTGGCGTGGGGCGCTCGACGAATTGCTTGGAACCACGCCCGGCGGAGAGGATGGAACGAGCGCTGCACGCGCGGCGTACGCGGCCGGGCGCTTCGAAGAGGCGCTCCAACTCACTTCGCCGTCGAATCGCGCAGAGACAATCGCGCTCACGCATCTGGCAGGCGGAAGGACGGCCGAGCAGGCCGTCCGGGCGATCGACCGGAATGCCGTCGAGTTCTTCATCAACGGATTTCAGTCGGCGGTATTCAATGCGCTTCTCGACGAGCGTCTGGAGCGTGGCGGACTGGCGACGCTATCGCCCGGCGACGTCGCGTTCAAGCATGACAACCACGCGATGTTCGCGGTTGATGAACCGACCGCCGCGGCAGCGGACACGATCGAGCGGCTGGGGTCGCTGGCGATCAGCCCGACCGGCGCGATGTGGGGTCCGTCGATGATGCGTGCGACCGGGCGCGTCGATGAGGCCGAGATCGCGGCGCTTGAGCGTGCGGGCGTGACGCTGGAGCAACTGCAATCGAGCGTCGTGGTGCAGCGCGGGCTCGTGGAGGGAACGCGGCGAGCGTATCGCGTTCCGGTGATCGATCCGGAGGTTGAGGGTGGCGTTGATGAGCACGGCTCGTATGTGCGCTGCATGTTTGAATTACCGAGCGGAGCGTTCGCAACGGTTGTGCTACGTGAGATCATGAAGCCGCCGGGCGATGAACTGGCCCGCGAGGTCGAGGGAGCGGATTGATGGGTGATCGCGTCGTGTGCTTTGACTGGGGCGGGGTTTTGCTGCGCATCTGCCGCTCGTGGGCGGAAGGCTGCAAGGCCGCGGGGCTGGATGTTCGCGGCGAGGTGCAAACGCCGGATCTCGTCACGCGTCGGCGCGCGATCTCGGAGCAATACCAGATCGGACGGCTCTCGACCGAGGAATACGGCGTTTCGATGTCGCACGCGATGGGCGGCGTGTACTCGCCCGGCGAGGTGCTGCGTGTTCACGACGCATGGTTGATCGAAGAATATCCGGGCGTCGATCGCGTAGTCGCGGATCTACACGCGGCGCGTGGCGTGCGTACGGCGCTGCTCTCCAATACCAACGCGCTCCACTGGGAGCGGCACCGCCCCTCGCGCGAGCTGCGCCACTTCCCCACCGCCGGCTCGCTGCATCACCCGCATGCCAGCCATCTCATGGGCTGCGCCAAGCCCGGAGTGGATATCTACACGCAGTTCGAATCACTCGTCGGAGCGCGGGGCGACGCCATCATCTTCTTCGACGACTTATCCGACAACATCGCGGCGGCCAGGTCGCTCGGCTGGCGCGCCGTGCTGATCGATCACGAGGGTGACACCGCGGCGCAGATCCGCCGCGCGCTGGTCGCGGAGCGTGTGCTCGCCGCGAGTTAACTCACGTCGACGGCGACGTCGAGCTCGACCGTGGTGGGTCGAAGGCACTCGCGCTCGCTGCAGGCCTGGTAACTCAGCGTGAGGACGGGACGACCGATCGCGCCCTCGCCGCGCTCGATGACGACATCGAACTCGATTTCGCCGCGGTGCACCAGCGCCTCGGGCCCGTCCTCAAAGGCGCGGAACAACTCGCCGGGCGGGTAGTCGGCGTAGACAGCGAGCCCACGCCCATCGACGAGCGACACTCGCAGGGGCGATAGTTCGATGGGTTCTCCGCCCGACGGGTGCGGCTCGGCGGCGGCGATGTGATAGCCGGGCCTGATCCGCAGGAGAACGCGGAACATACCGGGCGTCTCTCGCGACACGCTGACTCGCTCAACGCTCGCGAACACTTCGACCGGGAGCATGGGCTCGCCGGCGGGATTTTCCGTGCCGGGCGCGAAGGAGCCCGTGTTTCCTCCGGCGGACTCGGCATCGGCGTCGCGGGACAAGCCATCGCCGGCGACGAGGAGCCGCACCAGGCCCCGGAGCGCGGTCGCGCACGCGAGCGGTGAATCGGCGATCGCGCCGCTGAAAGCCGAGAGGAGCGCGATGGCATCGTCCTTGGCGCGTCGATCACATTCGGCCAGTTCGAACAGGTTGAGGAGCATGACACCGGACGCGGAAGGCATTGCGCCATCGGTGATCGACGCGGCACGGACAAAGAGATCGGGCGCGTCTGGCGGCGTGTCGCACCACCTGCCAAGCGAGTCGCGGAACAGGTCGCGCGCCATCGTGACAAGTTCGGCCGCACGCGCGTGGTGCAACTCGGCGCGACTTGAATTTCGCGTTTCGGCGGCCTGCGCCAGATCGAGCAAGCCTCGCGTGAGATAGGCGTAGTCCTCCAGAGAGGCGCTGCCGCCGACAGTCTCCCCACGGCGTGAGCGGATGATCCGTCCTTGAGCATCACGGTGCTCGCGCCAGAGCGATTCCGCCGCACGCTCCGCGACATCCAGAAAACTTGGTTCGTCGAGTTCGATCGACGCGACAGCCAGGGCGCTTATCACCAGGCCGTTCCAGGACGTGATCGCCTTGTCATCTCGGGACGGCTGGGGTCGCTTGTTGCGGTGATCGAGCAGCCGCTCGTTGATCCGGGTGATGGATTCCTGCAATGCGGCGACGCTGACGCCGAGATCATGGGCGAGACGCTCGGGTCGGGCGTGGAGGGCGAGCACGAACGCCGCGGGCTCGTCCGGGTGGTGGGGATCGCGGAAGTTTGCCTCGGCGTCGAGGCCATAGGCGCGTGCCGCAAGCGTGGCGTCGTCGGGATCGAGCGATTGCGCGAGGTCTTCCGGAGTCCAGACGTAACTCTTGCCTTCGCGTGCATCGATCTCGGCGTCTTGCGCGCTGGCGAATGTTCCATTGGGCAGGAGCATCTCTCGCCGGAGGTATTCGATCACACGGCGGGCGATCATCGCGAAGAACGGGTCGCTCATGCGTGACGCGGCGCGGGCGTAGACTGCCGCAAGCAACGCGTTGTCGTAGAGCATCTTCTCGAAGTGCGGAACGAGCCATCGCTCGTCAACGGAGTAGCGATGGAACCCGCCCGCGACTTGATCGAACATTCCGCCCATCGCCATGCGCTCGAGCGTGATGCGCAGGGCCTGGTCGATGGCGTCGCCGGTCGAGTCGTCACCCGCGAGTGGGCGGACGTCCATGAGCAGATCGAGGAACGCGGGCTGCGGGAACTTGGGTGCGCCGCCAAACCCGCCGTGGACGCGATCAAGCGACTGCAAAAGCCGCCCGGTCGCTTCGCTGATCTCGCGCTGGCCGATGTGAACGGGCTGGCCGGGGCTCTCCAGATGATCCCGGACGGCGGCCGCGATGCGTTCGGCCTGTGCCTCGACGCTCGGACGCTCGCGGCGCCAGGCATCGCTCAATCGCGTCAGGACCTCGGGCCACGACGGCAGGCCGTGCCGCGGCTGGTGCGGGAAATAGGTACCGCCCCAGAACGGCTTGAGCGATCGCGGATCGAGGCAGACGTTGAGCGGCCAGCCACCGCGGCCGGTCGTCATCTGGACCGCGGTCATGTACACATCGTCGACGGCCGGGTGCTCTTCGCGGTCGACCTTGATGCACACGAATCGCTCATTCATAAGCGCGGCGACTTCGTCATTCTCGAAGCACTCGCGCTCCATGACATGGCACCAATAGCACGTGGAGTAACCGATCGAGAGCAGGATCGGCACGTCGCGATGGCGGGCTTCGGCGAACGCGTCGGGCCCCCACGCCCACCAGTCCACGGGGTTGTGTGCGTGCTGCAGCAGATACGGGCTCGATTGCCTGGCCAGGCGATTGGAGCGGCGCGGCTGGCCGTGGTTGAACCCGCGATCGGACGGCGTCTCGGTGGGCATGAATACCTCGGCGCGATGGTACGCCGCCGGGGTTATCGCCTGCGAGCCATGGAGCGGACGAACATGGAAATCACGCGATCTCCGGCCATCGGCTCGCGCAATACGGGCAGCGTCGTCTCGCGATTCTTCTCGCGCCCTGCTGTACGGCCGTCGACACCCGGACGCCCCATTTTGCCGGAGGAGGAGAGTGAGCGGGCGGCGTCAACGCTGGCCCGGAGCGCGGTGTCGCAGGCGTGCTCGCCGAACCACATCGAGACGAAGGCGTCGATCGTTCTCGGCGCGTCTGGATCGCGCGGGCGCACCAGATCGTCGCGCACGATCGCGAAGGCGCGCGTGTAGGCCTGTGCGCTGGGCATGAGATGCGATGCATCGCCCGAGAGCGCCAGGGTGATCGCCGCCCGCAGTTCGGCGAGTTCGGTTTCGAGTTCATCGCGGGCCGTGAGGACGGTCTCCGCGTCGGCCTGCGACAAGACGGGGATCGCGATCGCGGCCTTGCGCTCGGCGGCGCGAGACTCCAACCGCTGCACCAGCGATACCGGTTCCGGTCGCGCGACGATCAGGCGATGGCGGGCGGCGAAGCGATCGAGGCCGGCGGCGATCGGGATGCTGATGCCGGGATCGGGCCCGGCGCGGAGCAGGTCGATCGAGAGCGCGGTCAGATATTCATGTTCGGAATCGAAGAGCGTCGGGCGCATGAGCGTGCGCAGGTCCGCGTAATGGTCGTGGCGATCGATGATCGCACACGATTCCATCACGTCGCCGACCGGCGCGCTCCCCGCGAAACTGGCGTTCAACACGCCCTCGCGCCAGAGTTCCTCGCACCACCGCCACGATTCCATGAAACGCCGGTAGTGCGGCGACATGGAGGCGGCGTGCACGCTTTCCTCGTCGAAGGGCGACGTGGGCGCGGGCACCAGCGTGAACACGCGCTCGGCGAGCAGCAACGCCGCCATCGTCGGCAACTCGCGCGAGGTCAGGTGGTATGGGCTGACGACAAGGTTCATACGGCGTGTCACGCGGACTCGGTCGGCGTCTCCTATTTCCCAGCGGGAAGGCCCGCGCCCTTGGTTGAGGTAGCCCGGGACTCAGTCCACGACTCCGCGGCGTCGGACATCCACCGTTCGATCCGCGTGAATTCGGCAGGGAGTTTCGCAAAGAGCAACTCGTGAGTCAGCGGCACGACCATGCGCTCGGGCCGACCGAGGCGTTCCCACAGGAGATCGCCCGCGTGCGAAGGAACCGCGGAATCCACGCCGCCCTGGATGAGAAGCGTCGGCTTTCCGATCAAGACGGAACAGCAGTTGTAGGGATCGAACTTCGATGCCCTGAGGTACTCGCGATCGAGGGCCGAGACCTCGGCGGCGGAGGGGGCGCGGTCGCGCCAGCGATACTTCACGGCGTTGAGCATCGGCGTGTAACTGCTCTGCACCGTGATGAGGAAGAAGTCGGCTCCACCCGCGATGATCGCGACGCCTGCGTAGGCGTTTGCCTCGCGGGCGACGACGGCCGGGAGTGTGATCGCGCCACCCGAGAAGCCGACGGCAACGCGTGGAAGATCCGAGAGCGCGGGGCGCACACGGAAAAGGTGCCTCATTGCTCCCTCGACCGCGAAACCGCACTCGCTGATGCGGTTGTCAAAGGCGCCGGCGATGAGCCGCCCGGGGCCGGCGAGATCCTGGCGCGGATCGATCTCGAAATCGACGCGTTCGAGAAAACGTGAAGGCTGCGCGAGCATGCGGAGGATGGCCCAGCCCTGCGAGTTGGTCGCGCGGATAAATTGCTCGATCGTTCCCGGCGGCGTGCCCAGCAATCCCGGGAGGAAGACCACGACACCCTTGACTTGCATGTCGGCCGGTGCGTCGTAGTACGCGAACCATGTGCGCTCGAGTTTCAGTTCCTTGCCGTCGCGAGACTGTGCCGATGCGAATTGCAGGTACTCGGTGGGCTTCACCAACGGCTGCACGGGACGATCCGCGTCGGTCGGGCTCACGTCGATGACGAAGGCTCCGGAGTCCTCAAACTTGACCTCGTGCGGTCCGGGCTCGGTCCGTTCGATCCATGCGATGTATGCCGCCGCGTCCTTCCAATCCGCATCATCGGGCAGGACGTTCCAGGCGCGTCGTTTCCCCGCCCACCGCTTGATAGGGTGGTTCAAGACACGCACCACACCCAGCGGAGCCGCGGGATCGGCCGCCAGGCGCGCCGGCCACGCGCCGTCGAATCCCTGAAACTCAAGATCAGTCGGCGACCGTACGCTGGAGACCGGCACCTCCTGGGCGGCGCATGTCGCGGCCACCGCCGAGACCGCCGCGTGCACCAGGATCGCAGCCAGCCCCCCACGCACTCTCATGAGCGATATCCCTTGGGATGCTCGCGGAACCAGCGAAAGGCCGACGCGATGATGTCGTGAAGGTCTGTGATCGACGCGTGCCAGCCCAGGTCGCGCCGGATGCTCGATGGATCTGCGAACAGCCGAGGCGGATCGCCCGCGCGGCGCTCTTTCTCGACGACCTTGAAGTCGACCTTCGTCACCTCGCGGACGGCCTGGATGATCTCGCGGACCGAATAGCCCTTGCCGATCCCGAGGTTGTAGGCCCTGCGGTCGCCGGGCTTGAGCGCCCCGAGCACGGCCACGTGCGCGTCAACGAGATCCTCGACGTGGACATAGTCACGCACGCACGTGCCGTCGGGTGTCGGATAGTCCGTACCGAAGATCGCGACGCTGTCGCGGCGCCCGAGCGCCGCCTGGAGCACGACGGGGATGATGTGCGTTTCTGGATCGTGGTCTTCGCCGAGCAGGCCGGCGCGATCGGAGCCGGCGACGTTGAAGTAGCGGAGCGCCGCGAAGCCGAACGGTCGCGTGCAGCGCGAGCACGATTCGGAGAGATCCCCCAGCAGGTGCTCGCCGTGGAGTTTGGTCATGCCGTAGGGGCTCATCGGGCTCTTGGGGCAATGCTCTGGGATGGGGACCATGGTGTCGGGGGGCTGCCCGTAGGTCGCGCAACTGGACGAGAAGACGAAGCGTTCGATGCCGACTGAGTCGCACGCGTCGAGCAGCGCGATCATCGCGGCGACGTTGTTGCGGTAGTAGAGCATCGGGAAGTCGACGCTTTCGCCCACGGCGGCCAGGGCCGCGAAGTGCATCACGCCATCGACTTTGTGCGTCCGCAGGACGGACTCAACCAGGGCGCGATCGCCGACATCGGTGCGGATGAAGGTGAGGCGCTCTCCGCCGGGTCGCTGGAGCAGCAGGTCCATGGGCTGGGCGTGCCCGCGGATGAGCGAGTCGATCGCGACGACGTGATGCCCGTCGCGGAGCAGTCGCTGCACCGCGTGCGAACCGATGTATCCCGCGCCGCCCGTGACCAAGACGTTCATACGAAGTGATCTCCAGCCCCACCCTTATCGGTCCGATTTGGCGTCATCCTGAAGCCGCGGGGGAGGTCTGAATCGGCTTGAGTTTGACCAATGCGTATGCGTAAAGCCCGACACCGAGCGCGACCATGACAGCGCTGAGCCATTGCCCGCGTGAAAGGCCCAGGACGCGCTGCACCGCGAGTTGGGCGTCGGGGAGTCGCCAGAACTCGGTCACGATGCGGAGCATGCCATAGATCATGAGGAAGCACGCGCTCACGATGCCGGGACGCTTGGTCGCGCGGTACACGATCCACAGCGCCACACCGAGCACGAGTCCCTCGGCCAGGGCCTGATACACCTGCGATGGATGACGAGCGCTCAGGAGCGGTCTGAGTTGCGTCTCGACACTCGCGGCGTGGGTGTGGAGTTGGTCGAGCACACGCTCATACGCGCGCGAGAATCCACGCTCCTCGATCGCGGCGCCCGTCAATCGGCGGATCGCCTCCTCGCGCGCCATCCGCGCTTCGAGCGGCATGAGGATTCCCGGATCGTGCTTGGTCAGGATCTCCTGCGGATAACGAACCGCCCACCACGGCGCGGGCTCGCCCGGCATCGCGACGATCTTGCCCAGCAACTCGCCGTTGATGAAGTTTGCCACTCGCCCAAGGCCCAGCCCGATCGGAGCGGCCAGCGCCAGGAGGTCCAGGATGTGCCACACCGGAATCGTGACCGAGGGATGCACGCGGCGGAATCGGCGAAAGAACGTCCCACCGGCAATGACCACGCCGATCATCCCGCCGTGGCTGGCCATGCCCCCGTTGGTGACGCGGAAGAGTTCCCAGAAGGGCACGTCCTTGCTGAATGTGTACAGGAGCGAGGGGTCATAGAACACGGCGTATCCCAGACGCCCGCCGATGATCACGCCGACCACGACCGACATGATGAGGTCGTCGATGTCGGTAACCGAGAGAGTCGTGCCGCCCTTTTTCGCGAGGCGGCGCAGCAGGAACCAGCCGATCACAAACCCCGCGAGGTACGAAACGCCGTACCAACGCACCGCCAGTTCCCCGCTGATGCGGAGGATGACAGGGTCGAGGTTGTGCAACCAGGCGTGGTCCATGTTCGCTCGCACGGTTCGCGCTATCGAGCCTCGATCCCAAAGAACCGCAAGGTGTTCGAGTTGAGTTGTTGATGGAACGCTTCGAACGTCACGGCGCGCGTCGCCGCGATGCTCTGGGCCGTCACCGAGACCATCCACGGCTCGCACGGACGGACGCCGCGGTGCGGATCGGGCGAGAGAAATGGAGCGTCGGTTTCAACCATGATCCGTTCGCTCGGGACGAGTCGAATCGCCTCGCGCACATCCGCGGCGTTGCGATAGGTAGCCACGCCCGTGAACGAGATGCTCGCGCCGAAATCCAGCACTTTTCTCGCGTCGTCCGCTCCGCCCGTGAAGCAGTGGAACACGAACCGGGCAGGGTCGAAAGCCGTCTTCTTCAGTTCGGGGATCAGGTCGTCGAAGGCCTCGCGGCAATGGATCACGATCGGCTTGTCGATCCCCTGGTTCTTGCACGCGGCCAGAAACGCGAGCTGCTCGGCCAGCACCTCGCGCTGCAGCCGCGACTCGGGTTCCTTGTAGTGGTTGTCGAGCCCAAGCTCGCCCCACGCGACGCACCTGGGATCCATCGCCACCCGCTTCAGGTTCGCCCACTCGTGCGGGCCCTGGTCGGAGTACAACGGATGAACCCCCGCACTGCACCACACACGCTCGTGCGACCGCGCGATCTGGAGCGCGGCCAGGCAATCCCGCGTGGTCGTCGAGATCGTGATGCAGCCCGTCACGCCGTGCGCGGCGGCCTTGGCCAGCACCTCGTTGTGCCGCCCGGCAAAGTCGGGGAACGTCAGATGGCAATGGGTGTCGATCACGATGCGCAGAGGATACGGGCCTCTCCGTTGCAAAGCGAAACCCTGTACCATTCCACCGGTACAAACTCCGCCCGCGAGGGCATAGGGAGGCTCCACATGCTCGTCCGTTCGCTGCGATTCGCCCTGGCACTCCTTGTCATGTCGCTCCTGTCGCCCCTGGCGATCGCCCAGGACCGCGAACTCTGGTATCGGATGCTGATGCAAGATGCCCCGGTCGGCTGGGTTCACACGACCGAGAAGTCGGCCGATGGAAAGATCACCACGATGACCAGGACCAAGATGTCGATCAAGCGTGGCGCGATCGCGATCGGCATCGAGATGACCAGCGAGTTCGTAGAGACCCTGGACGGCACGCCGGTTTCCGCCAGCGCCGTCACGAAAATGGGCGCGATCCCGAGCACGACCAGCGTGATCTTCGACGCCGAGAAGAAGGTTATGCGGGTGACGAGCGTGCAGGGCGGAGTGGAATCCAAGAGCGAAAAGCCCATGCCCACGGGCTGGCTAACTCCCGCGGCGGCTAACCGCTACATGAAGAAGCAACTCGCCGCTGGAGAGAAGGCCATCGAGTATTCCACGATGGATCTGACGAACTCGGTCGCGGTCTTCCATCTCAACCATAAGGTGGGCGAGATGGAAAATGTGCGTGTGAAGGGCAAGGAAGTGCAGGCGCTGCGGATCGATGTCACGAACAGCATCATGCCGGGCATCGTGACAGTTGAGCACATCGACGCCGACCTGACGCCGCTGCGCACGCTGGCGAAGATGGGAGCCATTCCCGTCGTGACCGAACTCGCCGATGCGAGCGTCGAGAACGAAAAGTCTGACAAGACTCCCGAGTTGATGGTCTCGACCTTTGTGGTCCCCGACAAGCCGATCGAGAACGCGCGCAAGGCCGCCAAGGCAACCTATCTCCTATCGATGCCCGCCGGCGAGACTCTCACGATTCCCTCGGCCGGCCCGCAGAACGCGACAAGCATCGACGCACAGAGCACACGCGTCGTGGTCGACCAGCGGAACCCGGCCCCGATGGAGTACACGCCCGATGAACGGGAGAAGTTCCTCGCGTCCACCGCCGCCGTGAATCTGAAGGACGAAGAAATCCAGAAACTGTCGGCCCAGGCACTCAAGGACGGCGCGGGCTCGACCTCCGATCGCGCCGAGGCCTGCCGCCGATACGTGTATCGATTCATCAACGCCAAAAGCCTCGACACCGCGTTCGCGACGGCGTCCGAAGTCGCCCGCAATCGCGCCGGCGATTGCAGCGAGCACGGCGTGCTGCTCACCGCGCTCCTCCGCGCCGCGGGGATTCCCGCCAGGGGCGTGGTGGGTGTGATCTACGCAGACTCATTCGCCGGCCGCGAGAATATTTTCGGCTACCACATGTGGGCTCAGGCACTCCTCACGATCGACGGCAAGGAGCGCTGGGTCGACTTCGACGGCACGCTCCCGCCGCAGTTCCCCCGCGACGCGACCCACATCGCGCTCGGCTACACCGATTTCAGCGACGAGGGTTCGCTGGCATCGATGTCCGGCGTCGCGGCGGCCATGGGCCAACTCCAGATCAAGGTCGAATCGGTGGAGTAAACTACGCGCGCCATGCCAACGCGCGACCCCAGACTGGTTTCCCTCCCGCCGCTCCCCCCACGCCCGCGCGACGGGCACAAGGGCACGTTCGGAACTGTCCTGATCGTGGGCGGATCGAGCGATGAATCGACGCGGATGGTCGGCGCACCGGCGCTTGCGGGCATGGGCGCGCTCCGGGCAGGCTGCGGCCTGTGCAAACTCATGATGCCCGCGACGATTCTCAACGCCGCGCTCTCCTCGCTCACCTCCGCCAGCGGGCTGCCGCTCCCGGTTGACGAACAGGATCGGGTGATTCCCTACGAAGCGGTAGCCGCGTTCGACCTGGCGGCGGAGGACGCGACCAGCATCGTTGTCGGCCCGGGGCTCGGCTCGTCCGACGCGGCGCGGGCGCTGGTGCTTCGAGCCGTGCAGCGGGACAATCCGCCGCTGGTCATCGATGCTGACGCACTCAACATACTTGCATCGATCCCCGAACTCTTCCGCGACTTCCACGCCGCGGCGATCCTGACGCCCCATCCCGGCGAATACCGCCGATTGGCGAGTGCATTCCGCATTACGCACGACCCCGTGAACGAGGAATCCCGCTCTCTTGCCGCCGAAGCACTCGCGCAAAAAATCGGCGCCGTCGTCGTGCTCAAGGGCGCCCGCACCGTCGTCAGCGACGGCCAACGCACGTGGGTCTGCCCCGCGGGCGATCCCTGCATGGCCACCGGCGGAAGCGGCGACGTGCTCGCGGGCGTCACGGCGGGGCTGATCGCGCAGCACTTCCGCCAAGGACACGATCTGTTTGAATGCGCCCGCGCCGCGGTCGCGGCCCACGCCCTCGCGGGCGAGCGCTGGGCCGCCACAAACGCCACCGCCGGGATGCTCGCCTCCGAACTGGCGGACCTCATCCCGGCGGGGTTGGACACGCTGCGATGCTGAACTAGTAATCTTCGTCGAGTTTGCGCGGCGCGACCGTCGATACAAACCGGACCACCGGAGCCTCCAGCGACCCGCCGATGTTCGCGTCCTGCACATCATTGGGCTTGACCGTCAGATCGATTGTCGCCTCCAGAAGCCGCGGGCCGACATCGTATGTGAGCGTGAATCGAACATCGTCGAGGTTTGTGAGCAGCGGCACCTCCTGGCGATCCGACTCCACCTCGTTCTCGTAGTCCGTCTGGATGTACCACAACTCATACGGACCGCGATTCGGGTCGTCCGAATCGCGACGCTCCACGCGGACGATCCGCTGAAACAGGTTCTCCTCGTCGTTGATCGCGACGAACTCGATGTAGTTGCTGTGCACCGGGTTGAGCGACGCATCGAGCGGATCGGCCGGATACGGCCCAAAGTCCGTGCCCGTCCTCACCATCGTCATGATTCGAGTCATGACGATGCGCGAGACCACGTGCGTCGACGCTCCCTCGGTGGTGTGCTTGTATCCCTTGAACGCCGCGTCGAGCGCCACGAGCGTTGCCGTAAACAGCGTCGCCGTGATCGTCAGCGCGATCAGCATCTCCACCAGGCTGAACGCCCGGCGGACGTGGGAAGAGTTCCTCACGGGTGGCCCTCCCGGTAACTGGACGGGATCGACACCACGCTCATGGGAAGCAGGATGCCGTCCGGCAGTTTCATCGTTGTGTTCATGCGCACGGTGATATGCCCGTACCCATAGAAGGGCACGGTTGTCGCGCCGGCGGCGCGCTGGGCGTCGGTGGGTGATTCGTCGGGCCCAAGATCCGCCAGCCCGTCCCCGTCCAGGTCCCAGCCCACGATCTTCTCGCCGTCAACGATCGGGAGGTCGTTGGGATCGAGCGACTCCTCGTCGCCGTCGTCGGGTCCGAAGTATCCCAGCGTGGTGTTGAAGTTCGCGGGGTTGCCCGCGGGATTGCCGAGCGCGTCGATGAGCGGCGCCTGCCCGTACACCGGGGCAAAGGTCATGAGGAGCACACCGTCGATGTCGGCGTTTCCGCGCACGTCCATGACGCCGGCGATGATTGCACCGCGCAGTTTCACGTCCTGCGACGTCGGTGAGTTGAAGGTGCCGATGTCGACCGAGTACTGCGGGAGCATCATTGAACTCTCGGCGATCGCGTCCTTGTCCTCCTCCTGGGGATTGAGATCGGCATCCTCGGGATGATCAGGATGCGTCTCGGTGAAGCGTGTAGCGCCCGTAAACTGCAGTTTGTTGCGCGACTGGGTGTAGTTCGTGGGCTGGTCGCTCACGATCGACCCTACGAACAGGCAGTCGTGGAAGCGGATGTTGTTGGAGAACGCTTTCGTATCCGTCACACGCTTGCCGCTGATGATGAGCGGGTCAGGCAGCGAGTCGTACCCCGCGCCGCCCGATTGGTTGGCCGGAATGTCCGCCTTGTCCAGCGGGGGATTCGCCATCAGGATCATCTGGTTCGGCGGCTTGGCCGTCGACGGGAGCATCGTCGGATAACTCGTTTCGCTGCCCGTATCGCCGTAGATGGAACGAGGCGGGTAGGGCCCCGGACGCCCCGTGGTGGCGTCTATCTGCATCTTGCCGTATTCCGACCAGAGACGGTGCGTGTTGGTCGTGTAACTTTCAACACGCGTCACTCCCACGAACGTGCAGTTCTTGAACAGGCCGTTGTTCCCCTTGGGGATGACGGCGTCCTTGAACGTCATGTTTTCATACACGGGGCGGTAGTAATAGTCCGAATAGGCCGGGCTGTTGAAGGGCATTTTCTCGTAGTAGGCGGTCGACCAGTTGTCCGGGCGGCTGTCGTTGTCGTTGTCCGCGTCGAGACGAAGGTACCGCGGCTGGGAACTCCCCGCGTCGTTCGTCTCCACGTAGGTCGCCAGCGCACCTTCGGACACGCCGAGGTTCGACGCGACCTGCGCCGCGAAGGATTGCCCGTTGGCCGCGTCGTGCAACGCCTCCGTCGCCTCCGCGAAACTCGAGGGAGAAAGATCCGGGAGCGTGGTATCGTTTGCCTGGTATGTCTGTGGCGCCTGGCCCGCGCCGGGGCGGATCGGGCCCCGCAGTTTGGGATCGTTCGCGCCCTGCGCCGTGGTCCACGCGCTCTCGCTGGTCTTGAACACAAGGCGTCCGCGCACCTTCGCGTACGCGTCCTTCTTGTCGATCACGCCGTCGCGATAGCCCAGGACCTGGTCCCGGTAGACCTCGTGCTGAGCGTCATAGTCGTACATGGCCTCGCCGGCGTCCCACCTCCCGTTGCGGTTTTCGTCGTTGAAGCCCGAGACCCCGTTCTTGTTCCGATCCGGCAGCGCCGAATCGAGGAGGTAGGCCAGCGCATCGTCGCCGGTAAACTCCGGCGACTGGCCGTCGTAGGGCGTGCCATCGGTGAGCGCCGTCGACAGCACCACCTTGCCGTTGCCGTCCCGGTCAAAGTGATTGATGAAGATGTCAAACTCGTCCACGTACCCATCGCCCGTCACGTCGACGAACGCGCCGTCGGGATCGCCGTCGTCGTCATAGTCTTCCGTGTTCGACGGGACGCCCGCGCCTTCGATGGGGTGCCCGGAGCGGAGGCGATTGTCGCCGTCGATGTCGTGCTCCTGCAGGCCCGCGAAGAACGCCGCAAGTTTCTGATCCAGCACCGGGTCCAGGCCCGCAAAGTCCGAGCGGAGCACCAGCGGATCACCATCCGTCCGGGTGACGTCCGTGAAGCGTGCGCCGAGGTCGCCGACGATGTTCACGTTCTTGCCGATCATCACGCGGCTGGGCGCCACCACCGCCTGATCCACCTTCTTGGCCAGGCGGTAGTCCTTCATGATCGTCCGGCTGATCGCCGCGGCAGTCGATCCATCGCGGAAGTCGAAGCCCGTCACGATGATGCGCACGTCCGTTCCGTTCGCCAGCGGGGCGTACACCACCGAAAACGCCGGCGGCGGCGTGCCATTCTCCGCCATCGCCTCCAGCGCGACCGGCGGCGTGAAGAGCCAGCCGTCCTCGGCGTAGTCGCTTGCGTCCTCGAGCGCCGGAGCCCCCGCGATGATCGGCGCGTCAACGCCCAGTCCCGTCACGATGTTCAGGTCCGCTGCATGAGCGTTCGCCAACGCTTCCGCGATGCCCGATGGGTCCGAGCCCTCGGCGTATCCGCTCGGAGCGGGGAGCACGATGTACTCGCCCGTGCCGGAAAGATCTCCGTTCCAGATCTGACGCCCGTACGCGGCATCAACGTTGCTGTGGGAGACAACGAATCTCGCGGCCGCCTCCGCAAGCCGCTTCGCCGCCACCTGCATCCCAGTCTCCGCCGCGCTCTGCGCTCGGCTTACGTGCAGGTGCGTCGCGGCGGTGCGGATGTTGCCGCGGCTGGCGATCGCCATCGCCGTCGCCAGCGAACCGAACATCACCAAGAACATCATCGAGAGCACCGACGCCACACCGCGCTCCCCACTGGAACGCCGACGCGGCCGCGCCCTCCGACCAGAATGTTCGCTCACAATCAAGCTCCTTCACCCCGGTCCACGATCCCGAACATCAAGGGCCGCCCTCCAACGAGGGAACTACGGCACGATCCATGTCACCCGCGCCAACTCCACCGGCTGGACGTCGTTGGCACCCTGGAACTCCACCACGACCGTCACGCGGAGCGGGTACTGATCGACCCTACGCCCCGGGAAATCACCGCTCGCATTCTCCTTGAACGCGTGCTCACGCACCGTCGCGTAGTTGAACGGATCGAGCTTGTCGACATACACCGTCTGCGACCAGCCCGCCATCGGGATCGCGTTTCCATCTTCGTCGCGCATCGGGTTGCCGTCCGCGTCCACCGAGGGCACCAAATCGCCCTTGGCGTCGATCGGTCCGTCGAACTCGCCGTCCCCGCCGAACTTCAGGCCGTCGAGGTCGTCGATGTCATCAAAGTCAGCCGGCGTCACCTCGCCGCCCTCCGCGCCCCATCCGCGGAGAACGTCGCCCTGCGGCGTGCTCTCGACGTAGAGCCCCGTCACCGGATCATGGCGAGGCAAGCGCCGCGTCAACTCCCGGATCTCCCCGGCGAGCAGCGTCGCCGTCGCGGCCTGACTCGACCACGTGTTGTTCTTCACAAACGCGTTCTGCGCCTCAACGAATGCCAGAACGCCGACCCCGATAATCACCAGCGCCATGCTCGTTTCGAGCAGCGTGAAGCCCCGCCTCGCGCCAAACCGCTTGCTGAACCCACGCGTCATGTGCCTGGCTCCTCCCACCGGTTCGCGGACCTGCCGCGCCCGGATACTCCAGCACCCGGCGAGCGCCGAGCCCGGGGAGCATCGGCTACTTGACCACCTGGCTCATCTTGAAGATCGGGAGAATGATCGCCATAGCGATGAAGCCGACGACTGTGCCCATTACGAGGATCATGATGGGCTCGATCATGCTGGTAACCGCCTTGATGTTCTCTTTGAGCGTCTTGGAGTAGAAGACCGAGATCTCGTCGAGCACCTCTCCCAGCTTACCGGACTCCTCACCAGCGGCGATCATCTGCGCCACCGCCCGCGGGAGCAGCGTGTCCTTCTGCAACGCCGCCGTGATCTTCTTGCCCTGCTTGACGCTCGTGTAGATCCGACGCCACAAACCCCGGAACAACTGGTTGCCCGAGATGTCGCCGGTGATCGCCAGCGTGTCCAGCATCGGCACGCCCGCGTTGATCAACTGGCCCATCGTCTGCAGCGAACGGCTGATATACAGCGAGCGGAACATCGCCTTCATGATCGGGATCGACAACTTCAACCGGTCGACCCAGAAACTCCCCAGTTCCGTCCGTGTGAACGCGTACACGCCACCGCCCAGCACCACGACACCACCCAGGATGAAGTACCAGTACGCAACCATGGTCTTCGAGAGCGTCATCAGGAACTTCGTCGCCCACGGCAGGATGTCCTCCTTGCCCTGGAAGACCGCGTAGAACTTGGGCAGCACGAACGTCAGCAGGAACACGGTGACGCACACCGCCAGACACCCGATGATCGCGGGATAGATCGCCGCGCCGATCACCATCTTCTTGGTCTCGAGCTGCTGCCCGATGTACGCCGCGATCCGGTCCAGCATCTTCGCGAAGGAGCCCGACATCTCCGAGGCACGGACCATGTTGATGTACAGGGGGTTGAACAGTTTGGGGTGCTTGGCGATCGCCTCGGAGAACTGTTTGCCGCCCTCGACATCGTTCTTGAGTTGCTGGATCACCTTCTGGAAGCCGCGGTGCTGGGTCTGCTCCGCGATCCCGTCGAGCGCCGCGCGGAGGTTGATGCCGGCGCGGATCATGACCGCCAACTGCGTGGTGAAGTCGAGGACGTGCCGCTGATTCGGCTTTCCGGCGTTGAGGTCGCGGAGTTTCTCCATGAGCCCGCCGCCGCCATCGCCGCCGGCGATTGCCGAGAGCGACATGACGTGCAGCCCCTGGGCGCGCAGCGCCGCCGCCGCTCCCGACGCGCTGTCCGCCGAGAGCGAGCCGCTCTGAACCTGCCCCGCCGAATTCCGGACTTGATAGCGATAGTTCATGGTCGTTCCTGACTTGCGCCGTCGCTCGTCACCCCGTCACATCGTCACATCCACAAACCACGCACCGCTAGGCCGCCAACTGACGCTCCAGTTTGTCTGGGTAGGCCGACTGGGCGATCGCGTCTTCCTTGCTGATCATGCCGTTGAAGTACAGCTCCGCGATGGCGCTGTCGAGCGAGCACATGCCGATCGCTCGGTTCGTCTCGATCACGTTCGGGATCTCGAAGGTGCGTGCCTCGCGGATCAGGTTGCGAACCGCGGGCGTGCACAACAGCACCTCGACCGCCGGCACCATGCCCGGGCGATCGATGCGGCTGAACAGCGTCTGGCTGACCACGCCCTGCAGCGTGTTCGCCAGCATCGAGCGGATCTGGTTTTGCTGGCCGGCCGGGTACATATCGATGATTCGTTCCACCGTCTGCGAGGCGTTCACGGTGTGCAGGGTCGAGAGGACCAGGTGACCGGTCTCGGCCGCCGAGATCGCGAGCGCGGTCGTTTCCAGGTCTCGCATTTCGCCGACCAGGATGATGTCGGGGTCCTGACGCAGCGCGTGCTTCAGGCCCGACGCAAAGCTCGGCATGTCCTGCCCGAGTTCTCGCTGCTCGATCACGCACTGCTCGCTCTGGAAGGTGTATTCCACCGGGTCCTCGAGCGTGATGATGTGCTTTTTGTACCGCTGGTTCATCGCCTGGATCATCGCGGCCAGGGTCGTCGACTTGCCCGAGCCCGTGTCGCCGGTCACCAGGACCAGCCCGCGCGGCAGGTACGTCATCCGCGCGATCACCTCGGGCAGGTTGAGCGCCGCCAGCGGCGGGACCTTTGTCTTGATGATTCGCATCGCCAGCCCGATTACGCCACGCTGCATGTGCGCGTTCACGCGGTAGCGGGCAAAGTTCGGCACGGCGTACGAAAAGTCCGCGTCCTTGCACCGCTCGAACGTCGTCTGGCTCTCCGCCGACGCCATCTGCTGGAAAAACTCCCGGGCCTTGTCCGACGTGAGCACCGGAAGATCCATCGGCGTCATCACCTGGTGGCATCGCACCGTGGGCACCTGCCCCGCGATCAGGTGAATGTCCGACGAGTCCATCTCCTGGGCCTTCTTGAGAATGCTGTGCAGGTCCACCCGGGCCTCCCGTGCCGGCGTTGCAACAGGCGCAAACGCGCCGAGCCGGCTCGCCTCAGCATCGGCCCGAGTGCGCTCGTAGTTCACCGTGCCCGGCCGCAGCACACTAACGTCGCCGCGCAATCTCGGGCGCAACGCCCGGCGCAGACCGCACAACCCTCACCCGCGTCGCGACCTCACCAGTTCCTCACGGGCCAGGACCGCGAGTTGGTCGCACCGCTCGTTCTCCGGGTGTTCGTTGTGCCCGCGGATCCAGTGAAACTTCACGTCGTGTTGCGACGCCAGTTCATCCAGCCTCATCCACAGATCCTGGTTCTTCACGGGCTTCTTGTCGGCCGTCTTCCAGCCCCGCGCCTTCCACGATTTCAGCCACTCACGCAGGCCATCGAGCACGTACCGCGAATCGCTGGTCAGATCGACATGCGACCTCGATTTCAGGAGCGTGAGCCCCTCGATCACTGCCATGAGTTCCATGCGGTTGTTGGTCGTCTCGATCTCCGCGCCCGCGCGCTCGATCGACTTGCCCGAGGCCGGATGCCGGAGAACAAACGCCCAGCCTCCGGGCCCGGGATTGCCGGAGCAGGCCCCGTCGGTAAACAACTCCACCCGCGGCAGGCTCACGCAGGGCTCCCCGCACGCTCCACCGCCATCGCGTACGCCGTCTCGTATTCGTGGACGAGACGCGACCAGTCGAACTCCCACGACACACGGTCGACCTGGTTCCGGAGCATGATGCGGTCACGCCGCTCCAGCCGGCAGAACGCGAGCAATCGCGCCGCGAGGTCCGCCGACGCGTCGTGAAAACTGCGCCCACGCCGTCCCAGCACCATCAGGCCGCGCCGATCGTGATCGTCAAGGTTTTCCTGGACATACTTCCCGAAGCCCGCCAGATCACTCGTCACGCTCGGCACGGCCATCGCCGCGCACTCCAAGGGCGTATACCCCCAGGGCTCGTACTGGCTCGGGAACAACCCGAGGTGGCACCCGCGCACGAACTGGTCGTACTCCATGCCCCACAGCGGGCTCGTCGGCGTGATAAATTCGGGGTGATACACAACCTTGACCGGGTCGTCCTTGTGATTGAAGAGTCCCAGCGTCCGCAGGTGATTGAGCACCGGATCGTTGGCATCATCCTGCAGGATGTGCGTCGTCACCATCGGCAGGCACGGCTGGCGCAACGCCTGCTGCGTGCGCCGATAGCGGAGCTGCCAGTATTCATCGATCAGGTCGTCCAACTTCAATTTCTCGCCCGACGCCGCTCGGCGCACCAGGCGGTCCTGGACATAATCCGTGATGGTCTCGCAGACGCGTGAAAGCTCCTCGAACACGCCGCGCTTCTCGAGCGCCAGAGGGTTGATCGACTTGCTCGCCCGATTGCTGATGATGAAGAAGACGATCGTCCCGCCAGCGAGTTCCTTCTCGTTCGAGCGAGCCTTTAACTCGGCGTTGAGCCTCGCCATCGCCTCGAGGCACACGTCAAAGCCCTTGTTCTTGGGCTCGAACCGCCCGCTCGTGAAGAGGTACAGGGTGCGATCAAGGTCAAACGAATAACTCGGGAAGAAGTGACCCATCACGAAGCGATGGATCAGTTCCTTCGACTCACCGTGCAAGCGCTGCTGATCCGGGCCCTTGTTGTAATGCCCGATGTGCAGCCCGTTGGGCGTCACGACATCGACCTTCCGCCCCAGGAGCGTCGCGCACTCCTCCGCGGTCACGCTCGACACCGTCGTGAACACGTGAGCCCCGTGCGCACACGCCCGCTCGACCCCGTGCTGCGTCCGGATGTTGTACCTCTCCGCCGCACGAGCGTTGTCGATCCACGGGAGCACGTCGTAGAAATCATCCTCGCTGCTGGCGATATACCGCCCAAGCAGCGTCGCGTGCGTCGTGAACACCGTGGCCACCGGCAATTGATGCCGCCTGATCTTCGGGATCGCCAGGCCCGCCATCCACTCGTGGAAGTGCGCCACGAACGCCGGTTTCCCAGCCGTCCGCGTACCTGGAGCCAGGTCCGCATGATCCGCCAACGCCTTCATCAGTCGGAACACTGCTTCCGCGAACGATACCACCCCGTCGATCAGCCAGTCGTGCCCCGGGAACTGCAGGCCGTGATGCTCCCAGTACTCATACTTCGCTGCGTCCAGTGCCCCGCTCCCACGCCAGTGCTCGAGCAGGATGACGCGCGGCTTGCCGGGAATGAGCCATCGCCCGTGGTGGGCTGTAATGCCCTGGGCCGCCAGGTCGCTGATCGCACGCCCGACCCACGCGCCGGGACGCTGCGCCTCAAACTCAAGCCCCGCTTTCGCCGGCTCGTACGGCCCGACGAGGCAGTACCGATCGCCCCAGCGCTCGACCATCGGCGGCGCCTTCGACCGGATCACCTGGTAAATCCCGCCGACCTGGTTGCAGACTTCCCAAGCCACCTCGAGCAGCAGCGGCGCCACCGGCGCACGCACCACTCCATCCGTCGCGTCACCCGATCGCCCGACCGACTGCCCAATCGAATGTGTTGTCCCGTGCGCACCAGATTCCATTCACGACCACTGTATCGGCTCCACGCCCCCCGGACCTTCTGGACGTCCAGACTTCCTGGCGACTGGCTCCTCGTCTGTTCGTTTCTCTCCCTCACCTCGCATGTGCCCGTTTGAGCATTTGGATACGATCCCCCGTGAACACCACCCACCCGTCCGCCGTCGCCGTTCACCGCATCGAGGTCCGCGTCCGCGAGGGCCGTCCCGACGCCCGCGCCAATTCCATCCTCCGCGCCGCCGCCGCGCGCGGAATCCACCCGACCTCGCTCGTGGTGCGTCACGTCTACTTCATCGAATCTGACCTCGCGCCCACGGACCTGGCCGCGATCCGCGCGCGCCTGCTCGCCGACCCCGTGGTCGAAGACTCCGCCCTCGGCGCCGCCGCGCCGGCGCCGTCCGCCGCCGTCGTCGAAGTCCACCCGCTCCCGGGCGTGATGGATCCCGCGGCCCAGTCCGTCCGGAACGCCATCGCCGAACTCCTCTCGCGCAGCCCAGACTCGCTCGCCGTCTCCACCGGGCGTCGCTACGACTTCATTGGCCTCTCGCCCGCCCAGGCCGTCGACCTCACGCGCTCGCTCCTGGCAAACCCCGTGGTTCAAGAGGTCCACGACAAGCCGTGGACGCCCGGCGCCCTTCCCAAGGGCACACCGACGCAGTTCAAACTGCGCCACATCCCGGTCCGAGATCTCTCCGACGACGACCTCACGCGCATGTCGCGCGAGGCGCACCTCTTCCTCAGCCTCGACGAGATGCGCGCCGTCCGCGCCGAATACCAGACCCTTGGCCGCGAGCCCACCGACATCGAACTCGAAACCATCGCCCAGACCTGGTCCGAGCACTGCGTTCACAAGACGCTCAAGTCACGCGTTCACTACACGGGTGTGATGAACGACTCGCTCTCCTTCGCCGATCGCCCCGGGCACACCGTCAACCCCGACGGCAGCGTCACCATCGAAAACCTGCTGAAGTCCACCGTCGCCGCCGCCACCCACGAACTCATCGAGGACGGCATCGACTGGACTCTCTCGGTCTTCAAGGACAACTCCGGCGTCATCGCCCTCGACGACGACTTCGGCGTGTGCATCAAGGTCGAAACGCACAACCACCCCTCCGCCCTCGAGCCCTACGGCGGATCGGCGACCGGCGCGGGCGGCTGTATCCGCGATGTCATCGGCACGGGCCTGGGCGCCAAGCCCATCGCCAACACCGACGTCTTCTGTGTCGCTGATCCGCGCCGCCCCGACAACTCGCTCCCGCCGGGCTGCCTCCCCCCACGGCGCATCCTCTCCGACGTCGTCGCCGGCGTGCGCGACTACGGCAACCGCATGGGCATCCCCACCGTGAACGGTGCCGTCTCCTTCGACGACCGGCACGTCGGCAATCCCCTCGTCTTCTGCGGGTGCATCGGCCTGATCCCACGCAACGCGGTCCACGGCCAGGCCCGCCCCGGCGATCGCATCATCGCCCTCGGCGGTCGCACCGGGCGCGACGGCATCCACGGCGCCACCTTCTCGTCCGCCGAACTCGAACACACCGCCGCGAATGAATTCTCCCACGCCGTCCAGATCGGCAACGCGATCGAAGAAAAACGCGTTCTCGACGCCATCCTCCGCGCACGCGACGAAGACCCCGCGGGTCCGCTGTACCACGGCCTGACCGACTGCGGCGCGGGCGGGTTCTCCTCCGCCGTCGGCGAGATGGGCGCCAAGATCGGCGCTCGCGTCAACCTCGAACGCGCCCCGCTGAAATACGCCGGCCTCTCCTATACCGAAATCTGGATCAGCGAGGCGCAGGAGCGCATGGTCCTGGCCGTTCCGGAAAAGAATCTCGCGCGTCTGGCCGCCATCTGCCGCGAAGAGCACGTTGAACTTTCCGACCTCGGCGTCTTTGGCACCGAAGGCGCGACACTCCAACTCATCTATCACGAGCACAAGGTCGGCGAACTGCCGATGCACTTCCTGCACGACGGAATTCCCACTCCCGTCCGGCGCGCCGCGTGGACACCGGCCAAGCCGCGCGACTCGGGCAACGCCGAGCGCCCCGCGCCATCGACCAGCGAAGCCCTCACGAAACTCCTCTCGCATCCCAACGTCGCCAGCAAGCACTGGATCATCCGCCAGTACGACCACGAGGTGCAGGGCGCGACCATCCTCAAACCGCTCGTCGGCCCGCACTCGCGCGGCCCGGGCGACGCCAGCGTCCTTGAACCCCGCCCGGGCACCAATCGCGGCATCGCGCTGGCCTGTGGCCTGCAGACACCCGTCGGAGATCCCGACCTCGGCGGCGATCCCTATCACATGGTCCTCTCGGCCGTCGACGAGTGCGTGCGAAACCTCGTCTGCGTCGGCGCCGATCCATCGCGCATCGCGATCCTCGACAACTTCTGCTGGCCGAGTTGCGAGAAGCCGGAGAACCTCGCCCGCCTCGTTCGCGCGTGCGAGGGGTGCTACGACGCGGCCAAGGCGTACCGCACTCCCTTTGTCTCCGGCAAGGACTCGCTCAACAACCAACTCCGCTACGAAGACCCCGCGACCGGTGAGAAGCACGTCATCGAAATCCCGCCCACGCTGCTCATCACGGGGCTCGGCATTGTTCCGAGCGTGAGCCGCTGCATCACGATGGACGCCAAGCACCCGGGCAACGCGCTGGTCCTGATCGGCGCATCCACCGAACACATGGGCGCATCGCTCTTTGCCTCGATGTTCGGGCACGCCGGCTCGAGCGCCGCGATCCCGGCGCTCGACCTGGGCAAGGGCCCTGCCTATGCCGGCGCGATCGCCACGCTGATCCGCGACGGGCTCATCCTTTCGGCCCACGATTGCTCCGAAGGCGGGATGCTCGTGGCTGTGGCCGAGATGCTCATCGCCACGACCGGACCTCGGGCCGCGGGCGGTCGCGACACTTCGTCGCCGCTGGCATCGCTGCTGTCGTCGAATGTGCGCTCGACCCAACCACTGGGCGCGGAACTCTCAACGCCCGCGGCCGAGACGCTCGAATCACACGAACGTGCGTTCAGCGAAGCGCCGAGCCGCTACATCGTTGAGGTCGCGCCGGAGAATCTGTCGCGCCTGCGTCAGGTCCTTCGCGATCACGGCGAGCGCGTGGGCGGCCTGTTCCATAGCGTGATCGGGCACCTGAACAACTCGGGTCGACTCACCTGGCCCGAGGGCGACCTCAATGCCGATGTCAACGGGCTCGCCGACGCGTGGCTCTCGCCGCTCGACTGGTGACGCCTCCGCGGCATCGACTCGGAAATCGCCGCACCCAGGAATGGCGACCTATTCACCTGCCTACGAGCGGCCAGACGAAGGGCGTCAGCCCCACTGTCACCGCCATGACCGCAAAGTTCAGCGGGAAGCCCACGCGCGTGAAGTCCGCGAATCGATACCCGCCCGGTCCCATCACCATCATGTGCGTCTGGTACCCGATGGGCGTCATGAAGCACGCCGATGCCGCCATCATGATGTTGATCGCAAAGGGCAGCGGGTCAGCGCCGATCTTCTCAGCCGCGCCCATCGCGATCGGGAACACGAGCATCGCCGCGGCGTTGTTGCTCAGGATCTCCGACAGCAGCATCGTCACGAGGTAGACCATCCCGAGCGTCACCCACGCGTTGCCCTGCGCCAGCGCGATCAATCGCTCCGCGATCACGCCGGCGGCCCCGCTGGTCTCCATCGCCTTTCCCAGCCCGAACCCGCCCGCGATCGCGATCAGCACCTGCCAGTCCACGGACGACCTGGCCTGCGCGCCCGAGCAGCAGCGAGTCATCAGCATCAACCCCGCGGCCAGCGCCGCCGAGTGGATCATCGACACGCCCCACTTCTCTCCGAACACCGCGAGCAACACCATCCCCACCAGGATCGCCACCGCGATGATCGCCCGCTCGTGGCGCATCGGGGTCGAATCCTGCACCGCCGACATCAGGATCCACTCGCGGCTGTTCTTGTGCTGCTCCTGGAACGAGCGATGCGCTTCCAGCAGCAGTGTGTCGCCCGCCTGCAACTCGATGTCGCCGATCTTCTTGTCGGTGATGCGGTGCCCATCGCGCGCCACAGCGATCACCACCGCATTGAACACAGACCGGAACCGCCCTTCTTTGACGGTCTTTCCGATCAAGGGATTGGTCCGCGAGACCACGGCCTCGACCAGGCTTCGCTGCGGGCGAGGCGCGTCGAGTTTCACGACCTGGTTGGTCGCAGGGCGCAGCCCGCGGAACTTCTGCAGTTCGACCACCGAATCCACCACACCGACAAAGACCAGGCGATCTCCCGCCATCAGTTTCTCATCAGGACCAACCGCGGGCAGGAACACGCCTGCACGATCGATTTCGGCCAAATACAGGCTTGGCAGGTTCCGGAGCCCCGCCTGTGCGATCGTCTGCCCGGCCAGTCCCGCCACCGGATCGACCTCCATCTCCACGGTGTACGAGCGAGCATCGCCTCCGATGTTCAGCACCGGCTTGCGATCGGGCAGGAAGTACCTCGCCATGACGACCAAGAACGCGCCGCCCAGAAGCGCCGATGGCACGCCCACCCACGCGATCTCAAAGAAGCCGATGCCGCCGCGGTCCTTGAAGTGCGAGGTCCACAAGCCCGCGACGATGAGGTTGGTGCTCGTGCCGATGATTGTGCATGTGCCGCCCAGCACCGTCGCGAACGAGAGCGGGATCATCATCTTCGACGCGCTGATGCCGAGCCGCTTGCACCAGTCCTGCACGACGGGGATGAACATGGCGACCAGCGGGGTGTTGTTCATGAACGCGGAGAGAAACATGCACTGCGCGCTGAGACGAATCTGCGCACCGACGATGGACTTGGGGTGCCCGAGCAGGCGGCGTCCGATCCACGCGATGCCGCCGGTCTCGCGCAGGCCGCACACGACCACGTACATGATGGCGACGGTGATCATTCCCTCGTTGGACATGCCGCCCAGGGCGTCCTTGGTCGACAGGATGTTCGCGCCGGGTACCGCCAGGTCGATGAGCACCATCAGCACGACCGCGCCGACCATCGCCACGTCCACGGCAACCTTGCCGGTCGCCAGGGCGATGAGCACGCCGAGGGTAATGCTGACGACGACCCAACCTTCCCACGTCACGCGCGGTGTCCTTTCGAACCGAATGTGAACTGAACCGTACGGAAGCCATCGGCCGCTTCGCGCCTCGTGGTTCAGTCAAACTGCATGTCCGGCCTTTGATCGTGCATCGATCGGGGCCTGCGAACCGAATTCAAAGCAGTAAAGCGTCAGGGACACACCAGTACCGGGAGCCGAAACATGCTGACCATCCGAAAGGCCGACGAGCGAGGGACCACCGAGATCGACTGGCTGAAGAGCTGGCACACCTTCTCCTTCGGCGACTACTACGACCCGGCGAACATGGGCTTCCGTTCGTTGCGCGTGATCAACGACGACATCATCGGGCCCGGCGGCGGGTTCGGCACGCACCCCCACCGCAACATGGAGATCATCACGATCATGCTCGACGGCGAGCTGACGCACCGCGACAGCCTCGGGCACACGCAATCGCTCAAGCCCGGCGAGGTGCAGGTGATGTCGGCCGGATCCGGAATCCGGCACAGCGAGTTCAACGCCTCGCGCAGCCGACCCGCCCACCTGCTCCAGACGTGGATCACGCCCAAGTCGCTCGGGATCACGCCGCGCTATGACCAGCGCGCGTTCCCACGCGAGCAGCGGTTGAACACGATCACGCCGGTGGCGTCGGGGAGCGGCGAAGACGGCGCGATCGAGATTCATCAGGACGCGACGCTGTCGCTGCTGGCGATCCAGGGCGGGAAGACCGCGAATTGCGAGATCAAGGCGGGGCGGGCGGTGTGGCTGCACGTCGCACGCGGGCGGGTAAAGGCCGCGGGAGAGACGCTTTCGACCGGCGACGCGATCGGCGTGGACGGGGCGATGTCGCTGGAAATCATCGGCGAGGTCGAGTCGGATGTGCTGATCTTCGATCTGGCCTGAGGGGACGCCGGATCGCGGGGCGTGTCGATCCGCGTTCAGGCGATGCGGTTCGGCGGCTGGCGACCGGCCAGGATCGCGCGCGTGTTCTCGCTCACCATCTCCGTCATCAGCAGGCGGTACTTTTCTTCCGCGCTCCCGATGTGCGGCGTGAGCACCGCGTGCTCCGACTCCACGATCGACGGATGCACCCGCGGCTCGTCCTCGAACACGTCCAGCCCCGCGCCCCAGATCCGCCGCTCCTTGAGCGCCATGCCCAGTGCCGCCTCGTCGATCACAGGCCCGCGGGCGGTGTTCACGATGATCGCGGTCGGCTTCATCAGCGAGATCGCGCGGGCGTCGATCAGGTGTCGAGTCTCCGGCGTGAGCGGGGTATGCACACTCACGACATCGGCCCATCGCAGGCCTTCATCGAGTTCCATCCGGGTGGCCGCCAGCGGCGCAAGCTCGAAGTCGACGTGGCGTGCCCGCGCGACATAGCCGATCCGCATCCCCCACCCGATCGAACGCAGCGCCACGCCGTAGCCGATCCGCCCAGCGCCGACGATGAGCAGGTTTCGCCCCGTCAGATCGCGCCCGAGGAACTCGGTGATGCCCAGCGGCCCACGTGCCGGATACTCGCTCCCACGCGCAAACCGATCCGCTTCGATGAGCCGCCTCGCGCTCGCCAGAACCAGCGTCCAGGCGAGGTCTGCCGTTCCCTCCGTCACCGCGTGCGGCGTATTGGTCACCATCACACCGCGTTTTCTGCACTCGGCGAGGTCGATGTTGTCGAATCCGACGGCGAAGTTGCACACGCCCTTGAGCCCCGGCCCGGCGGCGTTCAGGAACTCCGCGTCGACCTTGTCGGAGAACATCGTCACCACCACGCTCGCGCCGCGGATGAACTCCAGGAGCGCGGCACGGCTCAACTGATCGTTCCCCCGCACCTTGACCGCCGCCCCGCGCGCCTCCACCGCGCCCGGCACGGCCCGCGTCACCGCAACCACCTCCGCCGATCCCTGTGAGTTCGTCATGGCCAAAGGCTACGTCGCGCTCCCGACGCTTTCCCATCACTTCACCACTTGACCGGTTCACGACTCTTCCGCGCCGGTGCTTCATCTGGCGATTTGCTCCCGCTTACCCTCCCCCGTGCGTTTCCTCGCCTGGAACATCCTGCACGGCGGCGGGCCCGCCCGCATGCCCGAGATCGCCCACGCGATCGCGGCTCACGGGCCCGACGTGGTGGCATTGTGCGAGGTCAGGCGGACGACCGGCGGGCAGATCGCGGGGGTGCTCGCGGACATCGGCCTTCGGCATTGGGCTTGGACCGACCCACCCGCCGGCATCAACGGCGTGCTCGTCGCCAGCCGAACCCCCTTCGCCGCTTCACGCTTTGATCGGCCCGCGTCGCAGCGTCTCCTCGCCGCCCGTTTCGCGTCGCTTGACCTCAACCTCATCGCGTGCCACGTGCCTCCCGATCCCGGGAGCGAACGCTCGCACGCATGGAAATCCCTGCTCGACTACGCCAAATCCCGCATGGGCGAGCGCACGCTCGTGCTGGGTGATCTCAACGCGGGACGCGACGGCGACCTGCGTGCGCTCAAGCTCGACGGCCAGGAATCGCTCGGAAGACTCTGGACATGGGGCTACCGCGACCTGTTCCGCAAGGAAAACACCGGCTCATCCGAGTTCAGTTGGCTGACCCCCGATCGACAAGGCGGAGGTCGGATCGATCACGCGATCGCATCGGCGATCCTTGCGACCAGCGAATCGCGGGTGCGTTACTCACACACAGAGCGTGACTTACGCATCTCTGACCACTCGATGCTGCTGGCTGATCTGGCGTTGTCAGGCGCACGCGATCGGGAGAACGGGAACATGCCAACCGACTCAACGCACGGCGGCGGGACGCTGTTTTCCACATGAGAATCCGGTGATTGGGCCTGGTGTGCGCGGGGGAGAGGAACGTCGTGGCGGGTGCTGTCCACGCAAAGAGCATCAAAAAGTACGGGAAAATCGCGTGTTTTTTCGATGCATGACTTGCCGATCGCGTTGACGTCGGTTACAAGTTCGTCGGATGCGGGTTGGAAACCCGCACGAAAACACTGTTACGGAGATCAAACATGGGCAAGAAGAATGGGAAAGCGTCGGGCAAGGCCGCCAAAGCCGCCCCCAAGCCGGCCAAGATCACCGGCGCTGCCAAGGTCCGCACCAAGAGCGAGATCTACAGCACCATCGCTGAGCACGTAGGCCTTCCGCGCAAGCAGGTCGCTCAGGCGTTCGATGTCCTCGGCCAGTTGATCGCGGCCGACCTCAAGGGCAAGGCCGGCGTCTTCGCCATCCCGGGCCTCATGAAGGTCACGGTCGTTCACAAGCCCGCCACCAAGGGCGGCATGCGTCCGAACCCGTTCAAGCCGGGCGAGATGATGGAAGTGAAGGCCAAGCCCGCCCGCAAGGTCGTCAAGGTTCGCCCCCTGCGCGCCCTGAAGGCCATGGTGTAAGACCACCGCGGGTCTCTCCCGAGACTCGAATATCCATCGAATTCGCAGCAGCGCCCGCGAAAGCGGGCGTTGTTCTTTTCCGGGGTTCCGAGGGCGGCTCAGGCTCCGATGTACTTGGCGAGAACACCTCGTGCTCTGGCCGGGTCGGCGGTTCCCTGGACGATTGCGCGACCGTCGGCGAACAGCGAGAGTTCCAGGCTGCCGCCCGCGTCCGAGCGTTCGTGCACGAGCACGACGCGAAGCAGCGACGACGAGACGCGATTTGGGCAGAATGCACGGAGCGTGCTTGCGGCCTGATCGAGATCGCACGGACGGCCGGAAGAACCGATCTGCACCGCGACCTGGCCGCAGAGTTTGATCACATCATCGTCGTGCTTGCCTTCAAGGAACTCAAAGGACTGTCGGCCGCAGCACGGGCAGTTTCGACGGGCGGCTGGGTCGCACATGGCGGAGAGATCGATGCGGCGGCGGTCGGTGGACCAGAGGTCAAATTCCAGGAGCGTGGGCTGGATGAGATCGCGTCGGCCCACGAGCACTTTGATCGCGTCCGCGGCCTGGCAGCCCGCAACGATGGAGACCGCGGGCCCGAGCACGCCCGAGGTATCACATGTCGGCATCGTTCCGGGCGCGGGAGGATCTTCGAACACGCAACGCAGACACGCCGACTCGCCGGGAAGCACGGTCATCTGCATGCCGCGGGTGCCGATCACGCCGCCATAAACGAAGGGGATGCCGTCACGCACGGCGGCGTCGTTGAGGAGGTATCGCGTTCCGGCGTTGTCCGTGCCGTCGACGATGACATCGGGCTTGGCGTCGCGTAGAAGCCGCGGGAGAGATCGCGAGGTAACGTCCATCACGCGCGGCTGGATTCGAATGCTCGAGTTCACACGCGCAAGACGGGCGGCGCCGGCCTCGGCCTTGGGGCGGCGCTCGGTCGCGTCGCTCTCGTCAAAGAGGCATTGGCGTTGAAGATTCGTCAGTTCCACCACGTCTCGATCAACGAGCGTGAGCGTTCCGACGCCGGCGCGAGCGAGCAGATCGGCAGAGGCGCAGCCGAGCGCTCCGACCCCGATGATGATCGCGTGCGAATCCGCCAGGCGCTGCTGCGATTCCACGCCGAACCCGCGGAGGATGGTCTGGCGCCGGTATCGATCGAACTGTGCGGTGCGTTCGTTCACGCGGGATTGTTGGGCGCGACGGCAGGGCGCGTGAGCGTGATCTCGACGATCTCCGGGGGGACGCCGAAACGCAGCGGGAGGATCGACATTCCGATCCCGCGCGAAATGAGCACGCGACAGGCGGGGCCATGAACGAGCCCGGCGGCGTACTTGCTGCCATAGCGGCTGGGGACCATCGGAGTGCCGACGATCGGCAGGCGGACCTGCCCGCCGTGGGTGTGCCCGCAGAGCATCAGGTCGATGCGAGGGGGGCGAGGCGTGTGCAGTTCGGGCAATTCCGCGGTGTCGGGGCGGTGGGCGAGCATCAGCCGCGGCATCCAATCGGGCACACCGGCGAGGGCGGCGTTGAAGTCGACATGGTCTTCTTTGAGATCGCCAACGCCGGAGATGCAAAGGCATTCGGCGTGAGGTGCATCTGAGTCACGGACCAGCGAACGCGAGCGTGGGTCGTAGAAGCAGCGAGCATTGTCGACCATGCGCACGCTGATGTTGGTGAAAGCGTCGGTAACGCGCTGTCCGCCGGCCCACCAATCGTGGTTGCCGAGCACCCCCACGACGACACGCCCCGGCGCCACAAGCGGTTCGAAGAGCCTTGCCGCGGGCTCGACCCACTGCGGGCCGTTGTGGACATAATCGCCGGTGAGAAGCACGATGTCGGGCGAGAGGGCGAGCGTGTGCGCGACAGCGTGGCGGATGAAGGATGCGGGGATGCGCGGGCCGAGGTGCGTATCGCTGAGTTGGACGAGTTTCAGCCCGACGAGCGGCGCGGGCAGGTCGGCGATCGGAATCTCGTAGCGTGTCACGCGCAGGTCCCACGGCTCGGCGAGCGTGGCGTCGGCGCCGATCGCGACGGTGGCGAGGCCGCCGAGACCGAGCGTGCCGTCGAACAGGAAGCGGCGGCGCGAGGAGCAGGCACACGAGCCGGGAGCGTGGTGAGCATCACCCCACGGCGAGGTGGTTTGCACGCCATCACTCTCCGGATGACGATCTAATGACGACGCCGCAGCGTCGACGCCGCTCGGAGGCATCGAGTGATTCCGCCGCGAGCGGATGAGTGTCGAGCGGAATGAGCAGAGCACAACCAGCCCGGCAAACCAGGCGGACCACGCCATTCCCGCGGCCAGGATTGCCACGCCGAGGGAATCCGTGTGCCAGTTGCCGCTGACGACATTGATGACGCCCCATCCTGTTGCGCAGAGCACGTTGAAGATGTTGGCGAGACACTTGATCGCCATGCCAGGGCCCGCCGCGTCCGCGCCGAGCGTGCCCGCGGGAGCGATCCACACCAACCAGTGGCTGACGACCGAGATCGAGATCATCCCGATCCACGCGAGCGCGAGGAACGCCCAGCGACGGCGCTCCTTTCTCGGACGATGTTCGTCGACGGCTGCCCGAGGCGGCATGGCCGACCGACGCTGAAGATCATGCTGGGATTCTGGTTCGCACATCGCTCGCTCGTGAACCTCTGGAATCGGCTCGAATCTCCCGCGGCTTGCGGGCGTACGTCCCATGATGCGGGCGAGTTCACGGCGTGGGCGGAAGCGGTAGCAAATCCGCGTGCGTGAGTTTGTCAGGCAGTCGGTCGAGGGTGACGCCCTGCTCGATCGAGAACTGCCCGCTGGCCGTGCGGCGGAGCGAGGTCAGCATGCCGCCAACGCCGATCGCGGCGCCGAGATCGCGCGCGAGGCTGCGGATGTAAACGCCCTTGCCGCATTCGACGACGATCGTGAGCCTCGGCCAGTCGAACGCCTCGATGCGGATGTCGTGTATCACGACTTTGCGACTCGCGAGTTCGATCGGCGTGCCCTCGCGCGCCAGTTCATAGGATCGCCTGCCGCCGACATTGATCGCGGAGTACGCCGGCGGGCGTTGATCCACCGTGCCCATGAACCGCGGGAGCACCCGCTCGATGTCCTCTCGACAAACGCGGAGCGCGGGATCGATCGGCGTGCATTCGCCGGCCTCGTCATCGGTGGTCGAGAGGCGAGAGAGGTCGATCGTGGTCGCGTAGGTCTTTCGCGTCGCCATGATCTGGTCGCACAGGCGTGTGGCCTTGCCGATGAGCACGACGAGCACGCCGGTCGCGAGCGGATCGAGCGTCCCGCCGTGCCCGACCTTCACGCCCTTGGGCGCGCCGGCGCGCCGAAGGCGGGCGCGGATGATGGCGCACACGTCCATCGACGTGAAGCCAGGCTGCTTGTCAATGATGAGCAGGCCGGTAGGCGAGACGGGTGTTGCCGGCGGCGATTGCCGATGCGGGTCGACGGGCGCTGGAGGATTGGGCCTCACGGACGCCGAGAGTTCGGCTGGATCGCTCGGCTGCGTGGATGGCGCGTTCGGTTGAACACTCGCGCGATCCGAATTGCCTTGCGGTTCGTTCACTTGGCACCTCGAATCCACACGCCAACGTCGACCAGTCTTCCGCGGCCGAGGTTTACACCACGGGTGTTGAAGTCGTCGCGCCACCCCGCGGCACGAAGCGCCTCGGCAGCGCGGGATGACTCAATCGGCGCGATTACCATGCCGTCGGGATGGGCCGCAGCCCAATCATCAATGGAATCCTCGGGCACGCGTTCGATCCGGCCCCGCGTGGCGAAGACAAGGCTGTCCTCCTGATATCCGCTGCAGGCCAGCGGACGCGCGTGAGTCGGGTCGAGCGACTGAGCGTACTGGATCAATCGCGGGCTCAGCAACGTCACCCTGGGCATGAGAAAGAGAAAGAACGGCACCAGCGCGAGTATCGCGGCAAAGACACCGAGCCCTTGGGCCCGGAGTGGCTGCGAGTGTGCGGCGGATCGGCTCGCGATGACCAGCAGGATGACGGCAGCGATGGCAGGTCCTGCGGCGAGTGCCACCGGGAGCATGTCGGGTTGAATCATCCAGAGAAGCGATGGAGCGGCGATGCTCAGTACCGCGCCGATGACCACCCACGGCAGCCAGGCCTGGGGCTGCGAGAGATCGCCGACAGTCGGTCGAGAGCGGGTGCGCAGGGTATCTGTATTCGCTCGCGGCTCGCTCGGACTATCGTGGCTCGTGGCCGGACCGAGTTTCAGATTGCCGGACTCTCGCGCTGCCGCGGCCGCGATCGAGAGCAACCCGCGGGCCGAGAGCAGCGCGATCGCGGGGTACAACGGCATGGTGTAGTGCGGGAGTTTGGTGCCCACCATCTCGAACACGATCCACGATGGGACCAGCCAGGCCAGACAGAAGAGTTCACCCTCGCGACCAGCCTTGCGCTTCCAACGCCAACTCGGAGTCGCACGCGGCAGGCCACGACGGATCGCACGGGCGATCGAGGCGAGCGTCGCGAGCGATCCCGGCCAGAACAACGCCGCCAGCAAAAGTGTGTGATACCCCGGCGGACCCCAGTGGCCTTCCTTGGCCTGGACGCTGCGGCCCAGCGTTTCATCGAGAATCAGGGTCCAGTACGAGTTCCAGCCGACGCGCTCGCCGACCGCCCATACCCACGGCCCGACGCACGCTGCGATGATGAGCACACCCATGAGCGGCCGGAGTTCCAGCACGCGCCGCCACGACCTCGCAAAGACGCACTGCATCAGCAGCGTCAGAATCGCGATCATCGGCGCGATCGGTCCCTTGGCCATGATGCCCATTAAGATTGCCAGCCAGAACATGGCGGCGTGGAGCCATGTCGCGTTGCGTTCGTGCCACACACGCCACAACGCCGCCTGCGTGAGCACCGTACTGAACAATAGTAACTGATCGGCACGCGCCTGGTGAGCATCAAACGCGACCAGCGGGCACACCGCCAGCAGCGCCGCCCCCAGCCACGCAGCCCGTGGATCCATCATGCGGCAGCCAAGGCGCCATGTCATGAGCACGGCGCCGATCGCGCACAGCAGGCTCGGAACGCGGTACATCCAGATCGAGTCGCGCGACGGATCCCCACGCGTGAAGACCCAGGCCGAGGCCCCCTGCAGCCAGTAGATCAAGGGCGGCTTGTTCAGGCGAGGCTTGTCCTGAACCATCGGAATGACCGCCCCGCCCGAGTGCAGAGCAGGCGAACGGTCCTTTTCGGGCAGCGCGACAGCCTCGAACATCTGGCGGCTGGCTTGGGCGAAACGTGATTCATCGCGGTCGATGGGCGGGGTTTGAAGCAGGCCGGGGACATACACTGTCAGGCAGATCAGCGCAAGCAGGATGCCGGCGCGCCGGCCGCGCGCGTGCCGCCACCGAGCGGCGACGAGCGACCAGAGGCTCGCGAGCACACCCGTGGGGGCAGAACCGAGTTTGAGCGGGCCATCACCATTCCGCATCGCACGCGACTATAACCGCACGCTCGCCGCGCCGGTGCGGTTGGCCCATTTGGGGCTGGGCGTGATGGGCAACATTCTCCGAACACCGCCTGGACGATGGGCGCTCGATCCGACGCGACGATGGTGGACCGTGCCGGTGTTTGTTGGAGCAACACTCGCCGTGTTCTTCTTTCCGTTGGACGGGGCGATCTCTTCGTGGGCACGCTCGGTGAAACTCGGCGGTGACATCAAGCGTGAGTTTGAGGCGCAGCAGCAGTTCGGGCAACTCGTGTCGATTGTGCTGGTCGCGGTCGCGATCTGGCTGATCGACGAGAAGCGTCGGGCCAGACTGTGGGATCTGGCTTTCTCCGCGGGAGTTGCGAACCTGCTCGCGAATCTCATCAAGGTGCTTGTTGGACGACCTAGGCCGAACCTTGAGGATCCAGACCTGTTTCTCGGACCGTTCGGGCAGTATCCAGTGCCGACCGACACGGGCCCGGTGCTCCGATATGCGTGGGAACTTGCCCCGAACGTCGGTTATGCGTTGGGATCGATGCCCTCGCGACATGCGGTGTCGGCGGCGGCGACGGCGACCTTTCTGACGCTCGTGTATCCGAGTCTTCGCCCACTCTGCTGGCTCTTGGTGGTCGTGGTATGCATCGCGCGCGTGATGCTCGGCGCTCATTATCCGACCGATGTGATCGCCGGGGCGCTGCTCGGGCATCTTTCGGGCCGGTGGGTGACCGCTCGCTCGCTGGGGCTTCGGCTCGTCAATGCGATAGCCCGAAAGGGCACGGGCTCGACCGGAGGGCCATCGGAGGGCTAAACTGTCGGTCCTTCCCCGGAGAGGTGTCCGAGAGGCTGAAGGAGCAGCACTGGAAATGCTGTATACGGGTAACCGTATCGGGGGTTCGAATCCCCCCCTCTCCGCTTTGAGAATTTTTTCGCCAGCGTTGGCCTGCGCTGCCTGTTCTTTACTGGCTTTGGCTCGAATCGGCCCGCACCCGGAGAGGCCAGGATTCTCCGCGATTGGTGACCCCCCACTCTTGGTCGCTGCTTTTTCAGTGGTTTCCGATGCAACTTCGCCGACCGCAGGGGCCTGAGTCCCAAATGAGACCCAAGAACCGGCCCTTTGCGCGCCTCCGGCTTTGCGGACGTTGCCGGTTTTGAGCGGTTGCTGACTGGCGGCACCAGCATCGCCGGTGGTCATCGCCAGGGCCTGCATGGCCTGCTGCAAATCGCCACCGCGCCGCAATCCCGTTGAAAGCGGGAATGGCCTATTCCCGATGGACGTTGCACACCACGAGGCGTGGCGTGCAACGCCTTGATTCGACCCGGACTTCATGCGAGGTCATGTTCACCCAGGACTCGGCGCAGCCATGGGACAATGCACGTGACGCCTGCCAACACTTGCTATCTGTGCCACCATCCGGAGGGAGTCTCTCGCCGCGAACGGCGCTACGGAAACAACAAGAAGTTCCGATCTCAATGGGCTCTACCCGCAGCCATCGCTCGCCACTGTGCCATTGAGTTCTCCGGCCGTATCTTGTAATCTGCAATCTTGCTTGACCCGGAGAACAACCCAGGCCCGCCCGCCCAGCCTAGTGTCCTGACTTCGAGATAGCCGCACGGTTCTTGGCGACGCGGCCGAGGATGGTGTTGGCGTCGGCGGTCCATACAAAGGGCTTAGCGTCGTCGTTGCGGGCGTCGAGGTAGTCCAGGGCGGTC
>JADLFE010000015.1 GCA_020845755.1 Phycisphaerales bacterium
GACCTGCGGAGCGTGCAGGAGCTGCTGGGGCACCAGAGCCTGTCGACGACGCAGGTGTACACGCACCTGTCGACGCAGCGGATCACGAATGCGTATAACCAGGCGCACCCGCGGGCGCAGGCGAGCTGAGGGGACGCTCCGCCGTGGTTTCGGCGGAGGCGTCGCTCGAATACACTCCATGCGGTCGAGAATGGAGAGCATGGTCGCCGTGGTTTCGGCGGAGGCGTCGCTCGAATACACTGGTCTACGCCGCGCTGGATCGGCACGCCGGCCGTGGTTTCGGCGGAGGCGTCGCTCGAATACACTTCCCCACTGGTTCACCCTCGCCCCGCTACCGCCGTGGTTTCGGCGGAGGCGTCGCTCGAATACACTCGCGGCGCCCGCGACCTTCGCGCAGCTCAGCCGTGGTTTCGGCGGAGGCGTCGCTCGAATACACTAAGGACCTACGGCATCGGGTTCAATCTTCGGCCGTGGTTTCGGCGGAGGCGTCGCTCGAATACACTTTTCGTTCACGGACACCCAATGGAAGGGGGGCCGTGGTTTCGGCGGAGGCGTCGCTCGAATACACTAGACCCGCTTCAACCGATTGCGCAGCAAGAGGTTGGAGCGGGTCGTCGCCTCAAAAAAGCATGTACTGTTGGGGCGGTTCTTCCGCCGGACGTCGCTTTCTGCCATAGAACACGGTCATCTTTCCGAACTGCTTGTCGGTCACCAGCAGCAGTCTCACCTGCCCTCTCTCGGGAACCTGCCGGCCGATCCGTGACAGCACGCCCTCGCCAGATTCTTCGCTGGGACAGTGGCGTGCATACACGGAAAACTGGAGCATGGAGAAGCCCTGGGAGAGCAGGAGCTTGCGAAAGCGGGCGTAGTCCCGCTTGAGGTTCTTGTCGGTGGTTGGCAGGTCAAACATGGCAAAGAGCCACATCCATCGGTATCCGGATGGGTCGTAGTCTTCGGGCGCTATCCGCCGTGGTCGGCGCTTCACCATTCAACGAGCCCCAGCGGGAAGAAGAGCGGGTGGCCCCGGCCCCCCGGACCGCCTCCCGTCGTCCCGGCGTCCGGCCGCACCCCCCCGAAGGCCTCGGCGAGGGAAAAGGCCGTGCGCCCGATGCACTCGCTGACAGACCGCATATCGGGCTCGCCGCGGCGGGTCTGAAGCCGCAGATCGAGCAACCCGATGAGGCGAGCTTTGCTTGAGGTATCGAGGGCGCAGTCACGGCCCCGTTCCCCGGTCATCGCTGCAACCTCAGCGTCGACGAGCGGGCGGTATGGCTCCATGAGATCGTCCGCGAGGCAAAAGGAGTTTTCGCGGCCCTTGTGGTGGAGGCCGATGCTCGGGTGCAGCCCCGCCGCGCAGATAGCACGTGCGACCGCCGCCCGCAGGATCGCGTACCCGTAGTTGAGGAGGCGGTTTTGATCGGGGGCCTCGACGTGGCGGCGGAACTCCGGGTCGCGGAAGAGCAAGGGCCAATACCGCTGCGCGGCGGTGGCCTCGACGTTCATCGGGTCGCCGGATCTGACGCGCTCGGCCATCGCGTGGAGCCCGCCGTCGTTCTGGTGCAACCCGACGAGGGCTGCTCCCTGGGCACGAAGCTTGGTTCGGACCACGTGCTGCCAGAGGCGTTTCTTGAGCGGGGCCTTGGCCGAAGCCTGGGCCAGAAAGCGCTGGGTTTGGAGCGCGTTGGCCCTGAGGGGAAGCATCATCCCGCTGGGCAGGAACGTGTCGTCGCAGACCAGGAGCGGCACGCCGGCCACCATGAGCGCGTTCATCGCGGGCTGGGTGATGGTGCACTTCGGGTGGGCGAGCACGACCGCCGAAAGCTCGAACGTCGTCATCGAAAGGTCGGGTAGACCTTCCCGTTGCACCATGAGGCAGCCGTTGCGCAGGCAGAGCCGTGCGGGGTCCCTGGCGATTTCGAGGAACCGATCGCATGGCATGGCTCACCCCCCGGCCCGGCGGATCTCGCCGAGGTAGGTGACGGTGACTTTCTTCGCGCCGTCGCGCATCATCGTTGAGCCAGAACGGCGTACGAGGTCATTTGACTTCTTCACCTCGTCCATCGTTCGCGCCTCGGTGTGCGAGATCATGCCGATGTCGCGGTCCGAGAGCTTTGTGACCCGCATCAACCTCTCCCTCCCCTCCTTGTCCGTCATCAGGACGAACTCTCCCGCTGCGAGGGTGAAGGAATCTCCGCCGTGGGGCCGCCTGGGGACCGGGGAGCCCGCGGTGGGGGCCTTCAACGCGATGAGCGGGACCACCTTGTCGGTCCACTTTCCGTCTGGACCTTTGGCAACCACCGAGTGGTGGTTGCTCCCCTTGGTGGAGGTGACGAACCGCTCCCGCGGCCCGTTCCCCACCGCCCACGGCTTCTCGCCGGTGGTGATCCGTACCTTGTGGATCCAGTTCTTGCCGCCCGCCTTGGTGGGCGTGTATGGATGGAGCTTCACGTCCACGAAGTCGGTGTACTGCTTCGCTGGCCCTTTGCCCACGAGCCCCAGTTTCTTGATCTGGTCATCGACGGCCTTTCGCACCCTGGGATCCACGATGCGGGCCACTTCCTTCTCGGTGAGTTTGGCCAGGACCTTGCGGACCCGGCGCTCGCCTGTCATTCTCTCATGTGCCGCGCTTGCCTGCTTGTCCGGCGTGGCCTTGGACGGTGTCGGAGCGTTGGTGATCGTGGCGAGGGGGAGAGTGATTGATCTGGAATAATGGGTCTCGGCGTGCAACTTTCCCGCGTACTTGCGGTTCTGGCGGTACGAGACGTTGATCGCCTCGACCTTTCCGCGTGCCTCGTTGACAAAGTCCTTCCACGGCTCTTCGACGGGCGAGAAGAGCCGCCGCCCCAGCGAGCTCGCCTCCTCGGCGGCCTTCTGAAGGACCTGTACGGCCCGCGCGTCGGTCAGGGCGATGACGAGCGCGTCGATGGCGTGGTGGCGGTGGTCGTCGCGAGACTTCTCGCCGTTGACAGAGAGAAGACCGTTGAGGTGCCATTCCCGGCGAAGGTGCGCGGTCAGGCCGCCGGACGTGACGAAGACTCGCTGCGGCTGTCCGACGGGCGCGGCGCCACCGTAGAGGAGGCCCAAGTACTCGGCCGAGGCGGCCCCGATCTTGCGGGTCTCTGAGAGGTGACGTGCGGGTTGCTTGTCCTCGGGAATCTCGGGTGCAACGAACCGTTCGTACTTGACGCGGGCCGCATCGCCTTTGAAACTCTTAACCCTCTGGAGGATCTGATCCCATCGCTCCCCCGACTGTCCATAGGCCTCGAACGGCGTTCGGTTGCCCTTGACGCGGTTTTCCTCGGTGTAGCAAAGGGTCTTGTTGAGAAACGAATCGTCGAGCGAGCGCGACAGCGGCCAGATGTGCTCGATATCGACCTGGGGGTGCCGCCCGACAACGTGCGCCATGCCGAAGGACTTGCCTGTGTAGGGGCAGACCCAGTTGCACTCCTCGGCGAGCAGCACGCGTTCCACGTCGGTGCGCGAGTTCCGGTTCCCGCCGGGGGTCGCCTCAACAGCGTCCCTCGCGTCATTGCGTTCCTTCTCTCTTGCCCGCATGTCCTTGCTCATCCGTTCGCGCTGCTTGCGGGCGCGCTTCAAGTCTCTGGCGAGTTCGAGCCGGATCCACGCGGGCTTCCCGTACCTGCGTACGACGGCGTTGACCAGTTTGCGGAGTTCGGTCAGGGCGCGGGTCACGGTCGGGTTGCGGAGTTGGCCCAGGCCATCCTCGCCTTCCACCGGGGGCAAGAGGTCGTGCATCTTCGCCTCGGTGTCGATGCCCTGAAACTCCTCCTTGCGGGCCGTGGCGTACGGGGTGCCCTCTTCCATGCGGGGCAGCAGTTTGGCGAAGGCCGCCTTGCTGTGAGCGGCGAAGCCGGGCTCCAGCACGCAGTCGCCGAGCGCCGCAGCCTTGTCGGGCGAGAGCTTCCATGCCTGCTCGCCGCGTTTCTTCAGCGCCGACGGCTTCTCAAAGAGGAGAAGGTCATGCACCACCGCATCCTTGTCGGCCTCACTCATGGCGTCCCAGCGATCATCCCCGAAGATGCAGCGGCACTTGGCCTCGGTGCGATTGCCGATCAGCGTGGTCTCGCCCCCTTCTTCGAGGTTGAAGCTGGACCCCCGGGGCAACCCGAACCGTGCCTTGGTCTTGAGTTCCGTGAAGTTGATGTGGCTCCGCCGATCGAGGGCGGCGATGAGGCGATTCCGCTCCTCCTTGGTGAGATCCTGAGTCGTGAAGTCCGGCCGGAGGATCTTCAGGTCGTTCACTTTCTGGAGTATCCGGAACCGCTGGGCCATGCGATGGCCCAAGGCCAGCCTCTTTTCGCCCTTCACAAGGTCGCACGTGCCGATCAGATGGCTCATGCTCTGGAGCGGGCGCTGGAAAAAGATGGCGCGATGGAGTTTGCGGCGAACATCGTCGGTCAACGTGCTGTGGTGCTTGGCCTGTTCGGCCATGAGTCGGCCGAACTCTTCGAGGAACATCTCCCGTGCCGTCCACCGCCCGCGCAGCCGGTCCCCAAGTGTGCCTGCCGGATCCAGCTTGGAGAAGTAATCGGCGAGCGTCTTGCACCCCGCCGCCTCCATCTGCCGCTGCAACTCGATGATCGCCGCCCGCACCACCCCCGCGTCTTCCTTGCCGTTCCCGGCCTCGTCCTGGCCGGGGCGGATCTGCGGGCTGTCCGAGGCTGAACCCTTCGGTGGAGGACCCGCGTTGCCCTTTCGTGCTCTTGTGCGCTTCTTCTCGTCGCACGGGTCCTTGCTCGCCCCTTGGGTCTTGCGATTGCTCAGATACCCGCGCCGCTGGGCGAGGTGGTACAGAGCCCGTCCGATCTCGAATGCCTCGAGCTTGCGTGTCAGACCCGCCGCGCGGATTCGGTACGGCAGGAGTTGCCGAGTGCGGTGGTCGGTCGTCTCGCCGGGTTCCCACGTGCTTCGAAGTTGATTATCCAGCCTCTTTAGCAGAGTGTCGCGCCCTTGCGACGTTGAGATATCCCCGGCGGGCATCAGCCCCAGCTCCTGCAGCCACCTCAGCAGCCTTCGTTTCCGCAGCACACGGCGGCGGTATTGCTTTCGCAGTTGCCACGCTAGCCGCCGCGGACCCGCTCGTGACTCATCTCGCCCACTTTCGATATCACCTTCGGTCCCCGACTCGAAGCAGTGCGCTCCGAGCCTCTCGATGCCGATCGCCTCGCCGGCACGGTTGAGCTTCAGGATGGCCCATCCGATCGAAGCGACGCCTTGATCGAGCCCCAGTCCGTAACTCGCCATGCCCCCCCCCCCCCCCCAGATTACGAGTTGACCCCCTCCCCAACAGACGGTAATCTTAGGATGTGTATTCGAGCGACGTCTCCGCCGTTATTACGGTAAAGGAATCGTCCGCCGGGCTCCGGCCGAGGCCGACCCTGAATCCCCTCTTGAAGGGGATTTCTTTTTGTTCTCTGCGATCACAAGTGGTCCGCGCTATGAAAAAAAGCCCGGCGAAGTGCCGGGCCCGTGGGTGCGGATGGTTTGCAGCGCGGTGCTACTTCTTCGGCTGAGCGGGCTTCTCGGCGGGTGCAACGCTGCCGCCGGGCTGGGGATTGCTGGGGACGAGGGTTCCGTCGCCCGCGACGGCGGTAACGGGGACCTGCTCGAAGCCCCGGAGCTTGCTGAGTGCGGAGTCAA
>JADLFE010000016.1 GCA_020845755.1 Phycisphaerales bacterium
ACTTCAAGGAATCGGCGGCCAGCCACACGCTCTACAACTTCGATCGCGGGCTCGATGTCGACCACCTCGCCACCGACAAGGCCGCCGCCAAGATGTACCGAACCCTCGTGGACATCCTGAACTGATTGGCACGATGAGGACGAGGTCTGACATTGGCACGTCTGCGTGAAGCCTTCGCCCGCCCTTACGGATAGGTTGCGGGTCCTCGTTGTCTACGACGTGCAGATCCTGCAACCCTCTCACATCGGCCCAAAGCGCTGCGCCCTGTTCTGCATCGCCTACAGGAACCGATCAACCAATTTCTGGATGACGATCGGTGCAAGCGACACCGCGGCGATACCCATCGCGCCTACGGCGGACCCGATCTTGTAGGGCCACGTCGGCGACTTGGAGATCCGCTCGCGGATTTCCATCATCTTTTCGATGAGCTCGATGGAATGCGATGTACGCGAGATCTCTTGCCCCACATCGGAAAGCACTCGGAGGATTTGCCCATCCAAAGCATCGAGCAAGCGTGCCTTGTCCTCGGCGGTCCGGTTTGCGATGATCGCGGATGGTGCGGCAAACGCGATGATCAATACGACTGCACAGAACACCGAATATCCAGTGACGAGGTGCTTTGTGGGCAACGGAGCAAACGCCATGCTCGTGATACAGGTGCTGACATACAGAGCCGCTGTGAGCGTGCTCCTTGAGGTGATTCGCATAAGATACCGGTTCGCAGGGTTCAGAGGCCGTGCGAAATTGACCTTCACAGCCTCCACGAGCGAGTGAGCCGACCAGAGCAGCACACAAAGCGAATAGAACGCCACGCCGGTTGCAAAGTTGACCAGGAACAGGAAGCCAGCCAAGAACCACCGCAAATGCACCACATCGGGCCATGCGTTCAGCAGGAAGGGGGCAGAACCGATGAGTATTCCGTACACCACCCCCCAGATCAGCGGGTATCGGCGATGCGACAATCTCTCGTGCACAACCCGGTAGGCGCGCAGCGTGTGGGCGCGATCCGCATCGCCCTCAGCACCGAAGTAGCTCGGTGCAGCCTTCACAAGCCAGCACAGGATGCGATGGTGAGCCTCAAGCAGAAATGCCGTTGCGCCGATCAGCAGGCTCACGAACACGACGCTTGATGGCCTTTGAGATTGATGCGATTCCAGCACAAGATAGACAACCCCGAACCCGAGAACACCGCACGCGAGAGCGAGGCGACCTGCCGCATTGAGCGAAAACCGCGTCCCCCGAAAATCGAAATCGCTCTGTTGGCAAGATACAAGGTCGTTGCCGTCAGTCAGGGGCTGGGTCGGTGGTGCAATCAAGGAACTCCCTTATCGCCTCAGCGTAGAGCAGTGGCTGGTCCAGCGCCAGGCTGTGCCCGGAGCACCGAAACTCAGTGTACACACATCGAAGGTGCCGCGATAGAGCCCTCCCTGCCTTGGCGTTCACGATCCCGTCCGAATCTCCACGCAGCACCCAGGTCCGGAGATTTGGCCGTGGCAGTTGGTCAGTGCTCACATTGCACATCATGGCCAGAAGTTGATCGGCGACGCGAGCATCCGCCCGCCCGATTCCATCATCGAGTTCTCTCGGCGCCGACCCCAGGACCAAGCCGGTTGCGCGAGCAATCCGAGTCTCGAGGCCGTAACGCCAACGGACTGGAAACGCGGATAGGGAGTTCTTTATCAGGCGCGCCGCGCCGAGTTTGGACACTAGTCTGAGCCAGCAAGGCAAGCCGCAACTGGGAACGCCCGACAGCAGCAGCCCGCGGCACCGCAGAATTCCCGCCTCAATGAGGTACAGAGCCACGAGCCCTCCGAGCGAATCGGCTGCGACCACATCATGATCGCACGCGAACGCCTCCGGTGTCGCCCAGGCGACTTCTTGGGAATACTCCTTCAAGCTGGTGAACTCTCGATTGCAATGGAGCCCTCCAAATCCGGGGAGAGCGGGCGCGACTGTCTCGACACCGGAAGGCATCATCGCAATGACGCGATCCCAAACGAGCGGGGAATGCAACCAACCGTGAAGGAGAAGTACCGTTGGGGGGCGGCGAATCGATGATCGGTGTGCGTCGTGCTGAATCATGGGGTCTAGACGAGATTTGGCGTTCAAAAAGCTTACGGCAGACACAGCCGTGACGGCGCTTCGGATCGCACGCCGGTCGCCGAGCGTGTGCCAACCCGTCGCCGATGATCACGGAACAAAGCCCACGTGAATGCGCTGGAGATTGGGGATCTCCTTCGCCGCCTCTTGGCTGCTGTTCGGGCGCGCCGCCGGGTTGTCCACAATCGGCGGATTCCTGCGGAATCTTGCTCGCAATGCCTTGAACTCCCGCGCTGCTTCGGGCTTCATGTCGTGAACGCGGGGTCCATCGGCCCCGTGCCAAGGAGCGAACATGACGAGCCAACCCATCCAGCCCAAGGACGCTGCATGCGCCCACGCGGCCGCCCGCAACGACATCGCCCGCTTGCTGGACATCCTGCAGATGGAACTCGAAGCGTCCGCACGCACGGAGCCGCCGGATTGGGCGCTGGTGGCCGAGTTGCAGAAGGTCCGGCACGACCTGATCGGGCTGGTTGGGTTTATCACCGGCATCGATCGCGAGTCGGTCGAGGAGTTCCTTGCCGACGCCGAGTGAAACGACGCACCAGAGGAGATACGCGATGAACGAACATGAACTTCAAGGAATGCTCATGACGTTGCTCGAGAGCCTCATCGAGGCCCGCGAGGAGATGGATGACGGGGACGAGAACGGCGCGTTGGCGGACATCGCACGCGAGATGGTGGATGAAACCGACAACCTGGAGCAGGTGGAGTCGTTCGCGGACGCCGAACTCCTCACCAGCAACGCCGGGCTGATCATCCGATGCCGCGACGGGTCGGAGTTCCAACTGACTGTCGTCCAGAGCCGCTGAGCGAACGCACGCGGCGTCGCGGGAGACCGCGACGGACGCGCTTGCCCGGCGCGCTGTGCGCCGGGCTGATGGGTTGACATGAAGGAGACTCGCATGAGTAGCAAGAAGAAGGGTCCTGGTACGTCCTCAAAGGCCTCGGCCAAGAAGGACAAGTCGAGCACGGAGAAGCTACGTGAGGCCGCGCGAGCGGAGATCAAGAAGCGGCTTGAGGGCACGCCCGACGCGCCGCCCGCGACGGCGAAGCCCGCCAAGGGAACGAAGGCCCCCACGAGCACGAAGGCCAAGGCGGCCAAGGCCCCCAAGGGGGCCAAGCCCAAGCGCGTGAGCGCGCTGGACGCGGCCGCGCAGGTGCTCGCCAAGTCCGAGGTGCCCATGCGGGCCAAGGAGCTCATCGCGGTCATCGAGAAGCAGGGGCTGTGGTCGAGCCCGGGCGGCAAGACCCCGCACGCCACGCTGTACGCCGCCATGATCCGCGAGATCGCAGCCTTGGGTGACAGGGCCCGCTTCAAGAAGCACGAGCGCGGGGTGTTCGTCGCGACTACCCACGCCGGGAAGGGGGCCTAAGCCATGAGCGACGCCCCCGACCGCACCGCCGATCTTGAGGCCCTGCACACCGCCCATCATGTTGCGCTCCTCGACGCGGCCCTGAATCTCCTCGCCGCGCGGCAGGACCGCATGCTCACCATCGAGGAGTGGGCGAGCCTCGCCCGGGCCGTCGCGGGGTGCCGGGGGCGCAGGGCCGCCGAGTACCTGACCGACGACGATCTCTCCGACATCGCCGACGGCCGCATCGATTGGGACGAGGGCGTCGACGGCCCGCTCCCCG
>JADLFE010000017.1 GCA_020845755.1 Phycisphaerales bacterium
AGGCTCGGCCCGGCCTGCCCACCGTTGTCATAGATCAACACCGCCGGCGTTCCATACAAGTAGATCGTCCCCGCCCCTCCGTTGTACAACCCACCCGTCGTCGAATTCTGGCCGCTATACGCCTGCATGGCGCCGCTGAACGTGGTGCCCGCCGCATCGATCGCGATGCGTCCGCCGCCGCCACCGCCGCCATAGTTCGTGCTTGATCCGCCATTGGCCCGGATCGAGCCAACGCCCGACAGCGTCCCGGCGCTGATCCAGATACTCCCGCCCGAGCCCGAGCCGTTGCCACCGCCGTTTTCGCCATTCGCGAGCACGGAACCGTCCACCGTGAGCGCGCCCGACACGACCAAGCGAACCGCGCCACCGCCAACACCCACATGCCCACTGCTCCCAAGGTCCGTGGGCTGGGAGGCCGATCCGTACGGCACGCCGTACCCGCTGCTGTACTCCCCGCCGCTCCCACCATACCCGCCACCGGCGTAGTAGCCGTTCCCGTCCCCGGGTCCCACGCCATGCCAGTACCCACGCCCGCTCACCTCGATCGACCCGCCGGCTTCGATCACCACATCGCCCGTCACGATCAAGTACATCCCGTGAACGACATCCGTGCCCGCCCCGCCGGAATAGTCGTGGGTAAAACTGTTACCATGAGTTACTACGCCAGAACTGATGATGTTCAGCGACGCAATCGCGTGCCGCCCGTTGACCGTGAGCGTCGTGCCCTGCACGGTGATCTGGGCCGTGCTGAGGTTGACGAATTGGCCTGACTGCTGATCCTTGATCTGCGTATCCGTCGCCCCGACCGTCGCCGGGCCGGTAATGAGGACCGGCTGTGCCAGCGCGCCGCCGCCCAGCGGGAGCGCCAACGCCGCCATCGCAACAAACAAGCGGCGGTTCAGAGCGTGCATTGACATGATCGGTCCTTCATGATTTGGATAGATGGCACGGTGCGAACAGGAAAGTCACGAGCATCCCAAGGTACCGAGAACACCTTGGTCAAACAAGACTGTGATGTGCTTTTTCAGCGAGTCCCCACTCCGGCGCTCGCGAATTCCCGGACCAAGTGCGCTCCCCGACCCTCGACTTTGAACTCTGCTCTGCTTCTCCGCGAATCCTCGAACGCCGAATCACGAGCGCCGAATGCCGCATCGTCTCTTCACCGCTCCCCACTCCCGACTCCCCACTCCCCTCTTCACTTCGCCTTCTCCGCCACCAACCACCCCGGCAACTCCCTCACCCTTCCCTCTCCATCCACGCACGCCAGCGTCGTTGCCGCCGCGGCCACCGCCTCTTCCTTCGCCTCTCCGTCCCGCTCCACCACCACCAGTTCATACTCGTGCTCGATCTTCACCCGTGAGCCGCCAACAACCCTCGTCCTCACCTCCACCACGTCGTCATACCGGATCGGCCGCCGGTACCTTACGTCGAGTTTCACGATTACTAAAAACACCCCGTGCGACTCCAGCGTTCGATACGACACGCCCGTCGCGCGGAGCAATTCCGTCCTCCCGATCTCGAGCCACGGCACATAACTCGCGTGGTGGGCCACGCCCATCGAGTCACACTCGCAATACCTCACTCGCACCCGCGTCGAACCCCCAACCGGTGTCGCCGCCTTCGGCGTCGGCCCGCTCGAAGCCGCGCTCGCCGCCGAACCAGCCGAAGCCCCGCCCCCGCCCACGCTCTGGGTTGTCCCCGGCACGCTGTTTTTCTCGGGATTGTTCACAAGAGACAGTGTAGAGTTGTTCCTCATGACCGCCCCGACGCCTTCGCCTGAGTCCCGCGCCGCCTCGCCGGGAAGCCCCGTGCGCGTCGCCGCGCCAACAGGCGCATCAACACCCGCGCCGACGCCCGGCGGCGCGCCGTCGCTCGACTCGCCGATCGTCCGTCGCCTCCGCGACGCCGACCCCATCCCCGAGATCACCAAACTCCTCCATCGCGCCTACGCCGCCCAGGTCGCCATGGGCCTCGCGCCCCTCGCCGGCCGCCAGGACGACGCCACCACCGCGCGCCGCTGCAATTCCGGCGAGTGCTACGTCGCCACACTCAAAGACACAACCCACCCGCGCGGCGAGCGCATCGTCGGCATCATCCTCTTCCACGAAGAAGAACCCGACCAGGGCCCCCCCTGGTTCCAGCAGCCGCACGTCGACAGTTTCTCACAGTTCGCCGTCGACACCAACCTCCAGGGCCGCGGCATAGGCCAGATCCTCCTCGATACCGTCGAACGCCGCGCCCGCGAATGCGGCTCCACCGAGCTCGCCCTCAGCATGGCCGACCCCGACACCGCCCTCAAGAACTTCTACCTGAAACGCGGGTACCGCTTCGTCGAATTCTGGAAGTGGCCCTACACCAACTACACCAGCGCCATCCTCAGCAAGACGCTCTGAGCCGAGGGGTCGCCAGCGGCACCGTCCTCGGTGATCGTGCGCGCGAGATCTGGTGATACGAACGGGCGCGGGCGTGGCGATGGTGGGCCCTATTTCTTCTGAGGGATCTTCGCGTCGGTGCCGGCGGGCTCGGACTTGACGGGTTCTGATTTCGTCGGCTCGGACGGGCCGGGCTTGTCGCCTGCGGGCTTGTCGTTGGGCGTGGCCGCGGGCCTGTCCCCCCTTCGCCCGGGAGGACGTTCGCCCGACGCGGGGCGTGCATCACCTGAAGTTCCATCGCCCGACTTGGTCTGATCGGGGCGACCTTGGGCATCGGGCCGCCCTTGCCCGTTGGGTCTGCCCTGACCTTCGGGGCGAACACCGTTCTGGACCTTGCCACGCATGGCGGGGCCCTGAATCGTCACGGGCTGACCGTCTTCGCCGATGGTGTAGCCGACGGCCTCGAGGTCGGCGTTGGCCCAGGGCAGGGCGAGCACCTCGCCCGGGGTGGGCTCGCGGACGAGGACGAGTTGGCCTTCGGTAAGACCCTTGACGATCTCGGCGACCTTGCTGGAGCGTCTCCCGAGTTGCACGGGTATGCGTTTGAAGCGGGCGCCGGTCTCGGTGTAGACGTAGTTGACGGCACCATCGTTGAAGACGGCTTGAACGGGGATGGTAAGTGTTTCGTTGACCTGATCGAGGGTGAGTTCGGCCTCGCAGCGCATGGAGGGCTTCAGGCCGTGCCCCGATTCGGTTGACATGCCGATCTTGACGGTGTACTCGCGGAGGTTGGGATCGCGCCAGCCGCCGGTCTCGGCGAGGATGCCGATGGAGTCGACGCGTCCGACGAAGGTCTTGCCACCGGCGGCGTCGATCTTGAGGCGTGCCTGCTGCCCGGGGCGGACGCGACCGGCCAGGCTTTCCTGGACACGAACAGAGGCGACCATCTCGCTTGTGTCGGGGAGGATCATGATGAGTTCGTTGGGGTAGACCTTGCGCCCGATCTGCATGACGCCGTCGCCGCCGCCCATCATGCTGCCGCGACCGCGCTCGAGGCTGGTGGCGTATACGACCAGGCCGTCGGACGGGGCCTTGATGGTGCAGTTCTCCAGATCGGTCTTGAGTTTGGCAAGACGCTGCTCGCGCAGGGCGAGTTGCTGGCGTGACTTGGAGCGGGCGGCGTCCTTGCTGGCAAGTTCGATGTCGTTGTTGAGTTTGACGCGTTCGAGTTCTGCCTTGGCCTCTTCCACGTCGGAGAGTTTGCTCTTCTGGTCCTTGGGGAACTCGTAGTTTTCGTAGACCTTGGCGTCGAGGTCGGCCGTGACCCAGGCCGAGCAGGCCTCGATGTACGAGACCTCGTCGCGATCGCGCTCGTCCTTGCTGAGAAAGCCCTGCTCGTGGAGTTTCTCGCTCTGGATCAATTTCTCAGCGAGGCGTTGGAGTTCGAGGTCGGCCTTCTGGCGCGCGGTCTGGTGCTTCTGGCGCTTGGTCTTGACGTCCCCCTCCAACCATTGCTGGAGGGCCAACTCGGCCAGATCGACCTTGAGTTGGGCCTGGCGCGTCTTCGACGTGTTCTCGATGACCTGGATGCTGTAGGAGTTTTCCGCGGCGACAAACTCGGCCTTGGCGGATTCGACGGCCAGTTGCTGATCATTGAGGCTGTCGCTGATCTTCTCGCTGTTGAACAGGACGATCGTGTCGCCGGACTTGACGGTCTTCCCTTCGGCGACGATCTCGGTGATGATCGCCTCGCTCTCGAGTTTGTTGCGGATCTCGATCTGGTTGCGGGCCTCCAGTTCCCCGCTGGCGGTGGTGGTGATGTCAAAGGCGGCCTTGGTCACCGGCGCGCGATCGGAGGTCGTGCCGCCGGTCTTGGAACCGGTCGCGGGCTTTGGCTTGATGGCGAAGTACCCCACGGAACCGACGATGGCCACGAGGACAACGGCGACGCCGACCTTGGTCGCCGAGCCGCGACGGGACGGACGCCTGGTCTCCCGAACACCTTGGAGAGGCTGGTCGTTTCGCATGAAGGCCTCCGAAAAACCGCGTGACATGGGGCGGGGAGAGATACCGATGGTTCGCCCGCCCGGTCGCATGGATTCTAGGGAGGGAGCGGCTGGCTGAGTTTCCCACGCGCCCGTTGACCCGATCCCGGTCGATGCAAGGTGACGGTGCATCCGGCGGGCACGGCGACGCGTGAATCACGCGGTGTACGCTGTGCACCATGGCGGATCGGATTCTCATCGTGGTGGCGGCGGCGCGCGAGGCGCGGGCGGTGCTTGAGGCGCTGACGCCCCCGTGTGGTCCGGCGGGGGGGGACTTGCCCCCCGAGGAATGGCACTGCGTCTCGCTCGGGCGGGTCGACCTGGTCCGCAGCGGCGTGGGGAAGTCCAACGCGGCGGGGGCGACGGCGAGGTTCCTCAACCCCGCACATCATCGCCTCGTGATGAACGTCGGGATCGGCGGGGCGCTCCCCGACTCGGGCCTGTCCATCCTCGATGCGGTGATCGCCGACGAGTGCGTCTTCGCCGACGAGGGCGTGCAGACTCCCGATCGATTCCTGACGCTGTCTGATGTCGGGTTCCCGTGTATGGCGGGGCGACGCGACAGCGTGCCCAGCGACGCGGGCGTGGCGCGCGACTTCGGGTTGGACGCGATGCGCGCGGGCGCGATCGCGACCGTATCCGCGTGCTCCGGCACCGACGAACTGGCGGCGGAGATCCGCGCTCGCTCGGGCGCAATCGCGGAGGGCATGGAGGGCGCCGCATGCGGCCTGGTCGCGGCCCGGATGGGCGTGCGCTTCGCCGAACTGCGCATCGTCAGCAACCGCACGGGAAGACGCGACCAACAAGGCTGGAATCTCGACGGCGCGTTCAAGCGACTCGGCGAGATTCTCGGACCACTGCGTGCGCGGCCCTGATAACCAATCCCCGATTCGCCGAACGGACACGTGCCGCCGCGTGTTCATGGTGGGCGGTGTCAGCCGCCTGTGCCGCGTGGCGCGAGGGTGACGACTTCTCAATTCTCGGCATTGTGCTTCCCGGGCGTGGGTCGGTGAATCGCCTCGGGGAGGCCGCCGATGTTGCACGAGGACCGGCGCGGGGCCGATGTCGAGGCTTCGTGGCGGCGTCGGTGTGTCTGTGGTCCGGTCGACGTGGAGCGAGCCAGGATGGATCTTTCCAAGTTCAAGAAACTGGGGTCGCTGCAATCCCGGACGATCTTCGGGTCGGCAAGCCCGGCGATCGGATTGGACTTCGGGGTGACCGGGCTCAAGATCCTGCAGATCGCGGAGGGGTCGCCGCCCGCGATGGTTGCGGCGGCGATCGTGCCAACGCCCGAACACCTTCTGCACGATCACGCCAAGCGATTCGCGTTCCAACTCGATGCCCTGCCACGCGCCATCAAGGCCGGAGGGTTCAAGGGCGCGAGGGTCGCGTGCGTCGTTCCGGCGGCGGAGACGTTCTGCAAACTGCTGCAATTGCCCAAGACCAACGGGGTCCCGCTGGACGAGCAGGTGGCGATGACGGCCAGCGCGGCGCTGGAGTGCCCGCCGGACGCCATCATCTGCCGCTCCGTGGAGTTGCCGTCGAGCAACGCCACGCGGACCGATGTGCTCTGCACCGCCGTGCCGCGGTCGATCGTCGATCGTCTGCTGGGCGCGTGCCGGGCCGCCAAACTGGAACTGGTTGGCATCCACGATGAATTCACGACGCTGCTGCGCGCATTCGCCGCGGCATCGCCCACCGTGGACGACTCGGGAGTGACGACGGCGTATCTCGATATCGGGGCCGCTGCGACGGAGATCGTCATCGCGCACGGGAAGCAGTTGGCCTTTGCACGGACGATCCCTGTCGGCGGACTTCTCTTCGACGAATTCGCCGGCGAGAGCCTGGGCTACGACCAGGCGGGGGCCCACAACGCGCGGCTGGAGGTCGACGCGTCGGAGGCCTCCGGCGGCGCGATCATCACGGAACTCAAAAGCCCGGACCTGTCCGAGCCCATCGCGATGCTCTGCGAGGAAGTGCGGCTTTGCCTGCGGTATCACGAGACGCTGTTCCCGTCGCGGAGCATCGATCGCGTGGTGCTGACGGGCGGCGAGTCGCGCTGCCGGGCGCTCTGCATGCGGATCGCGCGCCACCTGAGGCTGCCGACTCAGCTCGGTGACGCGATGGCGTTGGTCTCTCGGTCGGGAACGGAGCCGGCGATGGGTGTGGACCTGTCCAAACCCCAGCCGGGATGGAGCGTGGCCCTCGGGGTGTGTCTGTCGCCGACGGACCTGTGATCGGTGGATGAAGGAGCAAGGACGATGAACAACCCGTTCAAGAAGCCGGCGGGGACCGCGAGCGTCGGGGGGAGTTTCCTCCCTGGCGAGTACGTGACCAAGAAGACGGAGACCCGCGCGAGCCTGATCGGCCTGTCGCTCTTCGGCGTGGTCATGCTGGGCGTGGTCGGCGCGTTCCTGATGAGCAACCGGCGGTGGTCGAACATCCGGCAGGAGCGAGAACTCATCAACACGCACTACACCCAGGAGGCGCAGAAGATCGAGCAACTCAAGCAACTCGAGTCGCAGCGTGCGCAGATGATGGACAAGGCCGGGGTCGTGGCGGCCCTGATCGAGAAGGTGCCGCGCTCCATCCTCATGGCCGAACTCACGCAACGCATGCCCAAGGACGTCACGCTCCTGGAGATGGAACTCAAAAGCAAACGCCTGGACAAGGAGAAGTCGGCGGCGGAATCGGCGGCGGCGATGGGCAAGGCGGCTGCGTCGAAGGTGAAGAACCTCTCGAGCACCGCCAAGGAAACGCCCAAGAAGACCGACCCCAAGGCCGATCCCAAGGCCAAGGCCGACCCCAAGGCCAAGGGAAAGGGGAAGGACGCCAAGGACGGCGCCGCGGAGCCGACGAGGGTTGTGGCGCCGAAGTTCGAGTTCACCCTGACGCTCGGCGGTGTCGCGGGAGTGAACAACGACATCGCGGCGTACCTGGGAAATCTGCAGTCCTGCCCGCTGTTTGAGAGCGTCGAACTGCAATACATCAAGGAAGCGATGATGAACGACCTCTCGCTCCGCCGGTTCGAGATCACCGCCAAACTTAAGCCCGAGGCGGACTGGATCGACGTGCTGAGCCAGGAGGACCGCGAGAAAGTGCTGGCGGCGCGCCGGCGCGACCCGCTCAAACAGGTGAGCCCGGGTTCGCTGGACGGCGCGGGCGCGGTGAGCGGCGTGGAAAAGGAGGGCAAGGAATGAAACTCAGCGCCCGCATGATCGTGCTGATGGTGCTTCTGCTGGCGGTCCCGCTTTCAAGTTATTGGCTGGTCTTCCGCCCACGCGACGCGCGGATGGACGCCGCCAAGGGCGAGATCGATCACATGAAGTCGATGCTTGACAAGTTGCGGCTGGAGACGGCCCGCAACGACGACCTGGTGCGGGCCAACGCCCAGATCAAGGAGAGCGTGGACGCGATCGAGGCGCGGCTTCCGAACAACAAGGAGGTCGACGCGATCGTTCGTCAGGTGTCGGACCTGGCGGTGCAGGCGGGGCTCGACTCGCCCACGGTCAAGTCGCTCAAGCCCGTCCCCGCGGCGCTGTTCATGGAGCAGCCGATGGAATTGTCGCTCGAGGGCGACTTCCGCGGGTTCTACGAGTTCCTGATCAAACTCGAGCAACTCCCGCGCATCACGCGGATCTGCGACATGAAGATCAAGCGGAACGAGGAGGGCGACGGGCGCATCAAGGCCGACTTCACGCTGAGTATCTACTTCCAGGAAGCCAAGGGGAGCAAGTCATGAGCGAACGACCCGGACCCGGCGCCGAGGGCGCCGATCGCACCCAGACATCATCGTTCCTGAGCGACATCCGCGGGGGCGCCGGGAGCGCCGACGACGCATCGACGCCGAAGAAACGCTCTAAACTCTCGGGCTCCACGGCAATGGTCTTCACCGGCGTGCTGGCGGGCGCGGGCGTGCTGATCGCCATGCGGTTCTTCGGGCTCGGCCCGGTGGCGGCGTCGGCGAAGGTCGACGTTGACTACCAGGCGCCCTCGGACTCCAAGGCGCTCAAGGCCGACCACGAGCGCGTCCTGAGCACGCTCGAACGCAGCAGCGCCGCGGTGCAGGCACAGACCCCCACCGACAAACTCCAGAAGAACCCGTTCCAACTGGTGAGCGCCCAGCCCACGGCCTCCAGCGATACGCCGGTGGACGACGGCAAAAAGGCCGCCGAACTCGCCGCCAAGCAGAAGGCCGAGCGTCGCAACAAAATCGAATCGACGCTCTCGCAGTTGAAATTGCACAGCGTGGTCGGCGGTCGCGTCCCCGTGGCTCGCCTGGGCGATCAGACGGTGAAGGTGGGCGACACGGTCGCGGACCTGTTCACCGTCACAGCCATCGGCGGACGCAGTGTGGCGCTCACGGTCGACGGCGAGACGTTCAACCTGGTGATGGACGAGGGTGAAGGTGCGGCCAAGGGCAAGAAGGGCGGCAAGTGAGCAACGGGAGCGGCGGCGTGGGCAAGCATCGCATCGACGACATCCTGAACGAACTTGGGATGAACCCAGACGCCGCACGCGCCCGGCGCGCCGCCAACCCGCCCCCCGAGAGCGAGGCCAAGGCCAGCACCGGCCCGCTCCCGGCGATGCCCTCGCACCAGGCGCTGGCGACGCTCCCCGACCTGCGCGCGATCGACCAACGCGGAAAGGTCTTCGCCGATTTCTACATGCCCGACCCCTCAGACCGCGACGGAAACTCCCTGACTCGGCTCGAACAGTTCGTCGTCGAGCGGAACATCCTGCCCGGCGACAAGATCGCGATCGCCGCCAACGTGATGAAGCAGTCGCCGGGACGCCGATTGGTCGAAGTCCTCACCGAGCAGGGCGCCGACGAAACGCAACTCCAGCACGCCGTCGCCGACGCCTGCGGCATCGCCTTCGAGCGCGTCGACCTCGAGAAGGGCCTCGACGGCGGGTTCGACGGCAAGATGCTCCAGCGCCTCACGCCGGAGTATTGCAAGGACGCGATGGTCGTCCCCCTGCGCCGCGAGGGACAGCGCGTCGTGATCGGCGTCGCCAAGCACGACGAGATCGTCCTGCGCCTCGACGACATCGCACAGAAACTCGGCGTCAAGGGCGTGAAGGTCGTGCTCTCGCCCGCCTTTGATATCCGTGCCGCGATCGAGATCGTGGGCGGCACGGGCGCGGCCCAGGAGCAGGGCGTCGACCTCACCGAGATCCTCTCCGAGGTCGACGAGGGCGACGTTCAGGTCGAAAAGAACAAGTCCGAGCAGGTGGACCTCGAGAAGGAGGCCGCCGAAAGCCCCGTCATCCGCTACGTGAACTACATCATCCAGACCGCCGTCAAGGAGGGCGCGTCGGACATCCACATCGAGCCGGGCGAAAAGAAACTCAAGGTGCGCTTCCGCATCGACGGCGAACTCTTCGAGATGATGAACCCGCCGGGATCGATGGCCGCCGCGATCACCAGCCGCCTCAAGATCATGGCGAACCTCGACATCTCCGAGCGACGCCTCCCCCAAGACGGACGCATCCGATGCACCGTCCAGGGCCGCAAACTCGACCTGCGCATGTCCACCCTCCCGAATACCTACGGCGAGAAGACCGTCATGCGCATTCTCGACCAGAAGTCCATCAGCGTCAGCCTCGACCAACTCGGCTTCGACGAGGATTCGCTCCAGATCTGGAAGAAGCAGATCGACGCGCCCCACGGCATCATCCTCGTCACCGGCCCGACCGGCTCGGGTAAGACCACCACGCTCTACGCCTCGCTCCGCCAGCTCGACAAGAGCTCGATGAACATCTCCACCGTCGAGGACCCCGTCGAGTATCACCTTGACGGCATCACCCAGACGCAGATGCACGACAAGATCGGCATGAGCTTCTCCGCCGCGCTCCGCGCGCTCCTGCGTCAGGACCCCGACGTGATCATGCTGGGCGAAATCCGCGACATGGAGACGGCCCACATCGCCGTGCAGGCCGCCCTCACCGGACACCTGGTCCTCTCTACGCTTCACACCAACGACGCGCCCAGTTCGATCACACGACTCGTGAACATCGGCCTGGAGCCGTTCCTGGTCGGCGCCGCGGTGAACGCCGTGCTGGCCCAGCGACTCATCCGTCGCCTGTGCGTGCACTGCAAGGTGCAGGAGACGCCCTCGGAAGAGATGGCCGAGTTCCTCACCATGCAGGGCATGGACGCGACGGAGATGTGGGCCGCCAAGGGGTGCGACAAGTGCCGCAAGACCGGCTACTCCGGCCGTGTCGGCATCTACGAACTGCTGGTCGTTGATGATCAACTCCGCGACATCATCGCGCGCAACCCCAACGTGGCGGAGTTCCGGCGCATGTGCCTGGAGCGCGGCATGGTGAGCCTGCGCAACGACGGCATCCGCAAGGTCAAGAAGGGACTGACGACCGTCCAGGAAGTCATCCGCGTCACCGAGGCGCACTGACCACGGGCGGGCACGATCGCCCCTCCCATTACCTCACGTTCAACCGGCGCAAGGCCATGATCCGCGATTCGGTCGGCGGGTGGCTGGCAAAGAGATTCAGGATTGAGCGTCCCGTGAAGGGCTCGATGATGAACATGCTGTTCTGGGCCGGGTTGGGCTGAACGAGCGGGATTCGCTGCGCGTACGCGTCGAGCTTGGCCAGCGCGCCGATCAGGCCGTCGGGCGTGCCGGCGATCGCGGCGCCGTCGGCGTCGGCGACGTATTCGCGCGAGCGGCTGATCATGGCCTTGAGCAGCGCGGCGCCCACGGCCGCGAAGATGAACGTGAAGAGCGCGACCAGCGGGTTCCCGCCCTCGCGGTTGTTCCCGCCGCCGAACATCATGCCCCACTGGGCGATGTAGGCCAGCACGCCGGCGATGGTGGCGGCGATGCAACTCGTCAGCGTGTCGCGGTTCTTGATGTGGGCCAATTCATGCGCGATCACGCCTTCGAGTTCGTGGTCGTCGAGCAGTCGGATCGCGCCCTCGGTGACCGCGACCGCGGCCTGACTCGGCGAACGACCCGTCGCGAAAGCATTTGGCGCCTCGTGCGGGCACACGTACACGCGCGGCATGGGCAGCCCCGCACGCTGACGCAGCCGGTCGACCGCGTGATAAAGCTGACCGGCCAGGCCCGGATCGCCCGCGTGGACTTCCTGTCCGCGCATGGTCGCGATGGCGATCTTGTCGCTGAAGAACCACGCGATCACGTTCATCACCCCGCCGAACACCAGCGCGAGGATCATGCCCTGCTTGCCGTACATCGAGCCGACGGCCAGGAACAGCCCCATCATCCCGCCCATCAAGAGTGCCGTCTTCACGTTGTTCACGAACCTCGTCATCGAAACTCCTCCAACCCCGCCCGGCCAATCGGAACTGTTTCAGGACTCCAAAGTCCGGGGCGGGAATCGATCGCACGCCAAGACGCCCTGCATACGCCGCGCCAATCGCTCGGTTCGTCCGTCTGATTCGTTCGGAATCCGCACGCGGATGTTGATGGCTACCACGCCTGGGGCGGACGCTTGCGCAGCATCGTGAGCAGCACCGGCGCACCGATCAACGGCGTAATCACACCGATCGGGAGCCTTCCCGACGCCAAATCCAACGCTTTCACAAGCGAATCGGCACCAACCACAAGCGCAGGGCCCGCGCACACCGCGCCGAGAATGACGCCGAGGTGGCGCGGCCCGGCGGCCAGGCGCACGACGTGCGGGCAGATCAGGCCGACGAACCCAATCGGGCCTGCCAGAATGACAGCCGCCGCGGTGAGCACGCCCGACGAGATAAAGAGCGTGACGCGCAGCGCGTGGAGCGGCACGCCGAGCGACGCGGCCTCGTCGTCGGCGAGGGAGGCGCGGTCCATGAGGCTCGATGCGCCGACCGCCAGCGCCGCCGCCAGCGCGACGACGCCACCGATGATGGCGAGGTTGGTCCACGAGACGTCGTCGCTGAGCGCGCCGAGCGACCAGCGCATCGCGGTGGCGCCGCGATCAGGAAGCAGGTGCTGAACAAAGGTGGTCGCGGCGCTGCACACGACCGAGAGCACGACGCCGACGAGGATGAGCGTGACGGGTTCGAGCGAGCCGCGGCGCTGCGCGAAGAGATAGACAAGAGCGAGTGCGCCGAGCGAGCCGGCGAGGGCGGCGAGGGCGGTTCCGCCGCCGATCGTGCCGCCGAGGGTGGCGAGCCGCCCGCCTTGCGTGTAGGCGATGTAGGCCGCGACCATGACGGCGAGTCCCGCGCCGGAGGCCAGGCCCAGAATGTCGGGCGAGGCGAGGGGGTTTCGCAGGAGGCACTGGAGTTTCACGCCGCCGAGCGCCAAGGCCGCGCCGACGATGATGCCGCACACCGCCCGGCGGAGGCGGAGGTCGAGCACGTCGGCGTCGTAGGCCCAGGAGAGTGTGCCGTCGCCCACGGAGAGACGCAGGGCCACTACACCGATGAGGGCGAGTGCGAAGAGCGCGAGCGTGATCAGGGCGCGGCGTGACACGAGGGGAAGGGTATCAGGTTGGGGAGAAATCAGGCTCGCAGGCCTTGCATCTGCCCGGCGTCGCTTCTGGCCCAGATTTCGTACGCGCCGAGGATCATGATCGAGTTGGCGGTTTGCGCGCGTTCAAGATTGCCCCAGTGCTTGGGCGGGAGAGGCGGGAGCGCCTTGAGCATTTCATCAACGAAGCCGCGGATCGCGGGCGCGACGCGGGCGAGGACTTCGTCGCGCGTGCCGCTGGTGTGCTCGTGCTGCTTGGCGAGGGGCTCGAACTGCTTGAAGAACGCGCGGAAGCGGGCCGCCATGTCGGGCGTGCCATGCAGCAGGCGTCCGACGGCGAGCGTGAGGGCGGTGTGCCCCTGCGCGTCGGAGGCGAGCACGTTCGCGCCGGAGCGCAGCAGGCCGGCGATCTTTCGGTCGCTGTCATTGGCGCCGACGGCATGGAAGAGGAGGGGAGCTTCGTGCGACGAGCACCCGCCGCACGAACTGCCGCAGCCGCTCTTGGGAATGGGGCACGAGACGTTGGGGTTTGCGCCCAAGTCGCAGAGGACCTGCACGGCGACGGGGGGGCACTCGATGACCGCCTCCGCCAGCGGGGTTCGCGCTCCAGCGCCACGATGTTCGAGATCAACCCCGAGCAGTTTGAGCGAGGAAAGCACGGCGTGGAGTGTGTCAGCGCGGAACCCCTCCTGCATCGACGAGCCGATCGCCGCGTGGAACGCGTTGCATCCGAAGTCATCGATCGCGTGGGGGTCGGCGCCGGCGGAGACCATCAGCGCAAGAATGTCCGGGCCGCACCCGGCGCCCAGCGCCGCCATTAACACCGTGACGCCCTGCCCATCGACAGAATTGATGTCCGCGCCGGCGTCGAGAAGGGACCGGAGCAGGGCGGCATCACCCTGGAGCGCCGCGTTGTGGAGCGTCAAGGCCTCCTTGGTGTCGTCTATATCGAAAGAATCCCGTTCGCCGTCGTTCATGATCTACCGCCGTCGTGTGGTGCCGATCCCGGCCCGTGGCCCGTGCAGAATCCAACCGCGGATGATGGTATCGGTGGAGCCGCCTACCATCACCTCCCCATGGTCCGGCTCAGGCCGGCATTGACGGAGAGTTCCCCTTGGCCAAGTCCTTCCGCTGCCGCCTCGTGACCCCCACCGCCAGCGTCTTCGACGAATCGGTGGCCTACGCCTCGATCCCCGCGTGGGACGGGCTATTCGGTGTGCTTCCAGGGCGCGCCCCGATCCTGGCGCGCATGGGCGCCGGCGAACTCCGCGTCGACTTCCCCGATGCCGGCAGCGCCGAGGGCGGTTCCCGCTCCTATTTCGTCGAGGGCGGGTTCGTTCAGATGGCCGGCGAGCAACTCACCGTCCTGGCCGAGCGGGCCACGCCCGTCGAGCAACTCAGCGCCGCCGATGCACAGAAGGAACTCGATGCGCTGATGGCCAAGTCGATCCCCGACAACGCCAAGGACCGCCAGATCCAGGTCGATCGCCTCAACCGCGATCGCCAGTGCGCCCGCCAGAAGGTCGCGCTGGCACGCTCGCACAAGGGTATCTGAGCGGGAAGCGGCGGATCATCCGTTCGGCAATCGGAGTTCACGACGCGCGATCGCCCACGGGTTGCACGGTATCGCGCCGGCCGGCGTCGTCACGGGTATTCGGCCTTAGAACTCGCCCCCCGCCGCCGACGCCCTCATGCCGGTGATCGAGATCACGAACCCGAACACCGCCGCCGACGCGATCACGATCAGCCCGAGTACCCCGGTCATGGTCGCCCAGGAGGAAAGGCCCAGCGCGATCGGGAACGCGCTGATGACGCCGACGGCAAAGAACGCCGACACAAGCATGAGCAGCCCGAACCGGGCCCCGATCAGCATGCACGCCACGCCGCCCACCAGCGCCAGCGGAAGGTTCCCCTCGCCGCCGGCGATCTGGCTCATGAGCGCCGCGATCACGAGCGTCATCGCCCCCGCCTCGACGATCCGAGCGATGGCGGCCTCCTTGATCAGGCGTCGGACGATCGCTTGGATCAGCGTGATGAAGAGCGGGAAGATCAGCGAGTAGAACACCACGTTGAGCATGACCCCGAGCGCCTGACGGAATCCGACGAGGGATTCGACCGCGGTCGCCTGAGTGAGTTGCTTGGTGCCCGACGCCGCGATCGCCAGCGCAAAGCCGCCGGTAAGCAGCATCCATAGCACCCCCACCGCCGTCCCGATCAGGATGTCGCGCCCCACCAGCGGGTCGCGCCAATTGCCGCTCACCAGTCGCGTCCACGAAATAATCGATTCCGGGCGCTGGCGTCGGACGATCGGCTCGATCGCCACGAACCCGATCCAGATCAACGAGGCCTTCAGCAGCGACACCCCAACCGCCGCCATGCTCCATTGCAGGATGATCCCAAGATCGGTCGTGTGGTGAGCCCCGAGCGCCGCCTGCAGCAGCGACGCGCCGAACATCACCCCCGCCAGCGTGAACGCGCCCTTGCGGTCGCCGCGCCCTCGCTTGATGTTGTTCCACGAGATCCAGCCGGGCACGCCGAACGCGCCCACGAGGAGGAGCACAAAGAGGAAGGCTCCCCCCGCGCCGGCATCACTGGCACCCGAGGGCGGCGGGGCGGCGGATTCGTCGATCACGCCGAAATACACGGTCTTCCCGGCGACCGAGCCGGCTTCACAGCGGAGCGGACGGCCGCTCCGGTCCTTGCAACTCCACGCAAACCGCTTCTCGCAATACACGGGCGGGACGCGCTGTGGCGTGGTGGGCTGGATCGTCGTTTCGTCGACGTCGGCATCCTTGTACAACGGCTTCCAGTCGATCGCGGGTGATTCCGCCGGCTCTCCCCGGGGCGTTCCAATCGATTCTGCCTCGGCGACCACCACCAACTCGCGCAACCGCCCGGACATATCCAGACGAACGCGCGTCATCCCGGGCGTGGCCAGCGGCGGGTCATCCACCTGCACGCCCTTGGTCGCGTCGCGCGGCGACATCGGCGCCGCACTCTCCCGATACCAGAACTCGATCGTGCCCGGGATCGTCGGTCGCGCCACGCCGCCCTCGGCATCGCCCGTCGCGCCCTGGCCCTCCGCCGCCACCGGCGGGTGTTCGATAAAGCCGATGGCACGATCGAGGCGTGTCGAGGGACGGAGGCCCTCACCCAGCACGTCCTGCGCCTTGACCACCAGTTCTTCCCGCGACTTGTCAGTCGGGACTCGCGCCAGGAGGCGGGTCTTCTGGCCCAAGAGCGCGATCAGCAGCGCGCCGACCGCCACCAGCACCAGCGCCGCCATCGCCAGCGGCGGCTTGAGGCTCCCGCGCTCGCCAGACGCCGCGACCATCTCCGGCGTCGGCGTCTCCCCGGCCGCGATCACGTCCGCCATCGCCTCGCCGCCCGCCAACGCCGCCGCGATCGCCAGCGCCGAACCGGGCCGCCGATCCGGGTCGCGCTCCAGGCAGCGAAGGATCACCCGCTCGATGCGCGGGTCGACATCCGAGACGGCGCTCGACACGCTCGGCGGCGGCTGCATGTGCAGTTTGGACAGGTGCTCGAGCGATTCAGGTCGATACACGGGCTTGCCGGTGAACGTCTCGTACAGCACCAGCCCCAGCGCGAACAGATCGCTCCTGGGTGTCACGCCGCTCCCCGAGAACTGCTCGGGCGCCATGTACGCGGGCGTGCCGGCACGCCCGCCTTTTCCGGCGAGTTCCTGGGCAAGACCCGCCAGACCAAAGTCCGTGATCTTGACCGTACCGCTCCCGTCGATCATCACGTTCGCGGGCTTGAGGTCGCGGTGGAGGACGCCCTTGGAGTGGGCCGCCGCCAGGCCCGCGCACAACTGCCGCGCCACCTGAACCGCGCGTTCCTGCGGAAAGCGCCCGACGCGTCGCAGCAGCGAGGCAAGGTCCTCGCCGTCGACGTATTCCATCGAGATGTAATGCAGCCCATCCACCTCGCCGATGTCGTGCACGCGGCAGACGTTCGGGTGCGACACCGCGCGCGCGACCCGGACCTCGTTGATCATCCGGTCCAGGCTCACCGGGTTGTTCGAAAGGTGCGCCGGGAGAAACTTCAACGCCACCGGCTGCATGAGTTTTAGGTCGTCGGCCCGGAAAACCTCGCCCATGCCCCCTTTGCCGAGTTGGCCGATGATCCGGAACCGATCACCCAGCACGTCGCCCGTCTGGAATCGCCCTTCCCCCACGTTGCTCGAACTGTTGAGGAGCGATGCAGCACGCGCCGGCGCCATACCACGTACGCCGGGCGAGCCCGTCATGGTCCTGGGGTCCGGCTGCATCGACGCCCCCTGTTTGGCCCCGAGCCCCGCGTCCACCCCGCTCCCCGACGCGCCGGATCGCGATGTGGGCGGCGGAGGCTGGTTGCCCCAGGACGTCATCGTGGGGTCCGACCCGTCGGCCGCCTGGGGCGCGGGAACACTCAGCGTCATCCCGTCCGGAACGTGCGGACGACCGCACGACGGGCAGTACTTCGACCCATCGGGAAACTGCCCTTTGCAACCCGCGCACACCGCCATTGCACACTCCACGCCGCCGTTCCAACGCCCGGGACCGACCACGACGCGATAGCGTCCCGACCGGAAGGCTTCCGGTCAAATCGCCCGGTCAGATTCCGCGCGGCGCACCGGTTGCGCCCCGGGGCGCAAGGCGCGCGGGCCGATGGCCCCCGATGCGTTGGCACGCCGCTTGTGAGAAAGCCGTCCGCGGCGGATTGCCGCGCGCCCGGAACGGATTCCGGCGCGGATTCGGCGGCAGGGATGCCACGAGGCGGGGAAGGCATGAACTACGGCATGGAAATCTCGGCGTCGGGGGCGCTCTCGGCCCTGTACCGCCAGGATGTGCTGGCCAATAACCTCGCCAACGCCCAAACGGTCGGCTTCAAGCCCGACATCCCGGCGGTCCGGTTCCGACCGGCGGCCCGCGATGAGGATGGCCTCTTCGGCATGCCCTCGAACCAGATGCTCGAAAAACTCGGGGCGGGGAATCTGCCCGTCGCCAACCAGACTTCATTTACGCAAGGAGCGCTGGAGCGGACCAACGAGAACCTCGATGTGGCCATCCAGGGCGACGGCTTCTTCGTCGTCCGTGATACCAGCGACACCATCAACCCCATCCGCGTCACGCGCGACGGCCGGTTCACGCGGAGCGCCAGCGGCGTGCTGGTCATGGCCGCCTCGGGGCTTCAGGTCCTCGACACCGCCGGCAATCCAATCCCCCTTCGCGGCGAGGGGAAGATCGTGATCGACGGCACGGGCCAGGTGAATCAGGGCGGCGTCGAGGTGGCACAGATTCAGGTCTTGCACATCCCCGACCCCTGGCGAATGCCCAAGCAGGGGAAGAACGTGTTTGTCCCGCCGGTGAACGCGGTGTTGTCGCGCACGCCGGGCACGGGCCTGGTTCGCCAGGGGTATGTGGAGCAATCGGCGGTGGACTCGGTGAAGGCCTTGATGGATGTCACCAGCGCGGGGCGCGAGGTTGAGGCCAACATCGCGATGATCCGGACCCACGATCGGATGTTGGACCGCGCGATCAACGCGCTCGGGCGTGTCGCGTAGGCGGGGAGTGAACGATGGCGATCAACGCACTTCAGTCGGCTTCGACGGCGCTCTCGGCGCTCAATACGTCCCTCGACGTCACCGCCAACAACCTGGCCAACGTGAACACGGCGGGGTTCAAGGCCAGCCGCGCCAACTTCCAGGATCTCCTGTACATCGAGAAAGCCCAGCCCGGGACGGAGAACGCGATCGGCGACCAGCGCCCGACCGGCCTCTATATCGGGCAGGGTGTCGCGGTTTCGGGCACCCAACTCAATTTCCAGCAGGGCGCACCGCTCTCCACCGGACGCACCCTCGACATCATGATCGAGGGCGATGGCTTCCTCCAGGTCCAGGTCGAACCCGAGCAGGGTGGCTTTGCCTACACGCGCGCCGGCAATATGTCCCTGAACTCCGACGGCGAACTCGTGCTCGCCAACGACCAGGGGCGGCGCGTCCAGCCCACCTTCTCGATCCCGCCCGAAGCAACCAGCGTGTCCGTCGGGTCGGACGGAAAAGTGACGTACACCACCCCCGACTCCACCGAGCCCCAGGAGGCCGGGCAGTTGCAATTGGCCACGTTCGTGAACCCCGCCGGGCTGATCCAGTTGGGCGAGAACCTCTACCGCGAGTCCGCCGCGTCTGGAGATCCCAACCTCGGCGAGCCCGGGACGGACGGACGCGGGCGGCTCAAGCAAGGCTTCCTTGAAAGTTCCAATGTCGATCCCACCCGTGAACTCATCGAGATGATCCGCACCCAGCGGGCCTTCGAGATGAACAGCCAGACGATCCGCACGGCCGACGAGACCCTGCGCAGCGTGGCCCAACTCCGCCAGTAATCCGGCTCGCACTCCGGGAGTGACTTCATGACTCGTGGAACGCGGTTCATTCTGCTGCTGATGACGGGCGCGTGGAGCGTGCTTGCGGTCGGCGTGGCGCGCGGGCAGGATTCGATCCGCGTCCGCGAGAGCATCGAGCGCGCGACGCCGGGCGCGGTCACGCTGGCGGATGTCGCCGAACTTTCGGGCGACGTCGCGAACAAACTCGGCGATGTGGTGCTCGTGGACAACGCCGCCGCGGGCGAATCGACGGTCTCGCTCGACACAATCAGAGGCCTGCTCGAAGCACGCGACGACGTCAACTGGGGACGCCTCGAACTCCGCGGGAATTCGTGCCGGATCCGCATCGGCAAGCCACAGGTTGTCAAGCCAGTGAGGGCGGCGGCGAGTGCGATCAAGGAGCCCGCGCCGATCCCGGACGGCCCGATCGTGCGGGGATTGATCCAGGAGCGGATTGTCGCGGCGATCAAGGCGCCGGCGACGGACGTAAAACTGACGTTCGACGAGCGCGACGCCGACCTGCTCAACACCAGCGTCGCCGGGCGTGCCTCGGACATCACCCTGGTGGGAAATGCGCCCGAGCAGCCGGTGAGCGTGACGCTGTATGAGGGCGACCGCATCGCGGCGTCGGGAACGGTTCGCGTGGGCGTGCGCGTTCGACGCATGGCGGCGGTCCTGGCGGATGACCTCAAGCGGGGCCAGGAGATCTCCGCCGCGAACGTGACGGGCGAGGAGCGGTGGCTTCCCCACACCGTGGACTTCGTCCCGGTCGACGACGCGATGGGGCGGGTCGCCAAGGCCGCATTGCCCCGGGGCAGGGTGCTGGAAGCGTCGGACGTGCAGGCACCGCTGGTGGTGAAGAAGGGCGAGTTGGTGCGGGTTCACTGCGTGAATGGGTCGTTTGTGCTCAAGACGACGGCCCGTGCGCTGGCCGACGGGCGGCTCGGAGAACTCGTGACGCTCCAGCCGGTGGGTTCGGCGCGGACATTCCAGGCGCGGATGGATGCGCCGGGGATCGCGGTGCTGGCGTCGGTCGGCGGCGATGACGCGCTGGCGCAGGGCGCACGCGAGGCGAGGGTGAAGGAAAGCAGGCCGAGGCCTGTGCGGACGGCACGCGGACCGACGATCGCGACGGACGAGGATCGGGAGGCCCGGAGGGCGCGGGACGAGCGGGCCAGGGGCTTCGCGGACTTGGCTGATCAGAAACTGAAGCCCGAGGACAAGGCCCGGAAGAGCACAACCCCCGCGACCAGGCCGGCCGCGACGGAGGATTGAACGATGAAGGCGTGCATGACGGCTCGCGCCGGCGCGGCGATGCTGGTGATGGGGACGGCCGGGACGCTCCAGGCGCAGAGCCTGTTCATGCGTGAGCCCACGCCCCCCGTGTCGGAGAATGAGTTGCCGCGTGACCCGGCCGGGCCCCTGGCGGGTGTGAGCCTGCTGGCGGTGCAGGCACCCAAGCCCAAGACCTACGCGGTGCACGACCAGATCACGATCGTGATCGACGAGAACAGCAAGCAGAGCAGCGACCAGAAACTGGACACGAAAAAGGACTACACCATCAAGGCGGCGCTCGAGAAGTTCCCGAGCCTGGAGAAACTGCTGGAACTGCAGGTAGAGAACGGCGACACGACGAGCCAGGCCGACCTGGGCGTGTCGGGAAACAACAAGTTCAAGGGCGAAGGCAAGTACGAGCGGACGGACAGGTTCGTGGCCAAGGTGACGGCGAAGATCATCGACGTGAAGCCCAACGGCGTGCTGGTGCTCGAGGCGCGCAAGACGATCGTGAGCAACGAGGAAACTCAGACGTACATCCTCGCGGGCGAGTGCCGACGCGAGGACGTCACGACCTCCAACACGGTTCTGTCGAGCCAACTGGCGAACCTGACGCTGATCGCCAAGAACGAGGGTCAGGTCAAGGACTCATCGACCAAGGGGTTCATCCCGCGGCTGCTGGAGGCGGTGTTCGGATTCTGAGCACGCCGCGAATGGCATGGGCGTTGCGTAGGCACGACACGGAGGTCGTGCCATGCACCCCCTGACGCCGGATCAACGCTGTCCTGATTCCGCTCGCCGAATCGGCTCGATCGCGCGGGTTGCGCGGGCGCTCCTGCCCACCACGATGTCGCGACTTGTCGCGCTCCTGGCGGCGATCGCATCGCTGTGCCTTCTCCCGCCGACCTCGGCGACGACGGTGCAGGAACTGACACGCCTCAAAGGCCAGGGCGAGAGCGTGCTGCGCGGACTGGGCCTGGTGATGGGCCTGCCCGGGACAGGCGACAGCGGCAAGGAACTGGCGATGGCCCGCCCGCTGGCCCAGTGGCTGCGCAACAACGGCAACGAGACCGGAGCGCTCAAGGAACTCCAGGGCGTCAAAAACGTGGCGGTGGTATCGGTGACAGTCGTGGTGCCCGCCATGGGCGCGCTGGCCGACGACACGCTCGATGTCGAGGTCGTCACGGTCAACAGTTGCAAGAGCCTGAAGGGCGGGCGTCTGAGTCTGTGCCCGCTGATGGGGCCGTACGTCGGCGATGAGCACTTCGCACTGGCGGAGGGCCCGATCGATGTGGACGCGACGACGCCGACGGTCGGGAAGGTGCGTCTGGGCGCGCGGATGGTGCGCGACATCAAGATGCCCGAGGTCAAGGATGTCTTTGAACTGATCATCCAGCCCCACTTCTCGGGCTGGCCCAGCGCGACGCAGATCGTGAGCACGATCAACGACCAGCAGAGGGCCAACCCGGGCGATGCCGAGCCCCCGGTCGCGGAGGCGGTCGACGAACGCACGATCCGCGTCACCATCCCCAAGGCCGAGAGGCCGCAGCGGGCCGCCTTCATCGCCGACATCATGTCGACGGAGGTGAATCCGCGCTTGCTGGGGCTGCCGGCGATGGTGATCTGCAACCGGCGATCCGGCGCGATCATCCTGACTGCGGACGTCACGGTGAGCCCGGTGGCGATCACGCACCGCGATCTCACGATCACCACGACCACGCCACCGCCCACCCCCACCCCCCAGGACCCGCTCATCGACCGCGACAAGTGGATGAGCATCACGCCACGCGACACCAGCACCTCGCAGGCGGCACGCTTGTCGGACCTTCTGGCGGCGTTCAACCGTCTGGACATCCCCATCGACCAGCAGATGGAGATCCTGCAGATGCTGTCCAAGGGCGGACAACTCCAGGGCAAACTGGTGATCGATTAAGCGGAGATCGAGCGATGGTGACCGAGCGATTGATGCCGAGCGCAAACGCCGAACTCATGTCGACACGCGCAACCGGCGAGGCGACGGGCGAACTCGGTCGGAGGCAGTCGCAATTTTCGCGGGTGCTGGCGGGCGAGCGCTCCAGGGCGGTGAGCGAGGACGAGGCGACGCGGATCGCGCGTGACCTGGTGGCGGTGTCGCTGGTCCAGCCGCTCTTGAAGGAATGGCGCGACGCCGAGCAGAGCCCGCCCCCGTTCGGCCCGGGCTCCGGGGAGAAGCAGTTCCGCGCGATGCAGGACGCGAACCTCGCGCAGGAACTCACGCGGGCGCAGCGCTTCCCACTGGTGGAGCGGCTGACGCGTGACCTCCGACGCGGTGCCGCACGCATGGAGGGCCGGACATGAGCGGGCACGTGACCATGAACGCGGGCGCCGAACTCTCGAAGTTGGCGGAGATCCTCGCGGAGATGATCCGTGAGCACCAGAAGTGGCTGGTCCTGATCGAGCAGCACCGCGACGCCGTGAGGCACGCGGACCCGCGCGCTGTGGAGCGCTCGCTGGACGCGCAGCGGCACCTCATGGCGAACCTCGCCGCGATCGAGCAGACACGCCAGGACACGGTGCGGGCCTTGTGGAAACGCTTCGGACCCGACGCGGCCGGCGCGATGAACGCCCCGCTCCCCAAACTGGGCCGATTGCTCGATGTGCTCCCGACACCGCATCGCCACACGCTCCAGGTCCAGGCTCAGGAACTGCGACGACTGATCGAGCGCGTGCGGTATGAGGAGAGTTCCCTCAAGGCCGCGACCGCGGCGCTCTCCGCCCACATCGAAGGGCTGATGCGCCACGTGGGGCGGCGCCTGAGTCATGCCGGGACGTACGGGCGGCGGGGCGTGGTCGAGGCGACCCCGGCCTTGGCGGCGGCGGTCGACCTGGTTCGGTAACGACACCCGAGGCTCGGGCCTGATTGACGGGAGTATCCCATGAGTCTTTCCGCGGCGATGAACATCGGACGCACGGCCCTCTCGGCGAGCCAGGTCGGGCTCTCCGTCGCCGGCCAGAACATGGCCAACGCGACCACCGCCGGATATACCCGCCAGGTCGCGACCTTCTACCCCGTCGCCGGCGATTCCACCACGCTCAATGGATCGATCGGCCGCGGCGTGGGCGTGCAGACGGTCCGACGCCAGATCGACATGGCGCTGCAGGCGCGATTGTGGACCGGCGTCTCCGACGAATCCGGCGCGCAGCAGGCGCTGGCGATCAACTCCGCGATCGAATCGACCATCGGCGAACTCTCGGACTACGACCTCTCCAGCGAACTCTCCGCGTTCTTCTCGTCGTGGTCGGAGCGGGCCAACCAGACCAAGTCGGCGGCGGTCGTCGTGCAGGGCGGTCAGCGGCTCGCATCGTTCGTAACGCGGCTGCGCCAGGATCTGGCGAACACGCGCGATCAGGTCGACACCGAACTCGGCGCCAGCATCAAGGCCGCGGACGAGGTGCTGTCGTCGATCGCGTCGCTGAACCAGCAGATCGCCGATAGCGAGGTGGCGGGTTTCCAGGCAGCCGGGCTGCGCGATCAGCGCGACCAGGCGATCACCGAACTCTCGAAACTGATCGACGTGTCGGTGGTCGAACAGCCAAGCGGGATGGTCGACATCCTGGTGGGATCGACCCCGATCGTGCAGGGCTCGACCTCGCGTGGGCTCGAACTTGAGAAAGCCTCCGTGGACGGGCGCGTCGTGGTGGATGTGGTTGTCAAGGCCGACCAGGAGCACCTGCCCGTGACGTCGGGAAAGATCGGCGGGCTCCTGGAATCACGCGGCGCCACCGCGGACATGATCATCGGTGAGTTGGACGACCTGGCCGCCCAGATCGTCTTCCAGATCAACAAACTCCACTCGACGGGGGCGAACGTCTCCAACCCAGCGTCGGCGGAGGGAACGCTCAAGATCGCGCTGGGCGACCGCGCCCTGGCGCTGAACGACCCGAACAACCAGACCTTCGCCGACCTCCCGTTCGAGGCGGTCAACGGCGGATTCCTGGTGAACGTGAAGCAGACGAGCACGGGGACGATCAAGACGGTTCGCATCGATGTGGATCTTGACGGGCGCAAGGCCGACGGCACGCCGGGATTCGACGACGACACGACGGCGGAGGACATCCGCGCGGCGCTGGACGCCGTGCCAGGATTGTCGGCGAGTTTCACCTCGGACGGGCGATTGAAGGTCGACGCGGACGCCGGATTTGAGGTGTCGTTCGCGGATGATACGTCGGGCGCGCTGGCCGTGATGGGCGTCAACTCGTTCTTCGAGGGGACCAGCGCCCGTGACATCGCTGTGCGGAGCACCCTCGCTTCGGACCCGTCCAAACTGCTGAGCGGACGCTATGTCAACGGCTCGCTGGTCGAGAACGGCACCGCCCTCGCGATCGTGAACCTCCAGGATCAGGCCATCGGCGATCTCGACGGGCGGACCATCCGCGGCGCATGGTCGGACAGCGTCCAGGCCGTGGGTGTCGCCGCCAAGTCGAGCGAATCACGGGCCAACTCCAGCGGGATCATCCGTCAGAGCCTTGAGGCGCAACGCGCGGCGATCAGCGGCGTGTCTCTCGACGAGGAATCGGTGAACCTGCTGGACTTCCAGCGCCAGTACCAGGGGGCGGCCCGGCTGATCTCGATCGCGGATGAACTCACCCAGACTCTGATCAATCTGCTGTAGACCCTGCCTCGCCGGGGGCGCACGGAGGCGCCCGGCACGCCGATTGCGAATCCACGAGTGAACCATGAGTGTCTACCCCGCCGGTCTTGCGCGAGTTCCCAACCTGCTGATGAAGCAGTTGACGCTGGCCAATATCACCAGGACCAATCTCGATCTCTACCGTGCCCAGGTCGAATTGGCCACTGGCCGGAGCGTCAACAAGACCAGCGACGATGCCGTCAAGGCCGCCACCATCGCGGAACTCGACGACCGCATCGAGCGATCCGGGCAACGCAAACGCAACATCCAGCACGCGACGGCGTCGCTGGGCATGCTCGACACGGCGCTGAAGGAAGCGGGCGACACGGCCCTGGACGCCAAGGACATCGCGCTCCAGCAGATCAGCACCCCCAGCGACGCCACGCAACGCAAGCAGCAGGCCGCCATCGTCAGTTCGATGATCACCTCGATCTACAACTCGATGAACCGCCAGGGCGTTGCGGGCTACATCTTCGGGGGCGCGACCACCAGCGTGCAGCCGTTTGTCGAAAAGAACGGCGGGTACCTCTGGCAAGGACAGGGGAGCGGGCTCTACACCGAACTCGGACTGGCCCAGTCCGTTCCGATCACGCTGGGCAATGCCGAGGCATTCGCCGCGGCGTCGGCGAAGGTCACGGGCAGCGTTGATCTCGATCCGGCGCTCACGACCGATACACGACTCACTGATACGGCCGGCGCGCGAGGCCTTGGGATCACCCCGGGAGCGATCGAATTCTCGTTCAACACCGCAACGCACGTCGCGGTTGACCTCTCCGGGGCCGACACCATCGGCGATGTCATCGACTCGCTCACCAGCGCGATCCACCAGTACGAATCCGACAACGGCGTGACGATTCTCGGCGCCGGCGGGATCGGCGTGTCGGGAGGCTCGTTCTCGATCGACGTCGCGACCGGCGGCTCACTGCAGTTCTATGACCAGGGCACGGGCGTGACAGCCCAGGATCTGGGTCTGGCCAACGCGGACGACACGCTGATGTTCCCCGCCGGTGTATCGGCCGCCTTGGACCTGTCGCCGAAGTTGACCTGGCGGACGCCCGTGAGCGCGCTGGCGGGGCTGGCGCAGTCCCTGGGCTCGATCAAGATCTCGAACAACCGCGGGAGCTCGACGGTTGATTTGTCCGGCGCGCAGACGCTGGGGGACGTGAAGGGGTTGATCGAGGCCGCGGGCGTAGGCGTGCGCGTCCAGATCAACGCCGCGGGCACGGGGATCGACGTGGTGAACCTCATGTCGGCTGGTTCGGCCGGAGCGCTGTCGATCGAAGAGACCGATGCGACCAACCCGACCGCGGCGAATCTCGGGATTCGCTCGATGACCACGTCGAGCCTGCTCTCGTCGTTCAACTTCGGTCGCGGCGTTCAGATCGTCGACGGTTACATCGACCCCACCACCGGGCACGCCGACGCAACCCACGACATCGACTTCACCATCACGCTCGGCAACACCGCGAAGACCACGATCGATATCGACCTCAGGCCACAGGATGTCGTGAGCGTCCAGTCGCTCGTCGATCGCATCAACAGCCAGGCGGCAACGCAACTGGCCGCCGCCGGGCTCCCGACGAATTCGCTGGTCGCTTCGCTGGGCACGACCAGCAACGGGATCGTGCTCACGCAGGACCCGACGTTCACCAGCGCGGTCGCGGTCGCGCCCCGGAACAACTCCGAGGCCGCGGAGGATCTCGGATTCCTCGACGGTCACTACGACACGGCGAGCGCAAGTTTTGTCGGTGAAGATCGCGCGAAGGTGCGCGTGAGCGGGATTTTCAGCGACCTGATCGACCTGCGCGATGGATTGGAGCGGGACGACACAGTTGGCATTGGCCTTGCTGGGAATAGTCTGGGATCGTCCATCGACCTGCTGGCGGAGACACGCGGCGTGGTGGGTGGATATTCCCAGCGCGTCGACTTTGCACAGCGGGCCGAGGAGGACCGCACGACGTTCGACGAGCAGGTGCGCAGTTCGCTGCGGGATGTGGACTACACGGAGGCGGCAAGCCGCTTCTCGATGCTCCAGACGCAGCTTCAGGCGGGGCTCCGGGCGACGGCGTTGAGTTCACAACTCACGCTCCTGGACTACCTGTAACGACCGATGCTGGCGGACGGGCGGAGGCCCGGTCGCTGGGGTGGAACCAAACGCCGTCGGCGTCTCGGCCGCGCCGGCGTGGATGACAGGACGTCGCCCGTGCTTTGGACGCGCGGGAGTCGATCCCTCCGGGGTCGGGCCGATTTGCGGAGCGCACCATGGAAGTGCGGACGACACGCTTCGGAGTGATCGAGATCGCGGAGGACCGCGTGATCACCTTCCCGAAGGGACTTCTCGGGTTTTCTGGTCACACGAGGTACTGCCTCCTTGAACCGGGGCAGGACTCGTGCTTTTTCTGGTTGCAGTCACTCGACGAGCCGAGCCTGGCGTTCGTGGTGACGGACCCGTCGCTGTTCGTGCCCGAATACTCGGTGCCGATCCGTCCGGAGCAGATGAGCGAGTTGTCGCTCGGAAAACTCGAGGACGCGCAGGTCTTTGTGATTGTCAACAAGGTTGATCAGACGCTGACGGGCAATCTCCAGGGCCCGCTGATCATCAACACGCTGAACCGGGTCGGCGAGCAGGCCGTCCTGGCCGAGAAGCGGTGGACAACGCGTCACGCGCTCGTCAAGGTCACCGCGGCCCGCGCGATCCCCGCGTAGGCCTGTTCCCGGCGTTTCCCGGGGATTGTTCTCGACCGCTTTCCTGCTCATGTGTTCGACCCCTTCACCGGATGTAGTGCCGGCGCGGACGCAGCGTGCGTTCGACGCCCGCCAAGGAGTTCTTTCATGCTCGTCCTTTCCCGTCAGCGCGACGAGACGATCATGATCGGAGATGAGATCGAGATCACGGTCGTGGATATCCGCG
>JADLFE010000018.1 GCA_020845755.1 Phycisphaerales bacterium
ACCCCGGGCTTGAAGTCCGGGGGCAGGATCTCGCCGGCGGTGTCGATCTGGTAGGAGTTCGCGGCGGTGCCTGCCATCTCGCGGAGCACGGGAATGCGCGGGTCACTCGCCCACATCCGCTCGATCGCGTTGGCCTCCGCATCGTGCTGCCACCACTTGCGGCCAGCGATGAGCTCGCGGTACTTGTCCTCCGCCTCGCCCTTGAACGCGGACGCAGCACGGTGCCGCTCGGCCTCGACGGCTCGCTCGGCCTGAATCTTCGCCTTCTGCGTGGACTCGACGGCGGCCTGTGCCGCCCTCAGTCCCACATTGTCGTTGATGAGTTTGTCGATCGCCAACCCCGTGAAGCCCTGGCTGGGGTTCTCGTCACCGGACATCTGGCGGGCCTTGGCAAGAATCGCCTCATCGGTCAGGCTGGTGTTGGCCTTGTTCCTTGCTTCCGACACCGCCTCGAGCGCGGCGTGGTAGTCCCTGGTCGCCTGCTCGGCCTTGGCCACCAGCGATGCGTACTCAGTCTTGATGCCAAGGTCTTCCAACGTCGGGTACGCCGCCTCGTTGATCGGCGTCGACGGCGCCTCCGACTTTGGCGTCAGGTAGGTCTTTGGAGTCGGCCCCGATGCCTCGCGCCAGCCCGACGCGGCCCGGCTCATCGCCGCCGCGCGATCAACCGCCGGAACGTGCGGGCCCTTGATGCCTGCCACCATGGCGACGGGCTTCCCGCCGGACTTGAGCACCAGCACGCCGCCGCTGTCCTCGGTAAACCACTCGCCGGTGCCGAGCGTGTTGGCGAACGCCCACAGTTTGCCGTTGACGGCGCCAACCTCGTCCTTGCCGTAGGCGAACAGCACCACGGGCTCGCCGTCCTTGCCCACAGCCCCGAGAAGTGTCGCGGGCACGGTCGCCTTGTCGGCGAGCGAGTTGGCCATGCGCTCCATAGCCTCCGGCGGCATGGGATTCCCGCGAACCTCGATAGGCTCCTCGCCAAGCGCCTCGATCTGGCCCCGCACCTTCGCCGCGGCGTTCTTCATCCAGACGGCCATCTTGTTCGATCCGTTGACGGGAGACCCCGCCGGCTGTCCCCTCTTGCCAAGGGCCTGACGTGCGGTCGTTGCCCGCATCTTGGCCGGGTCGGTCAGGGCGGCGGTGTTGGCCTCCTTCTGCTTGGCCTCAGCCTCGGCGCGGATGCGCTCGGCCTCTGCCTCCTGAGCGTTTCGCTCCGCCGCCATCGCCTCGGCTTCGGCCGCGATCTTGTCCATCGCGTCCTTGTCGTCGGTGTTCTCGATGTCCCGAATGAACTTCGACCGCTCGTGCGACTGGAGCGGCGCGGCGGCCTCGACGCGGTCAATCGCCGCCTTCTGGTTGGACTTCTTGGTGAAGACGTAGAGCTTCTGGTCGATCCGGCCTGTCAGGGAGTCGGCCAGCGGGCTCTCCAGGAAGTTGGCTACGGCGTCGCGCGCCACGATGCCGCGGTCCTCGGCGGACAACTCCGGCGAGATGGTGCCGACAAGGAAGTCGGCGGCCTTCGTGAGATACGCGGCCACCTCGGAATAGCGGCCCGGGTACCACGACGTCATCACGCCGAGCTTCCGCCACAGGTCCGGGCCGTTCCAGGCGTGCTCCTGGCGCATGCGGATCATCGCGTCCCGCTTCTTGTTCCACTCGGCCTTGGCCTCTGCGATGGTGTCGCGGAGCTTTTCACGCCGCTTCTCGGCCGCCTCGCGGACCTTGGTGCCGTGCTTCTTGGACGCCACCTCGCGGTCGAGCTCCCGCTCCTCAGCCCACAATCCCTCCATGTCGGCGTTGGACTGCTCGTGGGACCGGAAGACCTCGATCGCCTCGGGCGTTCCCGCGGCTGGCATCTTCGCCTTCTCGTCCGGGATGTCGCCGCCGTACTCGCCAATAGCGGCCTCGGTCGCTGCGACGATCTGCGGCGCCATGTCGTCCGCTGCGAGCTTGAGTCGCTCCTCTTCGGCCCGGCTCTTGGCCTTCGTCTCGGCGTCGTTGGCCGTGCTGCGTGCCCAGGCTCGGCGGGAGTCCTTCTCCAGTTGCAGCTTGGCGCGGAGCGTGTCGGCGAGCGGGGCGGACGGCTCTGGTGACGCCTGCTTCGGCGGGTCGCCCATCAACTCGTGCGCGGTGTTCTTCGCATCGACGCCCACCCGCGGGACGTCCTGATTGGCGATGTACCGCATCATCAGGTAGCGAATGTCCTTGTCGGCGCCGTCGTTCAGTCTGCGGACATCGTTTGCGTCAATCCTTCCGAGCCCGCCACGCTGGTTGATGCCGTCACGGATGGACGCCAGTTGGTCCAGCGTCAGCACCGGCGTCCCGGGGTACTTCCTCAGAATCCGGTAGCCGTCGCGCTCCTTGGCGATGTCGGCCTGGATGCCGCTGTCCTTGATCCGCTTCTGCGCCTCCGCCAGCGTCTTGGTGAGCCCGCTGCCCTGGTAGCCCATGGCGGCGTACTCGCGGGTCAGTTCCTCCGATCGTGTCGGCATGTCAGGGAAGGCAATGACGCCGTCCTCCGCCGTCGCCAGCGTCAAGTTCTTGGCCTCCCGCTTGGCCCTGTACTCCGCCGACGCCAGCCGGCCCGACTTCTCCTGAACCTGGCCAATGAACCCCCGCGCCATCGTGATGAGGTCGGATCGCCCCGCGCGGTCCGCCGCGTCGGCGAGCATTCGCGCCTCATCCTCCATGCCGTCCAGATCTGACCGCTTGATGGCGTCGTTGAGGCGTTCGCGGAACGCCATCACCTTGTCGTGGAGCGGGTCGGACGCCTTGGGTTGAGGATTCGTGGCAGGCGTAGCCACCTCCCCCGCCTGCGGCTTGTCGATCACCACCACCCGGCTGTTCACGCCCGTCGTCGGCAGACCGCTCTTGTCGGTCTGGAAAGAGCCCTCGGGCAACTGCTCCGACGTGCCCACGGTGTCCAGCCAGTCCCGGAACCCGCTCGCCTTCTTGTCCTGACCGAAGAACGGGCCTTCGGACATGATCGCCAC
>JADLFE010000019.1 GCA_020845755.1 Phycisphaerales bacterium
CCCCGGGGTCGACGGCCAGGACACCGGCGGCACCGGACGACGGCCGCTTATGGCTGCTGCGGTCAAGCCCTGACCAGGTTCACGGGCCATCCGTGCACCGGGCCCGGCCGTCGACCTCGGGGAGGCCTCGACAGCATACGCCCCGCCCGCCCACCGGTACACTCAATATGGTGACCGAACCAGCCCACAACCCCGTCCAACCGATCGACCCCCTGGCCCAGGCCCGACGCCGCCGCGCCGTTCTTGTCAGCGCGATGCGCATCGTTTTCTGCGTCGCCATGGTGTCGGTCACTCTGGTCCGGCTGCTCTTGGTGCGTCCTGATTCGGCCGCGGACGAGCGCGAACTCGCCCAACTCTGGTACCTGACGATCGGCCTGGCCGCCGCCATCGCCGCCGCTTTCATCACCATCGACCTCCTGACGCCGTCGAAGAAGATCGCGACCATCACCGGCGTCTCGATGGGCCTGCTCATCGGCCTGCTCGCCACGGTCGTCGTCTCGTTCCTCATGGACTTGGTCGAGAAGGGGTACGGCCTGCCGCCCGCCTGGACCTCCATGGTCAAAATCCTGCTGGGAATCGCCTTCTGCTACCTGGGAGTCACGATCGTGCTCCAGACCCAGGACGACTTCCGCCTCGTCATTCCCTATGTCGAGTTCTCCAAGCAGTTCCGCGGGCAGCGCCCGATGCTCGTCGACTCGTCCGCGCTGATCGACGCCCGGTTCGTCGAGGTCGCGCAGACCGGCCTGATTCATGCTCCCATCGTGATCCCGAGCTTTGTCGTGGCGGAACTGCAGTTGCTCGCCGACAGCGCCGATCGCGCCAAGCGCCAGCGGGGAAGGCGTGGGCTGGACTCGATCACAAAGCTCCAGCGCACCGCGTCGGTCGAGGTTTCGCTCCAGACCGCGACCGTTCCCGGCGCGGGCGTCGACCAGATGCTCGTCGAACTGGCGCGCCAGACCCAGTCCACGATCGTCACCACCGACACGGGGCTCGTCCGCGTTGCCGCGATTCAGGGCGTGCAGTCGCTCAACATCCACGACCTGGCCAGCGCCCTGCGCCCGACGGTGATCGTCGGCCAGACCCTCACGATCACGCCCGTCCGCGCGGGCGAACAGCCCGGGCAGGCCGTCGGTTATCTCGAAGATGGAATGATGGTCGTCGTCGAGGACGGCGGGAGCGTGATCGGGCGTGAAGTCGTGGCGACCGTCGCGTCGACGCTCCAGACCGCCGCGGGGCGAATGGTGTTTGCGCGCATCGGTGAGGGGCGTGTCCATGAGGCACGTCCGGACGACACCGGCCAATCGTCGGGCGGAGCGCCGCCCGCCGACGGCACGCCGACCACACACGCGGGCGGGGCGGTGGCCTCGAGCGATTCCACGCCGCCCGGCGCGGCGCCGGCGGATGGATCGGTCAACCCGGCGAACGCGGGCTCCGACGCGGGTCCGTCGAGCACACCACCCGCCAACGGGACACCCCCGCGTGCAGGGCCGATCGGTCCTTCGGACCACCCAACGCGTCGCGCCAGTTCGTGGCGAAATCCGCGGCGATAGCCGCTCATTCGACGCGAAGTTGCGCCGAGGCGCGTGTGCTGGTGCTCGGCACCTTGCATGAACCACACTGCCTCTGGCCGCCCGCAGAAATGGCGGCTCTGAGCGTGGCACGACTCACGATGTACGCTCTTCGTGACTCCGTATCTTCTCTTACAATTTCTTGAGCGCAGCGATGAGCGCATCGATGTGCGAGGTCTCGTGGGCCGCGGAGATCTGGACGCGCAGACGGGCGTGTCCCTCGGGCACGACGGGATAGCCAAAGCCGATGACGAAGACGCCCAGTTCCAGGAGGCGTTTGCTCATCGCGATCGCCTTGGCGGTGTCGTGAACGATGATCGGGCAGATCGCGGTGGGAGATTCAAGAACGTCGAAGCCCGCCTCGCGGATCTTCGTGCGCGCGTACTGCACGTTGGTCTTGAGTTTCTGCACGCGTTGCGGCTCTCGCATCACGATCTCGATCGCCTTGTTGGCGCTGCACGCCACGCTCACCGGCAGCGCGTTGGAGAACAGCGTCGGCCTTCCGCGCTGCACCATCAGTTCGACCATGTCGCGCTCGCCGGCGACAAATCCGCCCGCGGCCCCGCCCAGCGCCTTGCCGAGCGTGCCCGAGAAGAGATCGACGTGCCCGTTCTTCGCGCCTTGCCCGAACATATCCCAGTGCTCGTGCGTGCCATGCCCCTTGGCGCCCATCACGCCGTGTCCGTGGGAATCATCGACGACGAGGATCGCGCCGTAGCGATCGCAAAGTTTGCGCATCGCGGGCAGATCGGCGATGCAGCCCTCCATGCTGAACACGCCGTCGGTCACGACCCAGATCTGTCCGGTCACTTCGGGGTTCTTGCTCGCCTTGTCCAGAGCTTCCTCGAGGCTCGCCTCTCCGGTGAGCCTGTTGTTCTTGTAGATGCCCTTGAGCAGGCCCTTCTTGATAACGGTCGCGAGGCGCACGGAGTCGATGATCGAAGCGTGGTTCAGTTCGTCGGAGATCAGCATGTCGCCGGGCTCGCAGAGCGTGGGGAAGATCGCCTCGTTGGCGTTCCAGCACGAGACGAACGTGTACGCCGCTTGGGTGCCCATGTACGTGGCAATGGTGTGCTCGAGTTGCTCGTGCGGCGTAAACGACCCGCAGATGAAGCGGACGCTGGCGGTGCCGGCGCCGTAGTCGCGCATGGCCTTCAGGCCGGCCTCGACGACCTCGGGATGGTTGGCCAAACCGAGGTAGTTGTTGGAGCAGAAGCAGACGCAATCGCCGTAGCCCTTGACCTTCACCACGGCGTCCATGGGCGACTGGAGTTCGCGCAGGAACTTGAACTGCCCGCCGGTCTTGAGATCAGAGAGGATCTTCGACGCCCGTTCACGAAAAATCGGCTTGCTCACGGATCAACCTCCGAGCGCTCTGTGAAGTGCGGAAGTGCGCTCGGGCAATCCTACGGCCTGGAAGCACCGCCGGCGGGGCGGACGGACGATCCCGTTCCCCCCGGGCGGAACATACGAAGAGAAGACGAACTTCGTCGCGCTGCTGGTACTGCGAAAACAACCGCCGCCCCCTTTCGAGGGCGACAGTGTGAGAGCACGTAGTATGAACGCGGGTACTCAACGGATGATGCGCTCGTTCATCGACGACGGCGAAGCGCGGCGATGCCGACGAGCGCCAGCGCGCCTGCCGCGCCCGGAGCCGGGACGAGGTAGGTCGAGATCATCGGGTCACCGGGGCCGGAGTAGAGGATGTTCGAGAGGATGACGCCGTTAGGCTGAAGACCGACCGGGGTGTGCCCCACGGACCAGCCCTGCCCGGACCAGTCCAGGCCAGAGACCGTGACGCCGGCATAGAGCGGGCTGGCATTCCAACCCGTGGCCGGGCCGGTCTCGACGAGCAAGATGGGGTTGAAGCCTGCGGCGGCAAGGTACTGATTGCCGTTCCATGTCCAGTCGGGGTTGTGGTCGGTTCCGATCCACAGGCCGCCACCGTTGTTCTGGAACCAGTTGGCGGTGTTCTGGATGTAGGTGCCCTCGTCGCTGGAGGTGCTCCCGCCGTTGAAGTAAACGCCGTAGGAGCGGCCGTCGATCACGGCGCTCTTCGAGCCGTTGTACCACGCGCCGACCGCCGCCGCGTCCGAGGGATCCATCATGTTGGTGGCGGTGATATCGAAGATGAACAGGTTGTCGACGGTATTCGAGCCCATGTACGCCGCCACCGCGCCGGGCGCGGGGTTGTAGAGGTGTGTCGCCATGGGATCGGCAACCGCGACGGCGTTATACACATTGTTGACCGAAGAGCCAAATCCGCCGTCGTATGTGATGACGACGGTATTGCCCGCCAGTGAGGAACCGGCTGCGGCGAGCAGAGCCAATGCAGCAATCTTCTTCATGTCCTGTCTCTCCTAATCGCCCCCACAAGAGTGAACGCACGCCGGAACAGAGGGTCACCTTCCCGGCGGCACGCGATCCCTCGCAGCGCACGCCGCGCGGGTGGAAACTCGCGATCTTCTGCATGTTTTCACGGCGCTCCGCGCCCACCGGATCAACTCACGCCACGGCGTCTGAGAAACGCAGCCCGCCGCACGAGTACCCGGCCCGCTTCCTGCTTTCCGATCCACACAGACTAGCGGGAGAAAGCCCCATCTCAATGAGCGAAGCGCCGGATGTTGGACAGATGACCGCATATCTGACAGCCAACACAATGTCACTCTTTGAACATGTGTAAATATGAAATACAACCGCCGCCCATTGAACGAGCGGCGGTTGAGAGGATCTTATTTTTGTATATTCGCGGGATTCACCCCGACGTGTCTTGATCAGCGACGACGACGCAGCGCCGCGATGCCGAACAGCGCCAGCGCGCCGGCCGCACCAGGAGCCGGGACGAGGTAGGTCGAGATCATCGGGTCACTGGGGCCGGAGTAGAGGATGTTCGAGAGCGTCACGCCGTTGGGCTGCAGACCGACCGGCGTGTGACCCACGGACCAGTTGCCACCCGACCAATCCAAGCCGTGGACATTCACGCCGTCGAACAGGGGGCTGGCGTTCCAACCGGTCGCCGGGCCTGTTTCCAGGCCGACAATCGGATTGAACCCGGCCGCGACCAGATACTGGTTGCCGTTCATCGTCCAATCGGGATCGTGATCGGTGCCGATCCAGAGCCCGCCGTCGTTGTTGAGGAACCAGTTGGCGGTGTTCGTGATGTACTTATCTTCATCGCCACCGGTACCGCCGTTGAACAGCACGCCGTACGAGCGCCCGTCGATGACGGCGCTTTTGTTCTCTTGCTGATACCACGCGCCGACCGCCGCGGCATCGTCCGAGTTCATCATGCTGTAGGTCGTCACGTCGAAGACGAAGATGCTCTCGACGTGCTCGTTGGCCAAGTACGCCGCCACCGCGCCCGGCGCGGGGTTGTACAGGTGCTCGGCCATCGGGTCGGCACCCAGCACGGCGTTGTAGACGTTGTTCACGCTCGCGCCGTACCCACCGTCGTAGGTGATCACGAGCGTCTCGTGCGCCGAGGCGACGCCCGTCGCGGCCAGAAGTGCCAGAATCGCAAACTTCTTCATACTCGTCTCTCCTCATTCTCGCCCCACGAACCCACAGCCGCCCGGTCGAGGGGCCAGGCGACCCCGAGCGGAACGAATACACAGCCGCACGGCCCGCGCCGGCGCGGCGGAAACGCCTTGTCGATGGGACTCGTCCGACCACCAGGATGCCGACGCATCGCGGAAACTGACGCCGACGGAAATACGGCGCACGATGTTGGCGCGTCAGGCCACTGGTTTCGGATCAAAGGATCCCGTCTCAACTCTCGACAGAAAGTCTACAGGGCGACCCTCTGCCGTCAATACCAGCGCCGCTTTTGCGCCATCAATTACACCCATCAAAGTCCGCAAAGCGTTTTCGGACTCCGACAAGATCGCTTCGGGCGAAACCCACCACCCGACCAGACCTTGAACCGGCATGCCTTTCCACAATACGATGACAGCGGAGTGCAAGGCGCGTTCGTCGTCCGACGTGCCCGCTTGCCTGTAAGGAATCACGCTCTGAAGCCTTGGTGCCCGACATGGTGTATGCGGCATCCAGTCGTGGGTCCGCGCCTGGGGAGAGATCAACCATGACCATGCGTCGCTTTGCGAAGTCCGCCACCCTGATCGACTCGCTCGAGCCGCGCCAGATGCTCGCCGCCGACCCGATCACCGCCGACAACCCGCTCTGGATCGCGCTGCCGGGCACGGTCACGGTGGACGGCGTTTTGAACGAGGCCGACTGGAGCAAGGCGTTCATGGTTGAGCGCTCCCAGCCCTACCGAAACAACAGTTCGCTCACGATGAGGCTGCTCTATGACGCCAACGGCCTGTTCATCGCCTTTGACGTCAAGGACACCCAACTCTGGTCCGACGGACGGGGTTCGGGGGTCGCGCTCCGCTACGAAGTTGAAACCGACGACTCCATGACCGTCTATTTCGATCCCGACGATTCACGTGAGGTGTATTTCCAGTCCGGCGATCGCGCGTTCGGCGTGAACCTCGGCAATCCGACCGACCCCACGCTCGGCCAGGGCGCCATCCAACTCAAGAAGCATGTCAAGGGTGACGGCGCGGGCGGCGCGCCGGACGTCAACGGCGGCGTGATGCCCGCCGGTCTCACCTGGCTGACGACCCGCAACGGCACGGTCAACAACAACGCCGACACCGACGTGGGCTGGGTCACCGAGATGTATCTTCCCTGGGCGGCGATGGGGCTCAGCGGCGCGCCCGTCAACGGCCAGACGATCGGCATGAACTTCGACGTGATCTTCGACAACGAAGGCCAGACGCGCGATTTCACCGACCACCGCAATGCGTCCGACCGGTTCACCACACCCACGTTCGTCGACGACCACATCCAGGGCGTCCATTCGAGTTACTCGGCCAGCCAGGCGGGGCTCCACGGCCCGGTCAACTACGCCGAACTCATGTTCGTCGATCCATCCGCCGCCTCGAAGCCGTCCGCCATCAGCAACCTCGCCGCCGCGAATGTATCAGGCTATTCGGCGTTCCTGAACTTCACCGCGCCGGCGGGCGTCTCGACCAGCAGCAAGGGGCATGTGAGCGCCTACGAGATCCGCTACAGCGAGAGCGCGATCACGACGGTGGGCGACTGGCTGGGCGCGACGAAGTTCGCCAACGCCTATGTGCCGCGGCTTGCGGGCCTGTCGGAATCGCTGCGCCTGATCGGATTGCTCCCGCAGACGACGTATTACGTCGCGGTGCGCGCCGTCGATGCGGCCGGGAATCTCGGAGATCTTTCCAATGTCGCCACATTCACGACGCAGACGCTCTCGCAGGACGTGTCGTTCGGCAAGCGGGTGGTGCCGTCGCCGATGGGTCGCACGTTCGTGACCGAGGCCGGCGCGCCGTACATACCGGTGGGCGACCATCTGGGCATCTCGTGGAGTTACACGCGCACGCTGTTCCCGGGGCAGGTGTACGACAACAACACCGGCCTGTACCACAACTTCAACACCGACCTGCCCGCCGAGGGGTCGGCGCGGCCCTACTTCGACACGCTTGCCTCCAAGGGCGTGAACTTCATGCGGTGCTATCTCGAACTGCAGAACGTGCTGTTCCCGCCCACTCTCCCCAACGGCACCTACTGGCTCGAGTATCCGACCCAGACGTACAACAGCAACATGCGTTCGTACATGCTAAACCTCCTGCAGGAGGCCGACCACGCCAACATGTACGTCATCTTCTCTCCCTTCGACACGTTCTCGTATGACGAGGCCTTCAACACCGAGTTCCCGTGGTCCGCGGGCAACGGGGGGCCGCTCGCCGACATCAACGATTTCTTCCAGACCCCCGCCGTCCTCGACCTCGCGAAGGCGCGCATGGCCCAGGTGATCACGTGGCTCAATGAATCCGCGTTCAAGCCCTACGCGCACCGCGTGGTCGGCTGGGAGTTCCTGAGCGAGTGGGACAGTTATGAATGGACGCTCAACGCCGAGGGCAACAGCGAGGCCGGGCGCGAAACCGAGATGCGCCACCGCTCGGAGTTCTTGACGCAACTCGCCGACTATGTTCACACGCAGGACCCGCGCCGTCTGACGCTGAACAGCACCATCGCCCAGGATCCGCGCGGCCCGATCGCGCGTGCGGACTTCTATTCGCGATCGTTCGATGCCGTCACGCCGCACCTGTACACCAACTCCAACGAGGAGCCGATCAACAACCCCGATACGGATACGTCGATCCGCCCCGCGATCGAGAACGCGTCGCTCACGAGTTACTGGATGACGCACATCGAGAACCACCGCCCGATCATCAACGGTGAATGGGGCATGACACGCGCCGATTGGCCGGGAGGTGTGCCCGCGTACTCCGCCGACTTCACCTCCGCCGAGGACGAGGCGATCTTCCGCACCATGATGTGGTCGGGCGTCGCGTCAGGACAGGCGGGCATGGGCCTGCGCATCGCCACCGACGAGTTCACCTCCAGCGGCTTCATCCTCTCAGCCAACATGCGGAACCTGCAGAAGACCTTCTCCACGTTCTTCACCGACGACACGCTCCAACTCGACGGCACCAACTTCAACTTCCGCACGCTCAACGGGCGGCTCAGCGCCACCGGCACCGTCGACGGCACCGCCGGCACCTCGCTCCTCTCCTGGGGCGTCTCCGACGGATCCCAGGGCATCCTGTATGTCCTCAAGGACTCCCGCTCACTCTCGGGCAACGTCACCTCCGGGAGCATCACCATCACCGGCCTCCGCGCCGATCAGGTCATCGACATCGAGATCTGGAGCACCGCTGCCGGAACCACCGCCGCGACCTCCACCGTCGCCGGCAAGTTCGTCTCCGGCGGGACGCTCACCTTCAACCTCCCCACCTTCTCCACGGACCTGGCCATCAAGTTCAAGGCGCGTGCGGCGAGCAACCTGTCGCAGCGCGTCGTCGGCGTCGACTTCGACGATCAACTCCTCGAGTTCTATCTCGACGAGGGCGAGCAACCCATGCTCCGGGTCCAATCAGATTCCGGCAGCACCGCGAGCACGCAGAACCTCGCCGCCAAGACCGGCTTCGTCGGACGCGTCATCGACATGACCCCCTTCACCTGGGCTGGAACCGTCCACCTCGCCCTCACCGACCAGAACCACCACCTCTGGCTCCTCACCGCCAGCAACCTCGACACCGGCGCCTGGACCGGCACCGACCTCACCGCGCTCATCAGCGCCCCCGGACTCACCGGAGACCTCACCCACTACTCCCCGAGTTGGGGCGCCATCCACATCGCCGGCCTCGACGCCCGCGGGCACGCCATCAACTACTGGTTTGTCCCCGGCTCCACCACCACCTGGCAGTTCTCCGATCTCACCGACCTCTTCAGCGGCCCGCTCATGACCGGCGGCCTCACCGGATACGTGACCGGCTGGGACGGCCTGAACCTCGCCGGCCTCAACTCCTCCAACCAGGTCGTCGTCTACTGGTGGGCCCCCGGTCTCTCCAACTGGGAGACCATCAACATGACCACCACCTTCAGCGGACCCACCTTCAGCGGGCAACTCGACGCCTATGTCACCCCGTGGGGCGGCCTCAACATCGCCGGTCGAACCAGCGACAACAAAATCTACACCTACTGGTGGGCCCCGGGCCTCGGCGGCAACTGGGTCGTCTCCAACATCAGCGAGGCCGCGTCCTCGACCTCCATCGCCACCTACGGCACGGAGGTCGTCGTCAGCACCGACGGCGGGATCAATATCGCCTTCCTCGACGACGCCAGCAAACTGCGCATGCTCCGCTGGACTCCCACCAACCAGACCTGGCGCGACCTCACACCCGGCACGTCCGCGCCCGCCATGTCCATGCCGCTTGGCTCGTCGTCGTCGGGGAGCCGGCTCCATCTTGCGGGGCGCAGTTCGAACTCTGACCGCGAACTCGTGATCTTCGACTTCCTGTTCTCCAGCGGTGAAGTGTGGAGTTACTCCGAAACCGGCGTGCCGCTGGAGATCTGAGCGGGGCACCCCACTGTTGAGGTACGATCGGACTCCATGATCTGGTGGCCGTTCCATCAATACGACCTCCCCACGCGGGCCGAGCAGATGCGCCTGGCTCACTCCCATTGGCTCACCGGCGCTTTGGCTTCCGGGCGGCCATACCCGAAAATCCCCCTCCGGCGCGTGGCCGAGGGCGGGTTCTCGGCCCTTGTAGCCAGCCCTGACGGCAGGCGGCGGGCAGACTTGTGGTGGAACGCCGCACTCGATCACGTCACCGACGAGAGTTCGTCGATCTAGTCCGGCCGATATCCCCCGACCAACTCGCGCCGCATCCCGGCGCATCGCGGAGCCACACATGTCCGAGATCCACAACACCTCCGACACTTCCGGCGTGCAGAACACCAAGGTCAGCAAGAAGTGGCTCGTCCGGACACTCGGCTTTGCCATCTTCGTCTGCATCTTCGGGTGCTGGGGGCTCTTCGACGCCGTCATCGCATACCCGCAGCGCGGCGCCAACGTCGCCGAGAAGTTCGAACTGGAGTACCTGCGTGCCGCGGAGCAGAGCCGCGTGCTCGATTCGGCGTCCGTCGCCGATCCCGCGGGCGAGATCGCCAGACTCCGTGAGAAGAACACGCAGCAGCAACTGACCAGCGCCGTGGAAGGTGCCCGGCTGCAGTGGCTGAACGCATTGGACACGATCGGACGCGCCAAGCCGGAGCACACCACGATCGCTGACCCGCGCGGGCGCAAGTCGCAACTTGAAGAAGTGTGGGCCAAGAAGACTCCCAGCGAGCCCCTGGCCGCCTGGGACCTTCCGCTCCAGTGGGGCATCACCGTCGCCGGCTTCGGCGCCACCGCCTGGCTCCTCCTCCTCATCGTCATGGTCAAGGGCAAGACCTACACGTGGAACGCCGCCACCCAGACGCTCAGACTGCCGGGCGGCGCTTCGCTCACGCCCGCTGACGTGGAGGATTTCGACAAGCGCCGCTGGGACAAGTTCCTCATCTTCCTGAAGATCAAGTCGTCCCACGCGCAGTTGGGTGGGCAGGAACTCAAACTCGACCTGCTCCGATATGAGCCGCTCGAGTCGTGGGTGCTTGAGATGGAAAAGACCGCGTTCCCCGAGCGGGCTCTCCAGGCCGAGGCCGAGAAAGCCGCGGACACCGCGCCCGCCGATGTGCCCCCTGCCGCGCCCGAGAATAATCAGTCCGACAAGCCGGCGGCGTAAGGCGCCGATTCGAATCTGGCGAAGGGCACCGCGGCGCGCCGAGGCACAGACGCGGAGCGATCCGCGCTCAGTCGATGATTTCTTCGGGCTCGCCCGGCTCCGTGGCGCGGGTGATCAGTCCAAGCAGGACGCAGAATGCTCCGCCGGCAATCAGCCAGAGGCGAGAGCGGTCGTCGGTCGACCACTTCTGCAGCATCGAATCGACCTTGGCACGCTCGGGGAGCGCCAACGGCGGCGGCTCAAGCGCGGGGAACACCGAGGCACTGGACGTGGCCAGGTCCTCGTCCTCGATCAGCGGAACGCGGTCCATGGGGATCTCGTTGAGTTGCGACGCGGCCAGGGCGATGACCAGCGAGGGCTCGGCTCGATCGATTGCCTCGATGTATTCCTGATAGCGATCGAGCCTGGACTGGCGGTGGGCCTCGATCGAGAGTGCGCGATCGCGCAGGAACTCGGCCTCGCGCAGGTCATCTTGCGCCGGGATGATGAGCACAGCGCCCAGCAGCGCAAGGCCGGCCGCCAGGAACAGCCATCCCGGGTCTAGAAAGGCCCCGCGGGCCCTCTCGATGTGGTCCGTCACACTCACAACCCCATTCCATCGGGCAACGCGCCCTTCCGGGTCGATTTTCCAGAGCATACACGGTGGAATCGCCGGGTGGAACCGGCGCATGGTTGGGGAGTGTTCAGGGGAGGGGCTCGCCGGACCGTGCGGCACCCCGTCTCGGAGAGCGGATTATCCCGGCGGCACCGATCCCGAAGGGTCGACATCAGTGGCACGAGCAAGACTCCACCAAGACGACGCTCATGGCACCGGCGGACCACCCAACGCCCCCCTAGACTTGCCGCAACGTGAACAGACGAGTCGTGATTACTGGGGTCGGCGCGGTGACGCCTTTCGGCGTCGGGGCGTCGACACTTTGGAACGGGCTGGTCGAAGGCCGCCCGACGCTCGCCCCCACCACTCGCCTGGACGCCAACGGATTCCCGTGCAAGTTGGCGGGCGAGGTGAAAGACTTTTCCGCCAAGGACTACGTACCCAAGCACTACCGCAAGGCGGTCAAGGTGATGGCGCGGGACATCGAAATGGCTGTGGCGGCGGCCAAGGTCGCGGTTGAGGACGCGGGGCTGACGACACGGATGACGCTGGCTGAGGGCCAGGTTGGCGGGACGACGTATCCCTCGGAACGGGTCGGGTGCCAGATCGGCGCCGGCCTGATCGCCGCGGAAACCGACGAGCTCGCGGCAGCGCTGGTCACGGCTCGCCCGGCGGGCGCAACGATCGAGGAGCCCGGCGCGGGGTTCAGCCTCCGCATGTGGGGCACGGCCGCCGCTCCCGACGGCACGCCCGGATCGGGCGGGATGAACAACCTCACGCCGCTCTGGCTGCTGAAGTACCTGCCGAACATGCTGGCGTGCCATGTGACGATCATTCACGGGTGCGAGGGGCCTTCGAACACGATCACGTGCAACGAAGCGAGCGGATTGCTCTCGCTGGGTGAAAGCACCCGGGTGATCGAGCGCGACGCGGCGGACCTCTGCTTTTCGGGCGGCGCGGAGAGCAAGGTCAACTGCATGGGCATCCTGCGCCTGACCTACGCGGGGCGTCTGGCCGACACAGGCACGGAAGCCGACGGAAGCACGATCGTCCGCCCGTATGACCCTGCATCGGCGGGGATGATCCCGGGTGAGGGCGCGGGGATCCTGCTGCTCGAAGAGGCCGAAGCCGCGGGGAAACGCGGCGTCAGAGCCTACGCGGAGATCGCGGGCTTCGGGGCGGCGCACTCCGACCCGGCTCACTGCTACGCCAACGGTTCTCGCCAGATCGCGCCCGGCGCGGACGAGGGGCTGCAGGCCGCGATCGAGAACGCGCTCGACGACGCGGGCGTGAAGGCGGATGAGATCGACGCGATCGTGCCGCACGCGTCGGGGATTCCCGCGATGGACGCGGGCGAGGCGGGCGCGCTGCGGGCGGTCTTCGGATCGCGACTGGCGAGCATCCCGCTGGTGGTGGTGTCGCCCCTGATCGGCGAATCGGCGGCCGGGAACGGCGCGGTTCTGGCGGCGGTGGGCGCGCTGTGCGTGCGTCATCAGATGATCCCGGCGCGGATCAACGCGGGGAACTGCCCGATTGATCTGCAGGCCCACGCGGCGCCCGCGACCAAGGCCGCGCTGCGTCATGTGCTCGTGTGCTCGTCTTCGTTCGGTGGTCAGAACGCGGCGATCGTGCTGCGACAAGTGTCCTGAGTGTTTCGTTCGGTTCCCTCTGGTTCACGGGGCTCTACCAACCCCTTCGGGAGATTCATCATGAGCGATCAGTATCGCGGCGGCGGCTACGGAGACTCGGGCGGCTACGGCGGCGGCGGGTATGGCGGGGGCCACGGAGGAGGCGGGCGTGGACGAGGCCGCGGCGGCCATGGCGGCGGCTACGGCGGCGGACACGGTGGTCACGGCGGCCATCGCGGTGGAGGCGGAGGCTACGGCGACTCGGGCGAGCACCGCGAGCGTCGCGGCATCCCGCTCTCGGACCTTGATCCAGCCCTCACCGATGTCAGCCGAAAGGTCATCGGCTGCGCGATCGAAGTTCATCGGGCGCTGGGACCCGGCTACGCGACCGAGGCGTACCTCGAGGCCCTGAAGGCCGAGTTCGCCGGGCAGTCCCTGGCCGTCAAGCACAACCACGCGATCGACGTGATGTACAAGGACAAGCGCGTCGCGACCACGACGGCGGACATGTTCGTCGACGCCAAGTTCCTCGTGATGCTGCTCAATCGCCCAGGCGATGTGTCGGGCTATGAACGGGCCGTGCTGCGCGCCCAGCTCAAGGCAGCGGACCTGGAACTTGGCCTCATCATCAACTTCGCCGAGCGTCGCCTGAAGGATGGTCTGGTCCGCGTGCTGAACGTGGACAAGATCAACGCCGAACGCGGCGAGGAAGGCGACGAGTACGAAGATGATCACGACGATCATGGCGGCGACCACGGGCCGGAGACCACGCCCGGCGGCGGCGAGACCGTGCGATTCCAGTAAATGAACGATTCACCTCGTGCCGGCGTGATGGCCGGCGCGAGGCTTGGTTAGCGTGACGAGAACGGGAGTTTGGACTGACCATGTCGAGGCGTGTCGTCATCACGGGAATGGGCTGGATCACGCCGCTGGGGCACGAAGTCGCCCCGGTGTGGTCGCGATTGCTCGCGGGCGAGAACGCGATCGGCACCGTCACTCGCTTCGACGCGTCGACCTTCGCGACCAACTTCGCGGCCGAGGTCAAGAACTTCGATCTCGCCAAGCACCTCGACCCCGCCCGCCACAACCTCTCCGCTCACCAGCACGCCGGCACCAGCACGGGCTTTGCCCTCGCCGCCGCCGCGCAGGCCTGGAAACAGGCCGGGTTCTACGCCAAGGCGCCCGTCAATCCGCGCCGCGTCGGCATGTACCTGGGCTGCGGCGAAGGCACGCTGGACTTCCACAACTTCGCCGCCGCCAACATCGCAAGTTGGAAGCCCGAGGCGCGCGACATCGACGCCAAGGCCTGGGCGGAGATGGCCCTGCGCCGCATGACCGTGCACCGCGAGATCGAGCAGGAAGCAAACCTCGCGCTCTCGCACCTGGCCACCGCGTTCCGCTGCCGCGGTCCCTCGTTCAACTGCATGACGGCGTGCGCCGCCAGCACCCAGGCGATCGGCGAAGCGACCGAGATCGTGCGCCGCGGCGACGCGGACGTGATGTTCGCCGGCGGCGCCCACACGATGATCCACCCGCTTGGCCTCACCGGCTTCATCCGCCTCACCGCCATGAGCCAGCGGCGCGACAACCCGACCCAGGCCGCCCGACCCTTCGACCAGACGCGCGACGGCTTTGTGATGGGCGAGGGCGCGGGCATGATCGTGATCGAATCGCTCGACCACGCGCTCTCGCGCGGCGCAACGCCCCTGGCCGAACTCGCGGGCTACGGCAGTTCGGCCGACGCCTTCCGCATTACCGACATCCAGCCCGAGGGCAAGGGGGCACAGGCCGCCATGCTCCAGGCCCTGCGCCAGGCGGGAATCTCGCCGCGCGAGACCGACGAGCGCGGACGTCCGCAGGTGCACTACATCTCGGCCCACGGCACGGGCACGAAAGAGAACGACAAGATCGAGACCGCGGCGGTGAAGGGCGTGTTCGGCCCGCTGGCGCCGAAGGTGCCGTTCAGTTCGATCAAGAGCATGATGGGCCACCTGATCCAGGCCGCGGGCGCGGTGGAACTCATGACCTGCGTGCTGGCGATCCAGTCGGGCGTGATCCCGCCGACCATGAACCTGAGCACGCCGGACCCCGAGTGCGACCTGGATTACGTGCCGAACAAGGCGCGCGATCTTTCGAGCGTCGGCGGCGTGGACGTCTGCCTGTCCAACAGCTTCGGCTTCGGCGGGCAGAACGACACGGTGGTGGTGAGAAGGTTCAGGAAGTAGTCGATCGCCGATCATCACATAACGGATTTGCAACGCTGCACGATGCATGTGAGCCATCGCGAGGCGAGGTTTCAGGCGTTTCTTCACACCGCGGATGAGCGACTCCGCGTGCGAATCCGAGCGCCGGGATGTGTCGAGCCCCGATCCGCGCGCTCGCAAGACGTATCGACGATGTTCGAAGATGTGCCCGGGGCCCGCCAAGGATGTGGCTGAGGCACGCCACGCGGAGCATGTGAAATCGCAGGCGCGCGAAATCGCGTTCGAGCGCATGAAAAAGCCCCCGGAGTGCCGGGGGCTTGGTTCGCAGCGCCAGTATCGTGCGGGATGCCCCGCGGGACCGATCGGGTTTACCTCGCTTCGAGGAACTTGGAGAGGAGCGAGCGGGTGTTCTCAAGGCCGAGGAAGAAGTTGGTCGCGTCGATGGAGTCGCTGGTGTCGGAGAGGTTTCGGGACTGATTGGAGATGGTGTAGGACTGCGTGCTCCCGGGGACGGAGAGGACGGAGTTGGCGGCCATGATGTCCAGGAGTGTGGAGGAGGTGGAGTAGTCGACGGTGAATCGTCCGCCCATGAGTTCGACGGCGCGGCGACCGACGGCGGCGGTGATCGACGAGGCAAAGTTGTCGATGTCGGTGAGGCTGGGGGTGTAGCCGAGGGTTGCGAAGGTTGGGACAAAGACGACGCCCTCGTCGCTCGAGTCGGCGTTGAGCACATCGACCTGCTGGGAATACCCGTAGGGCTGGGTCGTGGCAAAGGCGCTCCCGCCCAAGCCGAGGAGCGAGCCGAAGTTGGCGGTGGAGAAGACGACGGAGACGGGGTCGCTGGTGGAACTGAGGTAGATGGTGGAGAATTCCTGGAACTCGAAGTCCAGGGGGTTGGTGGAGACGTTGACTGCGATCCCGGCGGCGTTGAAGACAGCCTGGAGGTCGGAACGGACCTTGGCGAGGATGTAGTTCTGCACGCTCTGGCCGTTGATCATCGTGCCGGTGAAGCCCAGCAGCGATGCGTCGAAGCCACGGAGGTTGGTCTTCTGCCCGGCGACCTCGAGCCAGTCGATGGTGCCGCCGTTGGTCTCGATGAGGAAGTTCTGAACGTGCTTGGTGATGCCGGTCGCGGCGACGGAGGCATTCTGCTCGACGACGACCTTGTAGTCGGTGTTGAAGACACCCTGGAGGTAGATGGCGTAGGAGGCGTCGAGGGTGGTGTTGGAGACCTGTCGGCCGGGGGTGAGGAACTCGATGTAGAAGTCGCCGTTGGCGTCGAAGCCGTAGTTGGCGTTGTCGCCGGTGGAGATGGCGCCGGGCGCTCCGCCGTTGGGGGTGAACTTGCTGGAACTGGCGACCAGGACGGCGTCGCCGGAGCCTGTGGAGAGGGAGGTATCGAAGATGCCGAACTGGACCGAACCGCGGTAGTCGGTGGCGAAGGATGTGTTGAAGGTGTTGTTGAGCCCGCTCTGGCTGCGGCTGCCGAGGTCGCCGCCGGCGTCGGAGAGTTTGATGGTGACCTTGACCTTGGTGCCGGTGGGAACGGTGAGCCCGTTGTTGAGGTGGAAGATGTCGACGTCGGGGAAGACGTCGCCGGGCACGCCGCGGTGGCCCGAAGGCCCGATCGCCGACGAGACGGTAGAGGTCATGGCGCCGGCGCCGGTGCGGGTGGACACGATATCGCCGGCGTAGTTGAACCCGGTGACGAGGTCGTCGCTGGTGTTGGGCAGCCCGTCGGTGCCGAGGTCGAGGGTAAAGGTGAAGTTGCCGATGTTGATGACGCTGACGTCGTCGCTGGTGCCGAAGACGGCGTCGACGCCTGCGAAGGAGATGGGGGCCGGGGCGTTGACGACATTGCTTCCGTTGGCGGAATCGGTCGTATCACGGAAGCCCGAATCTCCGTCGTCGAACACCTGAATGGTGAAGGCGTAGGAGCCGACGCTGGCGGGCTCGGCGTCGGGGTTCGGAACAACGCCCGGGCTGGCGAAGGCCATCGAGCCGTTGTTCTGGGGATTGCCGACGACGATGTAGTAGGTGCCGGTGCGGCGGACGAGGATGTTCTGCTCGAACGTCTGAGAGCCGACGTCGCCGGTGTTGACGGGGAGGGAGAGGATCTGCGTGGAGCCGGGGGTTGCGCCGGTGTTGTCGTAGAGGTCGACGAGGGTGAGGAACGCCGAGCCCTGGAGCGGACCCAAGCGGAGGATCTGCCCTGCCTGGAGGGTGATCTTGTATACGTCGGTGTCACCGGCGAAGCGGAAGTAGTTGCTGTCGTTGTCGGGGTGGTCGCCGATGGTGCCGCGGAGCGTGAACTTCCGGTTGGCGTCGGGGAGCCCGTCGGGCGAACGGTTGTCGTCGAGCAGGACGTTGAGATTGACAGGGGCGTAGAAGTCGACGGTCAGCACCGCCTGGTTGGTGTCGGGGTCGAAGACGGTGTCGCGTTCGGCGGTGAGTTTATCGCCCGCGTCGCCCACGACGTTATCGTCGGAGTAGTTGTCGCTGGAGGTGAGCATGCCGTCGGCGTTGCCGTCCAACAGGGTGCGGCCGAGGTTGGCGCGGACAATCGAGGCGTCGAGTTTGAAGCGGTAGAGGCCCGGGCCGGGGATGCCGGCCTGCTCGGGGAGGTTGCGGCTGGTGACGTCGCGCGAGAAGCGGACGATGGCGGTGAGGGTTGCGGGGTCGTAATCGATCGAGTAGTCGACGGTGTTGATGAGGCGGAGTTCCTGCTCGCCGGATTCGCCGCGGACCTGATAGATGGAGAGGCCCGAGGCCAGCGTGCTGACATCCACGGGCTGGTTGAAGGCCAGGCGTGCGGTCGAGACCCGCGCGATGTCCTGGACGGAAAGATCGACGACCTGGAAGGCCAGCGGCGGGAAGTCCTTCTTCTCGATCTTGAAGTTGCCCGAGTCGGTGCCGTTCGCTCCGCCGAGTTTGACGGTGCCGAGCGTGCCCGTCGACGCGATGCGATACGCCTCGCTCTCGCGGGTCGAGCCGACTCCCGTGCCGCCGATGGTGACATTACCGATGGTGCTGCGGCCTTCGGCCAGGCGGTCGTCGCTGGTGCCGAAGAACCCGTCGACGCCGCGGATCATGCCGGCGACGAGATCGCTCTCGTAGAAGTTGCCCCCGATTGTGACGTCGCCCATGAAGCCGGACGTCACCTTGTCGGCGTTGATACCGGTCCCGCCGAAGTCGGTGTCGTACCCAAGATCGGCGCCGGCCATGATGGAGGAATCGAAGACATCGCCGGTGACCTTGAACGACCCGAAGTAATCATTGACGGAGACCCAGGTGCGTGACATGGACCCGGCCGCGAAATCGCCGAGCGAGGCGCCCGAGCGAACGGTGGCGCCCTCCATGAGGCCGCCCACCTTGAAACTGTACAAGTCGCGTTCGGCGTTGACGCGCCCTCGGTCGGCGCCGGTGATGTTGACGTAACCGACGGCCAGGAGGTTGAGGGTTGCCTCGTTGCGCGTGGAGTAGTTGGCGGCGCCGAAGTCGCCGTTGATATTGATGTAGGCGGTCTGCTTGGCGGTGACGGTGCCGCCGCTGAAGGTGTTGCTGGTGAGCGTGCCGAAGTCGCCGCCGATGTTGAATTCGCCGTTGCCGGCGACGGTACCGACGGTGATGCTCTGGACGTAGGCATCGACGATGATGTCGGAGTTCCCGGCAATGTTGGCGGCGATGTAGACGGCGCCGATGGAGCAGTCGTCGTTGGTGACGATGTCGAAGTTGGTCAGGGTCGGGTTGGTGCCGTCGACTAGGACGGTGAGGGCCGAGGCCAGCGACGCGTTGACGATGGTGATGCGTTGGGCGGACTGATTCCAGTACGCCGCCCCAGGGCCGCCGAAGTAGAGGGTGCCGGTGTTGGACCCGTTGGTAAAGGCCAGGCCGGTGGAGGAGATCGCAACGCCGGGGTCACTCCAGCCGTCCCAGATGCGGGAGTCGGCGAGTTGGAGAGCCGGGCCGGCCTTGAAGTACCGTGTCTCGTTGTTGAGCGGGATGCTGAACGAATCGGAGAAGACGCTGACGTACTGGGCGGTTCCGGAGACGGTGAGATAGTTGACGAAGGAGACGCCCGGCGCGACGCGGTCGTCGCCGGTGTTGTAGATGCCGTCGGCGCCGGGGCGCATGCCCGCGGTGACCACGAGGGCATACGCGTCGCCGCTGAAGAAGATGTCGTTGATCCACCCGGACTTGACGGTGTCGGCGTCGGCGCCTGTCCCCATGAGCATGTTGTCGGCGCCCAGGTCGGTCGCGCCGGATTCGATGATGGTCAGCGAGACATCGCCCGCGGTCGAGGTGTTGCCAACGACGCCGATGGCGTAGATGGAATCGCCGGCGACGATGTTGGTGCCGATGGTGGGCGTGAAGGGGTCGTTGGCGATCGCGCCGTGGATCTCCAGGAAGCCGATGGCACGCCCGGCGACGATCTGTGACTCGAACATCGACCCGCCCGAGACATACACGCGTCCGATGTTCCAGCCGGCGGTGATGCGCGAACCATCGACGCCCACGGTCGCGACCACACCCACCGGGAGTTGGTTGCGGTAGTCATCGGCGGAGACGTTGGAAGACATGGCGCTGTTCACGCCGATGTCGCCGAAGACACCGTCGGCGCTGGCCAGCACGCTGACGCTGTAGAGGATCCAGTCGGCGTGGATGTTGCCGTAGAGGTTTCCGGAGTCGATGACGATCTCGTCGATGTGCCCGTCGTAGGCGGCGATGGTGTTGTCGGGAAGGTACGAGCCGTTCTTGATCGACACCTTCTTGATGCCGCCCGAGTAACTGATGATGTCGCCGTCGAAATCACCCTCGATGTCGATCAGGGTGATCTTGCCGAAGGCGATGATGGAGCCGGTTGAGGTGAGGTTGCTCGCGGGCTTGCTCGACACCCTGGAGACTTTGACCTTGGTGATCTCCTGGCCGACGCGAAGGTCGGTGTAGAGCGCGCCGCCGGCGGTGGCTTCCTTCAGCGTGCCGCGGATCACGATCCCGTCGGCGCGACCCTTCTTGCCGATGTGCCGCCCCGCCACGATGGAATCCAGCGTGCCGGAGATGTCGGTGGAGAGGATGGCGTCGCGTCCGGCCTTGATGGTGCCGACGTTGCCGGACGAGGAGGTGGTCGTGATGGTCGCATCGATGTCGCCGTTGGTTGCCTCGATCGAGGTGATCGGGCCCGACGCCGAGATCAGCCCGCTCAGGCTGTTCTTGGCCACCAGTTTGACGATCTTCCCGAAGGGCCCGGTGACCGAGATCTCGCAGTTGACGATGCTGTCGCCCACGGTGAGATTGTCGATGACACCCGCGATGGTGATCTTCGAGGCGGTCATGTCGCCGTCGATGACGACCGAAGGCGTGCGGCCGGCGGTGATCGAACTGGCCCGCATGTCGCCGGACAGCCTGAACTGCACGATCGAGTTGTCGACGTCGATCTCGACGCGCGACATGTTCTTGGCGTTGATGCGCCCGGTGATCGAGCCCACCACGTCGATGGCCAGGTCGTTGATCTCGCCGGTGGCGTCTTGCGTGAGGAGCGAGCCGAAATCGCGTCCGGACTGCATGGCGTTGACGCGGAACTCAAGGTCGCCGCCGACCAGGGTTGAGTTGCGGTATCCCTTGGCGGTGATCGTGCCGACGTCGAACATCGCCGACAGGAAGGTCGCGTCGTAGTAGCCGTCGGTCAGGCGCACGGTCTGGATGGTGCGTGCGTAGACCTGAGAGCGGAGCAGGTCCGCGCCCGTGCCGGAGATGAGCGAGATCGTCGCCTGCGAGGTCATGGTCTCGCTGACGTTGAAACTCTGCCAGAAGTTGTCGATGAAGACGCTTCCGATGAACGCGCCGACAATGTCGCCGCCCCCCGTGAGGCGGATCTCGCCCAGGCCGTCGACCTGACCCGTCACGCCCTCGTTGACGTTATTGGCCGCGTTGATGGGTCCGCGGATATCCGCGACCTTGGAGTTTTCGTTGAGGACGATGCCGATGTCGTTGGCGGCGAAGATGCCGCTGGTTGCGAGCGGGCCGCCGATATTGGCCGCCAGCCCGTCGCCGATGTCCACGCGGTTGATCCGCCCGGACGCGTAGATCGTGCCGATGATCCCGTCGAACTGCCCGACTCCGGTGCTGCGGTCGTCGTTGGCGTTGACGCGGTCGGTGATGCTCCCGCCCAGCACGATCACGTCGCCGACCTTCCCGCCGACACGCACATGCTCAAGGTTGCCCGCACGGACAACCAGGCCGTTGAGGAACGGATCGAACGGCGAACCAATGTCGTCCAGGAACGCGTTGCCCGGCGAGGTATTCGAGTCGCCGACCGGACGCAGGCCCTGCCCGTTGTTCGGGTTCATCACGGAATTGTCGACCGTGAACGGGAGCACCCGGCCGTTGCCCTGCGTACCCGCCAGGCCGGCGAACGGCCCCCAGAGTTGCGGCCCGAACGCGGGGACCTGGGTGCGCCCCAGGTCGCCCTTGGTGATATCCAGCACCCGCAGGCCCACGACATCAATCGCGACGATGTCGCCCTTGGGCGACGAGTTGTTGATGAAGTCCAACGCCACCGGCGACTCGATCTTCCAGACATCGACCTGGATGTTCCCGGAGATGTCGATGCCCGAGGCCTGCGTCGCGTCGGCCGCCGTCACGATGATCTTGCCGATCGAGATGACGTCGGTGGCATCGCCGGTGCTCACGCCTTCGATCCGCAGCGAGCCGCCGGTCGAGAGGTCGACGACGATCTGCGCGATCGCCACGCCGAGCGAGCCCTCGATGGGGAGCGCAATGATTCGGGCCGTGGGGGTCTGGGTCGCGCCCGCGATCAGCGAGATGCGCACGCGCCCGCCGCCGTCGTCCACAAACTCCAGCGGGGTGCCGGGTCGCAGTTCGAAGTCAGACCCGATGATGGCGCGGAGGTCGAGTTTCGGCGTGTCCACGAAGCGCACGTCGGAGCCCGCACCAAGGCTGGTCGGGATCCCGTCGTCGCCGCGGTAGATGCCCTCGAGCGCGCCGCCGGTGAGCGCGATGTCCTGATCGACCAGGATGCCGCCGATGATCGAGCCCGGAGAGGTTGCGATCGAGAGCGCATCACCCTGGATGTGCGACCCGAGGCGGATCATGCCGATGTCGCCCTTGAAGGTCTTGAGCCCGGTCTTCACCTGGACGTTGGGCGTGCCGACGATGTCCGACGGGACATCCTGATCGACGCCGATGGCGCCGGAGATGTCGAGCATCCCGATGCGCCCGCCGATGTTCATGTTGATGAAGTTGACGTCGCCCTCGGTCGGGCCGACGCCGGTGAGCGTGGAGAGGCCGGTGATGAGTTGGCCAAGGTCGGTGCCGGTGGTCAGGGTGAGCGGGACGAGTGTGCTCCCCTGGATGTCGGATCCGAGGCTGATATTCCAGATCCCGCCCTCAATGCCCCAGGTGCCGCCGCCCCAGTTGAGGTAGTCCTCATCGCCGTCGGGGACGTTGACGTAGTCTTGGGCAGACGCCTCGGAGCCGCCGCCGGTGAAGAACCCGGTGCCGACGCGGATCGAGCCGATGCCGCCGTTGAGGACGTTCACACTCTGGGAGAGGCCGATGTCCTGGTTGTCGTTGTTGGTTCCGCCCGCGGCGCCGGAGGCGTTGACGGTGCGATAGGCGCCGATGATGGTCGGGGCCATGCCGAGGATGGTCGCGGTGTACGAGGTCGTGCCGAAGTTACCGTCGAGGCCCTGCGAGTCGTTGGGGTCAGAGAGCACGAGATAGAGAACCCCGGGCTCGGTGGGCTGGTAGGACAGGAAGGTGAGGTCGCCCACGCCGCGCACGTTGCCAGGGGCCGCGAGGGTTCGGCCGTGGGCGTCGACGAGACGGAAATAGGTGAAGTTGGTGGAGGACGCGGGGTCCTGCACCTGCACGGTGATCGGGGTCACACCGTCGGTCGCAAAGGCAAAGACGTCGATGTTGTCGTCGGCGATATTGACGGTGTCCTTGCCGGAGAGGTCGCCGTTGATACGGACGCCGGTTCCGATGCTCCCGACCCACTCGGCCGAGAGGAGCGAATCGTTGCGGCGGAAACTCCCGCCCAGGAGCGGAGCCTGGCCGGCGCTACGGAAGCCGAAGAGCCCGGTCGAGCCGCCCAGGCCGGTGTTCGAGAGGTTGGCGGAGATGGCCGCCTCGGGCCCACCCGGATTGGCCGGATCGATGCCGAAGGGGAACTCCGACTCGTTGTAGTTGAAGATGTCGCGCGCGGGCTTATTGGCCGGGTCGTTGAGATCGCCCGAAACCGTGATGTCCAGGAGCGAGCGCCCGCCGATGACGACCTCGCCCAGCGTGCGCCCGACGATCAACTGAGAGCCTGTCTTGTAGTGCACCGTCGGCGGATTGCCGACCTCCGCGGACCAGCGACCGGCCTCGCTCTGCACCACGAGGGTGCCCAGGTCGCCGGCGACAGCGACCGAGCCGACCAGGTAGCCGATGTTGAGGGTCCCGACCGAGCCGGTGAAGTTGGACGAGCCGTGGACGACCGCCGCCGCGGTCACGCTGCCGATGGACTTCCCGCCGGTGACGAAGATGCCCTGGTTGGGATTGACAAAGCCGGTGCGGACGAGACTGACACCGGGCGTGCCGCCGGGGTTGTACGCGTTCTGCGAGGAATTGTCGCGGATGAAGGGGCTGCCGATGATGACCGAGCCGCCGACCGTGGGGAGCCCGCCCACGACGGTGTTCTGTGCGTCGTAGATGTAACCGAAGCCCACGCCGGTCTCGAAGTCGTCGAGATTGCCGCCGACGCTTTCACTGCGGATGTATTGGAACCCGCCCTGTGAGAAGTCCGCGTCGGGATCCGCGGTTCCCTGGAAGGAGGTCACGACGCCGCCCCAGATCGACACCGCGACGTTGGTCCCGCCGTTGGTGATGACGATCTTGCCGATGCCGTCGTTGTAGTTCGGGATGCCGTCGTCGTCGATGTCGACGAGCGTGACGTTGAGCCCCTGGGGCTTGCCCAGAGCGAGCGTCTGCTGCATGTCTCGCCCGTAAAGGTCATAGACCGTGAGCGAGGTCCCGACGGGGCCGGCCAGCCAGATTTCCGCGCCGCGCACGCGCCCGGCCACGATCTCCGAGTACTGACCGGCGGGGATCAACTGCTGGAGGTTGTCCATGTAGAACGGGTCGTTGGGACCGTTGAGCGCCACGATCCGCACTTCGTCGAACGCCGCGTAGCCGGTCGGCGCGGTGAAGCGGAATCGCCCCACCCCGTTGCCGGTGCTGCTCTTCGCCAGCAGCGCCGCGCCCGTCGTCTGCTCGATCAGCGTGCCCTGGAAATACAACTGAACAGCCATATTGACGGCGTTGATGCCCACCGTCGACAACGGCCCCGCCTCGACGTCGAACGACATCTCCGAGACGGCGATCCTGGTCCCCGTGCCGTCTTCCGGGCGATACCCGAAGAACTCGCCGGCGTTGATGCGCGCTCGCACGCGACGATCAGAATCGGGCTCGCCCTGATCGTTCAGTCGCGCCTCGATCTGCACGTTGTTGGCCTGCGTCACGTTGTGACGCACACGGATGTTGGACTGCAGCAGCAACTGGTTGTTGGGCAGATTCTGCACGGGCGGCAACGCCTGACCCTGGCCCAGCGGGAACTCATCGTCGAAGTTCTCGTCCACCAGCGTCGGGTCCGAGGTATTGACGGCCTGAGGCGAGCGCAGGTACGGAGCCGCGTACGCGAAGACCGCACGAACCTGCCCGATCCCGCTGGCGGTCACCACGTCGTTGTCCGTGATCGTCATCGTGAACAGGAGTTGACGCGGCTCGAGCATGTCCAGCGTTGGACGCCCGTCGGTCCCCGCCGCCGCCATCAGTCGCGCCGAGGCGCTCCGCTTGTTCCCGCGGAAACGCTGAATGAAACGGGCCAGCGACTTCTTGACGCTTCGAGAAATGCTCATGACGACTCCTGCACCTGTCCCTGAACGCCGATCAAATTGTCCGGGCTTCCGAAGCCTCGCCCGCTTCTCATTCCAACCCACGCGCCCCGTCCGCCACCCTCGCTCGATCTCTAACCCGGGCACGTCACCGACCACGCGGCACGCCGCTCGGGGTCGAAACGATAACCCACGCCGCACGCGGCGTCGATCCGCGAGCCTTCTTCCTATGCGCAATACGCGTCGCGCGCCCGAGGCCCACGCCCCTTGCACGCGCCACGCCCCCGAATAGGAAGCATGCCCATGTCGCATCCGGCGGCCTCGGATCACCCTGATCCAAACCCGCCTTCAACGCTCCGGCGGCCCTGAGGCTCCCGTGGTCACCAGCCTTCGCCAATGACCCACCAGAGCCCCGCACTCCGCAAGGGCTCGCTCGGAAGATACAACGTACACGACCGTGCGTCGTTCCTCAAGGCGACCCCGCATTGTTCAGGTCTTGGATCGCGCGCTTTCGCACGCCACGCCTCGGCTGAGCCCGGCCTGGCCGAGCTCCGGTCGTAAGGCGTTCGGGTGCCGGACCTCTCGGTCCCGCAAACCCCCCAAGCCCCGCGCACTCCGGGCCGACAAAGTGGTACGCGGCCGTCCCACGACGGTTCCCACGCCTCCCCCACCTTTGTTCAGAGAATCCGCTTCGAGCGCGGATAACTCCCCAGAACCGCCATATGCTCGCAGTGTGTGGCGGCCTCCTTGATCGCCGCCGCCAGCACCGGTTCGTCACGGTGCCCCACCGCATCGATGAAGAAGGTGTAGTGCCAGTTGGTCCTCCCGCTGGGACGCTTGTCGATGTGCGACAGGTTGACGCCGGCGTGGTGAAACACGGAAAGCACGCTTACCAGCGCGCCGGGCTTGTCGGCGGTGGTGAACATGATGGAGGTCTTGTCGTCACCGCTGCGCTGGGCCGCGTGACGCGAGATCACGAAGAATCGCGTGATATTGCTCGGGTTGTCCTCGATCTTCTCGAAGAGGACGTTGAGCCCGTAGATCTCGCCTGCCAGACGCGAGCCGATCGCCGCCGAGCCCGGCGTGGCGCCGATCTTGAGGGCCGTCGCGCACTCCTCCGCCGCGGTCTGTGCCGAACGGCTGGAACTCGCCCCTGGGATCAATTCCGCCTGCGGATACTGCGTCGCCAGCCACACACGGCACTGGCTGAACACCTCGGGTTTGCTGTGAATCCTCCGCACATCCTTCGGAGCACAGTTCGCCAGGAGCGCATGGTGCACCGCGATCTGCACCTCAGCGCAGATGGTCACGTTGGTGCGATCATCCAGGAACGCGTCGAGCGTCTCGACGATCCCGCCGCCGGTCGAGTTCTCGATCGGCACCAGCCCGTACTGCACGTGCCCGCGCTGCACTTCGGTAAAGACGCCCGCGATCTCGCGAAGGTCCTCGAACTCCACGCTGGAGCCGAAGTGCTTCACCGCCGCCATGTGCGAGTAACTCCCCGCCGGCCCGAGATAGCCGATGCGGAGCGGCTGCTGCAACTGGAAACTCCCCGACATCAATTCACGATACACACCCTCGAGCGCGCGATCAGGGAGCGGCCCGCCGCTGTAGCCGATCACGCGCTCGATCACCTCCGCCTCGCGGTGCGGCGTGTAAATCGGCAGGCCAGCGCGACGCTTCACCTTGCCGACCTCCACCACCAGCTCCGCGCGCTCGTTGAGCAGCTTCACCAGCTTCTTGTCCAGCCCGCTGATGCCGACGCGGAGCTTCCCCAGCGCGTCCTGGGCCGCCTGCTGGCTGATGGTCGGCCGCCGATCGAGGATGGGATCCGAGCCCTTTCCCTTGCCGCGGGGCGACTTGGGGGAGGTCGACTTGCCCGACTTCTTCTTGCCGCCCTTGCCCGCCATCGGTCGCTCCCGTCAATTTCGGCTGCTTTAGCCGGATTTTGTTTGGTCTTCCGTCTGTATCGACTATGAGATCATTGACGGATCGTCCGCCAACCTCTCGGACTTTCCGAAATCGCGCGATCCGCGATCCGAAAACTATGGTGACCCTGAACCAGCGCGGAAAATCCGTCCGGTTCGGACCGACGCCTCGAAAGGGATACCAGTGAACCCCACCACCGCTCAACCCCCGGCCTGGCTTCAAGACGCCGCGAGCAGCGCCGTCTCGACCCCCATCGCCGGATGGGCCTTGGCCGCCGTGGGCGTGCTGGTCGGGCTGTCATTGTGGGCGGTCGGTGGAAAACTCTGCCGCGCCATGATCGCCACCGCGGGACTCCTGCTCGGCGGGGTGGCCGGCGCGAACATCGGGCCGGAGATCAGCCCCCTTCAGAACATCCCCATCCCGCCCGTGCTCAGCGGCATGGTCGGCGGCGGCGCGATCGGCCTGATCCTCGGGCTCGCCGCGTTCCGATTCGTCGTCGGCGCCGCCGGCGCGACGGCACTGGCCGGCGTCGGCGCGCTGGCCGTCGCTGCCTCGCTGGCGGGTCAGCCGGGAGCGCTGGGCGAACCGCTCGGCACCACCGACCCCGTCCGCGCCCACGTCGATTCGATCGTCTCCGAATATCAGCGCGCCCTCAACAACTCGACCTATTCGCCGAGCGATCCGCAGATCAACACGTCGATGGGCAGCGCGCCGCAGGGCTCGATCCTGGCGCTGGCGACGTCGCGCGATTGGCGTGCCGTCAGCGACACGATGACCAAGGACCTCGAGGCGCGCTGGGCGTCGATGCCGATGCGCAGCCGCTCCAGCATCGCCGGCGGCGGGCTCGCGGCGGGCGTGCTCGGGCTGCTCCTGGGCTTCCTCGCGCCCAAGCGCTCCGCGGCCCTCATCACCTCGATCCTGGGCTCGGGCCTCGTGCTCGTCAGCGGCGGCTCGCTGGTCAACATCTTCAGCGCCGATCTGCCCGCGAGCGTGACCAATGTGCTCAACGCCGAGCCGCGCCACTGGCTCATCGCCTGGGGCGCGCTGTCGCTCCTGGGCATGGCGGCCCAGTGGCACACGCTCAAGCGTCCGCCCGCGCCCAAGCCCGCGCCGCGCGCACCGCAGGCCCAGCCCGCGACGGCGTGAGCGACACGTCTTACACCGGCGTCAATTCCACCGCCACGACCTTGTAGTCCGGGCACTTGCTGGTCGGGTCACAGTTGGGACCGACCACCAGATTGCAGCCCGTCTCGGGGAAGTGGAACGTGAGAAAGCTCGTGCCCGGCATCACGCGGCGCGAGATGCGGGCCGGCGCAATCGTCTGGCCCCAGCGGCTCTTCACCCGCACGCGCGATCCGTCGGCGATGCCGAGCCTTGCGGCGTCCTCGGCGTGGAGTTCCAGCACGTCGCGATCGACGATGCGGGCGCTGGGCGTTCGGCGCGTCATGGTGCCGACGTTGTAGTGATCGAGCACGCGCCCGGTGATGAGCACGAGCGGGAACTCGCGCGAAAGCCTGTCCATGGGCGGGCTGTAGTCCACGCTCATGAAGAGACCCTTGCCGCGGACGAAGGTGTCGGTGTGGAGCGTGCGCGTGCCGGGGTGGTCCGGCGAAGGGCAGGGCCACTGCAGGCCGTCGCCAGAGAGCCGCTCGTACGACACGCCACCGAAGAGGTGCGGCACGACCTTGGCCAATTCGTCCATCACGTCGCTGGGCGAGTCATACTTCCAGCGCGAGCCCAGGCCCTTCATCGCGATGCCGACGTCGCGGATCACTTCCCAGTCGGGGCGCGCGATGCCCGGCGGCGGGACCGCGGGGCGCACATGCTGGATGCGGCGCTCACCGTTGGTGAACGTGCCCTCCTGCTCGAGCACCGCGGCGGCGGGGAAGACCACGTGGGCGATCTCCGCGGTCTCGGTCATGAAGATCTCCTGCACGATCAAGAGATCGAGGCTTGAGAGGGCCTTCTTCACGTGTTCGGTGTTGGGATCGCTCTGGACCACGTCCTCGCCCTGGATCCACATCGCCTTGAGTTTGCCCTCGATCGCGGCGTTGAACATCTCCGGGATCGTCTTTCCCGCCTCGGGCGGCGGCGCCTTGCCCCAGATCGATTCGAGGCGCGATTGCACCGCGGGATCACCGAGCTTCATGTAGCCCGTGAGCGAGTAGGGCTGCGAGCCCATGTCGGCGTTTCCCTGCACGTTGTTCTGCCCGCGAAGGGGGAGCATGCCCGAGCCGTGCTTGCCGATCGCGCCGGTGAGCAGGCCCAGGTTGCTGAAGGCCATGACGCTCCCGACGCCCTGCGTCTGTTCCGACAGGCCAAGGCCGCTCGTGAACAGGCCCGGGCCGCGCTTGGCGATGATGTGGGCGGCCTTGCGGATCAGTTCGACCGGCACGCGCGTGAGGCGCGAGAGATCGTCCAGCGACTGGGCCGCCAGGAACGACTTGAACTCCTCGAATCCCTCGCAGCGCGATGCCACATAGGCCTTGTCGTACAGGTCCTCTTCGATCAGGACCTTGGCCAGCGCGTTGAAGAGCGGAACGTTGGTGCCCGGCCAGAGTTGCAGATGCACCGCCGCGTAATGAGCCATCTCGATCGAGCGCGGATCGATCACGATGAGCGCCGCGCCGCGCAGCACGGCCTGCTTGATCCGCGCGCCGATCACCGGATGGGCCTCGGTTGGGTTCGAGCCAGAGAGCACGATCAGCCCCGTCTCGTCGAGGTCGACATACGACGCCGTGGCCGCCCCCGTGCCCGTCGTCATGCCCAGCGCTACCGCGGTGGACGAGTGGCAGATGCGCGCGCAGCAGTCGGTGTTGTTGGTCCCGATGATCGAGCGGAAGAGCTTCTGGAGGAGGTACGCGGCCTCGTTGGTCGAGCGCGACGAGGTCATCGTGCCCAGCGCGTCGGGACCGAACGTATCGCGGAGTTCCACCAGTCTCCTGGCCGTGAAGTTGATCGCCTCGTCCCACGTCGCGGGGCGCAGCGTCCCCGAGGCATCGCGGAGCAGCGGCGTGGTGAGGCGCTCGGACGAACGCTGATAGCCGTGGGCGTAGCGTCCCTTGACGCACAGGTGCCCGTCGTTGACGGCGGCGCCTTCCACGCCGTTGATGCGGAGCACCACCCCGTCCTTGGCCTCGATGTGAACGCGGCAGCCGACGCCGCAATAGCCGCACACCGAATCGGCGGCGAGATCGGGCTGCACGTGCTCGCGCGAGACGGCCTTTCCCGCCGCATGAAGCGGCGCTCGCGATGGCGCGATCTCGATCCGGTCGCGATCGGTGATCGCGCCCGTCGGACACTCCATCACGCACGCGCCGCACGACACGCACCCACTGTCGGCGAATCGCTCGGTGGCGCCGAAGACCAGGCGCGAGCGCCCGCCGCGCCCCTCGATCGCGTAGACAAACTGCCCCTGGATCTGCTCGCAGGCGTTGAGGCACAGGCGGCAGGTGATGCACTTGTCGCGGTCGAAGCGCAGGTAAGGATGGCTCTCGTCCAGCGCCGTGTGCGTGCCGTGATTGCCGAAGGTGGGCTCGACCACGCCGTATTCGGCGAGGAGCCGCTCGAACTTGGTACCCTTGGCGTCGGGGAAGCACGCGTCCTTGGGCTGCGTCGAGAGCATGAGCGCCAGGAGGTCGTGGCGCATGCCCTTGAGGTGCGGGGTGGCGGTGCGCACGTTCATCCCGGGCGTGATCGGCGTGTGGCACGCCGCCTGCACCCGCTGCCCGTCGATCTCGACAAGGCACATGCGGCAGCCGCCCTCGGACTCCATGCCTTCGCCGGCGCACAGCGTGGGGATCTCGATGCCGGCGCGCGAGGCGGCGGCGAGGATCGTGTCGCCGCGGCGCACGTCGACGACGTTGCCGTTGATCGTCGCGGTGGTTCGATCGGTGGCGCTCATCGCCCGCCCTCCGGGAAAATACGGTTGCCGAACTTTTCAAGGATCGTCTTGACGGGCCCCGGCGTCTCGCGTCCGAACGCGCACAGGCTGGCTTCCTTCATCAGCCCCAGGATCCGCTCGAAATTGGGCAGGTCGCGCCGCGACAGGCCGTTCATCGCCATCTCGTACGCGCGGGTCGAGCCGAGCCGGCACGGCACGCACTTGCCGCACGACTCGTCGCGCATGAACGCCAGCAGGTGCTTGAGCATTGCGCCCCAGTCGGCGGGCTTGGGGATCGCGACGATGCCCGCGTGCCCGAGGTTGATCCCGCGCTTGGCCATCGCGGTGAAGCAGATCGGCGCGTCCCACTGGTCGGGCGTGACGATGCTGCCCATCGGGCCGCCGACGAGCACCGCTTCGAGTTCCACGCCCCCCGTGCCGCCGCCGCCGAGTTTGAAGATCGCGTCGCCCAAGGGCATGCCGAACTCGATCTCGACGATGCCGGGCTTGGCGAAGCCCTTGTTGAAGCACAAGGCCTTGGTTCCCTTGCTCTCGGCGGTACCCATGGCGGCGAACGCCGCGGCGCCGTGCTCCATGATCCACGGGATGTTGTTGAGCGTCTCGACGTTGTCGACCACCGTGGGCCTGCCGAACACGCCGGATTCGATCGGATACGGCGGGCGGGGCCAGACCTCGCCGCGCATTCCCTCGATCGCGCCGAGCAGCGCCGTTTCCTCGCCGCAGACGTACGAGCCCATCCCGCGAACGACCTCGACCTCAAAGGGCTTGTCCTTGCCCAGCGCGTCCTTGCCCAGGAAACCCGCGTCGGTGGCCCGCCTGATCGCAACGTTCATCACGTCGACCGACACCGGATACTCGGAGCGGATGAAAACGATGCCGCGCGAGGCGCCAACGGCGTGCCCGGCGATCGCCATGCCCTCGAGGATCGAGTGCGGGTCTCGCTCCATCAATTCGCGATCGATGAAAGAGCCGGGATCGCCCTCATCGCCGTTGGCGACGATAAACTTGGGCGAGCCGCCCGCGCGGGCCGCGAGTTGGAACTTCTTTCCGGTCGGGAACGCCGCCCCGCCCCGCCCGCGAAGCCCGGATGCGAGAACGGCTTCAACGACCTGCTCGGGTGTCAGCCTCAGGGCCGCACGCAAGCCCGTGTATTCCGGCGCCGCGCCGCGCGGATCGATCGATTTCTCAAGGCGGGCGTTCACGATCGCGTGACGCGACACGGTCCGGATCGACGACGGCGCGGGATGCGGGAGCGGCCCGCCCTGCGCGAACACGTTGAGCATCGCCACCGGCAGGTTGGGCACGACGTAGCCATCGGAGGTCATCGCCGCCGGCGCGCGATCGCAGTAGCCAAGGCAGTAGGTGCCGTGGCAGGGGTAGTGCTTCTGCAATTCGCGGAGCATCTCGCCGCCGCCGGAGAGCATGCACGAGGTCCCTGTGCAGACGCGGATCGCGCTTGGATTGACGTGCGAGTCGTCGTACGACGACACCGCGCCACGCACCGCCGCCACCGGGAGCGACACGCGCCGCGCCAGTTCCGCGACCGCGGCCTGATCGAGCGTGCCGCGTTCCTCCGCAACGGCGTGGAACTCCGGGATGACCGATTCCATCGCCCCCTCGGGCTTGTGCGTCGCGCGATAGGCCCTGGAACTGGTGCTCATGCCGCGTCTCCCTAATCCACCAACGCCGACGTTCTACCACGCCGGGCCCGCCATGAACAAGCCCGCCGTGAAATCACCCGCCCTTGTCCGTCATCGATCGATCAGAACAGCCCCTCGACACGACCCGTCGCCGGATCGATGTCGACCTCCATGAACGCGGCCCGGGGAGGCAGGCCCGGCATCGTCCGCATCGTGCCCACGAGGGGATAGATGAACCCCGCCCCTACCGACGCCCGCATGTCGCGGATCGTGATGCGGAAGTTCTCCGGCGCTCCCTTCAGATCGGGGTTGTCGGAGAACGACAGGTGCGTCTTGGCCATGCAGATCGGAAGGCTGGAATAGCCAAGCTCGGTGTAGCGTTTGATCTTGGCCTGCGCCTCGGGCGCGAAATCAACGCCCACCGCGCCATAGGACTTCGCGAGCGCCTCGATCTTCTGCTCGATCGTCGCCTCGGCGGGATACAGGAACTTGAACTCGCTGGCCCGATCGCACGCCGCGATTACCGCCTCGCCAAGTTCCGTCGCGCCCGCGCCGCCGTCGGCCCACACGCTGGTGCGGCACGCCGCGCTGGCGCCCGCCGCCAGCGCCGCCTCGCGCACCATCTGGATCTCCGCGTCGGTGTCGGTCGTGAACGTGTTAACCGCCACCACCACAGGCACGCCGTAGCGCCGAACATTCTGCACATGGCGCGTCAGGTTCGGCAGGCCCGCCTTCAGCAGCGTGAGATTCTCGCTGGTGTAGGCGTTGTCCAGCGCCTTGCCCGCCACGACCTTCGGCCCGCCGCCGTGCATCTTCAGCGCCCGCACCGTCGCCACCACCACGGCGCACGACGGGCGAAGCCCGCTGCTCCGGCACTTCACGTTGGCGAACTTCTCAAACCCGATGTCAGACCCGAACCCCGCTTCGGTCACCACATAGTCCGCCAGTTTCAACGCGATCTGGTCCGCGATGATCGACGAATTGCCGTGCGCGATGTTCGCGAACGGCCCGGCGTGCACGAACACCGGCGTGCCCTCCAGCGTCTGCATCAGGTTCGGCATGATCGCGTCCTTGAGCAGGACCGTCATCGCGCCCGCCGCACCCAGGTCATCCGCCGTCACCGGACGCCCCTTGCGATCAAAGCCGATCACCATCTTCCGCAAGCGATTCCGCATGTCCTCAAGACCCGTCGACAGCGCCAGCACCGCCATCACCTCGCTGGCAACCGCGATGTCAAACCCGGTCGTCCGCGGCCTGTTCTCTTCCACGCCGAGCCCAACCTGGATCCGGCGCAGCATGCGATCGTTCACGTCAACCACACGGTTCCACGTGATCGTGTCCGGGTCGATATCAAGACGGAAGACGTCGCGCACCTGCGCGTCGGTCAGTTCCTCGGGCGATGCGGCCTTGATTCCGAGCCGTGCCGCCCGACGCGCGTGAACCGCTGAGAACATCAACTTGCCGCTCGCGTCCTTCTTGCACTGGGCCGCCATGTTCGCGCGATCATCCGCGTGCGTGTCCTCATACAGCACGCGGGTGTCGATCGCCGCCGCCAAGAGGTTGTTCGCCGCGGTTACGGCATGGATGTCGCCGGTCAAGTGAAGGTTGAAGTCCTCCATCGGGATGACCTGGCTATACCCGCCGCCCGCCGCACCGCCCTTGATGCCGAATGTCGGGCCCATCGATGGCTGGCGTATGCACGTGAACACGCTCTTGCCCAGGTGCGCGCCCAGCGCCTGCGAGAGGCCGACGGTCATCGTCGTCTTGCCCTCGCCCAGCGGCGTGGGCGTGATCGCCGTCACCACGACGTACTTGCCGCTCGCACGCGTTGCCAGACGATCGCGGATCTCAAGGTGCACCTTGGCCTTGGTATGCCCATACGGCTCAAGTTCGCTCTTGAGGATCCCAAGCTCCTCGGCGATCTCGTCGATCGGGCGCGGCACGGCGGCCTGCGCAATCGCGATGTCCGACGGCACCGGCCGCTTCAGCGACTGCAAACGCCGACCACGCAAACCCTTGGACGCCGAAGGCTGGGCCGTACCAGGCATGAAAGACTCCTCAAGATGGCGTACTCAATTCAAGGCACGACGCGACAACGTGGATAGTTGACGCGCGTATCCATAATAGAGGACGCCGCTGTTGAATCAAGCCTCCGCCAATCGGCCCGATCGACGCCGCGTCTTAAGATCACGTGCCGCAACAACTCCGCACACAGCGAACATTGGTTCGGGATATGGACGGTCATCTCGTCCAACTGCACGCGACCCACGCTCGTCGCTCGCTAGGCTCTGCTCGAGGTACCCGCCTTGACCAATCCCACCGCTCCCTCTAACCCCCTCACCCACCTCGCGCCCGATGGCACCGCCCGCATGGTCGACGTCGGCGACAAGCCCGTCACCGCGCGCTCCGCCACAGCCGAGGGCTACGTCCGCGTGTCGCCCGAACTCGCGGCCCGCATCCGCGACAACACGCTCGCCAAGGGCTCGCTGCTCGAAGTCGCGCGCCTCGCCGGAATCCAGGCCGCCAAGCGCACCGATGAACTCATCCCGCTCTGCCACACGCTCCCCCTCGACGCCGTCGACATCCGCGCGGAGTTGCTCGATGGCCGCGTGCACATCACCGCGACGGCCCGCACGCAGTCGCGCACCGGCGTGGAGATGGAGGCGCTCACCGCCGTCGCCGTCGCGTGCCTCACCGTGATCGACATGGGCAAGGCCGTCGACAAGGGCATGGTGATCGAGGGGATCCGCGTGCTGGAAAAGACCGGCGGGCGCTCGGGCACTTTCATCGCGCCGAGCCAAGAACATGCGCCCTCGCCCGCCTCCGCAAAGAAGGACACGCCGTGAGCGCGTCAAACCCCATCCGCGCCGGCGTCCTCACCGTCAGCGATCGCTGCTCGCGTGGCGAGGCGACCGACACCTCGGGCCCCGCGCTGTGCGAACTGCTCCGCGCCAAACTCGGCGCGACGATCGTCGCGACGCGCTGCCTCCCCGACGAAAGAGACCAACTCGCCGCGTGCTTCATCGAATGGTCCCGCGCCGACGCGGGCATCGATCTGATCCTGAGCACCGGCGGCACGGGCCTGGCTCCGCGCGACGTCACGCCCGAGGCCGCGCTCTCCGTGTTCGAGCGTCAGCACGCCGGGCTCATGGAACTGGCGCGTCTGCGCTGCCTGAGCAAGACGCCGCGCACATTCCTCTCCCGCGGCGTGGCGGGCACCATCGGGCGCACGCTCATCCTCACGCTCCCAGGCTCGCTCCGCGGCTCGACCGAGAATCTCGAGGCGCTCCTCGACATCCTCCCCCACGCGATCGAAACACTCCGCGGCGAAGTCAAGGACGACGGCCGCCCCGACGCCGCACCATCGTCCGCGCCAGGCGAGAAGGTAATTCGTCACGCGCGGTAGGCTCGCTGATCGTGCGCCGGACTTCGCTCGCTCAGCGCGTTCGCGTGACGAACGTGACCTTGGTGAAGCCCGCGTCGCTGGCTGCCTGCATCGCGGCGGCGGTGAATTCGACGGGCGCGTCGGGATCCGCCTTGATGAGCACGCCGGGATCCTTGGGCAACTGCGCCAGCACCGAGCCCAGCGCGTCTTGAGATTCAAGGGCGCGCGCGCCCAGGACGAAGCGAGGACGCCCGTTCTGGGCTTTCACTTCGATGAGCGGCGCTTGCAGCAGGGCGTTGCCGCCGGTGTTGCCCCCGCTGGAAGTCTTGAGGGTGCTGGCGAGTTCGCCCTCTTCGGCGGCGAGGTTGCCGGCGATGATGAAGTAGAAGAGGAGGAAGAGCACAACGTCGATGAGCGCGATGAGGGGGAGTCGAAGCGACGCGGGATCGAGGCGGCGGGATTGTTTGCGGGCGAAGTTCACTTTGAACCTCCCGCGGGCGCGGGGCCGCCCTCGTTGCTGGTGGCGAGGCGCCAGCGGACCACGCCGGCGCGGCTGAGTTCCTCGGCGACGCGTGAGAGGTGCATCGAAGGGCAAAGGCGATCGGCGCGAACGACGACCTCCACCGGAGTGTGACGCGACGGCTTGGCGTCGCCCGCGGCGGGCGTCTTGTTTCCTGCCTGGGCGGCGATCTGCGAGGCGAGCGCCGGGAGATCGACCGGCTGGCCGAGCGTGGAGAGGCGGCCAAGCCGGTCCATGTCGAGATAGACGGCGCTGGTGGCCTTTTCGCGGGTCGTGTCGCCGCGCTGCGAGGGGAGGTCGAGTGACGCCTGCTCGGAGCGGGAGAACTGCGAGGTGAGGGTGAAGAAGACAATGAGCAGCATCACCACGTCGATCATCGGCGTGAGATCGAACGAGGCTTCTTCCTTGCTCTTGCGGAGGCTGAGTCTCACGAGCGATCGACCTCACGCGCGACGGGGCGGGCGGCCTGGCGCGGCGCGGGCGTCGGCGCCGCGGCGCTCATATGCGAGATCAGACGCTCCATCACCCGGCTGGAATCATCGACGATCTCCTCGATGCGCCGGCGATAGATCGCGAACATGATGGTGCAGGGGATTGCGACAATGAGCCCTTCGGCTGTGTTCACGAGTGCCATAGACATGAACGTCGCCAACTGGGTCGAGCGGGCGGCGCCGGTGAGCGTCCCGATGGTGCGGAACGCGCCGATCATGCCCACGACCGTGCCCAGCAGCCCGAGCATCGGGCCCACGGCCGCGATGATGCCGATGAAGTCGTTCATGCGGTGCATGCGCTCGGTCTCGGCGGCGCCGGCGTCCTCGACGGATGACCGCAGTTCGAGATTGCCGAAGGCCGAGCGGCGCACACGCTCGATCGCCATGCCCATCACGCGGGCCAGGAAACTGTCGGCATGCTCGCCGGCGCACGCACGGGCCGCCTCGTCGAGCGAGCCGCCGGCCATCGCCACGTCGAGCTTCTGGGCCAGTTCGAGCGGAATGTGCCGAGTGCGCCGGAGGTACATGGCGTTGCGGATGATGAGGGCCAGCGCGATGATCGACATCACGATCATCACATAACTGATGAGCCCGCCGTCTTTGATGTAGTCCCAGAGAGAAATGCCGCTCAATCCAGCGGTCGCGTCAGTCGGGGGAGAGCCTGCGGCGGGGTTGGTCGCCGCACTCGCCGGGTTGGCTGGCTGCGCGCCGGCGGTCTGTGCGAGCATGAGGAATGAAACAACCATCGACGTCATCGTGAACTCCATCGGCCATGCGCCACTCCGCCCCGCTCCTGTCCCGTTTCGATACGCGAGACGTGCCGGGGTAGACGCGGCAATCCGGCCCGTGTTTCCTCACAGGGCGGCCTGAGATGTACTTGTATCGGCCGGACGGGTCTTTGGAGGCAAGATCGGAGGACTTGAAAGGCAACTCCCGCCAATCAGCCCCGGAACGACGCGCCAACGCAAGAAAACACCGCTCGCCGAGCGGTGTTGGTGTGGCATTGGATCCGGCTCAGGCCGGGCTCGGGAGCGCGCCCGCCGGCGGCTCGGGGTCCGGGGCCGAAGGCGGCGCCTGGGCGGCGCGTCGCTTGTTTTCGGCCAGCAGCAGGTCCTCGACGGTCGCGCGGTCCAGTTTCCCGTCCTTGATCAGACGCGACACGTCGTCCGACGTGAGCGTCTCATACTTCAGCAACGCCTCGGCGACCGAAACAACCTTGTCCCAGTTGGCCTCGATGATCCGCTTGGCGTCCGCGTAGGCCTCGTCGATCAGGCGGCGGACTTCCGAGTCGACCATCTTGGCGGTGTCCTCGCTGAACTCCTTGTCTGGCATGAACATCTCGCGGGTATCCGCGCCTTCGTAGCGCACGAAGCCGAGCTTGTCGCTCATGCCCCATTCGAGGATCATCTTGCGGGCGAGGTTGGTGACCTGAGCGATGTCCATGGCGGCGCCGGAGGCGACATCTCCGGTGGCCTTTTCTTCGGCGATGCGCCCGCCGCAGAGCACGCGCATCGTCGCGAGGAGCCACTTGCGGGCGTAGCCCCAGCGGTCTTTCTCGGGGAGCGAGAACGTCGCACCCATCGCCTGGCCGCGCGGGATGATCGTGACCTTGTGGAGCGGGTCGGCGTCGGGGAGCATGGTCTGGAGGACGGCGTGCCCGGCCTCGTGATACGCCGTCGCGCGATTCTCGATCGCGTCGGGCTTGCGGCTGCGCTGGGCGCGACCGAACTTCACCTTGTCTCGCGCCTCCTCGAGGTCTTCGTGCTCGATGAAGTCCTTGTTGTGCATGGTGGCGTTGATGGCGGCCTCGTTAATGATGGCGGCCAGGTCCGCGCCGCTGAACATCGGCGTACCACGCGCCACCTTTTCAAGGTTCACGTCCGGGCCGAGTTTCACCTTCTTGCAATGGACCTTGAGGATCTCGAGGCGGCCCTTCACGTCCGGGAGTGGGACGACGATCTGGCGATCGAAGCGCCCGGGGCGCGTCAGGGCGGGGTCGAGCACGTCGGCGCGGTTGGTGGCGGCAACGACGATCACACCGTCGGTCGAGTTGAAGCCGTCCATCTCGACGAGGATGGCGTTGAGGGTCTGCTCGCGTTCCTCGTGCCCGCCGCTTGTGAACCCGCCGCCGCGGCGACGCCCGACCGCGTCGATCTCATCGAGGAAGATGATGCAGGGAGCGGATTCCTTTGCCTGCTTGAAGAGATCGCGGACGCGCGAGGCACCAACGCCGACGAACATCTCGACGAAGTCCGAGCCGGAGATCGAGAAGAAGGGAACGTCGGCTTCGCCGGCGATGGCCTTGGCCAGCAGCGTCTTGCCGCAGCCGGGCTCGCCCACGAGGAGCACGCCGCGCGGGATGCGCCCGCCGAGCTTGGTGAACTTCTTGGGGTTCTTGAGGAACTCGATGATCTCGGTGACTTCTTCCTTGGCCTCCTCGACGCCCGCGACGTCGGAGAAGGTGACGCCGGTCATTTCCTTGGTGAGCGTGCGGTGGCGCGACTTGCCGAAGTTGCCGAGCACTCCACCGCCGCCGCCCGCGCCGCGCAGCCCGCGCGAAATGATCATCCACAGCGCGATGATGAGGAAGAACGGCCCGAAGACCAGGAGCAGGAGCATCCAGGGCGAGGAACTCCGGCTCTTGACGTCGCCGTGGGTGACTTCGTACACGTGATCGACGACGGTCTTGCTGGAAGCGGCATTGAGCGGGATCATGACGACACGCTCGCCCGGCTGCGGACCGTCGAGACGCTTGCGCGCTATCACCGCGTCGTCGCGCACCTCGACGGTGCCGGGAACGATCTCGCGGTTCTTCACGAGGGTTTCGAAGTCGGCCAGCGTAATGGTGTCGCCGCGACCGCCGGAGTTGATGAGCATCATCAGGACCAACGCGATGATAATGAAGGTGGCCACGCCGAAAAGCCCGCGGCTTGGTGGCATGCCACGACGCTCGCCCTCGGGCCCGGGCTTGCCCGGCGGGGTCTTTTGCGGACCGTTGTTGCGGGAGGGCCCGTCACTGCTCATCAACACACCACCCGTGGGTTCGAGGATTGAGTCGGGCCGGGCGGCAGCAAACAACGTGCGCACCGCACGCCCGATCGCCGCCAGCAGCCACCCATGTCCGGTCTTTGTCATGAACGTGGACACCCTTCGTACACTCTTCGGCCTTTGGTGCCCGCGGATGCACCCGCGGGTTCCCGGACGCTCGAATTAGGGTAGGCGGGGTGCGGAAACCGACCGACCGCGAAGGGTTCGGGTAGGGATTTCGCCCGCGACAAGGCGTGCCTTCACCAGCCGGTGCGGAGTTCATGAACAATGTCGCGGGCCAGGGTCTGAACTGCGTTCTGCTGGCCCACGCCGATCCGCTCGCCCACCCCGTTGGCCGGAATGAAGGTCTCCGATGCGGCGAAGTTGCGCCGCGCGGAGATGACCTGACCCGAGCGGTTATCCTTGAACTCGAAATCGATGCGGACCGTGACGATCTGCTCCTGCGTCAGGCCGGTAAACGGGGCGCGGCTGAGCGTACCAAGGTCAGCCGACGTCAGCGTGCCCGAGAGCGTCGCGTCGGCCGTGCCGGTCGAGACCACGGTCCACGTGGTCGTGCGCTGGATTTCCTTGATGATCGCCTCGGTGAGTTGGGCGTCGAGCCCGGCCTCGAACGTGCTGTTGTTGAAGATCGGAACCGCAACGGTGCGGATCGATTCGTCGTAGGTCGAATTGAACGAATAGCCCTTGGTGGGATCGGTGGTGCAGGCCGAGAGGCACGCGAGCAACGCGACATTCAGCGTGATCGCAGTACGGCGCGTCATCATCGAGGCGACGGCGGCGGAGGGCGCAGGCTGCTTCACTTGGCACCTTCCTTCTTCGCGTCGGACGCGGGCTCCGGCTTGGGGTCGTTCTTCGGCGCGTCACCGGCGGCGGGCTGCGCGGGCGTCGCGTCGGCGGGAATCGTCGGCGTGGCTTCCTTCTCTTTCACCCAGCCGTGCTCGAGCATGAGGTCGTAGGCGATGCTCGCGGCGACGGTGCGCGGATGCGAGCGGCGCAGCCGGTTGAGCGTGAAGCGTGCGGATACATCGTCGCCCTGCCTGAAATACCAACGCGCCTTTTCCAGTTTCTGCGAGGCGATTGACTCGTCGAGGCGTGCTGAGAGCGCGTCGCTCATACCCGCTCGTTCGGCCTCGGCGGGGTACTGCTCGGCGAAATTCTTGATGAGCGAGCGGGCCTCAACGAGACCCGAGGCGTCGTAACTGGGGCCCTTGAACTGGCCGATGCTCGCGTAGGCACGACGCTGCATGGCACGCTGGCGGTACTCGCTGGTGGGAAAGTTGTGCAGGAAAACATCGTACATCTCCGACGCCTGCGTCAGGTCACGCACCTGGTAGTAATGATCCGCCAGGAACAGGCACGCCTCCTCGGCGATGCGGCTCCCGGGCAGGCGCTCCTGCACACGCACCAGCAACTCCGCGCCCAAGCCCGTCGCGTCCTCCAGACGCATCCAGAAGATCTTGGTCTTCAGGCCCGTGAGATAGCGCTTGCCGATGTCGAACTCGCGCTCCACCGCCTTGGGGAATTCGACCGACGCAGGGAACTGCTTGATGACCGCCTCGTAGTCGTACAGAGCCCACCACTCGCTGTTGGTCGCCACGCGGGCGTCACCTCGAAGCAGGTAGGCCTCGGCCAAGAACGGGCTGGTGGAAAATTCGTTCTCATCCAGCCAGTCCGACAGGAGCGAGCGGGCTTCCTTGGCGTTGCCCTCGGCGAGCAGGGCTCGGCAGCGGTCCATGAGTTGGCCGTCCGCCGGTCGTGACTCGTCTGGCGCCGTGGCCATCCACCCCTGCGAAGGATCGAGGGTCAGGTCTGGCTGCGCGAGTGCGGAATTCAGGCACGCGGCGAGGGCCAGTGCAAAAACGGCGACGGATCGCTGCGTGAGCGATCCATCACCGTGCTCTGATCCCGCGTTGGTCGCTCGGTGGTTCATCACCACAAGCATACCGCGGCGGGTGCGGGCGGAAATCTGGCCCCCGGCCCCGGAACCCGGGGGGCCTCAGGGAAAACTCACCGGCGCCGGCGGCGAGCGGCCGCCAACACGCCCATGCCCATCAACGCCCCCGTGCCCGGACCGGGAACCTGCCCGATCTCGTAGCGGAGGCGAATGTAATTGACACCCTGGCCGATCTCGATCTGCGTCACCCCGCCGTCCTTGCCGCCCCACGGGCTCGAGACGCTCTTGTTGAGAATCGACTTGGACGAATAGAAACTGTCACCGCCGTCGCGGCTAAGCGAGACCGTGGCGGCAAAGAGCGGGATCTTCCCGTCGGCCGACTGGAAGTTGATGGGGTCGATGACGCCCACGTTCCAGGTCCAGAAGTCAAAGGTCTCGTTGCCGATCATCACGCCTGAGGGCATCAGGTCCTGCCCGTCGCTGGTCATGTAGAGAACCGTGACGACGTTCTTGGAGGCGAGCACCTGCTCGTCCCACGACACCATCACGTCGCCGCGCGAGCCGTTGATCAACTGCCCGTTGCGGTTCTCGCCGATGGAGGTCCACCCCGTGTTCACCTTGACCGAAGCGCCAGAGCCGCCGGTGTTCACGAACACCTTGCTCCCGTTGCTCCCGTACATCGGGATGGAGAACGAGGCCACGTCCTCGCCCTTCACGCTCCCGCCGATGCCGTCACGGGTCGTAAACCCGCCGAGGTCGACGGACCCGACGCCCGAGATACCGGTCGCGTCGGTGTTCTGCCCGACCGAACCGGACTCGATATTCACCCCGCCTGCCAGCGCCGCGGGCGCCAGCATGGTCAGGCCCGCCAAGGCCACCATCAACGTCGTTCGGGACATGAGAAACCCTCTCGTCTGCATCACCGCCGGCGCGGCCCGCTCCATTGCGCCAACCCCGGCTGTGTTGTTCCAACTCCCCGGACGCCGACCAGAGCACGGCCAGCGCGCGGCCCGGAATATCCGTGCCGCCACCTCCAACATGCACCGCATCCACGGAAAATCCAGTACGACCCGCAAATCCTCTGCAAATTCCGGCGATCTCGGACCCGCGATTTCCTCCATCTTTTCCTTGCATCTCCGAGAACCTGTGGCACCTTTCCTTTGATCCGCCCGGACGATGCCACGCGCCATCACGCCGACCGGGCACCTCTCCACCACCGCTCTCCTCTCTGGGCTCGTCCACCACGTCGACATTCGACGACCGGCGACGCTCTCGCTTGCACATCCGACGCCCGCGCCCGTTTACGCATACCCCCGCGCGTGCTTGTAGGATGGCGACCCCGTGGAACTCACCACCCTCAGATACTTCCGCTCGATCGCCTCCGCCGGGCACCTCACGCGCGCGGCCCAGTCGCTGGGCGTAACGCAGCCGGCGCTGTCGGCCATGGTCAAGAAACTCGAGCGCGAGGTCGGCACTCCCCTCCTCCATCGCACACCTCGCGGCGTGGAACTGACCGAAGCGGGACGCCTCTTTCTGATTCACGCCGACGACGCTATCCGCCGCGCCGACCAGGCCTTGGCCGCGGTCCGACAACTGATGGGACTGGAGCGCGGCACCATCCGCGTGGGCGGCGGAGCGACCGCGATCACCTACCTCCTGCCGCCCGCGGTTTCGGAGATCCGCAAGAAGCACGCCGGCCTGCGCTTCTTCATCCGCGAGGCGGGTTCCTCGGCGGTGGCGGCGGCGGTCCTCTCGGGCGAACTCGACCTTGGGATCGTCACGCTCCCGATCACGCTGGCGGGCGCGGACGAATTGCTCCGCACCCCGCTCGTGGCGGATCAATTGCGATTGATCGTGCCGCCGAAACACCCGCTGGCGGGCAAGCGCGTCTTCCGCTGGAGCGAACTGGCGGGGGCCGACGTGGTGGCGTTCGAGGCTGGTTCCGCGGTGCGGGATGTCATCGATCGCGCGGCCGCGGACGCGGGCGCGAGCCTCAACATCGTGATGGAACTCCGCTCCATCGAATCAATCAAACAGATGGTGAGGGCCGGCATCGGCGTTGGGTTCGTCAGCCGGTTCGCGCTGGGGACTGAAGAGGGATTGTCTTGTAAGGACTCCGGATTTTCGCGCCAGATGGCGATCGTGCGTCGGCGTGATCGAGACCTGGCCCCGGCTGCTCGCGCGTTCCACGATTCGCTCCTCCGTTTGTCGCGCGCAAACGCACGGGATTGATCTCGCATGTAACACTCGGGGACTCCCCCGAACTGGGCTCACCGCACGCTTGTCACCACTATCGAGCGGACGCCGCGAATGAGTGATAACCCCTATTTTGTGGATTTGGTCATCCTTATTGCAATATTGTCTTTGAATCGATGCTGTCCGATAATCAGACAGTTTTTCCTCTTTTCTTCAATTCGACCGGCCGATATTTTCATAAAGTGTCCGAGAGTCGGCTGGCTCCAACTCATGCTCGGGGACATCCAATGGATAACGCTGCTTTCACACCCGAGGTCGGGGGCGCAAGTGTCCGTACCAGCGCGACAGCAAGCGTGCCGGCGAATACTGCGACCGAGGTGCAACGACAATTGCCCGATGCAGCACGCGCGGTGTTCGAGGCCATGGCCGCGGATCCCTTTGTAGGTGTAGCGGTGCTGAGCGGCGGCGGTCGCATCGAGTACATGAACGATCAGTGCGCCCGCAAATTCGTAGGCCCGGACGCGAAGGCCGCGCCGCTGGTCGGACGAACACTGGCGGAGTGTTTCCCCACGGAATGCGCCCAGGAGAGCCAGGACGCGATGCATCGCGTGCTGGCGAACCATCGGGCCGTCAGCCGGCGAAAACTCTGGCTGGGTTCGCAGTTGTTCATCAACTACTCGTATCTCGCGGAACTCCCGGGTTCTTCGCTGCGCGGCGCGTTCCTGATGATGGTGCACTCGGTGGGCGGCGACGCTCGCTCGATCCCCAGCGGGCCGGAGGTGGAGCGTCTGGAATCCGGCGTGGTGCGCCTCGGCAAACTGGATTGCCTCACGCCGCAGGAACTCCGCGTCATGGCCCTGATCGGGGCCGGTCTCAGCGTGCGCGAGACGGCGAAGGCTCTGCACCGGGCCGAGAAGACGGTCGAATCCCACTGCGTCTCGATCCACCGCAAGTTGAAGATCTCCGATCGGGTGGAGATGGCGACACTGGCCCACCAGGCCGGGCTCACGGTGGACGACGCCGATCGCAGGCGGGTGTGATGTCCGTCGCGCCGCCCGGCCAGGGGCTCGATTCGCCCCCTCGCCACAAGGCCGATCCGACCTCTCGATTCGGACGCGCGGCGTTGAGTGTTCGGATTCCGGATCACGCTTCAGAGGCGACTCTCCCCGCATGGCGTGCGATTGCCGCTTCAAGGACGAGCCCGAAGATGAGTACAACAAACCAACACGCGGCACGAGCGAACCCTGCTCTCGTGCACTCCTTCGCCCGGGCGGGCGTCATGGACTTCTTCACTCCGGCAACCAATTCCGACGAGGTGCACCGCCGCTTTCCCGAGGTTGCACGGGCGTTCTTTGAGATGGTGTCATTCGAACCGCTGACGGGCGTGGGAATTCTGTCGCTCGACGGGACGGTCCTCCACGTCAACGAGCAGGGGGCGAGGCTCCTGCTCCACGAGGGCGCCCGGAGCGCCGACCTGATCGGGCGGACGATGGGCGATTTTTATCCGCCCGAGATCATGCGGGAACGCATCGATGTCTTCAGAAGAATCATCGCCGAGAAACACCCGGTGCTGGTTCGCACCCTGTGGAACGGTGTGCAACTGACCAGTTGGTTCCGGCGCATCCCGACCGAACCGGGGCGGCCGGAGCGCGATGTCGTGCTGGCGCTCTCACGCCTCATTCCGGGCGACCTTCGAGCGCTTTTTCCTTCCAACCTGGCAACGCTGATATTCAGCGAACACATTCGCCTCGGGCCCCTCGACTGCCTGTCGAACCAGGAACTCCGCGTCATGGCGCTGATCGGCGCGGGGATGACGGTCCGTGAGGCGGCCAAGGCCCTGTTCCGGGCCGAGAAGACCATCGAGACGCATTGCACGGCGATCCACCGCAAACTTGGGGTGCGCGATCGCGTGGAGGTCTCCCGACTTGCCCAACGCGCGGGCCTCACGCCCGAGGACGCCGATCGGAAACGGGTGTGATGGCCGCCGGATCGCCTGCTCGGTGGACCCGAAATGGCTCCAATGCCGGAACAGTACGATTCGAACTACCGTACAGGACCTCATGGTCCTATTCGTACCATGCGCGGGACCTAGGGGATTACCCTTCGTGGATTGGATTTATTATTGAACCTTCATTAATGAGCCGTAGTATGACCACGATGACCCAAAGCACAGCACGCCCGGAACCCGCTCTCTCGCTTTCATTCCCTCGGGCGGGCACCGGGAATCCTCTCGTGCCGACAACCAGCGCGAGCGAACTGCGCCGCCAATTGCCCGATCTTGCGTGGGCGTTCTTTGAGATGGTGGCGGCCGAACCGCTGACGGCCGTCGGTGTCGTTGCCCTTGATGGCACGAGCATTTACATGAGCGAAAACGGGGCCAATCTGCTGGGGGGCGATGGGGCGAGCAACTCGCGGTTTGTCGGGCGGTCCTTGAACGAGTTCTTCCCGCCCGAGATCGCGAACGAGCGCATTGCGATCTTCAAGCGCACCCAGCCCGACGCGCCGCCGCTGCTGATCAGGAATCTGTGGAACGGGAATCAATTGACCGCGTGGTTCCGCCGGTTCCCGACCTGTCCGGGCGCGCCGGATCGGGACATCATGATCGTTCGCGGACGCCTCATCCCGGGTGATCTTCGATCACTCTTCCCCCGTGAGGCGGTCACGCTTGTCTACTCGTCGTTCGTGCGGCTTGGTCCCTTGGCCTGCCTCACAGACCAGGAACTCCGCGTCATGGCATTGATCGGCGCGGGGATGACGGTCCGCGAGTCGGCCAAGGTTCTCTTCCGCGCCGAAAAGACCATCGAGTCACATTGCATGGCGATCCACCGCAAACTGGGACTGCGCGATCGTGTGGAGGTCGCGAAACTGGCGCAGCGAGCGGGCCTCTCGCTCGAGGACGCCGACCGGGTCCGTGTCTAGCGACGTGCGAACGCCCCGACAGGTCTGCCCGGTGTGAGAATCGGCTCGAACAACAACCACGATGGATTGTGGGTTCGGGCACACATGAGAGCGAGGGTCGGGCGTTGAGCCCCTGCTAGGGTTTTCCCTCACAGGTCGATCCCCGGCCGAATCTGGATCGGATCATGTCTGCTTGTCCATGTTTTCGCGTGGTTTTCTTTGCTCAGCGGTTTGAACGAGCAAGGGACTCGCGTATCTTCATTTGATGATGACCCACGTGACGCCGCACCCGTGCCCGATTACGCAGTTCCTTGTCGAACATGCGGGGGACCTGTGTAGTTCGCTGGTGGCAGAACCGGGCACGGGGATCACGGTCATCGCGGCAGACGGTCGCTGGGTCTACATGAACCTGCAGGCCGCGGAGATTCTCTTTGGACCCGGTGCTGATCCGGCGCGATACCTCGGCCGCCGATGGGTTGAGTTCATGCCTCCGGAGTGGGTGGAAGACCGGATGGAGTTGAACCGTCGGATGTTGCTGAACAGGGAGCGTCCGGTGATGCTGCGCGTGATCTGGCGTGGGCAGCAGCACTTCACATGGATCCGTCACGTCACGCGCGAGGCCGAAGCGCCACCGGAGGCGCCGGAACTATTCCTGCTCATCACGCGTCGCTCGCCGACCAACGAGGCATCGGAAGAGTTGACGGCGCGGACCGCATTTGAAATGGTTGATTCGTCGGTGATGAATCTCGGGCGGCTCGATGTTCTTTCGCCGCGCGAACTCGAGGTGACGGCGCTGCTGGGCCAGGGCTTGTCGGTGAAGGAGATCGCGTCGATCCTGCACCGCTCGGAAAAGACGGTCGACCATCATCGCGTGAGCATCTACGAGAAGTTGAAGGTGCATGATCGTGTCGCGCTGGCCGAGATCGCGCGGGCCGCGGGCCTGAAGGTCGAGGACGCGGAACGCCGGCGGGTGTGAGCGGCTTCGCGAGGTTCGACGGGCGTGGCGGGACACGTCAACAACAATGAGCGTTCGAAAGCACGCGCTGGACGGCGTGCGTGATCGGCAGGCTCGCGCCGACGCGCAGACAGCGCGACGCATCGATCCCGCCCGCGATACCAGCCTCGATGTCGCGCTCCGCATCGCCGATGAGCCAGGAGCGCGAGAGATCGAGCCCGAGGTCCTCGGCCGCGGCCAGGATCATGCCGGGCGCGGGCTTCCGCCACGGGTGCTCCAGCGTGAACGCGGGCACGCGCCCGCGCGGATGGAACGGGCAGTAGTAGAACGCATCGATCACGGAATGTCCGAGCAGGTCGGCGAGGCGCGCGTTGACGGCATCGACCATCGCTGTCGTCGCACCGCCGCGTGCGACCGAGCCCTGATTGCTCACCACCACCAGCACGAAGCCGGCACGCTTGAGGGCGGCGCACGCTTCGTACGCACCCGGGAGAAGGCACACGAGGGCGGGATCGATCACGTCGCCCGGCGCGGCCGGTGGCGGCGGCGCGGGAAGCGAGCCCGCCTCCATCAGCGTGTCGTCGCGATCAAAGAACACGGCCGGACGCATGAGTGACGATAGGCGGGCGGGGACCCACTCCCGCCCCGTGCCGCCGTCCGCGACCCACGCCGTGCTCACGCGCACCAACCCGAGACACGGGGGCGTGAATCCGACGCATCCTCCGCCGCTCTCGCCGGTATCCTCTCACGGCGTGTTCCTCTCCATCATCATCCCCGCGCACAACGAGGAGCGTCATATCGGCGCGACCATCGACGCCGCGCGCCGGGCCGCACGGGAGGCATCGCGGTGTTTCGCGGAGCGAGTCTCGTCCGACGACGCGCCGTCCGGCCTTGAGCACGAGATCATCGTCGCGCTCGACGCCTGCACCGACGCGAGCGAATCGATCGCCCGTGCCCGCGGCTGCATCGTCGTGTCTCACGACCGACGCCAGATCAGCGCCACCCGCAACCTCGGCGCGCGCATCGCCCGCGGCGACGCGTTCCTGTTCGTCGACGCCGACACGATCGTCCCCGCGCCCGCGCTCCGCCAGGCCGCCGAAGCCCTTGAGCACGGCTGCGTGGGCGGCGGCGCGCCGGTGAAGTTCGACGGACACGTGCCGCTCTACGCCGAACTCTGCCTGACGCTTCTCACCGTGTCATTCCGTGCCGCTCGCCTCACGGGCGGCGCGTTCTTCTTCTGCATGCGCGACGCGTTTCTCCGCGCCGGCGGGTGGGACGAATCGCTGTTTGCGTCCGAGGAGATCACGCTCGCGAAGGCCCTGCAGAAACTCGGAGAGTTTCACATCATCCGCCACCCCGTCATCACCTCGGGGCGAAAACTCCGCACGCACAGCGCGGGCGAGGTCGTATCGCTCCTGATTCGCGGCGTCAAATCGCGTCTGTTTGATGACAACCGCATGCTCAGATCGCGCGAAGGACTTGAACTCTGGTACGCCCCGCGCCGCGACGATCCGCACGTCCCGGGAACCTGAGCAAGAATGCGCACCGCCGGTCTCCAGTTCGCGCGCGAGCATCACGCTATTCGACACGCGTGCCGGACTGCATCGGCCCGCGCGCGTTCCCGCTGTTGCGGAGGTCGTGGCGGATCATGGGCCATGCGTTGTCCGCCGACGCCTTGCCGGCAAAGCCCGTGAGGCAGATCGCCCGTCCGAAACGCGGCTCGCTCGTGCCGTCGGCTTTCTTGTTCCCGCCACCGCCAACGACGAAGAAGACGTCGAGCAGGCCGTCGGCGTTGAGATCGCCGATCACGGGCCCGTTTGATGAGTCTGATACGACGTAGCCCTGGCCGCAGACGCTGCGTGCGTTGAATTCGCATTGGACCGAGCCGTCCTTGGCGTTGAGTATGCGGAAGACGCCGTCGCCCGTGAGGTAGGCGAGGTCCTTGACGCCGTCGGCGTTGAGATCGGCGATCGACACGCCGCGGGTGATTGACGTCCAGCCGCCGCTGGCGCCGACGCTGTGCTGCCACAGGACCTTGCCGTCGGCGTTGATCGCGCTGACCTTCTCGCAGGCGGCGATGCACTCGTCCTTGCCGTCGGCGTCGATGTCGAGAATGGCGGTGGGCGACATGAAATAGCGTTCACCGGGCGCGACGACAAAGTCGGGCGTGCCCTTTTCGTCGACGGAGTAGACCTTGCCGTCGTAACTCCCGAAGACGAAGTGGACCGAGCCATCGCCGCGCGGATTCCACGTCGACGGCCCGTGGTAGATGTGCGAGCCCGTCTGGACCTTCCAGAGTTCGCTCGCGTCGCGCCCGCTGACGGCGTGCATCGCGTGGTCGCCCTTGAAGTTGCCCGCGATGAAATCGGGCACGCCGTCGGCATCAAGATCCGTCACGATCGGGCACGACTGCACCGCGCCCGGCGCGACCTTGATCGAGCGGAGAATCTTGCCCTCTGATGACAGCACATGGAGTTTGCCTTTGAATGTGCCGACGACAACGCCGATCGTTCCCACGCCGTCCACGCTCCCGATGAAGGGCGGCGTGTCGATGCACTCGCCGGCGCCGAGGTATGTGTTCCATTTCACCGCGCCGGTCGCGGCGTCGAACGCCAGCACGCGACAGCCGCTGGAGCACGGCACGATGAGCGAGAGCTTACCGTCGCCGAGATCTGCGAATCGGAGCGAGGCGTCGTAGCAATCGTCGCGCTTGGGGTCGGGGTCGTGGTAGGACCACAACTCGCTCCCGTCCTTGCCGCGGAGCATGCGGACCTTGGCATCGCCGAAGTAACCGGCGAACGCGACATCAAGGTTGCCGTCGCCATCGGCATCGGCGATCGCGCCCGAGCCGAAGGAGTGCGAGGAAGTCGGGACGCTCCAGAGAACGCGTGGCGTGTCGGAGCGGCCGGCGAGAGCCACAATGGACAGAAGCGCGAGCATGTGCATGTGGATCTCCGATCATTCTGTGTGCGTCCGGACCACAACAGTCTGCCCGGACAAGGAGCCGCGCGTCAAACGGTGATCTTCGCGTGCCACGAACAATCAACGAAAAAAGGGCGCGGCCGGATGGTGCCGACCGCGCCCCGCATGAGGCACTCTCAGGTTGGAGATCGATCAGGCGCGGCGGCGGCGCGAGGCAGCCAGAGCGCCGAGGCCCAGGATCGCGGCCGCGCCCGGCGCGGGGATGATCGAGGGGTCAACGTACATGGCCATGAGCTGCCCGCCCTCGTACTGCTCGCCGCTGACGGCGTAGTGGGCCTGGTCCGACAGGAGGAACCAGCCCTTGCCGAGGATGTCGGTGGCGTCGATGATGCCCGAGGATTCCTCGTCGCGGGTGAGGAAGCCGGACGAAGTGGGATCAAAGCGGAAGGGGTCGTGCTCGGCGATCTTGACCAGGCCGGCGCTGGCGGTGTCGTAGAGCCAGACGGCGCCGAGGGCGTCCTGCCCGCCGATGTCTTCCTGGATGAGGATGCGTCCGAGGTTGTCGATGCAGAGGTTGTCCATCATGTTGGGCCCGGAGACATAGCCGTCGATCAGCATGTCGATCTGCCCGCCCATGGTGGGGTTGGTGATGTCGTCGAAGCGCATGCGGTAGAGGCGGGAGTGCCCTTCCTGGCTGGTGGAATTGAAGCGGTCGGTGGTGACGAAGTAGAAGTCGTTCTCGTGCCCGATGCGGTGATCCCACGCGCCGTCCTCGGGTCGGAGGAAGTTGGTGACGCTGCTGGCATTGGACTCGCTGTTGAGGTCGGCGCCGGACTTGTTGGCGACGTCGCCGTGGCTAAAGAGGTCGAAGCGTCCCGACGCGCCGGAGGCGCGGACTTCGGTGGGCAGCCCGCTGACGCGGACGCCGTAGAGGCCGCCGTTGGTCAGGCCGGCGCGTTCGATGTCGTTGCCGGTGCTCTGCTTGTCGCCGACGTACATATAGACCTGGCCGGGCGTCGAGTCATCGGTCCCCATCACCACGGTCTTGGCCTGGGCCTTGGGGTTGGCGATGGAGTTTTCCCACGAGAAGCGACCCAGGTAGGGGAGCTGGTAGGACTGGTTCTGGTTGGCGCCGGAGACGATGTGAGCGAAGGCGCGGCCTTCGTTCCCACTCTCTTCTCCGTTCATGAGGATGCGGGCGTCGGTGCCAAGGTTGCCGAACTTGTAGGCGCTGGACTTGGCGAGGTCCGCCGAGCAAAGGCGGTTGTACTGCGTGGTGCCTTGGGTATAGCCCGCGCCATTCCAGGTGAAGACGTCGGAGGCGCTGGTGTTGTGGTCGCGGCCTGAGAGGACGGTGCGGGTCGCGGCGTCGATCGACCAGCGCGAGACAAACCCGCCGGTCGAGCCGTGTGCACGCACGCCGCCGGACGCACCGGGGATTTCGTGGTTGACGAGGAAAGTGAAGGTGCCGTCGCCGTTGTTGAACGCGCCGGTGCCATCGGGGATTCCGACCATCTTGTAGCCGCCGATGGTGTCGCCGGCCGTGAGCAGGCTCTGGGTCACCACGCCCGCGCGAGTGGGAAGGACATAGGGTGACTGCGAACTGCTGGGCCCGGTGAGCTGGGCGAAGGTCGTGCCGGCCATGCAAGCCAGCGCAAGGGCGAAGGTACCGCGAGCCATCGTCGACATGCCTGATCTCCTCTTCTTCTCTGGGACATGACTTTCGGGCCCGCCGCTTGTCACACACATGGCGACCGGAAACGCGGCGAATCCGACGCCATCAGTAAACACGCGATTCCCGCGCGATCTGTCAGCGTCCGCCAAATCCCGCGCAAAGAGTCCGATAGCGGCACGTCAGATTGTCGTGCTGAAAGCGCCGAACGCCGCTCAACGACCGTACCAGCATGACGTGTCGGTTCCGGCTCGCCGGTCCGTTCCCAACGTGGCTCCCAAGCCCATTCGGCGTGTGTTCGCGTTTCGCAGCAACCTCTAGGGAATTCAAGCCGCATCCTGTACGATGAAAGGTTCAGACAGGAGGTTCCCGATGTCATCGATTGTTGCCCGCGCCGCACTGGCGGCGTTTGCTCTGGTTTCGTCCGCCATGGTTTCTCCGGCTCAGGCGCTCCAAGGAGCACTCACCCACGCTCAGCCCGCAGGAGTCGTTGCGACCAAGGCCGGAGATCTGCCGCGCTCGAGCCTTGACCTGAACAGCGCGGAAATCCAGCCGATCGAGTGGACACCCGCGCGATCCGGACACTGGTTCGGAACGCTGGTGCTGAACGGGAAGGAACTCCTGCTCGATCTCGAGGCCTCGTCCGTTCGCGCGCCGGGCTTCACGCTTCAAGCGTCGCGCTCCGGCCAGGTGATCGACCTCCCCACGCCGGAGATCACCACCCATCGCGGGCAGGTCGTCGATCATCCCGGTTCGCTCGCCGCTGTTTCGTTCGTCGCGTCGGGCGTGCACGCTGTCATCGACCCGGGCGACGGCACGATCTGGTACATGCAGCCCCTGAGCGAGATCGAGGCGAACGCCAATCCGATCGATCACGTGGTCTACCGCTCCGACGCGATCAGGGCGACGGGCCATTCGTGCGGCGGCGCGCTGGAAGTTCCCGACGGGGTGAAGACGGAAGCGCCGGACGGCTTCGATCGGCGTGCCAACTGCCTGCGTCAGGCCCAGATCGGCATCGATATGGACTTTACCTACTACGGCCAGCACGGGTCCGACCCCGTCCAGTGCCTCGCGTACGCCGAGAGCATCATCAACGGCATGAACGTGATCTACAACCGCGACGTGAACGTTCACTTCGTGATCAGCGCCAGCATCGTGCGCACCGACAACACGCTGTACAACAGCGCAGACATCGGGACCCTGCTGGGGATGATCCAGTCCGAGTGGACCGTCGCGCAGCGCTTCAGGCCGCGCGACTGCGCCCACCTCTTCACCGGGCAGCCGACCGGCGGGGTGATCGGCCTGGCGTGGGTCGACGTGGTATGCAATTTCAGTTATCAGTACGCCGTGTCAAACATCGGATTCACCGGCGACCTGGGGGCGCTGGTGGGACTGGTCTCTCACGAGGTCGGGCACAACTTCGCCGCCGGTCACTGCGACGGCTCGCCCGATTGTTCGATCATGTGCTCGGGGCTCGGCGGGTGCGCCGGCAATCTGAGCGCCTTCAGCGAGACCGTGATCCCCTCGCTGAAGTATGCGGCCGCCCGAGGCTGCCTTGAGAACATCGGGCCGGCGCCAACGCAAGGCGGACCGGGCGCGATCGCCAACACGTACACCATCACCGCCAACATCCCGACGCGCCTCGACGTCATGTCGAACGACGCCGATCCCAACTGCGATCCGCTCTCGTTCTTCTCCTTCCCGGCCACGACCCAGGCCGGCGCGACGCTCTCCGTGTCGACCGGAACGGGCGCCGGCGGACGCGATGAGTTGATCTATACGCCGCGCACCGACGCCAGCGGCTATGACACATTCCTGTACACGATCCAGGACACCGCGGGCGCCCAGGCGACCGCCCGCGTGTACTTGAGCAACCAGACGCTTCGCGACACCGATAACGCCGGAAACACACTCCCCGGTATCGAGGCTCGCTATTACCGCGCGGGCGGGCAGAACGCCCTCCCCGACTTCGCGTCCTTGACCCCGTACAAGTCCTCCACGATCGGCGCTGTCGACTTCCCGCGCGCCTATCTCAACATCCTGGGCTCGGGCCGAAAGACCCTCTTCGGGGCGCTCATCCAGGGAACCATCATCGCCCCCGCAACCGACACGTACACCTTCTACTCCAACTCAGAGGACGGCTCGATGCTGTGGATCGACGGACGGGCCGTCGTCAAGAACGACTTCTATCACAACAACATGACCGAGGCATCGGGCTCGATCGCCCTGGCCGCCGGATCGCATTCCTTCAAGATCGAGTACTTCGCCGGGTCGACCTACTGGGGCGGCCTGATCGCGTCGTGGCAGAGTTCCTCGCTCTCCAAGCAGGTGATCCCGGGCGGCGCGTTCGCCGGCCCGCTGAGTATCGAGTACTTCGACCTGCCCGCTGGTCTCTCGGCGCTCCCGAGTTTCGACGGCCACACGCCCTACAAGACCTCGGTGCTCGCCCAGGTCAATCAGCCCGTGACCAATGGCGTGCTGCTCGACAGCGAACGCACCGACGACCTGCTCGCCGCCTTCGACGGCTACTTCGTCGCGCCCTCCGAAGGTCTCTACACGCTGTATACCCAGTCCGATGATGGGTCGAAACTCTACATCGGCACCAACCTGGTCGCCAACTGCGACGGCCTGCATGGAATGGCCGAGGTCGGCGGCACCGTCAACCTCAAGGCCGGTACGCACAGAATCCGCGTCGAGTGGTTCGAAGCCGGCGGCACGGGCGGATTGATCTTGAGTGTCGCCGGCCCGGGCATCGAGAAGCAGGTCATCCCGCCCTCGATGCTGGTGCGCACCAATCCGTGTCTCGGTGACTTCAACAACGACGGGTTTGTGAACGGGCTCGACTACGACGCCTACGCCGAGGCGTTCGAGGCCGCGTCGTCGGATGCGGACGTGAACGCGGACGGATTCGTCAATGCCCTCGACTACGACCTTTACGCGGAAGCCTTCGAAGCAGGGTGCTGAACACCGCGCGGACGTGGAATCGGCGATCGGAGCGACGCCCCGTCGTCCCCTCGCCGCCGCTCAGCGCGCTCGCTCCTGACCCGGGTGTGTGATGGACTGACCGGCGTGCTTCTGCATGATCCCGAGCACCACCGCGGTCGCGATCCAGAGCAACGAGAGCGGGAGCCACAGGACCCAGGTGGGGATCGGGGTGGTGAATTTGAGCCCCGTCCCGATCGCGGCCAGCCACGTCGGCGCCCAGCCGCCGAGCATGTCGCCCGCGCGATAGACGAAGGTGTCGATGAACGCCTTGGACTTGTACTTTTCGTCGGGTGAGAGCGGCGTGTACAGAATCTCGCGTGCCGGGCGATCGACCGCGTAGTGCATGCCGCGCCGAACGACCTGGTAGGTATACAGGACCGGCACGCTCCCCGTCGCCGCCAGCGCGCCGAAGCCGGCGAAGGTCAGCGTCGGGAGCACCGCGAGCGTCCCGCCGATCCCGATGTACTTGATGATCTGACGCGTCAGGAAGAGTTGCGTGACGAGCGTCAGCAGGTTGGTGTAGAGGTCGAGATTGGCGAAGGCCTTGGTGCGGGCGTCGGCGTCGGGAAACTTCGCGGCGATCATGTTCGCCTGCTCAAGGTAGATGAACGTGCTCGTGATCGTAAACAGCAGCATGTAGAGCGAGAGCGTCTGCAGATAGCGGCTGTTCACGATCAGGCGGAAGCCCGCGAGCGCGTCGCTCGTCGGTTCGCGCCCCGAGGGGTGCGACGGCGCGCCCGAGTTCAACGCCTCGCCGCGCCTGATCAACGACGCCGCGCACAGGATCGCCGCCTGCAAAGGTACCAGCGCCGCCAGGAAGACCCACTCGCGCGCAACCTTCGGAAACTCCACCATGGTCCACACCGGCGGATTCTCGCCGAACGGCCATTCCAGCGAGAGTTTCCCGCCCAGCAGCGCGTTGACAATGATCGGCCCGCAGATCGCGCCCAGCGTCCCCCCCACCGCGATCACGCCGAACACCTTCTTGGCCCGATCACGCCCGAAGACATCGGCCATGATCGACCAGAAGATCGAGACGACGAAGAGATTGAAGACGCTCAGCCAGATGTAGAACGCATAGCCCAGCGAGTGAAGCGTCTCGGCGGGGAGCAGCCGGGTCGCCGCGAAGAACCCGACGATGTTCAACGCGAAGAAGTAGTGCGTGATCGGAACGAACCTCCTCCGTGGGAATCGAGATACCAGGAACGCGTAGACCGGGTTTGCCAGCAGCATCACCCCCAGCGTCGCGGTCATGAGCCACGGCAGTTTGTCGGCGCCGCGCTCGATGGCCATCGTTTCGCGGATGGGCCGGAGCATGTAGTAACTCGTAAGGACGAAGAAGAAGTACGCCGCCGCCGTGAGAAGAACTCCCCACGACACGCCGCCACCCCGGCCCGGGGACTCGGTCGGGTGCTTTGAAATCGACCCGGTTGCTTCAGCCACACGTCCCGCCTTTCCCGACGCGGTCGATCCCCGATGGTGCGATTCGTACAATCCGAATGCAACCCGGCGTGCGGAAGGTGGTACAACCTCTCCGCACGCTACGCTGCGGCCTGACCGCACCATCTTCGCAGAAAGGTCCAATCCATGCACAGCAACCGTCGGGACTTCCTGGCATCCTCGTCCTTGGCCGTCGCCGGGCTCGCGATCGGCGCTCGCCGCCTGCACGCGGCCGCCCCCGCAGCACCCAAGAAGATCCTGATCCTGGGCGGCACCGGCTTCCTCGGGCCCGCCGTCACCCTTGCCGCCCAGGCCCGCGGACACTCCGTCTCCCTCTTCAACCGCGGCAAGACCGAAAAGGTCCTGCACACCAAGACCGACAATACCGAGCGGTTCTACGGCAACCGCGATCCTAACAAGACCGCCGACGAGAAGGACCCCGCCTCCGCCAAGGGGCTCGAATCGCTCAAGGGACACGCCTGGGACGCCGTCGTTGATACATCCGGCTACTTCCCACGCATGGTCAAGGCGTCGGCCGAGTTGCTCGCGCCGAGCGTGAAGCAGTACGTCTTCATCAGTTCCGTGTCCGTGTACGCGGACAACGCCACGCCCGGCGCGGACACCTCCGCCGCCGTGGGCAAAATGGCCGACGAGTCGGTCGAAACGTTCGGCGCTTCGTTCGAAAACTACGGGCCGGCCAAGGCGCTCTGCGAGCAGGCCGCCGAAGCCGCTATGCCCGGGCGCGTCACCAACATCCGCCCCGGCCTGATCGTCGGGCCCGGCGACCCGACCGGCCGATTCACCTACTGGCCCGTGCGCGTCGCACGCGGCGGCGAGGTCCTCTCCCCCGGCACGCCCAACGACCCGCTGCAGATGGTCGACGTCCGCGACCTGGCCGAGTGGATCATCCATCTGATCGAGAATGGCACGATGGGCGTCCTCGACGCGATCTCGCCCCAGAACCCACCCGGCAAGCCCGGCTTCACCATGGGCATGCTCCTGGATGCCTGCAAGCAAGCCTCGAACTCCAACGCCACGTTCACGTGGTGCGACACCGAATTCCTGACGGCCCAGCAGGTCTCGCCGTGGGGCGACATGCCGCTCTGGATCCCGCCGATCGGCGAGAGCGCCGGTTTCCACACGCGCAACGTGCAGAAGTCGATCGACGCGGGCCTCAAGATGCGCCCCGTGGTCGATACCTGCAAGGCGACGCTGGAGTGGTTCAACTCGGTGCCCGAGGGCGATCGCTTGAAGAACCTCGGGGGCATCAAGCCGGATCGTGAAGTCGCGGTGCTCAAGGCTTGGCACGAACGCGACCAGTCCAAGCCCGCCGAAGCGCCCAAGAAGGAAGAAAAGGCCGCGGGATAGACGGTCCGCGATGCGAGGACGACCGATTCGAAGCGCGCCGGGCGATCGTCCGGCGCGTTTCCTTTTGGGGCGGGTTGCTCGCAACGCCGCGGTTTCCGACGCGGGGCCGGCGGATGTTCCGCGGGCTACCATGCCGCGCCATGAAGATCCATGAATACCAGGGGCGTGACCTTCTCCGAAACTACTCGATCGCCGTTCCCAGCGGGCAGGTGATCACGAGCGTCGAAGACGCGGCCGGCGCCTTCAAGAACGCCACCGCGGGCATGGCCAAGCCGCTCGCGGTTGTGAAGGCCCAGGTCCACGCGGGCGGACGCGGCAAGGCCGGGTTCGTCAAACTCGTCTCCAGCGCCGAAGAAGCCACCGCCGCGGCACGCTTCATGTTCACCAACCGCATGAAGTCCCCCCAGACCCCGCCCGAAGGGCTCGAAGTCAAGAAACTCCTCGTCGCCAGCGCCGTCGACATCGCCGATCGCAAGAGCGGCGGACGCGAAGAGTTCTACCTCGCCATCACCACCGACCGCAAGACACGTCGCAACGTCCTCATCGCCTCGCGCGAGGGCGGCGTGGAGATCGAGCAGGTCGCCCACGACCGCCCAGACGCCATCGTCAAAGAATTCATCCACCCGCTCACGGGGCTTCAGGGACACCAGGCACGACGCATCGCCTTCCGCCTCGGGCTCGTCGGCAAGCAGGTCGCCCAGGCCGCCGACATCATGATGAAACTCTCACGCCTCTACGTCGACAAGGACTGCACTCTCGCGGAGATCAACCCGCTGGTCATCACGCCGCCGACGAAGGATGCGCCGGACGGGCAGGTCTTGGCTATCGACGCGAAGTTCAACTTCGACGACAACGGCCTGTTCCGCCAGAAGTCCATCGCCGAGATGCACGACGCCAGCGAGGACAATCCCGCCGAGACACGCGCCAACGCGCTCGGACTCAACTACATCGCCCTCGACGGCAACATCGGATGCCTCGTCAACGGCGCCGGGCTCGCCATGTCCACCATGGACATCATCAAACTCAACGGCGGCGAACCGGCCAACTTCCTCGACGTCGGCGGCTCCGCGTCCGAAGAGGCCGTCACCGAGGCCTTCTCCATCATCCTCTCCGACCAGCGCGTCAAGGGCATCCTCGTCAACATCTTCGGCGGGATCATGAACTGCGAGACCATCGCCAAGGGCGTCGTCAACGCCGCTCGCAACTTCAAGAACCCCGACGGGAGCGTCGGCTTCAAGGTGCCGCTCGTCGTGCGCCTCGAGGGCACCAACGTCGCCGCCGCACGCGCCTTCCTCGACAGCGCACGCAACCAACTCCCCACCATGCAGCCCGCCACCGACCTCAACGACGCCGCCAAACGCGTCTGCACCGCCGTCGGGGCGTAGGCTCCCGCAGCCCGAGGTACTACACGCCGACGCCACGCCAGTCACCAACTCAAGCCCTGCGCTTGGTTCCATTCAGTCTACGACGCCCCTGATCGGCACGCTCGCCGGACTTTGCCTACATCAGAACTCCCACCCGCAACCTACCGCGCCTGGGTCCGTGCTATGAACCGGATGATCTGATCTTCTCGTTCCCGCACGGATCGATGAAGATCGGACCGCCAGCGACCGGCAAATATTCACAACCGCTTCCTTGCTCCGACATCATCCTCGTCCCGTGCGCATGATCATCACTCCGATTTATGCGTTTTCACATCACAATCGATTCGATTCATGCCGCCGAGATACGATCATTGTGGTGAACCGATCCTGCTGATGCCAGCATCCCCTCCCACCCGGAGCATCCCATGACCACCACCCAGTCCTCCCGCCCCGACCCCTTCGGCGCCAAGAAGTCCCTTTCCACCAAGTTCGGCACCTACACCTACTTCGACCTGGCCTCCCTCGCCAAGGTCGGGCACGTGAACAAACTCCCCTATTCGATCAAGGTCCTTCTCGAGTCCATGCTCCGCAATCTCGACGGCTTCGTCGTTACGGCCGACGACGTCAGCGGCCTGGCCAACTGGAACGCCAAGAGCCCCGCCAAGGAAGAAATCCCCTTCATGCCCGGACGCGTCGTCCTTCAGGACTTCACCGGCGTGCCGTGCGTGGTCGACCTGGCCGCCATGCGACAGGCGATGAAGAAACTCGGCGGCGACCCCAACCTCATCAACCCGCTGGTCAAGTGCGACCTGGTCATCGACCACAGCGTGCAGGTCGACGCCTTCGGCAGCGGGCAGGCGCTCACCATCAACGCCACCAAGGAGTTCGAGCGCAACACCGAACGCTACGAGTTCCTCAAGTGGGGCCAGCAGAGCCTGAACAACTTCTCCTGCGTGCCGCCCGCCACCGGCATCATCCACCAGGTCAACCTCGAGTACCTCGCCTCCGGTGTGCTCACCAAGCAGGCCGGCGCCGAGACCGTCGCGTATCCCGATTCGTGCGTCGGCACCGACAGCCACACGACCATGATCAACGGCCTGGGCGTCGTCGGCTGGGGCGTCGGCGGAATCGAGGCCGAGGCCGTCATGCTCGGCCAGCCCATCTACATGCTCACGCCTGAGGTCATCGGCTTCCGCATGAAGGGCAAACTCCCCGAGGGCACCACGGCGACCGACCTGGTCCTGACCGTCACGCAGATGCTCCGCAAGAAGGGCGTCGTCGATAAGTTCGTCGAGTTCTTCGGCGATGGGCTCGCCAGCATGTCCGTGCCCGATCGCGCCACCATCGCCAACATGGCGCCCGAGTACGGCGCGACCATGGGCTTCTTCCCCGTCGATCAGGCCACGCTCGACTTCCTCCGCTTCACCGGGCGCGATGAAAAGACCGTCGCGCTGGTCGAGGCCTATTGCAAGGCCAACGGCATGTTCTGGACGCCCGGCTCGCCCGAGCCGGAGTTCACCGACGTGATGGAGCTCGATCTCTCGACGATCCAGCCTTCGCTGGCCGGCCCCAAGCGCCCGCAGGACCGCGTCGAGCTCAAGAACGTCAAGGCCGAGTTCTTCAAGGCCATGGCCGCCCCGCTGGGCAACACGAGCTTTGGCCTGCCCGCCGACAAGATCTTCGGCGCCACCGGCACCTACAAGAACCCCGCCGACTCGTCGTCGCACAAGCTCACCCACGGCGCCGTCGTCATCGCCGCCATCACCTCCTGCACCAACACCAGCAACCCCGACGTGCTCATCGCCGCGGGCCTGGTCGCCCGCAAGGCCCGCGCGCTCGGCCTGACCCGCAAGCCGTGGGTCAAGACCAGCCTCGCCCCCGGCTCCAAGGTCGTCACGGCCTATCTCACCAAGGCCGGCCTCTCCGCCGATCTCGACGCCGTCGGCTTCAACACCGTGGGCTACGGCTGCACGACCTGCATCGGAAACTCCGGCCCGATCCCGGACGAAGTCGAGGCCGCGATCAAGGAAGGCGATCTCGTCGCCGCGTCGGTGCTCTCGGGCAACCGCAACTTCGAAGGTCGCGTCCACCCGTCGGTGAAGGCCAACTTCCTCGCCAGCCCGCCGCTCTGCGTCGCCTACGCGATCGCCGGATCGGTCGCCATCGACCTGGCCACCGAGCCGCTCGCCACCACCAAGGACGGCAAGCCGGTGTTCCTCAAGGATCTGTGGCCCACGTGGAAGGAAGTGCAGGACTGCAAGGCCATGTGCCTCTCGCCCGAGCAGTTCCGCAAGGAGTACGCCAACGTCTCCAGCGGCAACGAGCAGTGGAACAAGGTGCCCGTCAGCAAGAGCGAGCTCTACGCCTGGAACGAGAAGTCGACCTACGTCCAGCACCCGCCGTTCTTCGAGAACATGAGCGAGAAGCCCGGCACGCCCAAGGCGATCAAGGGCGCTCGCGTGCTCGCGTATGTCGCCGACTCGGTCACCACCGACCACATCTCGCCCGCCGGCGACATCGCCGAGAACTCGCCCGCCGGCGACTACCTCAAGTCGCTCGGCGTGCGCAAGGCCGACTTCAACGCCTACGGCACGCGCCGCGGCAACGACCGCATCATGACCCGCGGCACCTACGCCAACACCCGCATCAAGAACAAACTCGCCACCGACCCCGCCACCGGCAAGATCAAGGAGGGCGGCTTCACGAAGGACTTGTCCAAGGCCGGCGCCGGCAAGATCGACTTCATCTACAACGCCGCCATGAACTACCAGAAGGAAGGCACGCCGCTCGTCGTCCTGGCGGGCAAGGACTACGGCATGGGCTCGTCGCGCGACTGGGCCGCCAAGGGCACGCTGCTCCTGGGCATCAAGGCCGTCATCTCCGAGTCCTTCGAGCGCATCCACCGCTCAAACCTCGTGGGCATGGGCGTCCTGCCGCTGTGCTTCATGGACGGCCAGTCCGCCGCGTCGCTGGGCCTCACGGGCGAAGAGACCTTCGACCTCGACATCCCGTTCAGCGCCGAAGGCCTCATCGAGCCGCGCTGCGAGATCAAGGTCACCGCGACCAAAGCCGACGGCAAGAAGAGCGAGTTCACGGTCCGCTGCCGCATCGACACGCCGGTCGAGGCGGAGTACTACAAGAACGGCGGCGTGCTGCACACCGTGCTCCGCCGCCTGCTCTCCGAGAGCAAGAAGGGAAGCAGGCAGGCGGTCGGGGTGTAAAACCACAATCGCGTAGAGTTGGTTCGACAAGGGGCCGGACAGAAGTCCGGCCCCTTTTCATGGCTTGTCTTCAATATGCCGACGCAAAGAAGCGAACACCCTCGTGATAGACGTACTGCAACATGACCCGACACATTTCCACCGTGAAATGCAACCCGCTTCCGCAATCGCCGTATGCTTTTACGGACCGCGTTCGCGGGGAAACCGCACATGGCCGATGAATCTCTCCAGTCAAACCGTCGCCTAGAAATACTGCTTGTCGGCGCTCTCGTCGTGAGCATCGTCGTCGTCGCTGCATATTTCACGCTCGAGTTTTCCGGTGTGCTTGATCGGGATGTCTGGACACGTGAGCATCCACTGACCTCACCGATTGCCGTCGTCTCGGTGAAGGACGGCGTTGTCACTCTCTCCGATGGGCGCTCGTTTGCTCCGGCAGGCGTGGAACGCGCTCAGATCATCACGCCCGCGAAGTACGACGAGGCGCTCGCGGCCGCGACCGATCAAGGGGTCGAGGTTCTTCTTGATTTGGGCAACGGACGCGCGGTGTTGATGTGCGAGCCGAGGTTTCGCAACACTTGCGGCACGCGCGGCTACAAGGGTGATCGCCATGCGTGGTGGGCGGGCGGAACATACGGGTGTCGGTTGAGCGAGTTATTGATTTGCTCGGGCTACGCGATCATCACCACAGACAAATCGGAACTCCCACCCCGAGAGCAATGGCACCTTGAGGCCACGGTCGCAACGTTTCCTAGCCCGCCCCAGTCAGGTTGGGAATTCCGCCGACTTACCAAAGGTCGAGCGTTTTCGTTTACACCCGAGATCTTGTACCTCGGCGACGAGCAGATGTACACGGCTGTGTACAAGGAGCCTCCAAGCTGATCGGGCGTTTCTACACTCCCCCATGCCCCCCGCCACCGCCGAGATCATCGCCGCCGCCCATGTCGTCGTGGACATCCCCGTCGCGTGGGGCGAGATGGACGCGCTCAACCACGTCAACAACGTCTCGTTCTTCCGCTATCTCGAAACCGCGCGGGTCGCGTTTATCCGCGCGCTGGGACCCAATGTCGGCTTCGACGCCTCCGATCGGCGCCGCGGCGTTGGCTTCATCCTGCAGCACGCCGAGTGCCGCTTCCGCCGCCCCGTCAACTTCCCCGACACGCTCCGCGTCACCTCATCGATTGTCTCGATCGGCGACGATCGCTTCACGCTCGAGCACCAGGTGATCAGCAGCGCCACCGATCACGTCGCGGCCATCGGGCGCGGCACGATCGTCACCTACGACTACTCGGCCCACGCCAAGGTCAACATCCCGCCCGTTGTGCGCGAAGCGCTCGCCCGCTTTCCGATCCGCACGGATCCGTGACGCACGCGGACGACCGACCCGTCGCCCTCCGATCGATCGTTCCGTTGAACGCCGATCCTGTCGTTCGCTCCGTATCACCGCTCCGTCATCGCGAGCAACGATGACGTGCCGCCGGTTCATGGGCGCACAGACGCATCATGCGGGCCCGTCACATCATCCTGAACATCGTCACGCACGCCGTGTGACCGTGGACATAGCTCTCGCTCCCGGCCGGGCCGAACTCGCCCGCCGCAAAGAACCCAGCCATCGGCAGCTCGTCGCTCGCCGCGCCCGTCGGGCTGATCGACCGCCCAGCCTTGGCAAGGTCCTCACCCGCCGGCAGCGTCTGGAACGCACGCGACACCATCGTCGCATCATGATGCGGCCCGCCGAACAGCGAGCACCCGCGCTTGTTGCAGGTGATCAGGATCGCTCCCACGGGCGGGTCGCGCAGTTGCTGTGAATCCAGGAGCATCGCAAGGTCTTCGTGCGCGGTGGCGGCGTCACGCAGGTGGAACCGCACCGTCTGACCCACGCGGATCAGATCGCCCACGCCGATGGCGCTCATCGTGCGATCAACTCCGACGACCGCGCGAATGAGATAGTCGGCACGCCCGAAGCGATCCTTGTACTCGTTCACCACGCGCCCGATGAACAGGCCGCGCGAGATGAGCGACCGCTCCCGCTCGTTTAGTTGCTGGATCACCTCGTGCAGCGCCGCCGCGGCGGGCTTGCCACCAAGTTCGAGGATGACATTGTTCTTGGCCTTGGTGATGACAAAGTTCGGGCCGATCGGGCGACATCCCTGGCTGACAACTGTCTCGACGCAGACGCTCCCATGGATGTTGAGCCCGACCAGGCCGCGGCGTTTGGAAGTCCGACCGCGGATGAGCGCTGAGGGATTGTCGTCGGTGCCGCCGGAGGCAAGTCCTCCCAAAAGGACAGGCCACGCATCGGGTCGGCGGATCGCACGATTCAGCGCGGGAACCACCCGGATCGTGGGGACACTCCGCGGGTCGGCAAAGACGAACGTGGCGCGAAGATTCTCGGCACCGATGGCTTCAAACTCCAGCGGATCGCCCGGATCGCGCGGGATCCCGAGGCCAAGGTCCTCGTCGTCAAAGGTGGAAAACTCCACCCCGGGCATGCGCGCCGCCCAGATGGATACGGCAGGCGCGTCCTCGTACTCCCGCGAACCCTCAACTACGCCGTCCCCCGACACGCCAACAACCGCCTTCGGCCCCAGGATTTCGTGGACAACCGATGCGATTTCTCCCGCCCCGTCGGCAAGTGCCTTCGAGAAAAAAACCATCGCGACATCGGCGGAATCCCCTAGGCGCGCACGACACGCTCCGGCCGCGATGGTCGCCGCCTCCGTGGCATCGGCGTGGGCCCCCACCCCCGCCGCGCAAGCCGCGATCTGGCCTGTGGTTGGAATCGCCATGCCCCCATCCTAATGGAAAGGCGTTGCATCGGCATCTCGATCTTGGTACGATCGATTCGGAGTCGAGTGAGGGGCATTTTCATAAACCCCGTCGCTTGCCCATTCATTCTGCCCCCGGAAAGGCGGCGAGCGTGCCATTGGCCCTCGCCGCCTTCACTTTTGCATCACGGAGATTCCAGGCTACGGAAGTGATTTCAATCATTTCTGAAATTGTCGGTGGACCCGATCGGCCCGCCGCCGCATACTTCCCCTGATGCGCGAGGCACCACAAAGCCCGGAAGACCAGAAGCGAGCGCTGCTGGAAGCCCAGGACGGGTTCATCGCGGCGTTCGGCCAGATGGGCAGCGCCTGGGGAATCAGCCGCACCATGGCCGAGGTCCAGGCCCTGCTCTACATCACCGGCGAGCCCCTCTGCACCGACGACATCATGGAGCGCCTGCGCATCAGCCGCGGCAACGCGTCGATGTCGCTCCGGGCGCTGCTCGATTGGGGCGTGATCTCGCGGGCACACAAGCGCGGCGATCGCAAGGAATACTTCCAGGCCGACCAGGACGTGTGGGACATGTTCCGCGCCATCCTCCGCGAACGCATGAAGCGCGAGGTCGACCCACTCCTGGCGTCGCTCCATGAGATCCGCGACAAGACCAACTCCGACCTGCCCGGCAAGGGAAAGCGATCACGCGACGACGACCCGGAACTCCGCCAGAAGGTCGACGAGCACAACACACGCCTCGATTCCATGCTCCGCTTCTTTGAGACCGTCGAGGCGCTGAGCCAGAAGTTCGTGAGCCCCGCCGGACGCGGGCTCAAGATCGCGGCGACGCTCCTGACGTCGCCCCTGCTCACGGGTGGAGGCCGGGAACGATGAGCGCGTCCGCACGACGTCCATCGATCGCTCGATCCGTCCGCGCGCCCGCGGCGATGCGCGGCACGATAACGCTCGCGTGGATCCTCTCGCGCCGTGCGCTCCTGGCCTCGCGCCCCGAACTCGTCGACAATCTTCGCTCAGGAAACGGCGCTTCGGTCAACCCGGAACTGCACTGGCGATTGGACGCGCCGGGCCAGGAAAATGGGTGGACCGCCTCGGCGGATTTGGTGCTACCGAACGGCACACGCCTCCCGCTCTTCGACGCCCCCGCCCGCGACGTCGAGTGGATCGAACTCGAGGATCGCGACGGCGCCCGACACGTCGAGGTCCGCGTGCGCGGCGGAAAGGACCTCGTCGCGGTGCTGGCGATGTCCAGCGACGTGACGGTCCGGTACGCCATCACGCCCGTTCTGGGCGAACATCTCAATCTCGCCGGCGGTTGCTACGAGCCGCCGACCGGACGCTGGGATGTGGCGGAGTAGTCAACGCCATCGATGAAACGCTGCGCCGGCAGGCGGTATGCCAGACACAAGCGTTCGGGCGATCAAGCGTTCCATCGCCTCGCCGCGCGCGAGAGCCGGTCCAGGATCGCGTCCCAGATCGCCGGCTCGCCGATCGCCGTGTCCGGCGCGACAACCAGAATCGTCGCCGCACGATGATCGTCGGCACGCCGAAGTGTCGCGTACAAGGCCGCGGCATAGCTCTCGGCGTCGGGCGGCATGGGCTCGACCAGATGCGGCGAGCGCACCTGCACCGCGCTCGCGGTCACCACCACCACCGGGCCCGGCACACGCGAAATCGCCTCGTCGATCTGGTGCTCCCCCACGAGATACGCCGGCGTGCGCGGCGCATAGTGCTGTTCGAGCAGGCCCGGCGAAGCCAGCGGCTCGCTCGGCGTGACGGCCTCGGCCGCAAATCGCGAAACAGTCGAACCGACAACACGCTCGATCGCGCCCGCGCCGATCACGCCCGGCCTCAGGATCTTCGGCGTTGGAAGAATCTGCAGCACCGTCGATTCGATGCCGCGACGGCACACCCCGCCGTCAAGCACCAGCACGTCGCGCTCGGTGAAACTGTCGCGCACATGCTCGGCGCAGGTGGGCGAGGTCCGACCCGAAGGATTCGCGCTGGGACCAACCAGCGGCACACCGAGCGTCTCGATCAACGCGAGCGTGAGCGGATGCTCGGGGCACCGGACCGCAACGTTCGCCCCGCCCGCGGTCACGATCGACGGCACGCGCGTGCTCTTCGGCAGCACGATCGAGAGCGGGCCCGGCCAGAACGCCTCAGCGAGCGCCTCCGCAGTACGCGGCCAATGTGCCACAACCTCGCGCGCCATCGCCGCGCTCGACACATGAACGATCAGCGGGTTGTTGGCGGGGCGCCCCTTGAGTTCGAAAACACGCGCGACGGCCTTGGGGTTGAACGCGTCGGCGCCCAGGCCATAAACAGTCTCGGTCGGAAACGCGACGATGCCGCCGTCCTTCAGACGCGCGATCGCGGAGGCGATTTCCTCGGGGCCGGAACTCACTGCGGCGAGTCCTTCGGCGGTTCGCTCGGCGCGGGCTCAGCGGGCGGCGCTGTCGGCGCGGCCTCGGGCGCGGGCGTTTCGGGACGCGGCTCGCTCGCCCCGGGCGGAACCAGCGAGTCCGACGGCTCCTCGATCGTGCCCGTCGCAGGCACCGCCTCGCCCGCCGAGGGCTCCGTAATCAGGTTCTCTTCATACGGCGTGGTCTTGATCTCGCCCGGCTTGAACTCAACCGGCGCCGGGACGATCGGCGATCGCATCGATTCGATCGCCCGACGCTGCGACGCGCTCGGAACATCAAAAATGATCGCGTTCCGTTCGAGCGTGCGCCCGATCGCGGAATAGAAGTCCGCCAGCGCGTTGTGATAGTCGGTCAGCGCGATCACTTCCTCGCGCTCGGCCTGGGCCAGACGCTCCTGGTGAGACAGTTCGAGGTCAAGACGCTCCACGGTGTACGCCGCCTTCGTGTCCTTCTCGACCAGAAACGCCCGGAGTACCTCGGTCGCAGCGACGCGGCTGGCTCGCGTCTGCTCGATCAGTTGATACTGCGTCGTGAGCGACTGCAGCGACGACTTCACCTCCAGCATCACCTGCTGCACCGTATTCTTGTACGACAGCACGGCCTGCTGACGCTCCAGCGATCGCCGGCGATAATCCGCCTCGGCGCGACGGTTGCCGATCGGCTGCTCAAACGCCAGCCCCACCACATAGTCGACGAAGTCCCCGCCGAAGGTGTTCTCGACGGCCGAGTCCGCGTTGGCGTCCAGCGCGGTCCACTTGGTCTGGAAGCGCATGTCGAGTTTGGGAAGGCGAGCATTGTCCGCGACAACCTTCCGGATCGCGGTGTCGTCGATCGACAGGATGGCCTGGTCGATCTCGGGTCGGTTCTCGATCGCGCTCTGGATCGATTCGAGCAAACTGAACTGGAACGGCGCGTCGACCGGCTCGTCCGAAGCGATCACCAGAACCTCAGAGCCGACCGGGAGCTCCGGGTCATTGATGAGGCCCTTGAACCGGTCGCTGGTCTGGCGCAGCGCCGTTCGGGCGCGGATCACGTCGGCACGGCGCTGCTCGACCCGCGCCGTCGCATCCGCGATCTGCGCGGGCGTGGCGTCGAGCTGCGCACGCTCACGCACCTGGCGCTGCACTTCCATGCCGCGCTCCATGTGCTTCTCAAGTATCCGCAGATCACGCTCGGCCCGAACCAGCGCCCAGTACGTCTTCTCCACGTCCGTCAGCGTCCGGATCATGTCGCGCTTCAGCGACGCCACCTTGTCACGCTCCGCGTTCTGGGCGAGGCGCACCTCCGCCAGCGCGACCTCGGAGCCCGCCCCGCGCAGCAGCGGCTGATCCAGCTGCAGCGTCACCCCGCTCTGATAACTCCGATCGGGCACCGCCGCCTGCCCCGGCGAATCATCGTCGCGATAGATCAGTTCCTGCTGCACCTGCAACTGCGCCCCGCTGGCCATCTGCTTGCGCAGCCCGTTGTTCCACGTCGTCGTATGCTCCTGCGTCGCGTTCGCGCTCCGGTTGAGATTCGACGCCACACGCGGCTCGTCCTGGTCGTTCCACGTCAGGTTGGACGTGTAGGTCCAGTCGAACGCCGCCTGCGCGGCGACAACCTCCGACTCGCTGATCGCCGGCGCAAGACGCGAAAACTGCAACGCCAGGTTGTTCTCCGCCGCCGTGCGCAGCGCCCGCTGCAGGCTCACACGCAGCACCCGCGTCTTCTCCCCCATCAGGTTCTCGTCGATCGGGATCTCCTGCCCCTTGTACGCGCCCGGGCCCGCCATCTTCTCCAACTCGGTCATGAACGACGGATTGATACCCAGACGCTCGACCCCCGAACGACGCGTCGTTTCACGCATGTCCGGATGTCGCGATGCGTCCGCCGCCTCGCGCGGGGCCGCGTCGCTCACCGCACGCCGCAACTCATCCTCCGCCAATGGGTCCGTCGCGCAGCCGGCCAACGCCGCAAGAAGGCTCGTCGCGGCCAAAAAACGTGCGGCGGCCATGAAGGACGGATGGGCTCGAACAATCGTTGATTTCGGCACGCGTTGGTTCCGATTGGGCGGGGCATCATGCCACGCGCTGGGTTTTTCCCTCGGCCAACTCCCCCAATCGGGATTCGGTCGGCGTTCAGGGCACACCCGCCCACAGTATATGACCCACCCGGGCCCGGCTGTTCCCGGCACACGACCACGCCAACGGGCGTAGGATTGGCCACTTCGACCAGCACCCACAGGGCCGGACAAGGACGACGGCCCTTTCAGGAGCGCGACATGAACGGACATCGCTCGAACGTTGCACGCCACTCCAGCGCCGCGATCGTGGCCCTCTTCGCCGGCCTCGCCGGCCTCTCGCTCCCCATCGCAAACTCCGCCTGGGCACAGACCAGCGGCTTCAAGGCCGCCGATTCCCACGCCGTCATCGTCAACGCCGACAAAGTCTCCCTCCGCTGCGGCGCCTCCGACTTCCACTACAAAATCGGCGACGCCGCCAAGGGCGCCATGCTCAAGGCCGACGGCGAAGACGGCTCCTGGACCCGCGTCACCCTCCCCGCCTCCATCCACGCGTTCGTCAAGGCCGAGCAGGCCACCCTCGTCGGCGATTCGGTCGAACTCAAGGACGCCAGCAAACTCTGGGCGCCAAACGCCACCGCCGGCCTGAAAGCCAGTTGGAAGCCGCTCCTGGCCGACGCCCTCGGCTCCGGCACCAAACTCAAACTCGTCGAGTCCGTCAAGGACGGCGACGCCCTCATCGGCTATCTCGTCGCCGCGCCCGACACCGCCCGCGGCTACATCCCCACCAAGGACATCCGCAAGGCCACACCCGAAGAATCAGGCGTCAAACCCGAAACCAAACCGGAAGCCAAGCCCGAGACCAAGACCGAGCCGAAGCCCGAAGCCAAGCCCGAGACCAAGCCCGCCGACGGCACCGTGACCATCGCCGAGCCGCAGGTCGTGCCGGGCACAACCCCCACCGAGCCCGCCAAACTCGATCAGGGCGCAACACCGGGCGAGGCGGCCAAGCCGACCGAAGTGCTCAAGCCCGAAGTTCAGCCCGAGGGCCAGAACCGCCGCGTCGGCACCTACGCCCAGCTCGACGCCGCCTTCAGGCAGGTCCTGAAGCAGACCCAGGGCGAGCCGGAATACGCCCCGCTCCTCGCCGAGTTCGACCGCGCCGCGGCCGAGACCACCAACCCGCGCGTCAAGCGCCAGATCGAGCAGCGCCGCAAGGCCGTCGAACTCCAGAAACGCATCGCCGAATCCAAGCGCGCCGTCGAAGAGGCCCAGCGCCAGGCCGACGAGCGCAGCAAGCAGGCCGCCATCAAGATCGCCGAACTCGAGGCCCAGCGCGTCTACACCATCATCGGCCTGCTCACGCCGAGTTCCGTCTACGACGGCGTGAACCTCCCGCTCATGTACCGCGTCCAGTCCGTCGGCGGCTCCTCGCCCCGCACCCTCGGCTACATCAAGCCCAAGACCGAAATGCTCCTGGAGTCCAAACTCGGCATGGCCGTCGGCATCATCGGCGAGGCGGCCATGGACCGCGACCTCATGCTCAACGTCATCACGCCCGTCCGCGTCGACGTCCTGCAGGGCGTCGACGTCAGCCTGCCCAGGACCGCCCCCGAGACCCCGGCGAATCCGCAGTAAAGCAGGCGTGCGGATTACACATTCTTCGTGCGCCCACGCCGACGATGAGGTCCTCTGAATCGTCGCGCTTCCTTCGCACGCCACTCGATTCGCACCGCGCAGAATTCAGATGAGAACCACACCACGCGCATTCTGTCTGAAATTCGGTCGCCTTGGGTGGACCGCCGGTCCCCGGCGGACTTCGGTGACTTCAGTGCTCAGTTTGCCCCGCTGAACATCGCGCCTCCAGCCCGACGGGCTGGCCGCCAGTAGCCGGGGGTTGAGCGAGTCCGCGAGCAAAGCCCCCGGAAAGCACACGCCTTCACCATCGCACCCCGAAGGGGCGCTCGTGCCGACCGACCGAATTCAACAGAGCATCGTGAGTCGTGAAGGGTGGCCGCGGCGCGCGGCGAGGTGACAGAGCACGGCCGAAGTGACGCGCCGTTCGCGCTCACCATTAGCGGGCGGCAGGTAGCGCTACCGGTGCGGAGTGCGAGAGAACTCGGTGTCACCCTGCCACGCCGCGGGTCGCTCCGTACGTCCGAACACGAGCGCTGCGAGGTTCGCCGACCCGAATTGTCCCTTTTTCGGCATGCGATTTGGTGATAGACTCGCATTCCATGATCCGGTACTTCGTCAAGACGGATAGCGAGGAATACGGTCCGATTACCGAGAGCCAAATCTGCTTGCTCGCCCAGAGTGGTCGTTTGCATCCAACGGATCAGGTTCGACGCGACGGCGACCAGCGATGGCGGCTTGCCCGAGAGATACGAGGCTATGTTCCTCCCGCGCAACAACCTCGCACGAAAGAGGCCCAGACGAGCCGACCTGTGGCCCAGCGCACCGTTGTCGCTCGTCTCGTTGGAGTCGCATTGGTGGCGAGTGTCGTAACGGGGACTGCGGTGTGGGCGATTATTTACCTCTCGCGCTCTGCGACGCCCCCGCTTGGAGTTGCGCCTCCGGCTCAGCAGGGGGAATCCGACGTGGCGCAGGCGACCCGAGGGAGCGAGGCGGATGAGAAGTCTAGGGAAGCGGCCGAGTCCGTGGAACGCGACCGCAGGGCGGCCGAGCGGGGCGACCCTGACGCCCAGTTCCGTCTCGGTAAGAGATATGCCAAAGGAGACGGCGTACCCAAGAACGACGCCGAGGCCGCCAAGTGGTGCCGGCTCGCAGCGCAGCAGGGCAACGCGAAGGCCCAGTTGTACCTCGGCTTCGCGTACGAGTACGGCAAGGGCGTTCCCAAGGGCGCTGCCGAGGCCGTGAAGTGGTACCGCATGGCCGCCGAGCAGGGCAACGCGTTCGCCCAGTTCAGCCTCGGTGTCGCGTACAACAATGGCGAAGGCGTTTCCAAGGACGCTGCCGAGGCCGTGAAGTGGTTCCGGCTCGCAGCGGAGCAGGGAGACGCTACCGCCCAAAGCAATCTCGGCTTCGCGTACGAGTACGGCAAGGGCGTACCCAAGGACGCTGCCGAGGCCGTGAAGTGGTACCGCATGGCCGCCGAGCAGGGCAACGCGTTAGCCCAGTTCAGCCTCGGTGTCGCGTACAACAATGGCGAAGGCGTTTCCAAGGACGCTGCCGAGGCCGTGAAGTGGTACAAGCTTGCCGCCGAGCAGGGATCCCTTGCCGCACAGTACTTTCTCGGCAACAGATACTTTAACGGCGAAGGTGTTGCCAAAAACGTTGCCGAGGCGGTGAAGTGGTACCGCAAGGCCGCTGAGCAGGGTGATGCGACGGCGCAGTGCGTCCTCGGTAGTGTGTACGCAAACGGCAACGGAGTTCCCAAGGACGACGCCGAGGCCGTGAAGTGGTTCCGGCTCGCCGCCGAGCAGGGAGACGCGGATGCACAATTGACCCTCGGCGCCATGTACTCAAACGGCATAGGAGTTCCCAAGGACGACGCGGAGGCCGTGAAGTGGTTCCGACTCGCCGCCGAGCAGGGCAACGCGAATGCCCAGTTGAACCTCGGCGACATGTACTCAAACGGCAAGGGTGTTGCCAAGGACGACGCCGAGGCCGGGAGGTGGTACCGGCTCGCGGCAGAGCAAGGTGACGCGAAGGCCCAGTTCAACGTTGGCATCATGTACTCAAACGGCGAAGGTGTTGCCAAGGACGTTGCCGAGGCGGTGAAGTGGTACCGCATGTCCGCAGAGCGGGGAGAAGCGCATGCCCAGTTCAACCTCGGCGTCATGTACTCAAAAGGCGAGGGTGTTGCCAAGGACGACGCGGAGGCCGTGAAGTGGTTCCGACTCGCCGCCGAGCAGGGAGGCACGAAGGCCCAGTTCAACCTTGGCATCATGTACTCAAACGGCAAGGGTGTTGCCAAGGACAACGCTGAGGCCGTGAAATGGTTCCGACTCGCCGCCGAGCAGGGAGACGCGTCGGCCCAGTTCAAACTCGGCATCATGTACTCAAACGGCGAAGGTGTTGCCAAGGACGTTGCCGAGGCGGTGAAGTGGTACCGCATGGCCGCCGAGCAGGGGCTGGCCAGCGCGCAGTCCTTTCTTGCGATCGCATACTACAGGGGTGAAGGAGTACCACAGAGTTTTGTACTGGCGCATGCGTGGGCTAGCCTAGCGGGGGTGAGTGGCGACAAGGACGCCAGAGAATTACGTGCACTTTTTGCTGACGAGATGACCCGCGAGCAGATCGCCGAGGCGCAGAAGATCGCGGCTGAATTCAAGCCCAAGGTGTGGAAAGCGGAGGACCAGTCGCAGAGTCAAGCCGCATCGCCCGCCGTCGATGTGTACGGGTCTGGTTTTTTCGTAACCACGGACGGCTACTTTGTGACCAACAACCACGTGGTCGCCGACGCACAGCGAATCCGCGTGCGCACCGCCAGCGGCACGTTCTCCGCCAACGTGATTCGGACTGATCCCACCAACGACATCGCGATTCTGAAAATCGATGGCGAGTTCAACGCACTGCCAGTGCGGGGCAGCCGAGGGCTCAAAGTTGCCGACCGCGTGGCCACGCTGGGCTTCCCCAATCCAGACCTTCAAGGTCAAGCGGCCAAGTACAGCAGCGGCGAGGTCGCCGCGTTGTCCGGACCGGGCGATGATCCGCGATTCTTGCAGATCAGCGTGCCGATTCAGCCGGGCAACTCGGGCGGTCCGCTCGTGGACTCGGCGGGGCGCGTGGTCGGCGTGATCGTCTCGCAACTCGACAAGATCACGACGCTGAAGCTGACGGGCAACCTGCCAGAGAATGTCAACTACGCCATCAAGGGCACGATCCTGCTCGGCGTGCTTGAGGCGGTGCCGGGCTTGGCGGACAAGGTCCAGTCGGAACCCGCCAAGCCGGCCAAGGATGCGGCGGAGGTTGCCAAGGTGGTCGAGGCCGCCTGCGGCATGGTGCTGGTGGAAAAGTGATCGCGTGGATCTGGCGCACCGGGCGTCACATGACACGAGGCTGCTCAAGATCCACGAGCGGGATGGACTTTGACCGGCAGGGTGGCACCGAAGTCCCTCTCAACTCTCGCTGACCTTGCCACCAATGTCGGCTCGGCGACATCGGTGCCTTGCGCGGCCCGGCGACTCATCGATCTCTCGGCACTGACACCACCCGCCGTCACGCGGGCGTTGGTGGTCCCGTGCTCGCCGCCCTCGCTCTTGCCCATCAGCCGCACCATCACGCCATCAATATACCGCAATCCCCACACCTCCCGCGAGCGGTGCCCAGCCCCTCCCCAGCGTCGACATCTCTCCCTCCGCCCCAACTCCTCCGCTTCCACGACTCACGACTCACCACTCACCACTCACGCCGCCCCCAACTCCGCGACTCTCCCCTGACCTTCCCCCGGTTCCTCCACGTTCGACCGATCTCTTCCCCGAGCCGCCTCCCCAGATGCCCGCTGCCTTATGCCTGATGCCCGCGGCCTGATGTCCCCCATCAGTAGCCCGACCGTCAGGGAGGGCGTGCCTTTGTGTTTCACTTCGTCTCTCCGTCTCTTCCCCTGGTGCCAAGTGCCTCTTGGTTAGCACCCGCTTATCACCGCATCTGTGCGCACCAAAGTGTCCGTCTTTTTCCCCTCTTCCCGGATTCCCGAAAAAAATCTTCGCGCAATTTCTCCCCTCGCGCAACCCCCTCCCCGGCCTCGTCTTCCTTTGCCATTTGCCCATTTGCTATTTGGCCATTTCGCCCGCGCATCACCGCGCCCGTGCGCACCAGAGTGTCCGTCCGCCCTCACATGGAGATCGCGTGCGCAACCCGCTCCCCGACAAATGGAGGCGTCAATCCAGTATCACCGTCCCGCATTCATTTCACCACGCGTTCTTTTCGCTAGCATGACCCGTCCGCGACGCCGACGCGCCGCGCCACGACCACAGGAGCGCTCCGTGACCGACCAGCCCACGATCCCTCGCGCGCCCCGCACCTCCCGCCGCGGAAGCGTGCTCGTTTCCTTTTCCTCCATGCCCCTCGTCTGGGCGACCGGCGTCGCCCTCGCCGGCCTGGCCGCGTTCATCGTCCCCGGGAAACTGGAAGCCGCCGCCACACAGCCCGCGGCCCGCGTCGATCCCGCCGGGCCGCAGATCGGCTGGGCCGCCACCTACGGAATCGGCCCCACCGCCATCAAGTCCCACACGCACTGGGCCGCCTTCTCGCTGGCCGAGAACGAAAGCCCCGATCCCCTCGTCGCCCCCGCGGCCTTCAACGCCGACTTCGCCGGCGAGGTCCAGGTCGAACAGTCCGGCAAGTACCGCTTCCGCCTCGACGCCGAGGGCGGACGCGCCACGCTGAAGTTCTACGACAAGCAGGGCAAGGAGATCGTGACCGTCAACTCCGACGGCACGACGCGCAGCACCACCTCGCAATCCACCTGGGTCGATCTTCCCGCCGGCCCCATCACCGCGAGCGTCAAGTTCGCCCGCAGCGCCAGCAAGCCCGCGCGCCTCGCAACCTACTGGGAATGTGAGATGAAATTCGCGGGCGGCGTGCCCAGCGGCTTCCCCATCGAGCCCCTCCCCCCAACCGCCGTCCGCGTGCCGAAGTTCGCCTCCGCGGCAGCGCAGCAGGCGGAAGATTCAATCAAGGGGCGCGTGCTCCTGGGCGAGTTCGGCTGCGTGCACTGCCACGCCGTCAACGACCAGCCGAAGCAGCACGCAAACGTGCCATTCGATCAATCCGGCGTGTTCCATCGCATGGGACCGAATCTGGGTGAGATCGGGCGGCGCGCCTCACCCCAGTGGCTGCAACGCTGGATCATGAACCCGACCACGCTCAAGCCCGGCACGCACATGCCCGACGTGTTCGCCGATACTCCAAAGGACACCGCCGACGCCGAGGCGCTGGTGCATTTCCTCGTCGCGCCCCACTACGACCCAAAGGCCGCGGAAACTCCCGCGACCGAAGAGTCCGTCATCGATCGCGGGCGCGCGCTCTTCCACACCGTCGGCTGCGTCGCGTGCCACGGGCCGATCGAATCCCCCGCCGCTGCCTTCAAGAGCGAAGGAATGTCGAAGGACACCCCGCCGCAGCACCCCGTGCTCGGCTACGGCGATCTGAAGGGCAAGTGGCGCCCATCGGCGCTGTCGGAGTTCTTGCAGGACCCGCGAGGAGTCCGACCCGGCGGGCGCATGCCGTCGATGAACCTCACCAAGGAAGAGGCGGACCTGATCGCGGCGTATCTCACCAAGTCGTGGGAGCCGGCGCCGGCGGGCGGGTTCACCGTCGATCCCGAGAAGGCGAAGGTCGGGGCGGCGGTCTTCAGCGCGCGCGGGTGCGCGTCGTGCCACACGCTGGGCGACAACCTTCCGACACCGCCCGCAACGCCCGCCAAGCCGCTGGCGAAACTGGCGCTGGGCAAGGGCTGTCTCGACCCGAGCGACAAGGCCACGCCGCGCTTCGCGATCAACGATCACGATCGAAAGGTGATCACGGCGGCGATTCCGCTCGTGTCCAGGAGCGTGAACCCGGCGCCCACGGACGCGGCGCTCCGCACCATGGAGGCGTTGAACTGTCGCGCCTGTCACACGATCGACGGCACGGGCGCGCCCGATCCGGCGCTCCGCCCGTACTTCCGCACGCTGGACGATCGGATCGACCTTGGCAACGAGGGCTTCATGCCGCCGAACCTGACGGCGGTGGGCTGGAAGCTGAACACGCTGTGGATGCACGATCTGATGCTCAAGGGCGCAAGGTCCAGGCCGTACATGGGCACGCGCATGCCGCAGTTCGGCGAGATCAACGTGGGCAAGATGGCCGAGCAACTGGCCGCCCAGATCGGCGTCCGCCCCGGCGCGGACAAGCCCGAGCCCAAGCCGACCGACGAACAGATGATGGCCGGACGCCAGCTCGCCGGGCTCGGTGGGCTTAAGTGCATCGAGTGCCATCGCTTCAACAGCAAGGCGACAATCGAGACAACGCCCGGCCCGGACATCACGGAATTCGCCGGGCGAATCCGGCATGAGTGGTGGCGAAGTTACGTGCGCATGCCCGGGCGCTTCAAGCCCGGCACCAAGATGATCGCGTTCTTCCAGACCGGCACGAGCAACTACAAGGACCTCTACGCGGGCGACGCGACCAAGCAGATCGAGGCGCTCTGGTCGTACTTCACGCTCGGAGAGTTCGCGCCGGCCCCGGTCGGATTGCCGAACGAGGCACGCGGGCTGGTGCTCCCGGTCGGCGACAGGCCCGTCGTCTTCCGCTCGTTCCTGAAAAACGCCGGCTCGCGCGGCATCGCGGTGGGATTCCCCGCGGGCCTGCACTTTGCCTTCGACGCCACCAGCGCGCGGCTTGTCGAAGCATGGCGCGGCGAGTTCATCGACGCGTCCGGCGCCTGGAAGGATCGCGGCGGCGGTATCACGCCCGAGAAGGGCGAGATCGTGTGGAACGCGCCCAAGGGCCCGGCGCTGGTGATCGCCGGCGAGAAGCCCGCGCCGTGGCCGGAGAAGGCGGATGTGGCGTTCAAAGGCTACACGCTCGATGCCGCGGGCGTGCCGACGTTCAACTCCGTGCAGGGCGGCGTGACGATCGCCGAGAAGTTCGAGCCCGTCGAGGCGGGCAAGGCGATCAAGCGGACCTTCACGATCAGCGGCCTGCCCGCGGGCGCCAAGGTCTGGCTCAACCCCGGCAAGGGCGCGGACGCGGTCACGACGCTGGATAACGTCGGCGAGCAGGGCAACGTGGACTCGCTGATCTCGATCTCGGCGCGTGACGCCGCCAAGCCCGTCTCATTCTCGGTGGTGATCAAACCATGAGCGACACGAACAACATGCACAACACGACAAAGACGATTGCTCGAATCGCGGGGATCTGCGCCGCGGTCGTCGCGCTGCACACCATGACCGCCAGCGCGCTGGCGCAGCCCGCGGTGCAGGCGCTGCTCCCGGGGTACAAGAAGCTCGACACGCGCCAGGCGACACGCGAGGCGGCGTTGCTGAAATTGGGCGGGAACTCGGTTGAGTGGGGACGGTGGATGGCCGCCGGGCCGTTCGATCATCCCAAGGGTGGTAAGGACATCGCGACGCCGTACGGGCCCGAAGAACTGCTCCCGGCGATGAAGGAAGACGAGGAGGTCTCGCTGGATCGCCAGTTCAAGGGCAAGGGCGACGCCGCGATCGAGTTCCGCGAGGTCTCGCCCGATCACTACCTGAAGGCGGGCGATCCCGGCGCGATCGATCTGGAGAAGTTCGCGGGCGGCCCGCAGGAAAAGGCCGTCGCGTACCTGTACCGGCGCGCGATCGTCGATCGCGCGATCGAAATACCGATCTCGATGGGTTCGGACGACGGCGTGCGGATGTGGCTGAACGGCGATCTTGTCGTGGACGTGAACGCGGAGCGCCCGATGTCGCCCGACAGCGAGCGAGCCACGCTCAGGCTCCGCAAGGGAATCAACCATCTGCTGTTCAAGGTTTCGCAGGGCGCGGGTGAATGGACGCTGGCGTTCTCGCAGGGATTCGAGATGAAGCCGCAGGTCGAGGCGGCCCTGGAGTTCGCGCTCGACCGCGATTTCCCGGGCACCGAGCAGAACTATTACAAGCTCGCCACGGTGCCGGCGGTGATGCGCGGGGTGGACGGGCGCGATGTTCCGATCGTCGCCGAGGTCGGCGGGATCGACATGTACCCCTCCGCGCGCCAGGGCGGAAAGCAGCGCGTGATCCTGACGACGCGGCGAGGCGAGGCGTGGCTGGTCGACAACGTGTTCGCCAATCCACCCCTCGATCCCAAGTGGACGCTGTTCGCCGGCGGGCTGCAGGAGCCGCTGGGCGCCGCGGTGCGCCCGGCGCGGGGGCGAGAGGGTGTGGATGTCTACTGCGCGCAGCGCGGCGAACTGACGCGGCTGGCGGACACAAACAACGACGGCGTGGCGGACGTGTTCGACACGGTCTGTGCCGCGTGGCAGATCAGCGGGAACTACCACGAGTATGCCTTCGGGCCGAAGTTCGACGGCGCCGGCAACGCGTGGGTGACGCTGAATCTCGCGCACTCGGGCGATGACGGGACCGTGATGGGCGCGCCGGTGCCGACGCGCGGCTGGGCGGTGCGCATCGCGCCCGACGACACGATGACCAAGATCGCCGACGGCCTGCGCTCGCCGGACGGGATCGGCATCTACTCCGACGGCGAGATGTTCTACACCGACAACCAGGGCGACTACGTCGGCACATGCAAGCTCAGCCACCTCAGGATGAACAGCTTCCACGGGCACCAGGCGACGCTCAAGCACCGCGAGGGCTATGGGCCCGACTGGCGCAAGGAGGGCAAGCCGGTGCCCGAGATCGAGATGCCCGCGGTGTGGTTCCCATACACCAAGATGGGCCAGAGCGCCAGCGACGTGGTGCTCGACGCGACGCAGGGGAAGTTCGGGCCGTTCGCCGGGCAGATCTTCGTCGGCGATCAGACCAACGCGACCGTGATGCGTGTCGACCTGCAGAAGGTCAAGAACGACAAGGGCGAGGAGATCTATCAGGGCGCGTGCTTCCCGTTCCGCGAGGGGCTGGCCAGCGGCGTGCACCGCATGGTGTTCGGCGCGGACGGCTCGATGTTCGTCGGCATGACGGATCGCGGCTGGGGCTCGGTGGGCCCGAAGCGCTACGGCCTGCAGCGTCTCACATGGTCGGGCGTCACCCCGTTCGAGGTGCTGCGCATGACGCCGACGCGCGATGCGTTCATGTTCGAGTTCACGCAGGACCTTCCCGACGATTGCACGAGCGCCGATCGACTCAAGGAGTACAAGGCGATCAGTTACACCTACGAGTATCGCCCCGACTATGGCTCGGCGGAGATGGACAAGAAGGAGCACGCGATCACCGGCGTGCAGCGCCTTGGAGCGCGGCAACTTGTGGTGATGATCGACCCGCTGCGCACCGGTCCGATGGGGTATGTGTACGAGTTCACGCTCCCGGCGCTTGCGAGCAAGCCCGACGAGAAGGGCCAGGCGCACCCGCTCCTGCACACGAAGGCGTATTACACGCTGCGCGTGGTGCCGAAGGAGTAGCGGGCATCGCGTGGCTTTGATGGACACCAATCGAACGAGGTCCGCATGATCCGGCGCCAGGTTGTTGCTCTTGCTGTGATGTTGACGTGCGGCGGCGCGGGCGCGCTCGCGCAGCCCGTGGATCAGGCGGCTGAGACGCCGATGATCGGATCGGTGCCGTACAAGAAACTTGGAACGCGCGGCGCGACGGAGCGGGCGATCATCGATGCGCTCTTCCCCGCGAAGGTCGAGTGGGGAAACTGGCACGCGCTGTGGGCGTTTCCGTTCAGGAAGTTCGGCGACCTGCACCTCGACGCGGGGCCCGAGGGCGACATCCTGGCGGCGATCAGCGCGGGAACAACGCCGGACCTGGGCAAGACGTACGTCGGTATCGACGGCACGGCGCGATCCTGGAAAGACCTCGGCGACATGCGCAACCGCGTGCTCAGTTTCAACGACCTTCAGGGCGATGAGATCGACTGGGCCGCGGGGTATGCGTACACCACGATCACGGCGAAGGAGCCCACGACGCTGAACGTGACGATGGGCGCGGACGACGGCATGCGCCTGTGGCTCAACGGGCGGCTCATCCTCGACGTGGATGCACCGCGCGGCCTGAACCCGGACGAGGACCGCGTCCGACTTGACCTGCGTGCCGGCGTCAATCACCTGCTCTTCAAGGTGTCGCAGGGCGCGGGCGGATTCGAGATGCAGGTCAACGCACGCCCGGCGCTCGACGCCTTCACAGCGGCCCAGTTGCAGTATCACCTCGACGTGGACTTTCCGCAGACGCCCGAGGCCGAGTTCTATCGCAACACGGTCGTGGGCGTGCCGGGCGACATCGAACTGGAGGTCGGCGGGCTGGCGATCATGCCCGACGGACGGCCCATGGTCTCGACACGTCGCGGCGACGTCTGGATCGTTGACGGCGCGTATGACTCGCCAGCGTTCAAGGCCACGTACACGCGGTTTGCGTCGGGGCTCCACGAGCCGCTGGGCCTGGCGGCGCGCGTGGAGAAGGGCGTCACGGCGGTGTACTGCGTGCAGCGCGGCGAACTGACGCGCATGGTCGATGCCAACAGCGACGGCGCGGCGGATTCGTACGAGACATTCTCCGATGCGTGGGGCGTCAGCGGCAATTATCACGAGTTCGCGTTCGGCCCCAAGTTCGATCGCGACGGCAACGCGTGGGTGACGCTGAACGTCGGATTCTGTGCCGCGCTCGGCAAATCGATCGTGCCGTACCGCGGCTGGGCGATCCGCGTGTCGCCCGACGGGACGGCGACGCCCTGGTGCGATGGTTTGCGCTCGCCCAACGGCATCGGCGAATTTTCCGACGGCGCGATGTTCTATCTCGACAACCAGGGCGACTATGTCGGCACCAACCGCATGTCGCAGTTGGTGAAGGGCGCGTTCATGGGGCATCCGGCGGGATTGCGCTGGCGCGAGAACTGGAGCGAGGGGCAGACTCCGCCGCCGGTGCAGCCGGCGACGATCTGGTTTCCGTATCGGAAGATGGGTCAATCGGCGGCGGACTTCCTGCTGCTCCCGCCGAACACGCCGGCCTCCGCGCCCTTTGGCGTCTTTGCGGGCCAGGTGTTCGTCGGAGACCAGACCGATTGCCTGGTCAACCGCTGCTTCATCGAGAAGGTGAAGGGCAAGGACGGGGTGGAGGTGTATCAGGGCGCGTGCTTCCCATTCCGGCGGGCGCTGCAGTGCGGCGTGAACCGGCTCATGTGGGGCAAGGACGGCTCGATGTTCGTCGGGCAAACCGATCGCGGCTGGGGCTCGATCGGGCGGGCGCGCTTCGGGCTCGAGCGGATCGACTGGACCGGAAGCGTGCCGCTGGAGATCAAGGAGATGCGGGCGAGGCCCGACGGCTTTGATCTGACGTTCACCGGCGACGTGGATCGGGCGTCGGCGGCGAGTGTCGCGTCGTACTCGATGACGAGTTACACCTACGAATACCACGAGCCGTACGGCTCGGACGAGATGGAGACGCGCACGCTCGCGATCCGCGAGGCCAGGGCCATCGACGCGCAGACGGTCCACCTCACGATCGACGGCCTGCGAGAGGGCGGCATGGGCTTCGTGCACGAACTCCACGCGGAGGGCGTGCGCGGCGCGGCGGGGACGGCGCTGGCCGGCAAGCCGCTGCTGCACACGACGGCGTACTACACGCTGCAGCGGATTCCGGGCGGGTGATTCCACATCGCGTCGCGGGCGCGTGACACGGTCATTCCTCGTCGAAGCCGCTCTCGACGAGTTTCTTCAGCGCGTCGCAGCACGTGGCGGCGTCTGAACCGACCGCGATCACCTGGAGTTCGGTGCCCTCGCTCGCGGCGAGCATCATCATCTGCATGATGGACTTGCCGTCGACGCTGGTGTCGCCCTTGCTGACGGTCACATCGCAGGCGAAGGTGCTGGCGACATCGACGAACGTCATCGCGGGGCGCGCGTGCAGCCCGAGGCGGTTGACGATTCTGACCGTGATCTCGCAGCGATCCGACACGCGACGCTCCCCCACCGGAGGCCCAAGGCGATTCGATCAGCCGGCCAGTTGCTGCCCGTCGGCCTCTTCCAGGAGGGACGTCACCTCGTCGCTCGTGCCCGCCTGGCGGAGGAAGCGGCGGAAGGTGTCCTTGGAGAGGTTTTTGAAGATGACTTCCATAGCCTGCAGATGCTGCTCGGGGCGATCCTCTGGGGACAGGAGGAGGAAGACGGAGAAGACCGGCTGCTTGTCGAGGGAGTTGAAGTCGACGCCGCGCGGCGCCAGTCCGATCGCCGCCGACATTGTGGTGACCGAGGGGTGCTTGACGTGTGGGACGGCGACCCCGCGACCGAAGCCGGTTGATCCCTTGCGTTCGCGTTCGAGGACGCGGGCAACGAGTTCGTCGCGGATCGCCGGTGCGGCGGCCCCGCTCTTGACCAGGGCATCGATCAACTCGCGGATGACGTCATCGCGAGTTGCGCTCTGCAGTTTGGCGACGACCGCGCCGGGGGAGATGATCTCCATCAGTTTCATACCGACTCCTGCCCCGCCTTCGGGGCGCGTCCTCCGCACTCAGGGGGGCTTATCGGGAACCCGGGCGGTGATGGTCCTGCTTGAGGCGTTCCTTGAATTCCGTGAGTTGACGCGAGGCCTTCTGCACCACCTCGTCGATCGCGGCGTAGAGGTCGGGGCCCGACATATGGCTCACGAAATCGTCGTGATGCTCCACATCGACCACGAGTTCGACCTTGAAATCACCCGTCTTGTGATGGTCCGCCTTGGACAGCGTCACCGTGACGCACTGGATCTTGTCGTAGAACTTCGGAAGTTTCGAGGTCTTCGATTCCGCGTGCTGACGGATCGCGTCCGTCACCTCGATGTTCCGACCGATCACATCCGTCCGCATGCACGCTCCCTTTCCGCCCTCGGCCAAACGACCCGCCGGGCCAGACACGATCATAACCCCCACCGACGCCCTGACCAGAGGCTCATCGAGAGCCTGCCGATCCGCCGGGACCAATTCCACCCCCGAGGTCCGGCCCTGATCGCCAAAGCAGCCTCCGGGGAACGGGTTCGGGAGCAAAAACGTTGCGGGGCGCCCCGAGGGACGCCCCGCCAATGGGCCTGGGCAGGCTCGAACTGCCGACCTCACCCTTATCAGGGGTGCGCTCTAGCCAACTGAGCTACAAGCCCGACACCGGCGGCCGCCGCCGGGGTTGAAAGTATACCCCGCCGAACCCATCCCGACACCATCTCAATGCCCCAAAGGGCGTGCTCGGGTCGCTGCGCGGCGTTTCCGGGGTGGGGGTAAGGGAGGCGTTACGGGACGCTCGGGCATGGAACGGATTTCAACATCCGGCCTCGAAGGCGCTGGCGAAGATGTCGTAGTCAAGCCCGTTGACGAAGCCGTTGGCGTCCATATCGGCGAACAGGTCACCGGTCTCAAACGCGCTGGCGAAGATGTCGTAGTCGAGCGCGTTCACATAGCCGTTGGAATCGACGTCTGCCAGGCAGGCTTCGAACACGACGGTCAATTCGGCGTGGTGGATCTGGGTGCCCTGGTATGCGTGAACAAAGTTCACCACGAGGCGTGCCTGGAGGCCGAGCGACACTTCGGGAAAGAGGTCCCGATCGAGGGCGACGTCGTAGGCCTGCCAGCCCGAACTGGCGACGGTGCGAACGGACACCCATCCGGGCGGGGTGGAGTCCAGCACCTCGAGTTCGTCCGGGAGTGATGACTGATTCACGAGGATGACGAGTGTTGCGGACTGAAGGCGTGAGGGCGCGATCCCCGGGGGGTCGAAGTTGAAGTTGATAGGAGCGGCGTGGACGACGGACGGATCGAAGTCGAGGCGCTGCGTCTGGGTGTTCTGCGCGCGGGAGGGCACGGCGAGTGATCCGAATGCGGAGAGCAACCCGGCCAACCGTATCATGTGTTTCATTTGACACCGCCCGCCGGCAGAGCCGGCACACGCACGTCGATGCGCCCGGGTGGACGATCGGGGCGCCGACGCGTCACTGTACGATACCGAAACGTAGATCAAAAAGCAGCGGGGCACGCGACGATCGCCGCGTGCCCCGTGTTTGGGTCAAGTCGAGATCACAGGTCGCCCGTGGGCGACGAGCGATTTAGCGACGACGGCGGGCGGCAACGAAGCCGGCCGCGCCGAAGAGGGCCATCGCGCCCGGGGCGGGGATGGTGTCATACATGACGGTCAGGGTGCCGGAGTTCCAATAGCCGTCCGCGCTGCCGACGTAGTCGTTGTACCCCTCGAAAAACTCCATGTGGAGAAGGCCATCGCCGCCGACATTGAAGTCCAGGGCCAGACCGATGAGGTCGAGCACGCCGCCCGAGGAATAGGCGCCGGTGCCCGAGAAGGTGTCACCCACGCCGGGGGTGAGATACACGCCGGTGCTCAGGGCCGTATCCTCGAAGGACACTTGGAGCTCGGAGAGCCACGAGGCGCCGACCGCCGTCAGGTTGACGTCCCAGCCGATGCCGATCACGTGCGAACCAGCGCCGATGTTGGTGTTCCAAACGGTGTTCAGAGCCGATCCGTAGCTTTCCATCGAGGGAGTGCCGGCGACGTTAAACGTGGCGTACTGCACCGAGCGCGAGGTGATCCCGCTGACGCCGGTGTTCTTGCCTTCGAGCAGATTGCTGATATTGCTGTCCTTGGCCTGGGCCGCGCCAGCGATGGCAGCGATAGCCAGGATCAAACCAAACTTCTTCATGAGAAACCCTCCCAAACCGCCAAAATTCTCGCCCGATTCGTGTCGTCGGCGCAACGACACAAGGCGCCCCGAGCCCACAGCAGGCCCGAGGTCTCAAACGCGTGACGAATGGGGGTCTGTCTCCCTCCCCTCCTTCACGTTTGCGCGGAGAAGACGCGCACCATGAGCCTAATGGAGTGCACGACGAAGATCAAGCGTATTTTTGCGCAGTATTGCGTAATCGTGAGCGCGGGAAGGGCATGGATTCCCGAACAAACATGTTACGCATGTCCATCGAACCACGGCTGGTGTCGGAAGTAGCACAATTCATGTCTGCATAGAGACTTGCGGAACCGTGACGCACGTTTGACGGGGGGTCAAGGTCGGGATCAAGGCACGGTTGCACGGACGACGAGCAATGCGGAGATGGTGATCGCGATCCACAGCACGACGCCGAGGAGCATGGGTCGCCAGCCCACGGCCTTGATAGCCGGGAGGGAGAGGTTTGCGCCGATGAGGAGGAGGCCCAACGTCATGCCGCGCTTGCCGATGACGCGGAACGTGCTCTCATGGGAACCGAGCACCGGAAGCAACTCGCGCGCCACGCAGGCAACGAGGAAGAGGCCGATGAAGAGCGGCACTTTGGCGCGCCCGCGTTCGCCCGCGACGCTGTTGTCGTGGAAGCGCCACGCGGTGATCAGCGAGAGGGGGATGATCCAGAGGGCCCGGGCGAGTTTGACCGCGGTTGCGGATTCCAGGGCGTCAGGCGAGAAGCGAGCGGCGGCCCCGACGACGGAGGAGACGTCGTGGATAGCGACGGCGGCCCAGGTGCCGAACTGCGTTGGGGTGAGTTGCAACCAATGCCCGAGGGGCGGGAAGATGTAGAGCGCGATGCCATTGAGGACGAAGACGGTCGCGAGAGCGACGGACATTTGGGCGCTGGAGGCGCGGATGACGGAGCCAACGGCGGCGATCGCCGATCCGCCGCAGATCGCGGTGCCCGAGTTGATGAGGGTGGTGATGGTTGAATCGGTGCGGAGGAGGCGACCGACGAGCGTGCCGAGGATGAAGGTGCCTGCGATGGTGCCGGCGGCGAAGCCCATGCCGGACAGTCCGGCGTGGAGCACCTGTCGGAGGTCCATGGTGAGCCCGAGGACAATGACGGCGAACTGGATGAAGCGTGTCGCCCACTTCCGGCGGCGCGTGCCCGGCGCGATCGCGCCCGAGATCGCCAGGACCATCCCGGCGGCAAGCCCAAAGCCCGGATCGACGGCGGGATGAAGACACGCGGCCAGCGCCAGCCAGAGCAGTGCGGTCTTCCATCTCGGCGCGGGCGTGCCACTCGCCGCTTGAATCGGCGACTTGCCGGGCACGATGATCGGAGTTGGCTCTGTTGTCGGGGCTGACACGCGGGTCGCTACTGTACGGCGACATGAGTGAACACCACCCCTCGCGCCCGCTTCCCGCACCTTCAGCACTGGCCTCTCATTGGGCGATCGACCCTGGGATCGTCTACCTCAACCACGGGTCGTTCGGCGGCTGTCCGACGCCGGTGATCGAGGCCCAGCAGCGCTATCGCCTCCGCATGGAGCGGGAACTCGTGCGGTTCTTTGTAGAGGACATGGATGACGTGTTTGACCAGACCCGGGCCGATGTGGCTGCGTTTGTCCGCTGCACACCGGACGACCTGGCCTTCGTTCCGAACGCGACCACGGGTGTGGCGACGATCCTCCATAGTTTCGGCCTGCGCCCGGGCGACGATGTCCTGGCGGGGATGCATGAGTATCCGGCGTGCATGAACAACCTGCGGCACATCTGCGCCAAGGCCGGGGCCAATGTGGTTGCGGCCCCGGTGCCATTCCCGGTGAATTCGTCGGGGCAGATCGTCGAGGCGGTGCTGTCGAAGGTGACGCCACGGACGAGGCTTGCGCTGCTGAGCCATGTGACGAGTTCCAGCGGGATCATCATGCCGATCCGCGAGATGGTGGCCGCCCTCTCGGCCAAGGGGATCGAGACGATAGTCGACGGCGCCCATGCGGTGGGGATGCTCGACCTCGACATTCCGTCGCTCGGCGCGGCGTTTTACACGGCCAATTGCCACAAGTGGGTCTGTTCGCCCAAGGGCTCGGCGATTCTGTACGTGCGGGAGGACTGGCGGCCACGCGTGCGGCCCATGGTGCTCTCGAACTTTGCCGAGAAGCCCAAGGCGGGGCGGTCACAATTCCGCACCGAGTTTGACTACATCGGCACCGACGACCCCACGGCCTATTTCGCGATTTCCGACGCAATCAAGTTCATGGGATCGTTGCTGCCGGGTGGGTGGGAGGGGGTTCGGCGTCACAACCACGAACTTCTGAGGTATGGGCGGGAGGTGGTGAGCCGGGTGCTGGGAACGGAGCCGCCCGCGCCGGAGTCGATGCTGGGGTCGATCTGCACCATGTACCTCCCGCGTCACGACGTGGAGCGGACGGCGCGGCTGGCGGCCCGGACATCACCGTATCACGATGCGACACAGGACGAACTGATCCGGAGGCACCGGATCCAGGTGCCGCTCTGGAGCGTCGCGGGGACGGCGGACCGCGTGATCCGCATCAGCGCCCAGGTGTATAACTCGCGTGAGCAGTACGACTATCTTGCGGCCGCGTTGGAAGAGGAGATGTCCCGCGAGCGGTCGTTCTAGCCCAGATTCACTCCCCGAACTGGTCGCCCATCTGTATCATGGCGCCATGGGATGTGAAACCGGATCCACGGGCGGCACAAGCGGAACCTCTGACGGCTGCGGGTGTTGCACGCCCCCATCCCAACATCCATCCCTGAAATATCCGAGGCTTGCCGAATTGATCCGTTATCTCGATTCCCTCAGCGGGCGGGCGGACCTTGGCACCTTGGAGAATCTCCTCCGCGGCGTCTCGCTCACCCGGGCCGACATCGAGGAGGCCTGTTGCTTCGGCGCTCGCGGGTACAAGCGCAACACGATCAGCCGCTCCGACTGGTACGAATTGCTGGCGTTGTGCTGGCGCAGCGGCGATGTCACCCCCATCCACGACCACCAGGGAGTCAGTTGCGCGTTCCGCATCGTCCACGGCACGGGCACCGAGATCCGCTTTGTCCGGACTCCCTCCGGCCTGATCTGTCCGGCGGGGACTGTTGCCATGCAACCCGGCTATGTCTGCGCCGCGATGGACGCGGACATCCATCAGGTTGCGAACATGCAGGCGCCGGGCACGGACCTGGTGACCATGCACATCTATTCGCCGCCGATCAGGAAGATGAACACCTACGAGTTTGCCACACCGATCTCGGCCGAATGTCGGGACGTGTACAAGGACCAGGCGGCGGGCGTGGGCGCGTGAGGTCCATGGTGGCGGAGTCGAAAAGTGTGGGACGATCGGGCTACGCTCGCGGGTCGCGGCGGGGTGAATTCGCTGTGCCCGTCGCGCCACGGATGGCCGATATAACGGCGTGATGCGACTGAGCCAGGATGTCATGGACGGACCCCTCCCCACCACCTCCGGCGCGAGTCTTTCGGGCGGCGCCATGATCGCCGCGACGCTCCCGGCGCCATCGGCGCTGGCGGCGCGCTGGCGCCTCGACAAGAACCTCGTGTTCCTCAATTTTGGGTCCTATGGCGGATGCCCGGACGAGGTCCTCGCCGCCCACGACGAATACCGGGCCCGCGTCGAGCGCGACCCGGTCCGATTCTTCAAGGTCGATCTTGAGCGACTGCTCGACGGAGTGCGCGAAAAGGTGGCGCCCTTTGTCGGCTGCCGCCCGCAGGATGTTGCGCCGATCCGGAACGCGACGATCGCGTTGGCGACGATCTTCTTTGCGACCCACTTCCGTCCCGGCGACGAGGTGGTCACCAACAACCACGAGTATTCGTCGGGCACCAACGAGCTCACCCGCATGGCGAGCCGTACGGGCCTGCGGGTCGTAACGGCGGAGGTTCCATTCCCGATCAGCGACCCCGGTGAGGCGGTCGACGCGATCATCGGCGCTATCACGCCGCGGACGCGGCTGGTTGTGATGAGCCACGTGACGAGTTGCACGTCTCTTGTGATGCCGGTGGAGCGTGTGATCGCGGAGTGTCAGAGGCGAGGCATCGACATTCTGATCGACGGCGCCCACGCGCCGGGGCAGGTGGACCTCAACATCGCGCGGCTCAACCCGACCTATTACGTCGGGAGTTTCCACAAGTGGATGTGCGCGCCCAAGGGCACGGGCTTTCTGTGGGTTCGCCCCGACAGGCAGGCGGCGGTGCGGAGCGCGATGCTGTCGAGCCGCGCATCGAAGGTGCGTGACGATCGCGCGTTGTTCCTGCGCGACTTTGACTACATGGGGACGGACGATTACACGGGGATGCTGTGCGTGCCGTACGCGATCGACGCGATGGCGAAGATGATCCCGGGCGGGTGGGAGGAAATTCGCCGGCGGAATCGGGCGTTGGTGCTCGAGGCGCGCGAGGCGGTGTGCGGGATGGCGGGGCTACGGCCTGGGTGCCCGGACTCGATGGTCGGGTCGATGGTGTCGCTGTCATTGCCCGAGGCCGACGCATCGCTCTCGGGGCGTGCGACGGCGTATGACGACCCGCTGCAGGACGCGCTCTTGGAGAAGCACCGAGTGCAGGTGCCGATCTGGCGATTGGGCGAGGGCACGGCGGAGAACCCGGGCGTTCGCATCATCCGCCTGAGTGCGCAGTTGTACAACTCGATCGAGCAGTATCGCTATCTCGGCGAGGCGCTGGTCAAGGAACTCAACAGCGAGCGGGCGCTGAAACAGACGGGGTGAATTTCACGGCCGGCGTTGCGGTTGAACACGGGCGCGGCGCGCGCGAGTGAACTTGAGAACATGGTGCGTGTGCGTGCGCCGATGTGGTGGTGCGTGTACGGGGTGGCTTGCGCGCGCTGAGGCCGGGGGCTCCGCCCCCCGGCACCCCCCGGTCAAAGACGGGGAGAAGAGGCCGAGCGCTTTGGGCATCCCGCCCCGAAGACGGGGCGGGATGCCCAAAGGGGGAGGGGGAGCGGCCAAGGGGGCAAGGACACAGCACCGAAGTGTCCCGCAGCGGGACTACGGTGGCACGGATACGGCTTCATCTGCAAACACAATCTTGGCTTATAACCCGCGCGTGTCTCTGGATAGCATGATCTTTGGTTTCAAAGGTTCAATATCTGAAAACCATGTTGGCGGGTGACAGACCAAGAACTTAGCCAAGTGCGTTGATCGCACGACGGGAATCGTTCTCGCGTACAAGAGCTGAAGCAGCGATTGGGGATCGGCCGTGGAGTTCTCGTCGGCAAAATCGTGCTTGAGACTCGGAGACATTGGATACTGCCAATAGAGCCAATTGACGTCGCGAACACAGGCATTGTCAACCTGTATTGATCCAGAGTCGATTCTCGCACCGCTCAAATCTACATCTGCCATAACAAGTCTTGCAGTAGTCACGATAATCGGCACGACCGTGACATATCGATCTTGCTCATAGCCCGGGTGCTTTCGCAGCGAAATAACCACGCCATTTGTCGCCCTGCAAACCTGCCCTGCCACCTTATCGACATCTTCGCTTTCGCGAGGGGCCTCGTCTTCCATTCGCTGCGAGTTCGCCTTGACTTTGAACGCGATCGCGATATTCGCGACGTCATTGCTCAACGGTTCGCCCCAACAACAATCTACACGAAACGCCTTGGAGTGCCTCCCGATCAATACGCGATCCACCACGAATCGCTTCGGGACGGGCTTTGCTGACTCCGGGGCTGGCAAGAATGACCAAACTGATTCGGTCGGGTTCGATCGCTTGCACTCGCAGACCAATAGCACGTCGCATTGCGGCGATTTCAGCACAATGTCTGCACGCGACTCGCCGTGCTCGAGTGCAACTGGGAACTCAGTGGCGGCAAGCTGCCAGTGGAAACCTTGTTTCCCATGCGCTGACACGGCGGTTGCAGTCACGGCATATTGGAGCGGGATACCGCTCTTGCACAACGTGCGACGAAGTTCGTCTGCGACTCGGCCAAGAGTTCGATCTGGCTCCACCACTAGTCCCCCTGATCCAGCACGGCCATGAAGGCTTCCTGCGGAATCGTCACACTCCCCACGTTCTTCATGCGCTTCTTGCCCTCTTTCTGTTTCTCGAGGAGTTTGCGCTTGCGGGAGACGTCGCCGCCGTAGCACTTGGCGAGCACGTCCTTGCGGTATGCCTTGATGGTTTCGCGGGCGATGACCTTGGCGCCGATGGCGGCCTGGAGGGGAATCTCGAACTGGTGCTTGGGGATCTGTTCCTTGAGGCGCTTGATGAGGGCGCGCCCGCGGTGCTCGGCCTTTTCGCGGTGGACGATGACGGCCAGGGCCTCGACGGGGTCGCCGTTGATCAGGATGTCGAGTTTGACGAGGTTGTCGGAGCGGTACTCGATGACCTCGTAGTCCATCGTGCCGTAGCCGCTGGTGAGGCCCTTCATCTTGTCGAAGAAGTCGTAGATGATTTCGGCGAGGGGGATTTCGAAGATGATCATCTCGCGGGAGGCGGAGACGTAGGACTGCGACTTGTATGTGCCGCGGCGGTCGAGGCAGAGTTTCATGACGTCGCCGATGTATTCCTTGGGGAGGAGGATTTCGACGCGGCAGATGGGCTCGCGGATTTCCTCGACGTAACTGAGGTTGGGGAGGTCGGCGGGGTTGTGGACCTCGAGGAGTTGGGTGCCGGGCTTGACGTCGCGGAAGAAGGCGGTGGCGGGATCGACGGGCTTGAGGGACTGGCCGTTGGCGCCGGTGATGGTGTCGGTGCCGCGGACGAGGACGTGGTAGGAGACGGTGGGCGCGGTCTGGACGACCTGGACGTTTCCTTCGCGTTCGAGGCGCTCCTGGATGATGTCCATGTGGAGCAGGCCGAGGAACCCGCAGCGGAAGCCGAAGCCGAGTGCTTCGGAGTGGACGTGCTGGAAGGTGAAGGAGGAGTCGTTGAGGGAGAGTTTTTCGATGGCGTCGCGGAGGTCTTCGAAGTCCGGGCCGTCGCCATCTTCGCTGGTGGCGGGGTAGAAGTCGCAGAAGACCATCTGTCGCGGGGGCTGATAGCCGGGGAGTGGTTCGGTGGCGGGGTTCTGCTCGAGGGTGATGGTGTCGCCGATGCGGACGTCTTTGAGGGAGCGGATGGCGGCGACGACGTAGCAGGTTTCGCCGGGGCCGACCTTGCCGTCGGGGAGTCGGTAGGGCTTGGGGTTCATCTTGCCGATCTCGGTGACGAGGAAGGATCGTGCGATGCCCATCATGCGGATCTTGTCGCCGACTTTCATTTCGCCGTCGAAGATTCGGCAGTAGACGATGACGCCGCGGTAGTCGTCGTAGATGGCGTCGAAGATGAGGGCGCGGAGTTGCGGGACGACCTGCTTTCGCGGGCCGGGCATCTTCTCGCAGATGGCGGCGAGGAGTTGCGGGATACCGATGCCGGACTTTGCGGAGACGAGCAGGCAGTCCTCGGCGGGGAATCCGAGGGTCTGCTCGACTTCCTCGGCGACCTCGTTGACGCGGGCCGAGGGGAGGTCGATCTTGTTGATGACGGGAACGATGGTGAGGTTTTCGTTGATGGCGAGGTATGCGTTGACGAGGGTCTGTGCCTGGACGCCCTGGGTGGCGTCGACGACGAGGATGGCGCCCTCGCAGGCCTTGAGGGCGCGGGAGACTTCGTAGTTGAAGTCGACGTGCCCGGGGGTATCGATGAAGTTGAGCATGAAGAGGTCGCCGTGGGCCTCGGCGGATTCGCCCTTCTTGGTCTTGTGATGGGTGGGCTCGGCGTTGTCGTCGACGGGTGCCTCGTAGTCGTTTTCGAGTTCGTCGGTGGTGGTGCCGGGCTTGTGGCGGTGGAAAACGGTGACGGCGGAGGCCTTGATGGTGATGCCGCGCTCGCGCTCGATGTCCATGGAGTCGAGGATTTGGTCGCGGGCCTCGCGTGCGGAGACGGCGTTGGTCGCCTGGAGGAGACGATCGGCGAGGGTGGACTTGCCGTGGTCGATGTGGGCGATGATCGAGAAATTACGGATGTGTGCGGGCTTGTCGGTCATTGCGGGGGATGGTAGGGAAGGAAGCGAGGCAGCGAAGGGGCGAGGCAGCGAGGCAGGGAAAGGCGCGGCAGAAAGGCGGCACGGGCGTTGCATCTTTCATCGAGCCGGGCGGTGATTCGGCCACGCGCCGCGAGTTATCAGCTGTCTCTGAAGCCGATGATGCTGCCATCCTTCGTAGACCGCTGAGCCCAGGGCCACCAAGACCACCGTCTTGAGAGGATTGACTTGAGACAGGCTGGAAGGGTTCACCACCGCAGCGGTGATGATGATGCCAAGAAAGATCGTCAGCCCAACGACCGACGCGGCCAATGGGCTCTTGCGTGCCCAGAAGGCCAGACCGAGAAATACGACTCCGATCGAGACCAGAAGCGGGCCGAAGACCCTGGCGTCGGCCGAACCCTTGAACTTGGCGGCAAAGCCGACCGCAGTCACGATGCAACCGACGGCGCATTCGAGCACTCCAAGAGCGAGCATGATGGCGCGTGCCCGTCGGCACATTGCGTTGAGCTTCTCGTACTGCGCCGCCGTCTCGCTGTTTACCGGCGCGAGGTCTTCGGACAGCTGTTCCACGTTTCCGGGTGGGCGACGACTCTCCAGCGAGATACCGCACCGCTCACAATGGTGCCGAGAATCGGCGTTTGACGCGGAACATCTCGGGCAAACAGGCATGTCGAAGAGACTCTCCTACGCATTCATTTCGGTCGGCTTGTATTGGGGCAAAGCATACGCGGCCCTAGCGAACGCGCCCCGCCACCCCTCGCGTCCGCGGCATGTCCTTCCCGTCGCACAGCCAGAGGAAACCAAAGCTGGCCCGCAGGCGGGGCGGGAGGAGAGCGCGGACGGCCAGGCGAGCCCAGGCGCGGCCGAAGCGCATGGAGAAGAGGAGGATGAGGCTCATGGCCGCGAACGTGAGGATGGTGGGCGTGAGGCCGAGGAGTTCGCGGGCGAGGCTGCTGGCCTGGGTGACTTTCAGGCCGCTCCAGATCTGCATGTCGTTGGTGGTGAGTCGCATGATGGTGGCGTAGACCATGCCGGCGACGCCGAGGAGTGTGAAGACGAACCAGGCGAGCAGGCGTGAGCGGCCGCGCCAGCGTGGCGCGGTGACTGCCCAGAAGACGCCGGCGGTAAGCGGCATGAGTCCGGTGCCGACGAGGGTCCAGAAACTTGTTCTCCAATCGATCGATCGCAAGAAGCCCTTGGTGAACGCGGATTTGTCCTGGTGTGCATTCCACCAATCTTCTTCGACCCACGAGTTTGGCATGCTGCCCTGCTGCGACATCCATTGCCACGTCTGGCGTTGGCTCGAAAGGGTTGCGAGGTTTGTGCTCCGCTGGGCGTAGGAGACCTGGTCCGTCTCGGGGGCGGTGCCCTTGCGGCTGAGTGCACGGACCGAATCCTCCTGCTGGGACTGGAGTTTGGCGATCTCGGCGTCGATCAGTTTGAGTCGTTCGTCCGCGTGAATGGCGTGGGCCGCGGAGATATCGCGTGTGATGCCGGACATCGCGGATTCGGAGGCGATGACGGTGCCGCCCATGAGCGCACCGGTGGTGGCGGCGACGGCGGCGAGCATGACCAGGAGCCAGACGGCGGCGAGGACGAAGCCGACGCGTTTGGCCCAGGGGCCGAGGACGGGGTATTCGTGGAGGGAGGCGACCTGGCCACATTCGGGGCAGCGGACCATGAGCATGTCGTAGTGCTCTTCGCGGACGACGTTCTGGCCGTGGAGGTTGAAGCCGCACGAGCCGCAGGCGCGATCGCCCGAGATGACGGCGATGCGTTCGGGAGTGCCGCGCGTCGGTGCGGGTGAGTCGGTGGCGGTTGCATGGTTCGGCGTGTTCATGCTGCTCTCCCTCGGCGGGGTGCTCGAGCTTGCCTGAGCCTGGCGAGTTTCTTCCTGCGGCGGGCGGATCGACGCCGGTCCAGGGCGCGGGCGGTCGCGCCGCCGATCGATGAGAGCGCCAACACCAGCGGGAGCGACGCGAGCACAACGATCACCCAGAGTGCGCCGTGCAGCGGCGTCTTGGCCCAGGGTTCGCCAAGCATCGGTGTGAAGAACCACTTCACGCCCGAATGATGCGCGCGGAGCACGTCGAGCCCGATGTATCCGAGCACGAACGTAAGCCACGCGGCGGCGATTCCCCACCTTCGCCAGTGGCGCATGAGCAGACTCATCCACACACCGACGAGCCCCGCGATGCAGCACATGGCGATGAGCGCGCCCATCTCTTCGGGGCGGTCGGCGTAGCGATCGAGGAACGCGCCGAGAAAGTCGGGCTGCATCGTACCGTCGCGCCGGAAGCCGACGATCATGATCTCGTCGACCATGACCGCGCTCATGCCGACGAACCCCATGGTGACGATCGGGATCAGGATCGCCTGGACCGCGAGGACGAAGATCGCGGGGAATGCTCGGCAGATGCGGCGGGTCCACATGGGGAGCGGGTGCCTCCGACGGGCCACCGTCAGGCCGCAGGATGGGCAGCGGACCAGAGGGAGTGAGTAGATGGGATCGCGGACGGCACGCGATCGCGTGAGGTCCGTGCCGCAGCGCCCGCAATGGTGCATGGGGCGTCCCATACCCTTTGATACCAGAAACCGGGGCGGCGATTGCAGGATCGGGAGGGTGGTCTACGATCGCCCTCGCACGCCGCCCGCCCGACGGAGCCCGACGGCACGCCCCACCGCCCGACGAGCATGTCGAACACCTCGCCCAACCCCTCCGCAGTTGTCGTTGCGCCGCCTATGACACCGCCGGGCTCGCGGTCGGGATCGGCCGGACAGCACGCGCAAGCGTCGGCGGGCCGCTGGGTCGGCACGATGTGCATCCTGGGCTCGCTCATTGGGTGGTCCAGCATCCCGCTGTTTCTTCGCTATTTCACGGGCCTGATCGACGGGTGGACGGCCAACGGCTGGCGCTACGCGGTGTCGGCGGTGCTGTGGGCGCCGGTGCTTCTGGTGGGCATTGCCCGCGGCACACTGCCCAAGGGGCTTTGGCGCGCGGCGCTTTTGCCCAGCATCCTCAACGTTCTGGCCCAGATCGCCTTTGGCCTTGCGCCGTACTACGTCTCGCCGGGGCTCATGACGTTCTCGCTGCGCCTGCAGGTCATCTTCGTCACGGTCGGGGCCGCGATTCTGTTCGTAAACGAGCGGCGGATCATCACCTCGCGCGGGTTCCTCGTCGGCATGTCGCTGGTCATCCTCGGCACGCTCCTGACCATCGCCCTCAAGCCCGGCGGGCTGGGCTCGGGGTCGGCGTTCGGCGTCACGCTCTCCATCCTCGCGGGCCTGGGCTACGCGGCGTATGCCCTCGCGGTGCGCAAGTGCATGCACGCGATCCCGCCGATCACGGCGTTTGCGGCGGTGAGCGTCCTCTCGGCGGCCGGGATCTTCGCCGCCATGCTGGTCTTCGCACCGAACCACAGCCACGGCCTTACCGTCTTTGATCTCTCGGGAAAGCACCTGTTCCTCTTGGCGCTCTCGTCGATCATCGGCGTCGGGCTCGGGCACACGTTCTACTTCATCAGCATCGCGCGCCTCGGGCTGGCGGTGTCGGCGGGCGTGGTGCAATTGCAGCCGATCTTCGTGAGCATCGGCTCGATGTACCTCTTCCAGGAGGTGCTGACGAGCGGGCAGTGGGCGATGGGCGTGGTGGCGATCGTCGGGGCGTCGATCATGCTGTACACGCAGCACAGAATTGCCAAGGCCTCGGGGACGAAGGCGGTGGATGTACTGGATGAACTGCCGGTCGACGCGGAGGTGGCGATGATCGCGCAGGCGAACGACCCGAAGGAGGCGGGGCGGTCGGCGACTGAAGAACGAGGCACGTGAGGGCGGAGGAGGCAGACGAGCCAGAGATGAACTCGAAGGCGTCGAAGGCCACGAAGAATCTCGGGTCTGTGCTCGTCGTCGTTCCCGCTGCGTGTACTCAACACATCTCTCGTACCATTCCCTCGCCCTGTCTTTGCTTCTGGTCCTTCTTCGAGTTCTTCACTTTCTTCGGGTTCCATACGTCCCCTCTGGGTTCCTCTGATCCCTCTGCGTTCGCGCCCTTTCCCAATGTCCGATGCCGTTCCCATCCCGTTCCACGTTGCGCCGCGCGTGATCCTCGAGCGCCTGGCGGCACTGGCCGCGGCGGACTGCCCGCGCGTGGTCGCGATCACCGGCCCGGTCGGAGCGGGCAAGTCCACGCTCGCGTCGCTTCTCTCCACGTGCATCGTTCCGACCGACGCGTATCTCCCCGATTACGACCTCGTCGCGCCCGGCGAGCGCGACCTCCCCCACCACGCCGATTTCCCGCGATTGCTCGCGGACCTTCGCTCGCTTCTATCGCGGCGCGAGACGCGCATCCCCGTGTGGTCGTTCCAGACGCACAAGCGCACGGGAGAAACGCCACGCTCTCCCGGCGACGTCATCGTGCTCGAAGGAATCCACGCGCTGCACGAGCCGGTGCTCCCGCTGCTGGATATCAAGGTCTACGTCGATGCGCCGCGCGGTATTCGCTGGTCGCGCTGGGAGCACATCGAACGCACAGGGCAACGCGGCATGGGCGTCGAGCCGGCCCGCGAGTTCTTTCACAACGTCGCGGAGCCCACGTTCTCTCGCTTCGAATCGCTCTATCGCGCTCGGGCGGATGTCGTGGTTTCCAACGATGAGTTCATGCACGAAGAAGTGGGCATCTAGTACCGCAGGATCGCGGCCGCGCGGCACGGGACTCAAGCGCCGCTCCGATGCAGTTCCTGAGTATGTGCACGGATTGAACGGTTCACCCGCTCCCGGCCCGGCGCAAAGGACCAACGATCGTGTATAGTAAATACTATACTTCGTCAGCCCCGGCAAGGGAGGCCCCATGAACCTGCAGCGCACCCTCATCCGCGTCATGCTGTGGATGCTCGCGATCACCGCCGTCGCGGGCGTCATGACCATCTTCGGCTCGGCCCGCGTGATGGGGCGCGTCGCGGGCACGGGCGCCCTGACCGCCGCGGCCATGATCGCCGCGTTCCCGCTCAGCAAGTTCCTCGACCGCGACAAGAAGCGCCTGGGCGGGCTCGTCGGGCTGCTCGGCCTGGTCGTCGCGTTCATCCTTGCGCTTCTGGCCATCTGGATCGGGATGTTCAGCGCGTCGGGCGACCTCGAGGAGCGTCTGGCCGCGTCGTCGTTCACGATCTTCGTCGCCTCCATGCTCGCGGCGTTCCTGCTGCCCGCGCGGCACTCCGCCACGCTCGCCATCGCCGCGACATTCTCGCTGATCTCCGAATCCATGGCGGCCCTGCTCTTCCTCGCCGCGATCTGGTCGGACTTTGAGCACCGACTCGGGGAGACCGGCGGCGGGCTGCTCGCCTCGGTCGCGCCCGCGGCATTGGCGATGATCGCCTCCTCGCCGCGCGAGCGCGCCTGGCGCTGGATCGGCCCGCTGGCGGCGCTCGTCGCGTTCGTGATGAGCTTCCTCGGCACGTGGTTCATCCCGTCCGACGACCCGACCATCTACATCGGCGTGCTCAGCATCGCCTGCATCGTCGGGCACGCCAACATCGTGCTGCACCTCAAGCTCCCTGAGTCGGCGCTGTGGCTGCGCCTGGTGGCGATCGCGTCGGCCGCCGCGACCGCCGGCGGGATCACGTTCGTCTCCGCGCTCTCCAAGGGCTTCGACCATCCGCCGCCCGACATGCTGGCGCGGTTCACGGGAGCCGCGGGCATCGTGACGGCGTGCGCCACGATCGCGCTGGTGGTCCTGCTGAAGCTCAACCCCGCGCGCAGCGCCGAGGCGGTGACGAGCATCGCGTCGGTCTCGCTCGTGTGCCCGCACTGCACCAAGAAGTTCGACGCCCGGGTCGGCACGTCCGCGTGCCCGACGTGCGGCCTGCTGGTCACGCTCGCCGTCCGCGAGCCCCTGTGTCATGTCTGCCAGTACCCGCTGCTGGACCTGAAATCAGCGAATTGTCCGGAATGCGGCACGCCGCGGGCGGGGAACCCGGCGCTGGCGGGCGACAAGCCGGAATGAGCACGAACGGCACAACGCTCGACGCAGCATTCACCAAGTCCGCGAGGAAGGTGCGGAATCTTGGTTCGCGTGCACCGTCAAGCCAGCGCTGCGTGACGCGATCTGTTCATTTGCTCTGCATGTCCGGCGCGTCGAGCACCACGGCCGGCGAAGTTCCCATCGCAAGGAACCCGATGCGCTGCTGCTGGTCCATAATGACGATCTGGTGGCCGAACTCGAAGACCACGGAGCCGTTGGGCAGGATGGCGGGCGCAGTCGCGCGCCAACGCCACAGAGGATTCGCGAAGTTGAGTGAATGCTTCAGGCGCCAGCCCTCCGCATCTGCAGTATCGAATTCGCGAAGCCCGGCCTCCGCGAACGTATGCGCACTATACGAAATCACACCCCGGTCTTTCTCAGCGCGGAAGTCCCGCGGCCAAACATCCGAAGGTCCCTCTGCGCCCACGGACTCGCTCAACTTCCCAACAACACCTGAATCCTGTGTTGCAACAACGATTTCAACGCGACCCTCGGTGTCGACGATCGAAACACGCCCGTCTGCTTCCGATCTTGCCCACAATGGCAGCCTACGGCCAACCCGTCGATCTTCGGGCAGTTCGCCGACCCTCTCATCGCCCGTGCGATCCAGCCGTACTCGTCGTACCGAGCCATCACGCGCATCGACGTAATAGACATACCCATGCGCCTCGCCCGCCATGCCGCGAACGTCGCGCACGACCGTGTAGTCGGTAAGCAGCGACATCGGACTGACCCAGAGGTACATCGCGATGAGCACCGCGTACGACGCCGCTTGCACCCAGACAGCGCCCGCCAAGCGCGCGCTGAGACCGCGCGAGGAACCCTTGAGCGACCACAGCACCAGCGGGCACTCCACGAGCACCGTCAGCACGAACGCGACGCCGACCAGCACACCCAGCGTCAGGCCCGCGCGATACAGCGGCGGGTCGACGAAGCTCGCGTCCACCCACTGAACGAGCCCGGGCAGCAGCGCCATGCCGACCAGACCCGAGACGTAATTGGCCGCAATCATCTTGGGCGCCGCGGACTTGTACTTGACGCCACCCCACCACGACAAGAGGGCGCCCTCGCACAGGCCGATGATCAGATTGCCAAGCACCAGGTGTCCGCAGCCCAACCACATCAGGGGCGTGCCGACATTGGCGAGCAGGTGCGACGGAACCATCACGGTATTGTACCGATACAAGTCGCGGGTGGATGCGTTTGATGAGGGAATTGCAGTTGGTGAGCCGCGCTCAATCTACTTCATCAGCGCCCACAAGCCAAAGACGATCGCGCCCGCGCCGCCGACGATGTACCACGCGATGCTGATCTTCATCTTGGCCTCGAGGCGGCGCTGCGTGAAGGACTTGTCCTTCTCGGCCGAGAGACGCTGCTTGTGGGCCGCGCCCTGGGCGAGCGCTTCGCCGAGCCGCTTGTAAGGATCGCCCGATCGTCCGGAGTATTTCTCATACATATCAGGGTCGATCGCCATCGCGTGCTCTTTTTTTGTGATCGCCGATGCCGCGGACTTCACGTCGCTGCACCATGCAAGAGCGTCGCGACGGGCTTCTACTTACTTACATTCTTGGGCCCCCACCACTCGATCATCTTTTTGAACACGATCGTGAAGCCCGCCTGCGGGTCCTGCCCCTCCTTCGAGAAGCCGTGGTCTTCGCCGATGCGCCGGTCGGTCGTCACGTCCTTGCCCGCGGCCGTCAGCTGCGCACGCAGCACGTCGCAGCTCTCCACCGGCACCGACGTGTCCAGTGTGCCGTACGCCAGGAACATCCTGGCGTTGCACGAGAGCGCGCTCTGCACCGGGCTTGCCTTCATGAACGTCGACCAGCGCCGGTTGGGATGGCCCCACTCGGATTTCTCGATGCTGTCGGGGTCCTGCATGATCCGGGTCCACGCCTCGTACGCCGACTCGACCCGCGCCTCGCGCTCCGCGGCACTCTCGCCCGGCGTTTGCTCGCGCCGGGCCAGCTGCGCCATATCAAACAACTGCGTCGGCCCGCCGGCGGAGAGGATCGCGACGTGCGTCGCCTCGGGCAGCGCCGCCCCGACGTGGGCCGCCATGTCGCCGCCCTCGGAGTGCCCGGCGATCAGGAGCGTCGACGTGTCGATGCCGGGAAGGGCGCGGGCCGCCCGCGTCGCCGCCACGATCGCCGCGGTCCAGCGCTGCGGCGTGTGCTCTCGCTTGAACTCATCGGTGCAACCCTCGGCCGAGCCGGGCGGCGTGGCCTGCGACAAAAACGCCACGCCCGGCTTTTCAACCACGAGCACGCGGAAACGCCCGTCGGCGAGGGTGAGCAGGATGTTCTGGATCCCGCCGTAGCGCCGCCCGTCGGGCAATTCGCCAAAGAGCGACCCGCCGCCCGAGCCCTGGATGAACACGACGATGGGGAGCTTCTGGTCCTTCGCGCCCGCGTCAGCCACCTTGGCGTCGCGATCGCCTTGCTTTTCCGTCGCCTTGCTCTCCGCGCCGGCTCCGCTGGCGCTGCTCTTCTCGCCCCCCTTGGGCGCGGCGCTGGGCTTGTAGTTTGCCACGGAGAGATAGAACGTAATCTCCCTCCCGAACTCGTCGGTCGTGGTGTAACGATCGAAGGGGAGTTTCAGTTCGCCTGCGTGTGCCACCAATGCAGCGACGGGCTGGATGGCACGACCTGCATCGGAAGGCTCGGGAACGAACGGAGTGGCGAGGACGTTGCGGTCCTGTCCGAGCACGATTCGCGCCGGTGCGTCGTGCGTCATACAAACCAGGGACAGCGCCACCACCATAACCCCACGCGGCATCCATTGATTGATGTTCATGCAGCCCTCAAGATGCGCCGAGAGCAGCCTCCCGTCGAGAGGCCGGAATATTTTTCAGTATACTGATCCATGGCCAGTCATTGATTACCCGAGCCCGCGCTCCGACGACTGCGAGCGTGGCTCCAATCCCACCTGCATGAGGAGCGGCCGCACTTCCACCGGGATGCCCTCGCGCGACGAGCGTCGCACCGCCTCCATGATGCAGAAGGTCTCGATCCCCTCTTCCAGCGACGGAGAGGCGACGGTGTTGTTGATGATCGAGCGCGCGAAGTGTTGGGCGTAGTTCGCGAATTCGCCGTAGTGCATGCCGTGGACCTCGCTGTTGAAGTAGTAGTGGCGGCCGGCGTAGAGAGAATCCTCGACGACTTCCGTGCCGTCCTTGGCCAGATGCGTGTAGCGCATGTCGTGGTACTGTGCCTGGCTGGTTGAGTCACTCCCGTAGAGCATGAGTTCGATGCAGTTGCGCGCCCGGGGGAGTTCGTGGCAGCCGTAGTGCCCCATCGCGCGCCCCAGCGCTCCCGCTTGCGAGAACGCGTTGACGACGTAGATGTCGGGGCCGACCACGCCGCGCTCGCGTCCCAGCGCCGAGGTGCTGGCCATCGCGCTCACGCGTTCGATCGGCCCGAGGTACCAGCGCAGGAGATCGATCGGGTGGGAAAGTCCCAGGAAGACCCAGTCGGTGCCCTTGGCGACCCACGGGCTCTTGTCGTAGTACCAGTCCATGCGGTGGATGTAGTGAGCATCGACGAGTTCGAGCGTGCCGAGTTCGCCGCGCTCGAACGCCGCACGCTGCCGGCGGAAGGGTTCAAAGAACCGCGTCGATTGCCCGACCAGCAGTTTGCATCCTGTGCGGCGTCCCGCGTCGAGGATCAGCCGCGCATCCTCAACACTGTTGACCAGGGGCTTGGTGCAGATGACGTGCTTGCCGGCCTCGAAGGCCTTGACGATGTGCTCGCCGTGTTGCGCGTCGGGCGTGTAGATCGCGACGATGTCGACGTCACGCCGCTTGAGCATCTGGTCGTAGTCGGTGGTGTAGAAGAGATCGGGGAGTTCGCCCTTGGACGCCTCGATCTTCTCGTGCGACAGGTCGCAGCCGGCCACGGGCCTCGCATCGCTGCAGCGCGTCGCGAGCGAGAGCAGGAGGGTGCGCCCCTCGTGCAGGCCCAGCACCCCGACGCCGAGGGTCTTGTCGTGGTGGCGCACGGGCTCGATCGGTCTGGTCCCCGGAATGTGTCGGATGAACCCCATGATGGGCTCCTGTTCGGCGTGAGTTTCACAAACGTCCGGCGGAATCACGAGCGGCGGAGCGTGATTTGTCGTCGCCCATTCCCGCCGCGTTCCGGTAGAGTAGAGGCGAGTTTCATCGGAGCCAGATCATGACCATAATGATGAAAACGTCGGCCGGATTCGCCTCGCTCTTTGCGATTGCTTCGCTCGCGGGGATTGCCCGCGGCTCGGGCGACGGCCCGCGCCCGGCGTTCAACGACGAGCCCAAGGCCAACGACTGGTACACGTCCGGCTCCGATTGCTCGCTCTACGCGGGCTCGGATTTCAACGGCGACGGGCTCGATGATCTCTTCACATTCAACGCCGGGCGACAGTTGTTCTATTCGCCCAACGTGCATGGGTGGAAGGCCGCGGGCTGGCAGATGATCCTGGAGAATGGCCCGGAGAACGCGGTGGCGCTGCAGGGCGGCGAGTGGATCGCCGACCTGCCGGGAGAGGAGATCGCGATCGTCGGGCCGCACGAGGTGCGCGTCGTCGGCTCGCCCAAGGACGGCAAGTTCGATCAGGTGGTGACGCTCGCGGCGCCGGATGGTGTGACGTTGTTGAGGGCCGTGCGAGGCGCGGACGGCTCCGTTCGCCTGGTTGACGCCGGCGGTGCGGAGTATGTGATCAGAGATCGTGCGATCGTGGCGACGGATGTCAAAGGGCAGCCGCCCTCCAACGACCCCGCGCAGAACTGGCGTGACTCGATTCACGCGATCTTTTCGTCGGCGGTCTCGAGCGATATCGACGCGCTGGCACGGAATTGGGCGCCGCCGTATGAACCGGACGCGCGCGTGGTTACGGTGTTTGAGTACGGCTCGACGCGAACGACGGGCAAGCGTGACCTGGGCGTGGTGTACGCCGGCCACCTTCCACACGATCATCACGTGATCCGCGTCGTTGTGGGTCCCGACGCCGCGGGGCAAGATTCCGATGCCGACGGCCTGACCGACCAGCAGGAACGCGACCTGGGCACCGATCCGTTCGACCGCGACACCGACGACGATTCGCTGCTGGACGGCTGGGAGGTCAACGGCCTGCCGCGCGGCATCGACCTCGGGCCCGATGTGCTCCTGTACTCCAAGGACCGCCCCGAGGCCGATCGCAACAAGCAACTGAACCCGCTCCGACAGGACGTGATCTGCAACGTGTCGTATTTCGACGGCGTTGACCCCAAGCAGTTCGCCAACGAAATCCCGCACGTGCAGCGCCTGTATCGCGAGTTGAACACACCGAACCCCGACGGCTCGCACGGCATCTGGGTCCACGTGCGTCCGCTCCCGACGTTTGTCGCCAAGGAAGATCAGACGCTCGGCTGGTGGGACATCGGCGCGAAGTACTGCCCGAAGAATGAGCGGGGGCTCGTTCACTGGATGCAGGTCACGCCGTGGGGCGGCGGGCAGGCGGCCCAGACGGGCGACATGGGCGGGTGCGGCAACGGCTGGGCCGTCTTCGCGCACGAGTTCGGCCATCAGATGTCGCTCGGGCACGAGGGCGACTCGCCCGCCGCGTGGTGCCCGCTCTATCCGTCGCTGATGTCGTACGCGTTCAGTTATTCGTTCGATGGCGACGGCAACAAGATCCACTTCTCGCGCGGGCAGTTCCGCGAAACGGTACTCGACGAGCGCAATCTCAGCGAGAAACTCCCGTATCCCTACGCCGACCTGAAGTACCTGGCCAATTGGCCGTATCGCTTCACGCTCAAGGACAACGGCGACGGCACGACGATGATCGACTGGAACCACAACGGCAAGTTCGACGACACGCCCGTCGAGGCCGACGTGAACTACGGCGGGTCGACCAATTGCGGCGTCCGCGCAAACATCGACATCACGGGCACCGGGCCGGCGCTGGCGTACGTCGGCGACGTGTGCTATCTCGCGTCGGTCGATCAGACGCGAGATCACGTCTGGATTCGCGCGTACAAGGGCGACAACGCGTGGAACGAGCCGCGCACCATCCCCAGCACCGCGACCGAGCGCGAGCCCCTGCTGGTGGGCGGGCCGGACTACGGCCTCATGATTCACCATCACATCTATGGCTGGCACGTGACGAAGTTCACGGGCACGGAGATCGGCGCGACGGTGAAGATTCCCGACGTGCCGCCGATCGACCTATCGGTGTGCCGCGTGGGCGATCGCGTGCTGCTGGTGACGCGGAACCAGGACGACACACTGGATGCGCGCTGGATGACGTTCAAGGACAACGATTTCAGCAAGCCGGTGGTCACGCCGCCGACGAAGCTGGAGATCCGCTCGGTCGTGCCGGCGGGGCTTGGTGTCGAGCCGGGGACGAACAGGCTGATCATCGCGACGGCGTATCAGAACTCGCGCGGCGTGAACTGGTGCATGCGCGTCACGTGGTGTAACGTCAACGGCGATCGCATCCACGAGCAGGAGACCAAGTGGACGCGCGGCGAGGGCTCGGGCAACGGCACGGTGACGCGCCCCATCGTCGCGTTCAACAACGCCGGGCAGCTGTACCTGTTCCACCAGGGCGGGCCGGGGCTCAACGGGCAGATGATCGCGTATCGCACGTCGCGCGTGGGGAACACGGCGCTCGACGAAGGGTGGCTGACGTGCATGCTGTACGACGTGTGGACGAGTTCACGGGTGCCGATCGCGTTTGCGAACGGGGCGCAGGGCGCGGTGTTCTCGTATCGCTGGGACCCGACGCAGCCGTACAACCAGTTGCAGACGGCGGGCCAGGGTTTCGGGATCGACCCGGTGGCGATGCGTGACTTTGACGACGGCGCGAAGATGAGCAGGTGGGGCATCCGTCACTCGATCATGACGATGCCGACGGACGAGCAGTTGAAGTAGAGCACCTCTCATGCGGATCGGTATCGGCCGGGCACGGCGCGACGATGGTCGACTCGTGTCTTTGCGTGAACCGCGGGGTGCGTGCGCTCGTGCGTCACGAACGATGTCGGCGCGCCGACTCCGGGGGGGAAGGGGCGTCGCGTCGATTCGCTACCGCTCGGTCTCCATCGATTGCTCGCGCCAGCGGATGACCTTGACGGTCGGCTTGGCGTTCTGGTACTCGACGGCGCCGAAATCGGCGAGAGCCTTGCCTGTCTTGCTGGGGTCGTATGGTCGGGCGTGTGCCAGGAAGTCGTAGGCATAGGCGCCGGTCGCTGGTCCGGCATTGATGGCGGGTGAGCCTGCAGCGGGCATGAAGTTCATATGCGTCACGTCCGTGAACGTCGGCACCTTGTCGGTGATGATGCCGGACGCGCTGGCGGCGGTGAAGTCCCAGTAGTTGAGCGCGGAGTGGTCCATGTGCCCGTTGATCGTGCCTCGCTGCGTGTAGATGTATGAGCCGTAATAGACGTCGGCGGCGAGGTTGTTGATGACATTGGTGACGGCGGTTGTTCCGTAGTCGTAGACGTACAGGCCGTACATGCTGGCTGCGGCGGTGTTGGAATTGACTTCGAGCGTAAATCGGGCGGATGAAGAGCCGGAGTAGACGTAGGCGTAGATGGGGAGATAGCAGTCGGAGACGATGTTATTGGTGATGTTGATGGTGGAGGTGATGGCGGCGTTGCTATAGGCCATGGCGATGATGCCGTAGGGATACCCCGCGCCACCGGAGGAGAATTTGAACCAGTCGAATGAACCCGTGGCCATGCCGTTTTTTCGATAGTTTGACCCGGGCATAGCGAGGAAGTTACCGCGGATGGTGATGTTGCCGCCGGTGGAGTTGTAGATGTAGGTGCAGTGTCCGGTTGTGAGATCGCGCTCGAAGTCGTTTTCGATGAGCGAGATCGAGGGGCAATCGGTGGCGTAGACGCCGTACCACGCGGGCGGGCGGATGACGCATCGCTCGAAGGTGAGGCGCGAGGAGCCGGTGAGGTAGAGGTTGTAGTTGGTGCCGCCGCGGAAGACGAGGTTGCGGAAGGACCAGTCGGTCCGCGACTGGACCTGCAGGGGCGTGTTGCCGGTGCCGGGGTTGATGATGACGTCTCCCGCGGCGTCGTTGGTGTACTTTCCGGTGGGGTCGCCGAAGATGACGTTGGGCTTGTTGGTCTGGCCGCTGCGAGTCCCACGGCCTGAGGTGATGAGCAGGCCCTCGACGTAGGTCCCGGGGCCGACATAGATAACGTGGTCTCCTCCGGCGTCATTGATGGAGTCGATCGCCTTCTGGATGGTCTTGAAGGCGGCGACGGGGGTGTCGCCCGTGTTGCTGTCGTTACCGGACTTTCGGACGTACCAGGCCTTGCGGGCCGTGGGGTCGGAGGTGCTCGATGCGGGACGGACGGGGCGAGTTACACCGACCTGTGCGTTCGCGGGCGTGACGAGCGTGAGCGAGGCGAGCAGGGCGGCGTGGAACCATCGAGACAATCGAGCGGTCATGATCAGACTCCGGACAGCGAGGTGGTCAACCAAAGGGGATATCGGCACAGGAACAGCCCGGCAGCGGGTTTCATTCGTCTTGCTCGAGGGAACGCTCTCGCCATCGAACGACTCGGACGGCCTTTCCGTTGCTGCCGAACGCGGTGGCGGGGACGACTTCTTCGTAAGGGGCGGATGGTGCTTGCCATGTCAGCACGAGCCCCTGGGAGTAGTAGATCTCCATGTACCGGACTTCGACGCGGTGCTTGCCGGCGGTGAGTTCGACCGAGCCGGGGGTGAAGCGGAAGGAGTGGTTGGCGTCGTCGTTGATGACTGGAATGCCGTCGATGACGAGGCGAGCGCCCGCGTCGCTCCCGAGTTTGAAGATCCAGGTGCCGGTCTCGGGGATGTTGATGATGCCGGAGAACTTGGCGGCAAAGTAGTTGGTGGGGCCGCTGGTGTAGAAGGCGTTGTTGGTGAGTCGCCAGGCGATGTTGTCAACCTGGTTGGTCGTGGCGGAGGGGGCGGCCCAGTTGACGCCGTCGAGGAACGAGGTGTTGTGGTTGACCCAGGTGGCGGCGAGCCCGCCGCGTCCGGCGGCGTTCCCGCCGGGTGATTCGAGCGGGAGTGAGGTGAAGGCCGACGATGGGATGACTTCTTCGTAGGGCGAGCCCGGCGCTTGCCAGGTGACGAAGAGACCCTGGGAGTAGTAGATTTCGAGATAGCGCACCTCGAAGCGGTGCTTGCCGGCGGTCAGGATCTTCTGGCCCGAGATGAAGCGGAACGAGTGATTGGCATCGTCATTGACGACGAGTTCGCCATCGATGAGGAGGCGAGCGCCGGCATCACTTCCGAGTTTGAAGATCCACTGGCCTGTGGTCGGGATGTCGATCTCGCCGACGAACCGGGCGGCGAAATAATCAGTCGGCCCGCCGGTGGAGAAGGCGTTGTTGGTGATGCGCCAGTTGATTTTGGGGACGGTGCTCGTGGTGTCATAGGCGAGCCAGTCGACCTCGCCGAGCCTGGTTGCGTGGCTTGTGCCGCTGGACCAGTAGGCGCGCAGTGATCCGCCGCCGACATCCGCGGGCGGTTCGTCGGGATCTGGGAGGAAGGCGCTGGCGGGGACGACTTCCTCCGCGGTACCGGGGCCTTGCCATGTCAGCACGAGCCCCTGGGAGTAGTAGATTTCAAGGTACCTGATCTCGATGCGGACCTCGCCGGCGGGGAGCGTGATTGCGCCGCTGGTGAAGCGGAAGGAGTGGTTGGCGTCGTCGTTGACGACGAGTTGATCGTTGATGAAGAGGCGTGCGCCGGCGTCGCTCCCGATCTTGAAGGTCCATCCACCCGCGGCCGGGATCTTGATCTTGCCGACGAGCCGGAGCGCGAAGTAATCGGTCGGGCCGCCGGAGTAGAACGCGCTATTGGTGATGTTCCATGAGACCCTGGACTCGGTGGTGACGGTGTCGTAGGTGGACCAGTCGACCTCGCCGAGCTTGGTGGCGTGGCTTGTGCCGCTGGACCAGTACGCACGAAGCCCCTGGCCGTCGGCGCCTGGGACATAGGCGAGCGGGTCGAAGGCGCTGGCGGGGATGACTTCTTCGTAGGGCGCGCCGGGCGCCTGCCACGTGCAGATCAGGCCCTGCGAGTAGTAGATATCGAGGTATCGCACTTCGAACGTGTGGACGCCGGCGGCCAGCGCGACGGTGCCCTGCGTGAACCGGAACGAGTGGTTGGCGTCGTCGTTGACGACGGTCGATCCGTCAATGATGAGACGAGCGCCGGCGTCGCTCCCCAGTTTGAAGGTCCACGTGCCGGTGGAGGGGATGGTGATCTCACCCATGAGGCGGACGGCGAAGTAATCGGTCGGCCCGCCGGAATAGAACGCGCTGTTGGTGATGGGCCAGGAGACCTTGGCGACCGTGGTCGCGGTGTCGTACTTGGTCCAGTCGACCTGGCCGAGGGTTGTGGCATGTGAGACAGCGTTGGACCAGTAGGCGTTCAGGCCGTTGCCGGTGTCGCCCGGCGGTTCGACGGTGGCGGGCGTGAACGCCGAGGAGGGTATGACCTCTTCATAGGACGCGCTGGGCGCTTTCCATGTGCAGACGAGGCCCTGCGAGTAGTAGATTTCGAGGTAGCGCACCTCGAACGTGTGCGTGCCCGCCGAGAGGGAGATCGTGCCCGACTGGAAGCGGAACGAGTGATTGGCGTCATCGTTGATGACGAGTCGGCCATCGATGAAGAGGCGAGCGCCGGCGTCGCTTCCCAACTTGAACGTCCATGAGCCAGCCTCGGGGATCTCGATGTTGGCCTTGAGTTTCAGGGCGAAGTAGTCGGTCGGGCCGCCTGCGTAGAAGGCGGTGTTGGTGATGGGCCAGGAGACACTTGTCTCCACCGTCGTCGTGTCGTAGGTCGTCCAATCGACCTCGCCGAGTTTTGTCGCGTGGGACACGGCATTGGACCAGTAGGCGCGCAGGCCGTGCCCGGGGTCGGTGACGCCGGCCTCGGCGGGATCATGGCGGAAGGCGCTGGCGGGGATGGTGGTCGCGGAGTTGATGCCCGGGCCGGACCAGTCAAGCACGAGCCCTTGCGCGTAATAGATCTCGAGGTAACGGACTTCGATGGTGTGGCGGCCGGCGGTGAGCGTGATAGAGCCCGCCTGGCGGCGGAAGGCATGATTTGCGTCGTCGTTGACGACGAGGTGTCCGTCGATGAAGAGGCGTGCGCCGGCGTCGCTGGAGACGCCGAAGGTCCACGTGCCGTCGGCGGGGATGTCGATCCTTCCGATGAGTTGGAGCGCGAAGTAATCGGTGGGCCCGCCGGAATAGAACTCTGCGTTGGTGTTGGGCCAGTTGACCTGTGTCTCGACGGTGACGTTGGTGTACTTGGACCAATCGACCTGTCCGAGGTTGGTCGCGTGCGACACGCCGGCGGACCAGAAGGCCAGCAGCCCTGGCTGCGTCGTGTCCTCGGCGGGCGTGGCGACGGGCTGCGCCGGCGCTCTCCGCGGCGGGGCGAGCATGACCACCAGGGTCGCGATGAGGAACAGAAGCCAGCGTCGAGCGGCGTGGCGCGGCATGCCGGCGGAGGGCCGGCGCGGCATGACATCCGGCGAGTGCGCCGAAGTAGTAAGGCTTGATCTGGTGTGATCCATGTCTTCCAACTCCGGTGCGATGGCGCGGCATGGGCGCACCGCGCGCGCTTCCGCACCGTGGATATCGGCACAAACGCAGGCCTGAGAGAGGACGTCTCGCGCCCGATAACGCGGCGCGCTAAAGTCCACTGTGCCAACACCAAACGACCTCATCGTGGGGATTGACCTTGGGACGACCAACAGCCTCGTGGCATGGTCGGACGGCGCGGGCGCGCGCGTGCTCGCCCCCACCGGCGAGGGGGAAATTGTTCCGAGCGTGGTGCGCTACAACGACGTGGGAGACGTGGTCGCCGTCGGAGATTCGGCCCGCGCGGGGGAGCCCGATCCCAAGCGCGTGATCTGGAGCGTGAAGCGGCTGATGGGACGTTCGCGTGCTGACGCCGCCACGGACGTCGCGTTTCTCCCGTACGACATCGTGGAGGGGCCGTTCCACACCGCGCGCGTCTCCATGCCGCGTGCCGACGGCGGGACGACGATCGTGACTCCTCAGGAAGTGAGCGCGGCGATCCTGCGCGAGTTGCGAGCGCGTGCCGAGCGCGTGCTGGGCGTGTCGGTCGAGCGTGCCGTCATCACTGTGCCGGCCTATTTCGACGACGCGCAGCGTCAGGCGACACGCGACGCGGGGCGGCTGGCGGGCCTCGACGTTATCCGCATCGTTCCCGAGCCCACGGCGGCGGCGTTGGCGTACGGCCTTGGCCTCGAGCGAGAGAGCCAGCGCAACAAGCCGTCCGAGCAGATCATCGCGGTGTATGACCTCGGCGGCGGCACGTTCGACGTTTCCATCCTCCGCATCACACGAACACCCGGCGCACCCGCCGTGTTCGACGTGCTTGCGACCAGCGGCGACACGCACCTGGGCGGCGACGACGTCGACCGCATGATCGTGGAACACGCGACCCGCGGGATGACGCGTGAACTTTCGCCACTGGAGCGAGATCGCCTCACGCGCGAGGGTGAGCGTGTGAAGTGCAGGCTCTCCGGATGCGACGAGGCGGAGATGACGCTCGCGCTCTCGGAGGGTCTGCGACGATTGACGATCACGCGCGCCGAACTCGAGACGATGATCGCCCCATGGGTGGAACGGACGATCGTGTGCTGTCGGCGCGCGCTCGAGGACGCCTCGCGCAAGGCGGGGACGGATATCTCAAAGACACTCGACGCCGTGATCATGGTGGGTGGTTCGACGCGCGTGCCGCTGGTGCGCCGGCGTGTCGGCGAGGCGCTTGGCTTGGAGCCGTACACGGCGCTCGATCCCGACCAGGTCGTGGCGCTCGGCGCGGCGGTGCAGGCGTCGGTGCTGGCGGGGAAGAGCAAGGATTCGCTCCTCCTCGACGTGATACCGCTGTCGCTGGGCATCGAGACGGCCGGGGGCGCGGTCGCGAAACTGGTGATGCGGAATTCGACCGTACCCACGCGCGCGAGGGAGATGTTCTCGACAAGTATCGACGGGCAGACCTCGATCAAACTGCAGGTGCTGCAGGGCGAGCGCGAGATGGCCGCGGACTGCCGGAGCCTCGGCGTGTTCCACCTGCGCGGCATCCCGCCGATGCCCGCGGGGATCCCGCAGTTGGAGGTCGAGTTCCTCGTCGATTCCAACGGCGTGCTCAACGTGAGCGCTCACGAGCGCCGCTCGGGCAAACGGGCCGCCCTGCAGATCGTGCCCAACCACGGCCTGTCGCGCGAGGAAGTTGCACGCATCGAGCGTGAATCCATCGAACACGCGCGCGAGGACATGGCGCGCCACCACGTCGTGGACCTCATCACCAATTGCCGGCTCGACCTGAAGTGGATCGGCGAGCGGTTCGCACGATTCGGCGCCAAGCTCGATGAGTCCGATCGCTCGGCCCTGGAATCACGCATCAACACGCTGCGCGACTTCGTCGATCGCGCCAACGCCGATTGGAAGAGTGTCAACCCCGCCGAGTTCCAGCACGCCAAGGAAGACCTCGACCGCGCCAGTATCCGCCTGCAGGAAATCGGCATCACGGAATCGCTCAGGAGCGAGATCACCTGAGGCGGGCGTGCGGGCGCGGCGCGAGGGAAGCCCGACATGAACTCCGTCTTGCGGCGAATCCATGCTGCGGGGCGCCTTGACGTGCCGCCGGATCTACTTCTTCACCCACGCAAGGTCCGCGAGTTGATCGATCAGTCTCGCCGCCGCATCGGATTCCGCGCTCCCGGCGGCCAGCGGCACCACCACGCCGCGACGCAGCCCACCCGCGCTGATCCACACCAGTGCGCTGCGGCGCTGCACCTCGGGCGGCAGGGTCTCGACTTGCGGCGAGGAAGCAGATTTCGATCCCGCGGGTGGGTCGTTCATCCACGAATCCGCGCGAACGCTCGCCCACAGCGATTCGATCTGGGCGCGAGAGAGGGTTCGGATCGGCGGCGGGTACGCGTCGACGCGGGCGCCGGGTCGAACCGCCGCGCGAAACGTGCCGCCCGGCTCGACGATGTAGCGGGCCGGGCGCTGCCAGCGCGCGAGCGTCGAAGGATCGCGGGTGGGATCGGGCGTCGCGACCGTGACGCTGAGAGCAAAGTCGGGCGGCGACTGCTCGGGGAGCGTGACTTGTGAATGCGGGGTTGCTCCCTGCTCTGTGCTTTTCGACGCCGCTGCCTCGCCCGTGTGCGACGCGCAGCCTGAAATGGCCAGCGCTCCGAGCACGAGCGGGGTGAAGGATCGGCACAGCGTGAGGCGGGCTCGAACGTGCATGCGGTCGCTCATGCCGCCAGTGTATCGCAGGACGGCGGGCGGATGGCGCGTCCCGGCTCGGGATCGCATGCGGTGGCGCGTGAGGCAACCGCTCCGCCCCCAGAGCCCGGGACCTGACGCACCGCCTCCCGCTACGCTTGGCCATGACCCGGTCCGCGCCGATTTCGGTATCGCTGACCCACGCAGCGTATAAGCGTGATGCTGCGTGCAGCGCTGTTGTGATCGATCAGTTGCGTGCGGGGACGACGATCACGATGGCACTGGCGTTCGGCGCTCGGCGTGTGATTCCCGTGCCGACGGTGGACGAGGCGCTGGCGCGGCGCGACGCGCTGCGTCGGGAGAATCCGTCGCGCCGGGTGCTTCTGGGCGGCGAGCGTGGCGGCGTGCTTATTCCCGGGTTTGACCTTGGCAATTCACCGGGGGAATACACGCCGGAGCGCGTCGAGGGCGCCGACATCGTGTTCACTACAACCAACGGGACGGCGGCGCTGCACGCGGCGGAGCACTCGGCGCTGGTCGTCGTGGCGTGCCTGGCGAATCTGTCGGCGGCTGCGGCGGTGGTTGAGCGCGAGCCTCGCGCGATTTCGATCATCTGCGCGGGGACGCACGGGATGGTGGGATTGGACGATGCGCTGGTGGCGGGCGCGATGGTGCGGTGCCTGCCCGATCGGCCGCTCTCGGAGGATGACACCGCTCGCCTGTGCCTGACGTGGTGGGACGACGCGGCGGAGGACATCCGGAGCGCGTTGGCGTCGTCGCTGGGCGGGCGGGGGCTGATCGCGCTGAAGCAGCACGAGGACCTGGATTTCTGCGCGCGGGTGGATATCACGACGGTCGTGCCTCGGCTGATGTCGGACGGGACGCTGTTGCCGTCGTAGGGGATGGCAACTGATCCGCGGCGGTGACGGGACGGACCGGGTTTCTCCAGATTGTCGCGCGGGCGAATTCACCGAGAATTCACGCATTTATCGGGCGAGCAATGCGTGAGTTGAGTGGCACGGCGTGGATTTGGGTGTACGTTCTGTGCGGAGTGGAGCGCGCATATCGCGCGTGCGGTGTAGACCCTCCTGATCGATTCCATGCCGAGAGGCTCGCGATGCGTTTGACTTTCATGCCACGGATCGCCGCTTGTGCCGCCGCCGTGCTCGGCCTGGTTGCCGGATCAACGGCATTGGCGTCTCCGCCGTTGTTCAACGGGATGGGGCGGCTCCCGGGCGGGACGGCGTCCGGGGCGACAGGGATTTCGGCGAACGGGTCGTATGTCGTTGGGTATTGCACACTCCCGCAGGGGGATCGTGCGATCCGATGGAGTCGGATGACTGGGGTGCAATCGCTGGGCGTGCTCCCTGGCGGGTTGTCGTCGCGGGCGGTGGCGGTGAGCGCGGACGGATCGAAGGTGGCGGGGTATGGAACGACGCCGAACGGCGACCGCGCGTTCCGCTGGTCGCTCAACGGGGGATTGCAGTCGCTGGGCACGCTGCCGGGAGGGTTGTATTCGATCGCGGGCGACATCAGCAACAACGGTCGCGTGATCGTGGGCTATTCCGACACGGTGATCGGCGACGTGACGCAGTTCCGCGGCTTTCGCTGGAACGCGGTCACGGGAGCGATGGAGGACCTTGGGCTGATGGCGGGCGGCTCGTCGTCGTTTGCGCAGGGCGTGAGCGGAGACGGATCGGTTGTGATCGGGGTCGGCGACGCGGACAACTCGTTTGACTTCCGCGCGTTCCGCCACGTAAACGGCGTGATGCAGAACCTCGGCACGATCGAAGAGGGCGGGTATAGCATCGCGTTCGGCTGCAGCGATGATGGGCGTGCTGTGGTGGGGTATGGGCGCATCATCGGGGGCGTGGTGGCGTTCCGCTGGACCCCCGAAACGGGAATGGAAAGTCTCGGAAAGTTTCCGGGCTCAGACAACGCCATCGCTCGCGCGGTCTCGGCCGACGGGAACGTCGTCGTGGGCGGGAGCGCGGCCCTGTCGGGCGATATCGCGTTCATCTGGACCAAAAAACTCGGGCTGACCAACCTCAACACGTACCTGCAGGCGCGCGGCATCAATCTCTCCGGCTGGACACTGACCACCGCCAATGCCATCAGTAACGACGGCCTGACCATCGCGGGCGTCGGCGTGCACAATGGAGTCGAGGAGGGCTGGGTCGCGTTCTTGGGCGAGGGTCAGGACCTCACGGCCATCGAGCAACTCGGCAAGTCGCTCATGTCCGACCCGACGCTGTCGAACCCGGTCGGGCAGTCGTGCATCTCGTGCCACTCGGCGGGCGTCGGCTTCTCGAACCCTCGCTCGGACGACAACGCGCACGGCGCGGTGCACGAGGGCGCTGTGCAGGGGCTGTTCGGCAACCGCAAACCCCCCACCGCTGCCTACGCCGGAAACTCGCCCCCGTTGTTCCTCGACGGCGACACATGGACGGGCGGGGTGTTCTTTGACGGACGTGCCACGGGCTGGACGCTCGGCGATCCGCTCGCGGAACAGGCGCTCGGGCCGTTCCTGAATCCGGTGGAAATGAACAACACGACAGCGGCCGAGGTGATCACCAAGATCGCGGCTTCGAACTACGCAACGCTCTTCCGCGACGTGTGGGGGCCTGACTCTCTCCCCACGGGCGGCGGCGATGTGACGCTGGCGTATCAACGGGTGGGTCTGTCGATCGCGGCCTACGAGCGCTCGCGCGAGGTGAACCCCTTCAACTCCAAGTATGACGATTTCCTGGCGGGGCGCGTGTCACTCACACGCCAGGAACTCAACGGCCTTGCCATCTTCAAGGGACGGGCGGGGTGCGTGAATTGCCACCCGGCGGACCTTGGGCCCAACGGCGAGTCGCCGCTGTTCACTGATTTCACATACGACAACATCGGCATGCCGGCGAATCCGGAGAATCCGTTCTATGCGCAGCCGGACTGGGTGAACCCGGACGGGTATGCGTTCGCGGACCCCGGGCTGGGCGGTTTTTTGCAGCGGGCGGGGTATCCCAGGTCGGTGTTCAGCCCCGAACTTGGCAAGCACAAGGTGCCGACATTGCGCAACGTCGATCGTCGCGGCGGCGACGGGGGGTTCGTGAAGGCCTATGGGCACAACGGGTTCTTCAAGACGCTCGAGGACGTGGTGCATTTCTATAACACGCGCGACAGCGAAGCCTGGCCGCCGCCCGAGATGCCGCAGAACGTGAACATCGCCGAGATGGGGAACCTGCATCTTTCGGCGGACGAGGAGGCGGCGTTGGTTGCGTTCCTCAGGACCCTGTCCGATCGCGACACCGAACCGGCGCATTGCCCCGCGGACTTTGACCGCAACGGGTTCGTCAACGCGATCGACTATGACGGATTCGCGGCCGCATTCGAGGAAGGCGGGCCCGAGGCGGACTTCGACCGCAATGGGTTCGTCAACGCGATCGACTTCGACCTGTTCGCACTCTCGTTCGAGGAGGGGTGCTGAATGAACTTCCGACGCACCATCTTCGTTTCGGCGGCGCTGGCGGTGGCGGCCGCGACGCCCGTCGCGCGGGCCCAGTGCGAGGGCTGGCTCCCGGGCGAGGGTGTGCCGGGACTCGACGGCGCGGCGTATTGCCAACTCGCGTGGGACCCTGATGGCGCGGGGCCCTCGCAGCCGCTGTTGATCGTCGGGGGTTCGTTCTGGATCGCGGGCTCGGACGTCTGCCGGAACATCGCCGCCTGGGACGGCGCGTCGTGGCAACCGCTGGACATCGGGATGGATGCGCCGGTCTTTGCGCTCGCCGAATACCAGGGCGATCTGGTGGCGGCGGGCTCATTTACCTCGGCCGGCGGCGTCTCAGCGAGCATGATCGCGCGCTGGGACGGCACGACGTGGAGCGCCTTTGGCGGCGGGTTCTCCGGCGCGGTGTTCCCCGAAACACCCGCGGTGTACGCGCTGGCGGTGAACGGGAACACGCTGGTGGCGGCGGGGACATTCACGACGGCGGACAATGCGGCGGCGACGCGCGTCGCGACGTGGGACGGCTCGGCGTGGCACGCGATGGGCGCGGGCCAGCCCGGCCTCGTGAACGCGCTGTGCTTCTATCACAACGAGGTATACGCCGCGGCGAGCACCATCACGCGCTGGAACGGCACGACCTGGCAGGCGCTCCCGACCGCGCTCAACAACTTCGCGTACGCCCTGACGGTATACGGCGACGAACTGGTCGCGACAGGCGCGTTCACGCTCGCGGGGAACAAGGTGGTGAATCGCATCGCCCGCTGGAACGGCGCGGCGTGGAACACCATGGGCGGCGGGATCAACAACCCGGGCTATGCGCTGCACGCGGTGGGAGATCAACTCATCGTCGGCGGCGCGTTCACCAGCGCGGGCGGGCGGGCCGCCGATTCCATCGCGGCGTGGAACGGCGCGGCGTGGCGTGCGATGGGCGACGGGATGAACGCGTCCGTCTATGGCGTGGCGTCGATCAACGGACGCGTATTCGCGGGGGGCGACTTCTTCATCGCCGACGGCGTATCCGCGTTCGGCGTCTCGGAGTTCGAGAACGATGCGTGGGTCCCTATCGGCACGGGCAAGGACGGCCCCGTACAGGCGATGACGCTGTTTGAGGGCGATGTCGTCGCGGGCGGTTACTTCACCGGCGGCGGCGGGAACTCGACCAACCTCGTCGCACGCTGGAACGGCGCGGCGTGGACGCCGATGGGATCGGGCATGGCCGGCTCTGTCTATCCATCGGTCTTTGCCCTCATCACACACAGCGGCGCGCTGATCGCCGGCGGAGATTTCACCTCGGCCGACGGGCACGATGCGGCCTTTGTCGCGCGATGGAACGGCACGACATGGCTCCCGATCGGGCAGGGCTTCGACGACGCGGTCTTCGCGCTCGCCACCTTCAACGGCGAGTTGATCGCCGGCGGCGCGTTCGTCTCCGCCGACGGACAGGCGGCGCATCGCATCGCCCGCTGGGACGGAAGCATGTGGCAGCCCATGGGCGGGATGGACGGACCTGTGCGGGCGCTGGCGGTGTACAACGGCGAACTGATCGCGGCGGGCGACTTCGTCCTGATCGACGGCGTGCCCTGCGACCACATCGCCAAGTGGAACGGCTCGTATTGGGATCCGCTCTGGCTCGGCTCTGACGGCGCGATCTCGACGCTCACGGTCTTCAACAGCACGCTCATCGCCGGGGGCGATTTCCAGACGATCGGCGGCAACTCGGCGTCGTGCATCGCGAAGTGGAACGGGTCGTTCTGGTCGCCCCTTTCACTCGGGATGGATGCGCCCGTGCGGACGCTTTCGGTGTACAACGGCACGCTGATCGCCGGGGGCGAGTTCACGATCGCGGGGGTGAACCCCGCGTATGGCGTCGCGAGATGGGACGGCTCGAACTGGCAACCGCTTTCGGTTGGATTGAACAACACTGTCTGGTCGCTGGCGGTCCACCGGGGTGAACTGCTGGCGGGAGGCGATTTCACACTCGCCGACACGCTGGTGTCCGCGAACTTCGCGCGCTGGGCCGACGACGCGGCGCCGTGGACCGCGGATCAGCCCGACGACACCACCGCGGACACCGGGTCGACACTCGTCCTGACCGCGACTCCCGCGCAGGGATTCGCTGGCGTGCAGTTCCAGTGGCTGCGTGACGGCTTGCCGATCCACGACGGCGCGGGCGGTGCATCGACCGGGGGCGGCGTGGTCTCCGGTGCCTCGGGCCTCATCGATCTCACCGACTCTTCCGCGCTGACGATCACGATTGCCGGCTCACAACCTTCGGATTCCGGCGCATACTCCCTCGCCATCTCGAACTCGTGCGGGGGCGGCGTCAGCGCGTCCGCATCCGTGATCATCGCGACCTTCTGCCTCGCTGATTTCAACCGCGACGGGTTTGTCAACGCCATCGATTACGATGCGTTCGCCGCCGCGTTCGAAGAGGGAGACCCGGCCGCCGATGTCGACGGTAACCAGTTCGTCAATGCGCTCGACTATGACTTGTTCGCCGGCGTGTTCGAGGAGGGCTGTTGATCGGTGCTGCTTTGAGTGAATTCCGGAGGGTGTCACACATGCCAGCAACCGGGGATACATGAGGACATATTCATCCGCATTTCATGATCCGGACAGGACGCATAAATTCGCGCGACTTTGTCACGTCGATGCCGGTGTTTTTACTAGACTCGTGGAACGCCGGAAGCGAGAATGGGGACACGCATTGGCGGCACACCGGAGAGAGTAACGGAGGCTGATCCGCACGCTCGATGGGGTGTCGATGGAAACGCAGAGCGTTCCGGCTTGAGAGTGCGGCCGTATCCATCGCAGATGGAGGGAACTCGATTCGCTTGGAACGTGGCCGGGCCGCGCCGGTTGCCCGCGTTGGATGGACTTTGCACACACAGAAACGAGGAAGATCACATGAAGAAGGCAGTCTCACCCGTCCGCTCATTGCTGAGCGCCGCCGCGTTGACCGCGGGCCTGGCGCTCTCCGCCCCGGTCCTTGGCGGAACATGGACCAAGGTCGTCAACAACCCGCCGGGCGCCGCGGGACTGATGCTGCTGCTCAATGACGGCACGGTGATGGTGACGAACCCCGGCGTGACGGCGAATTGGTACAAGTTGACCCCCAACGCCAAGGGCAGTTACATCAACGGCACATGGACGACGCTGGCCAACGCTCCTCACACCCGGTTGTACTTCCAATCGGAAGTCCTGAAGGACGGGCGCGTGTATGTGTCGGGCGGCGAATATGGCACCGGCGGCCCGTACGCCGACATGTACAACCCGGCGACCAACTCCTGGACAAACCTGCCCATCCCCGCGGCGCTGTGGAATCCCGCCAACGACGACTTCTATGACTGCAACCTCGAGGTTCGCCCGGACGGCAGCCTGATCATGATGCCTGTGTTCCCGCACGCGGCTGGCATCCCCATCGTGTACAACCCGTACACCAATGTGTGGTCGAACGCGGGCAAACTCTTCCGCGGCACGTGGCAGGACGAAGCGAGTTGGGTGAAGTTGCCCGACAACTCGATCCTCACCATCGATCCGTGGGGCACCAACTCTGAGCGGTACATCCCCGCGACCAACACGTGGGTGAACGACGGCGTGGTCCCGGTCGCCATGTACGACCCCTTTGGCTTTGAACTCGGCGGCGCCTACATGCTCCCCAACGGCAAGGCCATGTTCCTGGGCTCGACCGGAAACACCGCGTTCTATCAGCCCACCGGCACGACCTCGCCCGGTGTGTGGACTGCCGGACCCGTGATCCCCAGCAGCCGCGGCACCCCCGACGCGCCCGCCTGCCCCATGCCCAACGGCAAGGTGCTCTGCGCCGTCAGCGCGATCCCCACCAGCGCCAACCACTTCCCCTCTCCCACCTACTTCTATGAGTTCGATTACACCACAAACTCGTTCACGAACATCAACGGCCCGACCGGCAACTCCGACCCGATCTCCGCCTACAAGGCCATGATGCTCATGCTCCCGACCGGCGAGGTCCTCTACACCAACATGAGCGGCAGTGTGTATGTCTACAACCCGGGCGGAACGCCGCTCGCGGCCGCCAAACCCTCCGTCACCTCTCTCAGCAAGAACGGAGATGGGTCGTACCACCTGGTCGGCAAGAACTTCAACGGCATCAACGAGGGCGCGACCTACGGCGACGATTGGCAGATGAACACCAACCGCCCCCTCGTCCGCTTCTTCGACAACGCCTCTCCCCCCAACGTCTGGTACGCCACGACCTCCAACTGGTCGAGTTCGGGCGTCTGGACCGGCGCCGCAAGCGTCACCACCGAGTTCAAGAAGCATCCCAGCATGCCCTCGACGGTCAACCAGTTCGTCGTCATCGTCAACGGCGTTGCGTCCGACGTGTACAAGATCTGCCCCGCAGACGTCAACCACGACGGCTTTGTCAACGCCCTGGATTACGATGAATTCGCCTCCTATTTCGAGAGCGGCTCCCTCAACGCCGACTTCAACAGCGACGGGTTCGTCAACGGCCTGGACTACGACGACTTCGCCTCGCACTTCGAATCAGGCTGCTGAGTCGACGCGCGGATCATCCTGAACATTTTAAGGGCAAGGGCGATCGATAAGGTCGCCCTTGCTTGTCTTTTGGACCTGCGGCACCTTCCGGGATGACCGCGGTTGTGCGCGACGAACACGGGCGTGGATGGACGCCCATCGAGCGCGCAGAAGCATCCGGCAATGGGGCTGGATGTGTGTTGGGATGAAGCCACGCACGATCCAAGCCGCTCTCAATGCCCGCGGGGATTCGTCGCGTCGGCCCACGCGTGAACAACCAACTCGATACGTGGCGGCTCGCCCGGCCTGAGTTTCGAGATGTCGACAGGGGGAAGCGTTCGCGCCGGGGGCAGGCTCCCGTCGTCGTTGGCCTCCTCGCTCTCTCGCGTGCCGCGGGTGAATCGGAACTGGATCGCCTTGCCATCGAAAGGTCGAGGAAATGCGATGGACCAGCGGCCGTCGGGCTCGCGGGTGAACTTCATGGCGGGGTCACAGGGATTCCATGCGTTCATGGTGCCGGCGAGGTAGATGGGTGACTCGTCGGTGGCCCTGCCGCTCCTGTCGTCGACGACGATCACCACACCCTGCGGCAAGGACTCGGCGGGAACGAAACGACCGGAGTCCTCGACATTGGCCGGCTCAGCCAGGCCACGCGGGTTGATGACCGGGCGCATGGTGGGCGGGTTTTCGAACGCGTACCAGAGCATGCCGGAGACGAGAAAGAAGGGGAGCGCGAGGAAGAGGGTGAGGAGGACGAGTTTTTTGCGTCGAGATTCGACCGAGGTGTCGCTGGGGTAGGCGTTCATGCGGGATGGTATGAGCGGCGGGCGAGGTCCGGATTCGCCCGTGAGATGCGAGCCGGGCCGCCGTCGGTCGGACGCGCGTGAGGCATGGCGCTGCGATCGCGCGAAGCCGTGAGGCGATCACACCGGCAATCCGGGCAACACGTCTACTGTTTCCCGTGTCCATCCGGTTCGACGACACGACGTGGCTGTGGCTGGGGCTCCTGGCGATCCCGTCGGCGCTGGTCGCGCTGGCCACATTCGCCGCGATGAGCGGGCTGCGGCGCGTCTCGGCGATCATCTTCCGCACGCTGTTGGTCACGCTGCTGGCGCTCGCGCTGGCTGGGGCATCGAGCGTACGCGTGACCAACGACCTTGCGACGATCGCGGTGGTGGACGTGTCGGAGTCGGTGCGGCGGTTGCGTCCCGGCGAGGCAATCCCGGCGCTCCAGCGCGCGCAGGCGTTTCTGAGCGCTGGCGCCAAGCAGCGCGGCACGGATGATCTGCTCGGAATCGTCGCGTTCGACGGCTCGTCGATCGTGATCGCGTCGCCCTCGACGCTCGATGTCTCGGGTCGATCGCTCGACGTTCGCATGACGCAGGGGACGGACATCGCCGGGGCGTTGCGGTTCGCGGCGTCGCTGGTGCCGCCGAGCGCGGCGGGGCGGATCGTCCTGATCTCCGACGGGAATCAGACCACGGGGAACGCCCTGCGCGACGCGGCGGAATTGGCGCGTTCGACAGGCCGCGTCGGTGAGATGGCGCGGGTGCGCGTTGATGTAGCGCCGGTGGAGTACGACATCCGCAACGAGGTGCTGGTGGAGTCGGTGGACGCTCCTCCGCGGGCGCCTTCGGGCGTCCCGATCACGGTGCGCGTGGTGCTGAACGCGACCGATGCGGCACGCGGCACGCTGCGCCTGATGGACGGCGATAAGGTAATCGACATCGATCCGGCGAGCGCGGGCGACGGGCGCGTGCTGTCGCTCTCGGCGGGGCGGCGTGTCGAGGTGATCGAGGTGCCGGCGAACGCCGATCGCGTTCACAAGTTTCGTGCCGTGTTCGAACCGGAGAGCGGGGACACGCTGAGCGACAACAACGCGGGCGATGCGTTCACGATCACGCCGGGTCGCGGGTCGGTGCTCCTGGTCGATGGCGTGAGCGACGGCGATCCCGCGGGGCCGGGCGCGACGTTGGCGGAAACGCTGCGCACATCGGGGCTGGACGTGAAGGTTGTGCCGCCGACCGGTATCCCGGCTGACTTGCTGGAACTGCAGGCGTTTGACATCGTGATCCTGCAGAACGTGGCGTCGGACGCCGTACCGCCCGGGACACAGTCGCTCCTGGCTGCGAATGTCGCCGACCTCGGCGCGGGGCTGGTGATGATCGGCGGGCCAGACAGCCTTGCATCGGGCGGATGGCGCGGCACGCCGATCGAACCCCTGCTTCCCGTGAAACTCGAATTGCCCGACAAACTGATCACGCCGGAGACGGCCGTGATCTTCGTGCTCGACAACTCGGGCTCGATGGGGCGGAGCGTGATGGGCTCGGCGCGGAGCCAGCAGGACATCGCCAATGAATCCGCGGCGTTGGCGGTGCGCGTTCTGGATCGCCAGGACTTGATCGGCGTGATCGTGTTCAACTCGGATTCCGATGTGCTCGTGGAACTCGGGCCGAACAAGGACCCCGCCAAGACGCAGGAGACGATTCGCTCGATCAACGCGGGCGGTGGAACGAACGTGATCCCGGCACTGGAAGAGGCCGAGCGGCAGATGAACGGCGTCAGCGCGAAGGTGAAGCACGTAATCGTGCTGTCGGACGGTCGTTCGCAGAACGCCGACAAGGTGCCGGCGGTCACGGAGCGGATGGCGGCCGCGGGGATCAAGGTGTCGGCGATCGCGGTGGGTGATCGCGCGGACCTCGACGGCATGCAGAAGATGGCGGAGGTTGGGAAGGGGGCGTACTACGCGGTGTCGAACCCGAACCTCCTGCCGCGTGTGTTCCTGAAGACGGTGCGAATCGTGCGGACGCCGATGATCCGCGAGACGCCGTTCGTCCCCGCGGTGCTCCCGACGTCTTCGCCGCTATTGCAGGGGATTTCGACGCTCCCGACGCTGGGAGGGCTTTCGCTGTCGCAGTTCCGGCCCGAACCGACGATCTCGAACGTGATTGCAACGCCCGAGGGCGAGCCGGTGCTGTCGCACTGGACGTACGAGATCGGGCAGGTGGCGGTGTTCACGTCGGACGCGCACAAGTGGGCATCGGCGTGGATCGAAACGCCGGTGTACGCGACGTTCTGGTCGAACCTGGCTCGCAGGCTCGCGCGCCCTGACACCGGGCGCGATTACCGAGCGCGTGTGCTCCACGACGCGGGCTCGCTGGAACTCTCGGTCGAGGCACGCGACAAGGACGGGCGGCCGATCGATGATCTCTCGATGCCCGCGACGATCTATCCCAATGACGCGGATCCGATCGAGACGCGGCTGTCGCAGACCGGCCCGGGGCGGTACGAAGGGCGCGTGGGCGGCATCGATCACCCCGGCGCGTATGTCGCGGTGTTCAAGCCCAGGGGCGGCGCGGGGAGCGCGCCGATCGCGCCGGTGATCGCGGGCGCGTCGATCTCGACAGGGATCGAATCGCGGCAACTGCGCAGCGATCGGAACTTGCTTGAGTCCATCGCGCGAGAGACCGGCGGGCGTGTGCTGAACTTGGATGATCCCACGCCGGGACTGTTTGATCGCGAGGGAATTCCGCCGCAGGAATCGCTCACGCCGCTGCGCCCAGCGCTTCTGGTGTGGGCGCTTGTGGTCCTCGTACTGGATATCGCTACTCGAAGGATCGCGTGGGACCGCTTTGTGAGCCGCGACTTTGGAGCGGGGGTGACGCAGCGGGCGCGCGATGAGACGGCGGACCGCGGCGCCGCGGCGACGCGGACGCTGACGGGGATCAAGCGACCGGTCATCGTGCCGGAGAGTGAGGCTCCCACGTTTGGAGCCGAGGATGCGGTGGAACTGGCACGGGCGGCGCGGGATCGGCGGCTGGCGGATCGCCTGCAGCAGATCAGAGCGGTCGGCGCTGCGCCGGCAGAGACCCGTGGAGGCATGCACGGCTCGGGCGAAGCGCCGATGGACGCGGGGCCAAATGCTGCATTGCGGAGCGCCGGAGCGCGAGATACCGAAGCGCCTGCTGGAGTCGATCTCTCGGATTCTTCCGCGCCGATCGTGCACGAGCCGCCACGCCAGACGCCGGATTCGCAGGAGTCTCCGTTGTCGTCGATCAAGAAACGCGTGCGAGAGCGGTACCGGGAGGAGCCGTAGCGAGACAGGTGCTCAGGGCAAGCGGGCCGGCGGAAACACACTCGATCAGTGAACGACGATCAAGACCTTCATCGGGAACTCGTGAGGGCCGGTGTCAACGGGCCCGACATCGTTGTCTTGCTTGCTCTCTGACTTGCGATCGCACGGCTCGGCTGCATCGATGCGGTTACACCGTCTCGACACTCGAGTAGTGATCAAGATTCACGACCACGATCTCACCGTCGTCCTTGCGGAGTTCGAGGCGATCGAGCCAGAGCTTCTTGTCCTTGGAGTGGGCGAACCACGAGCCGGTCTTGCTCTGGCCGGCGCGGACGATGACGCCCTCGATGGTGGTGGTGAGCGTGCCGGTGGCGCGCGGGACCTGCTGCGTCACGCGGACGCGCTGGCCGGGCGTGTACATGGAAAGCTGCGTGGTCATCGCCGCAAGGATAGGGGAAGAGGGCGGTAAAGCCAAGGGGAGGATGGTGGAGCGAGACAGCAAAGCAGCGAGGCAGCGAGGCAGGGGAAGGAGAAGCAGCGGCTGAGCGGCAAATTGTTGGACTGTCTACCCCACATCCAGACCGAATACCCAATACTCAACGGCGAACGCCGAGGACTCACCGGGGCATGCCTTGTCATCTGCGCGTGGCCGCGGCTTATCCGATGACCTTCGCCGCCTCGTCGAGCAGCATGTTCGCCTCGCCGGTCGTCGGCGCCTCGGCGATCAGCCTCAGGATCGGCTCGGTGTTGCTGGCGCGGACGTGCAGCCACGCGCGCTTCGAGTCGATGTCGACGCGCACGCCGTCCTGACGATCGATCCGCTCCTTGGCGAAGTGCCCGGCGAGTTTTTCGAGGCCCGGCTTGGCGGCGTCCTTGCTCGCGAGGTCGACCTTCCGCTTCACGATCGCATAGCTCGGGATCGCCGCGACCAGCGCCGAGAGCGTGGCCTTTCGCGCCGCCATCAGACCGAGCGTGAGGCCCATCGCCGAGAGCGAATCGCGGACGAACGTCACGCGCGGCCAGATCACGCCGCCGTTCCCCTCGCCGCCCAGCGCACATTTTTCGCGCTTCATCGCGTCGACGACATTGGCTTCGCCCACCGCAGTGCGGATGACCCGGCCTTTGTGCCTAGCCGCGACATCCTCGAGCATGCGGCTCGTCGAGAGGTTCGTCGCCAGCACGGGCGACGCGAAGCCGCCGGCGGAGAGCACTGCCTCAGCGGAGAGCGCGAGCGTGTACTCCTCGCCGATGTACTCGCCGCGCTCGTCGATGATCGCCAGGCGATCCGCGTCGGGGTCTTGAGCGAATCCGACGTGCCCCTCGGCCTCGCGCACCGCCATGCAAAGTTCGCCGAGGTTCTCGCGCGTGGGCTCGGGCGTGTGCGGGAACAAACCGGTCGGTTCGCCGCCGAGGTGCAATATCTCGGAGCAGCCGAGGCGCTCGAGGAGCAAGAGCGCGCCCTCGGCCCCCGAGCCGTTGACCGAATCGACAACGACCGAGAACGCGGCTTCTTCGATCGCCTGCACGAGGTCGAGTTGTTCGAGCGCATCAACCACGAGATCGACGTGGGCCTGGGTTGCTTCCTCGTCGAGTGCGCGCTGGCCGAGTTTGTCCCACGGCACCAGCAGCGACTGGCCGCCTTTGAACTTGGCGATGATGCGATCGGCCAGTGCAGCGTCGGGCGCGCAGGCATCGACGAGCCCCGCGGACGTTCCCGCGGCACGCACAAGGCACTTCAGGCCGTTCCACTGCTGCGGGTTGTGGCTGGCGGTGAGGATCATGCCCGCGGCGGCCCCGGCGCGATCGACCGCGACGCCGGCGGTGGGCGTCATGACGACGCCCAGGTCAACGACCTCGAGCCCCGCGGCCAGCAGTCCCGAGAGGGCGGCGTGATGAAGAAACTCGCAGCCGGCCCGCCCGTCGCGGGCAAGGGCCACGCGGATCGGGGCGCTCCCGAACATCTCGCGGAGGACGGCTGCGAAGGCGCCGGCGTAGCGAGCGGCGACGTCGGGCGTGAGCGAGGCGCCGACAATGCCGCGACAACCGGAAACACCAAGCATCAAGGGCGCGGGCGTGGACATGAACGGACCTCCGGGGGAGGAACGGTAGGAAAGTTCAGCCGGGATGGTCGGGCTCATTCCGCAAGACTGTGGCCGCCCACCACCCGCGCCCACTGCTCACGGGCGTCGGCTCTGGTCGCCGGAACGCCGCACTCCGGGCAGCGATCGCCCGCGAAGTGACGGAGGTCGTACACGCAGTTTGGGCACGCGGCTCCATCGAGTTGCCGCACGCGTCGGAGCATTCGCCAGTGTTTCCATGCGCAGCGTGTCAGGAGGACGAGCCACGCCGCCACGCACGCGAGCAGGACCCAGCCGATCCAGAGCGTGGAGGATTGCGCGAACGCGAACGGGACCGCGCTCAGCATCGCCAAAGGCGCCATCCCCGCCAAAGCGATCACCGCGAAGAACGATCGCTCGAACGCAACGGGTCGGATTCCGTCTGAAAGCGTCATCGTACGAATGACCTCGGACGAATTGGAAACGCCGACGGCCTACGCCACCGCTGTCTTTCGCTTCTGGGTCGATGCGACTCCCGCTCGTTGCGCGGGTTCGGCGATCTTCAGGATCGCGCTGGCGTCGTGCTGGGGGCCGATGTCGAACAGGCCGTCTTCGACCGTCGCGCCGGGCTCGATGACAATGGACGGGGCGAGGAGCGAGCCGCGCCACGACGCGCCCGCGCCCAGGAACACCGGGCCGGACTGAACGTATTTGGCGTGGAGTCGCCCCAGGACTTCGATGCCCTCGGCGGCGATAATGACGCCCGCCATGAGCCAGCCGCGCGGCGCGACGAGGATCTTGCCGCAGGTCTCGACCGAGTTGGCGTGGTGATTGCCGCGGACGATGACGTCTTCGATGTGGACGCGCTGGTAGCAGTGCGGGCAGGTCAGGACGATGGCGCGGGCGCTGGCGGCGAAGGGCGCCTGGCAGCGGTAGCAGCGGACGGATCGCTGGGTCCTGATGGTGAACATGCGCTCGCGCTCCGCGCGACGCGGGGGCGGATTACTCCGCCGCCGTCTCCACGGTGCGCGGCTTGGAAATGCCGGCGAGCTTGGCCTCGAGGCCCGCGAACGCCGCCGCCAGGCCGTCGGTCGCCGCGGGGGTCGCGTGCGGCGTGGTGGTGGTCGGGGTCGAACCGGGGCGGGGCTGCGGCGGGGTGACGGTGCGCGTGCGCTGGGCGGCCTCGGCCTCGATCCGCTTGGCGGCGTCGGCGCCGACGCGGCAGTGACCGGTGAACGACGCGCCCTCGGAGACGACCAGCGTCATCGCCGTGATGTCGCCGACCACGCGGGCCTTGGCGTTCAGTTGCACCTTTTCCTTGGCGGTGATGTTGCCCTCGACCACGCCGTCGACCAGCACGCGCCCGGCGTCGATGGTGGCCTTGCAGGCGGCGCCGTCGCCGATCGTGACCTCGCCCTTGGACGAAACCTTGCCCTCGACGCGTCCCATGATCCGCGCGGAGTTCTCAAAGGTCAGTTCGCCCTTGAGCGTGGTGTCGGGGCCGATGATCGTGGTCTGGTTGGTCGGCTCGGGCATGGCTTCCTCTCTTTGCTGTCGGCGTGGCGCGGCGTGTCCGCGGTCGTGGCTTGTGCGGGGCAGGGTACGCAGCCACGACAACGCGGCGTCGCTCCCCGCCCGCGCGGGAATTCTGGTCTGTTCGAATCGGCCAGCCCGGGCGTCGGGCGTGAATTTTCGGTCATGGCAGGCCCGAAGCCTTGACGCCACCTTGGGTAATCGATGTCTGTTCCGGCATCACCCCGGCACGCCACTTCGCCACGCTCGATCCACCCTTCACCCGCTCACGCGACACCCTGCCACGACTTCTCTTGGGCCGTATCGTGTTGTGTCCATGGACGACGGCCGCCCGCTCTCGACCTTTCCCCGATGCCAAGTACCATGGGCCGAGTGTCTTCTTTCTCCCCCCTACCATCCCCCATGCCGACGGAGTTGGAGCTTGAAATCCTCCCTCAGCCCGACGACTTCACGTGCGGGCCGACATGCCTGCACGCTGTCTATCGCTACTTCGGCGATCAGGTCGAACTCGAAGACGTCATCCTCTCCATCCAGCGATTGGAGAACCAGGGAACGCTGGCGGTCTACCTCGCAACGCACGCGCTCAAACGCGGCTATCGCGCCACCATCTATACCTACAACCTGCAACTCTTCGATCCGACGTGGTTCCAGACGCCGGACGTCGACATCGCGGCCAAACTGCGCGCCCAGGCCGAGCACGTGCCCAAGGTGCGCGTACGCGAGGGGAGCCAGGCGTATCTGGAGTTCATCGAACTGGGCGGTCACCTGGTGTTTCAGGACCTGACGTCTAAACTGATCGCGGATCTCCTCCGCTCCGGCACGCCCGTGCTGACGGGCCTCTCGGCCACCTATCTCTACCGCACCGCACGGGAGTTCGGGCCCAACGACGAATACGACGACGTGCGCGGCAAGCCCTCGGGACATTTCGTCATTCTCTGCGGCTATCGCTCCAGCACCCGCAAGGTCACTATCGCGGACCCCATGTTCCCAAACCCGCGCTTCCCGGCCCTCAAGTACGATATCTCCATCGATCGCGTGCTTTGCTCGGTGCTCCTGGGCATCCTGACCTATGACGCAAACCTACTGGTGATCGAACCTGGGCCCGGGCGCGCACGCCACGCGAGCAAAGCACACGAGAACGGGAGCGTGCCCGCCAAGCGCACGCCGAAAGGGAACCGGCGTACCGAGCGAGCGGCCGCCAAGCCCCGCCCAGCCGCTGAAACCCGCCGGCGTCCTGTTCCCAGCAAGAAGAAGCCCGCGCCGTCCGCATCCAAGCACGCTGCACGCTCCGGCTTGCGCGCGACCAAGGCGACCCGCTGATGTCAAACGTCATCGTTGTCGACAACCCGAAGGACTGGCCGCTGCACATCCACGGCGTGACGGTCGTCTCCGCGCGCGGCTACCTTACCGAGCCGCGCTTCACGGAGATGCGCACCGCCCGCGTCTTCAACCTGTGCAAGTCGTACAGTTATCAGTCGCTGGGGTACTACGTCTCGCTCCTGGCCTCGGCACGCGGGCACAAGCCGCTCCCCGATATCACCACGATCCAGGACCTCAAACTCTCGACGATGCTGCGCATCGCGGAGCACGAACTCGAGGAGTTGATCGCCGACAGTTTGTCTGATCTGAAGTTGGGCACGTTTGTTCTCTCGATCTATTTCGGACGCAACACCGCCAAGCGTCACGAGCGGCTGGCCCTGGCCCTCTTCAACCTCTTCCCCGCGCCGCTGCTCAGGGCCGAGTTCCGCCACGACGGCGAGAAGTGGGAACTCCGAAGCCTGCGTCCGATCGAGGCCGACGAAATCCCCAAGGAGCACCTGCCGTTCGTCGCCGAGAGCGCCAAGTCCTATTTCACACGCCCCGCGCGCCGGGCCCGCAAGGTCGATACCCGCCACGATCTGGCGATCCTGTTCAACGAGGAGGAGCCCAACCCACCCTCCGACGGGAAGGCGCTCAAGAAATTCATCAAGGCCGCCGAGTCCATGGGGATCGATACCGAGGTCATCACCAAGGACGAGTACGGACGCGTGGCGGAGTTCGACGCGCTCTTCGTCCGCGATACCACGGCGGTGAATCACTACACGTTCCGCTTCTCCCGCCGCGCCCAGGCCGAGGGCCTGGTCGTGATCGACGACCCGGACTCGATCGTCAAGTGCGCCAACAAGGTGTATCTTGCCGAACTGTTGCATCGCCATCGCGTGCCGCACCCGCGCACGCTCATCATCCATCGCGGCAACTGCGACGACGCGCCCAAGCAGCTCGGGTTTCCGCTCGTGCTCAAGCAGCCGGACAGTTCGTTCTCGCTGGGCGTCGTGAAGATCAACGATCTCGAGCAGTATCAGGATGAACTGAGCAAACTCTTCCCGGTCTCCGACCTTCTCATCGCGCAGGAGTTCGTGCCCACCTCGTTCGACTGGCGGGTGGGCATCATCGAACGCCAGCCGCTGTATGTCTGCCAGTATTTCATGGCCGAAAAGCACTGGCAGATCTATGACCACACCAAGACCGGGCTCGACAAGGTCGGCAACTTCGAGGCCTGGCCCGTCGACGCCGCACCGCCCGAAGTCGTCCGCACGGCGCTCAAGGCCGCCAACCTGATCGGCGATGGGCTCTACGGCGTGGACCTCAAGGAAGTGAACGGCAAGCCCGTCATCGTTGAGATCAACGACAACCCCTCCATCGAGACCGGCGTCGAGGACCAGATCCTCGGCGACGAGCTCTACCGGCGCGTCATGCGCGTCTTCCTCCGCCGATTGGAGTCCCGCGGCTCATGAGTTCCCATCACGATCCACTCATGGAATCCAACCCCGACGTGCCGCGCCAATACGGACTCTTCGAGGCCTTCGGCGTCGAGTGCGAATACATGATCGTCGACGCCGCCACGCTCGACGTCCGCCCCGTCGCCGACAAACTCCTTCTCGAGGCCGCCACGCTCCCCGGCGCAGAGCCGTATTTCGAAAGCGGCACCGCGATCCCGACCGAGGTCGGGCTGGGACCGGTTTCCTGGAGCAACGAACTCTGCGCCCACGTGATCGAACTCAAGACCGCGACTCCTGCATCCTCGCTCGATCACGTCGCCGATTCGTTCCAGGACAGCGTCGCGCTGGCCAACGCCATGCTCGCACCCATGCGCTGCGCGCTCCTTCCCACGGGCATGCACCCCTGGATGAACCCGGATCGGGACATGAAACTCTGGCCGCACGGGTTCAACGAGATCTACGCCGCCTTCGACCGCATCTTCAATTGCAAGGGACACGGCTGGTGCAACCTGCAATCGGCGCACCTCAACCTCCCCTTCAACAGCGATGACGAGTTTGCTCGCCTGCACGCCGCGATCCGTGCGCTGCTCCCCATCATGCCCGCCCTGGCCGCCAGTTCACCGATCATCGACGGCGCGACCTCGCGCAGCCTCGACAACCGCATGGCGGTCTACGCACGAAACGCGCGAACGATCGCCAGCGTCGCGGGCGACGTCATCCCCGAGCCCGTGTGGAGCCACGCGGAATACCAGCGCGTCATCCTCGATCGAATCTACGCCGACCTCAAGCCCCACGACCCCGAGGGAATCCTGGCCCACGAATGGTGCAACTCGCGCGGGTGCATCGCTCGCTTCTCCCGCAACACGATCGAGGTACGCGTCCTCGACGTGCAGGAGTGCCCCGCGGCCGACCTCGCAATCCTGAAATTCATCAGCGCCATCCTCCGCTGGCTTTCGGAAAAACGCTCCCCGCACCAGGCGGCCCTCCGCTCGCTGCCCACTTCAAGGCTCCGCGCAATCCTCGATCTGACCATCGACGGCGCGGACACCGCCATCATCTCCGATGCGTCGTACCTCGCGGCCCTGGGCCTGCCCCCCACCCCCACGCCCGCGCTCCGCCTGTGGCAGGCGCTCCGCGAGAGCGCCGACGCCTCCTTCGACCAGCAGACGAATGAGATCCTCGACGTGATCTTCCGCGAGGGCTCGCTGGCGACCCGCATCCGCCGACGCCTCGGCGACCGCACCGATCATCGATCGCTCCAGGCCATATACGCCGATCTCGCCCGCTGCCTGGCATCCGGCAAACTCTTCCGCGCGTAGGACCGCCCACACCACACCTCCTCCACCACCTCCGCCATGCCCCGCCCTCCATCGCAATTGCGTCACAACCTCAAGCACTCCGCCATCGACGGCACCTCCTACTCCGTCATGGTCGGACTCGCCGAAAACCAGTTCCCCGCTTTCATCCTCGCCATCGGCGCCACCCAGGTCGCCAGCGGCCTGATCGCCACCGTCCCCATCTGCCTCTGCGCCTTCCTCCAACTCCTCACCCCCTGGGGCGTGCGGAAGTTCGGCTCTTATCGCGCCTGGGTCGTCTCCAACGCCTATCTCCAGGCCGCCGCACTCATCCCCCTGGTCGTCTGCGCCTGGCTCGGACGCGTCCCCACCTGGCTCGTCTTCGCAGCCGCCACCCTCTACTGGTTCGGCTCGGTCTCCGGAGGCCCGGCGTGGACCACCTGGAAGTGCCTCATCTTCCCCGAGCGCCTCCGCGCCAGGTACTTCGCACGCCGCTCCCGCTGGTGCAACGCCGGCGTGCTGCTGGGCCTCCTCTTGGGCGGCCTGTTCATCGAACGCATCCAGGACGCCACCAACGCCAACTCCCTCGCCGTCCTCCGCGCCTTCGCCGTCGTCTTCGCCATCGCCGCCGTCGCCCGCATCATCAGCGGCACCGAAATGCTCCGCATCAGCGAGCCACGCCCCCTCGATATGGACGAACGCGATGTCTCCTGGCGCGAGTTCGCCTCCAAAGCACTTCACTCCTTCGACGGGCGCTTCATCCTCTTCGCCGGCGCCACCGCCATCGCCGCCCAGATCGCCCAACCTTTCTTCAACCCCTACGTCCTCAAGCAGGTCGGCCTCGAATCCGCGCGCCATCTCCACGCCGCACTCCTCGCCGCCGCCTTCGCCGGCCGCATGGCCGTGCTCCCCATCGCCGGACGCATCGCGCACCGCCAGGGCCCGCTCCGCCTCGCCTGGCTCAGCGCCGTCGCGCTCGTACCGCTCGCACCGCTGTGGACGCTCTCCGACAACATCGGCGTCCTCTTCGCCGTCCAACTCCTCGTCGGCGGCATGTGGGGCGCGTTCGAACTTGCGTCGCTCCTCATGTTCTTCGACGCCCTCCACCCGCGCGAACGCACCAGCATCCTCACCAAATGGAACCTCGTGAACTACGCCTGCATGACCGCAGGCTCGCTCATCGGCGGCCAGATCCTCGCCGCACTCGGTGAAAACCGTCGTACCTACCTCATCGTCTTCGCCTTCTCATCCCTGGCGCGCTTCCTCGCCCTTGGGTTGCTTGTTCGCGCCCGCCAACCGAGCGATCTTCACGAGGAACCCACGCTCACCCAGCGCGACGCCGCACTCCCGCCGTAACTCACCGGTCCAGCGCCATGCAATGCCTCGCCGTGCCACCGGTCGCGTCTCCGTCGTCGGCGCGTTCGCAATATCCGGATATCCTTATACGTCGTTTCCACCCTCGCACCTCTCCGCGAGATCTGTGCGCTTCATGACGATTATCTGTTGTTCCTTCTGTGATTGCAGATGCCGGGCGGAATCATCGGTTATAGGGCTATCAAATTCGTTTCCAACGCACATACCACCTGCATTTATGAGGCATTGCCTTGCTGTTGATTCCTGAGCCGTGTATTCTGCACCAGCCTGTCTGAGACACAGGCACCGGTGCAATACCGCCCCGGAAGAGGAGAGACGCACATGAGCACGAAGATCGTGGCCGCTATGGCTTTCGTCGCGCTGGCCGGCGCTGCCAACGCGGAAACCGTCCTTGTCTGGTCGACCGGCAACAACGGTTACGGCACTGACGACATCGCTGGCTGGCTCCAGGCTTCCGGCCGCTTCGACTCCGTTTCCTACCTCAATCAGGACAACGGCGTCAGCCTCGCCACCCTCAACGCCTACGACAAGGTCCTCTACTTCTCCAACACCAGCACCACCCAGGACCCCACCGCCATCGGTAATACCCTCGCCGACTTCGCCGATACCGGCAAGCGCCTTGTCATCGGCACCTTCGCCTGGGCCGACCAGGGCGGCAACACCCTCGGCGGCCGCATCATGAGCGACGGCATCAGCCCCTTCACCATCGCCGGCTCGTCGATCTACAGCGGCGTCACCATCGGTTCCACCGACGGCTCCGCCTTCTGGAACGGCGTCAATGCCATGTACGGCCTCTTCCATGACAACGTCGGTGTCGCCAGCGGCGCCACCCTCCGCGGCTCGTGGTCCGACGGCACGCCCCTCCTGGCGACCAAGGGCAACGTCGTCGCCGTCAACCTCTTCCCCGATGACACCTTTGGCAACGTCTCCGGCGACTATCGACAACTCTTCACCAACGCCCTCGATGAAGTCCCCGCCCCCGGCACCGTCGGCGCCCTCTCGATCTTCGGCCTGGCCGCCCTCCGCCGCCGCCGCTGATCCTCTCTGATCCATTGAACAACAAGGGCCGTTCCCACCACGGGAGCGGCCCTGTTTTTTTCTCCCATCGCTTCAAAGAGAAAACGGACCCGAATTCGGGTCCGTTCTTGGGTCAGCGACGATCAACTCTGCCCGGCGTCATTCGCTCTCGCCGTGGCGCCGCGGCATGGTCGGCATCTTCTTCAGCACCGCGTCCACCAGGCCATATTCCAGCATCTCGTGGTCATCCAACCACTTGTTGCGGTCGCAGTCCTTGGCGATCTTGTCGACCGTCTGGCCCGTCGCGTCGGCGTAGATGCGGTACAGGCGATCGCGCAGACGAAGCATCTCGCGTGCCTCGATCTCGATGTCCGTCGCCTGGCCTTCCATCACGCCCGACAAGAGCGGCTGGTGCATCAGGTTCCGCGCGTTGGGAAGCGTGAACCGCTTGCCCTTCGTGCCCGCCGCGGCCAGCACCGAGCCCATGCTCGCCGCCTGCCCGATGATGTACGTGCACACATCGCACGGCACGTGCTGCATCGTGTCGAGCATCCCCAGCCCCGCCGTCACGCTCCCGCCCGGCGAGTTGATGTACAGGTGGATGTCGGCCTTGGCATCCTCGTTGGCCAGGAACAACAACTGCGCGATGATCAGGCTGGCGACCTCGTCGGTGACGGGGCTCCCCAGGAAGATGATTCGGTCCTTCAGCAGACGCGAGTAGATGTCATACGACCGCTCGCCACGCGCTGACTTTTCGATCACGATCGGGACCAGGTATCCGGACATGGCTTTCTCCAGACGGGCCTCTCGCGACGCGGCGATGGCCCGGAACGGGCTTCTTTCAACGACGCGCGATCAGCGGATCCCCGACGCAGCCTTCGGCGGCTCGACCAGCACCTCGTCCACCAGGCCATACTTCACCGCTTCCTCGGCCGTGAAGTACTTGTCACGCTCGCTGTCGCGGTGGATGTTCTCGATCGACTGGCCTGTGTGGCTGGAGATGATCCGATTCAGTTCCGCCTTGGCCTTGATGATCTGCTCGGCCTGGATGCGGATGTCCTCCGCCTGGCCCGTCACCCCGCCGTACGGCTGGTGGATCATCACCTTGGCGTGCGGCAGGATGTAGCGCTTGCCCCTGGCGCCCGCCGTGAGCAGCACCGCCGCCCCCGAGTACGCGCGCCCCAGGCAGTAGGTCGACACCGGCGACGACAGGAACCGCATCGTGTCGTAGAGCGCCAGCGTGTCGTCCACCGCCCCGCCCGGCGAGTTGATGTAGAAGTTGATGTCCTGACCCCGCTTCTGGTTCTCGAGGTAGAGCATCTGCATCATCACCCGGGCCGCCGAGCCCTGGTTGATCTCGCCGATCAGGAAGACGATCCGGTTCTCGAGCAGAAGCTCGTCGATCGTCATTTCACGCGTCCGCTGGTACGTGACCGAAGCTGCTGATGGCATGGGTGGTTCCTATCCGTCGTGGGCCTGACTGCTCCGTCGTGGGCGAGCCCGGCCGCGATCTCTTCCGACGCTTCCCAGGATGGTATTCCCCGGACGCACACCGACCGATTCGGGCGGTGAGCATCCCGCCGCAAGATCGGCATATTCCGCATCAGTCAATAGCCCGATCCGCCCGATTCCGCCCTCCAGCCCCCTCCCGGGCCGATTCGCACTATGATCTCCACCCGTCCACAGGCCCGGTCACCCGACCCAGCCCGGATCGGATCCGCTCGCTCCCGCAACGGAGACCATGTGCCCACCGCCGTCATCAGCGACATCCACGGCAACGCCGAAGCACTCAAACGCGTCCTCGAAGACATCGAGAAGCGCGGGCTCTCCCGCATCGTCTGCCTGGGCGACATCGTGGGCTACGGCCCCGAGCCGCTGACATGCGTGGATCTGGTCCGCGAGCGCTGCGCCTGGTCGCTCATGGGCAACCACGACTTCGGCGTCCTCTACGAGCCCACCAACTTCAACGCCAACGCCGAGTCCGCCGCCTTCTGGACCCGCGAGCAGTTCGACAAGGAGCCCGACGAGGCCCTCCGCACCGCCCGCTACGAGTTCCTGGGGCGCCTCCGCGTGCGCGTCGTTGAGACCGAGCCCGACGGCGCGTTCCCCATCCTCGCCGTCCACGGCTCGCCACGCCGCCCGATCAACGAATACATCTTCCCCGACGACACGACCAACGCGCCGGAAAAAATCCAGGGCGTCTTCGATCGCGTCGAGCGCGTCGCGATCGTGGGGCACACCCATGTGCCCGGCGTCTTCACCAACGAGCCCGACTTCTACCCGCCGACCGAACTGGGCGACGGCGTCTTCCGCTTCCAGCCGAGCGAAAAGGTCGTCATCAACGTCGGCTCCGTCGGGCAGCCGCGCGACATGGACCCGCGCGCCAGTTACGCGATCCTCCACGCCGACCGCGTCGAGTTCGCACGTGTGCCCTACGACATCGACGTGACTGCCGGCAAGATCAAGTCGATCCCGCAACTGCACCCGTACCTGGGCGAGCGGCTATACACGGGACGATGAATCGGTTTTCAACATCCACGCGTATGACCAACGGCGCTCCACCGACGGTGTGTTCTCGCGCTGTATCGGGAGCCCGACGCCCTGTGGTTGAAGCCCCACGCTGAACCGCGCTGCTCCGGAATTCCTCTATCCCGCCATGCGGTCGTCGGGCCCCGCCAGGCCGTGGGCCTTGAGTTTCTTGTAGAGCGTGGTGCGGTTGATGCCGAGTTGGTCGGCGGTCTTCTGACGGTTCCAGTGGTTGGCCTTCAGCGCGCGGAGCAGGATTCGCTTCTCCGGCTCGCGGAGCGCCTCTTCGAGCGGCATGGGCACCCAGGGCAACTCATCACCCTCTTCGCTCGTCGCGCGGCGCAGCGTCAGTTCCGGCGCCTGGCCCAGCACCGAGGGCGGCAGGTCTTCGGCGCTGATGATGGGGCGGCGCGAGAGCACGGCGGCGCGCTCGATCACGTTCTGGAGTTCACGCACGTTGCCGGGGTACGAGTACCGCTGCAGCGCGATCATCGCCTCGGGCGAGAAGCCCGCGATCTGCTTGCCCAGGTCGCGCGCAAACTTCGCGAGGAAATGCTCGGCGAGGATCGGGATGTCGCTGATGCGATCTCGCAGGGGTGGGAGCTCGATCTTCACGACGTTGATGCGGTAGTAAAGGTCCTGGCGGAACTGGCCGGCGGCGACGAGTTGCTCGAGCGGCTGGTTGCTGGCGAGCACGACGCGCACATCGACCTCGATGGTCTGGGTGGAGCCGACGGGCTCGAACTTGCGTTCCTGAAGCACGCGCAGCAATTTCAGTTGCATGCCGGGCGAGGCGCTGTTGATCTCGTCGAGGAAGATTGTTCCGCCATTGGCGGCGAGGAATCGCCCGACCTTGTCGGCGTGAGCGCCGGTGAACGCGCCCTTGACGTGCCCGAACAGTTCGCTCTCCAGCAGCGTCTCGGGGATCGAGCCGCAGGAGATCTCGACGTAGGGCTTGCCGGCGCGGGGCGAGTGGTGATGAATCGCGTGCGCGATCAGGCTCTTGCCGGTACCCGATTCGCCGGTCATCAGCACGGTGGTGCGGCTGGGGGCGACGGCCTCGACGAGTTCGTAGATCCGCTGCATGCGCGGATCGGAGCCCACGATGTTGTCGAGCGAAAGCCGCCCGTCGAGTCGCTGACGCAGGACCTGGTTCTCCGCCAGGAGTGCCTGCTGCTTGAGGGCTCGCTCGAGGCTGATCCGCAGTTCGTCGTCGACGACCGGCTTGGTGAGGTAATCGACCGCGCCGAGGCGCACGGCCTCGACGGCGGATTCGATCGTGCCGTAGCCCGTGACCATGAGCACGACAACACCGCGGTGGCGGCGCTTGATCTCGCGCAGGAGCGCAAGGCCGTCGGTACCGGGCATGGAAACGTCGCTGATGACCAGCGAGAAGGGTCTGATCGGCTGGCCCGCCGCGGGGGGCGTTCGCTGGGCTTCGGCGAGCGATTCGAGCGCCTCACCGGCGTTGAGCGCGGTCGCGGCCTCGTAGCCCTCGGCGCGCAGAAACTCAGCCATCGATTCCGCGACGATCGAATCATCGTCCACCACCAGGATGCGTGAGGCAAACTCACCCATACGCACTTCTCTCTTTCTCTCCATGCCCATACCGGTCCGAAGAATTCGGCGTTACTCCCGTTCGCCGAACTCGCGATCGTCTGTCGTCTGTTCTGGGAACGCGATGCGGAGCACCGCGCCCGGTCGCTTGGGGTCTCCCGTATCGAAGCGCGGAAGAAGTTGAATGGTGCCATTCAATTCCCGCGCGATGTTCCGCGCCAGGGCCAGGCCGACGCCCGAGCCCGAGACCTTCGTCGTGAATCCGAAGTCGAAGACCCGGGCCGCGTCCGAGCCGCGGGGCGGGCCGATGCCGTTGTCCTTGACATACACCGCGATCCAGCGCCCGCCGTCGGGCCCGAACTCGCTCGTCGCCTCGACCTCGATCCGCCCGGCCGGGAAGACCGATCCAACACTCATCGCGTAGTCCGAGATCGATTCCACGCTGTTCCGCAGCGCGTTGAGCAGTGCGGCGTAGAGCGGGCCGCACCGCGCGTTCTCGAGCGCCGCCGGCGTTGTCACTCCGATCGAAACACCAAGATCGCGCGCATCGGGCGATACCACCTCGACGGCGTGGCGGATCGCCTCGCCCAGCGTGACGCCCTTACCCGCCAGCGCAGAGCCGATCGAAACGGTCGCGCTGCGCAGCGCCGCGTCGACCAGTTCGGTCATGCGGGTCATCCCCGCGGCGGCGCTGTGGATCTGCCTTTGTGCCTGGTCGAGGCTGTCGTCGATGCCCTTGCCGCGGACCTGATCGAGCGTGCGCACGGCGAGGTTCATCCAGCGGAGCGTGCCGTCGAGCAGGTTGGAGAGTTCATGGGCCAGGAACGCGACTTCCTCCACGCTGCGATCCGCGCGCGCGGGATCGGGAGGGAGGTTCTTCTTCCCGGCGGCGCTGGCACGGCCATCGTTTCGGTGTGCGTCTGGACGATGCATCGCATCATCCGATCGACGCTCCCCGGGAGCGAATTCAGACGACCGTTGAAAAAAACGCACGATTCCGAGAATCACGTCGGCGCGTGGCAACACCGGGTATGGTCCGGCGCGGTTATCGCGCAAGGCCCGCGCGATTTGGTGATGGTGCACAACCCCCAGATTCACTGGAGTGTGGTGGGTGGGCAACGGGGGTAAGGCAGCGGCACAGCGAAACAGCGAGACAGCGAGACAGCGAAACAGGGGAAGCGAAGACGTGGCGGAGTGGTCGAGTGGCTAAGTGGTCAAGTAGAAAGGCAACAGACGCCTCGCGGCCGGGCTGGCTTACGCCACCCCAACAGCCATCGCGTCCCGATCGGAGAGCATCCCACCGTCGGAACGCTGGCGGACCGTGCCATCTCGCTTCCACGAGCGCTCGCAGCGCGGCTCGGCGCGAAGGTCCTGCACCGCGACGGCGCCGGCGGGGCCCAGCGACACGCGGCTCACGCCGAGCAGGTCCGCCAGGTCGTGGCGATCGAACTTCGCGAGGGTTCCCTCGGCGTCGGGGAGCATCACGCCCATGTCGAGCGGATTCTCCACGCCCAGGTTCTTCTTGGCCTGCTCGATCGCGACCATCGCCTCGCCGCGGAGCTTGAGCACGGCGGCCCACGCCGGATCGCACGAGACGCCGAAGCCGGGCGCGCCCTTGGTGCGCACGAACTCCTGCGTGTGAACCGTGATCGTGGCGTCCTTGGGATCGACGCGGCGCAGGGCGCGGTAGGCCTCGTCGGCGGTGTGGCACATCACGGGCGCGAGCATGCGGCACAGTGCGTCGGTCAGGTCCCACAGGACCGTTTGCGTCTGGCGGCGGCGCGGGCTGTCGGGCTTGTCGCAGTAGAGGCGGTCCTTGACGGCGGCGAGGTAGACGGCGCTGAGCGTGTCGTTACAGAAGTCGTAGATCTTCTGCTGCACGCCGCGGAAGTCGTACTCCGCGTAACCCGTGTCGACATCGTGTGCGAGCTTGTCGAGTTCGGAGAGGACCCAGGCGTCGAGGCTGATGGGCGCGATCGATTCGAGCGGCACGCAGAACCCGCCGCAGTTGCAGCCGAGCGCGGGGTCGGCGGCTTTGAAGTCGGCGAGGTTGCTGAGCATGAATCGCAGGGTGTTCCGCACCTTGCGATAACTCTCGCCCATCTCGGCGAAGAACGAGAGGTCGGCCTTGATGTCGTTCTCGTAGGGCAGGCTGGCGACCCACCAGCGCATCACGTCCATGCCGAACTCGCCGCACAGGCTCTCGACCTCGTAGCGGGCGGCATCGGACCGGCTCTTGCTGAGTTTCTTGCCGTCCTTGTCGACGATGAAGCCGTGCGTGAGCAGCGTCTTGAAGGGAGGCACGCCGAGCACGCCCAGCGAGGGGAGGAGCGAGCTCTGGAACCACCCGCGGTGCTGGTCGGAGCCTTCGAGATAGAGATCGACGGGGATGCCGTCCTTGTGCGCGAGTGATCGCTCGCGCATGCAGGCGTTCCAGGTGCTGCCAGACTCGAACCAGACGTCGAGAATGTCGGGGCTCTTCTTCCACGAAGAGACGCCGGCCTTGAGCGCGGCGGCAACGCCCGCGGGACAATCCGGGTCGGCCGCGGTGTCGTAGTACTTGAGCAGTTCCTCGGGCCCGGCGCTGAACCACACGTCGGTGCCCTTCTCGCGCACGAGCCTGGCGACGGCGCGAACACTGGCGGCGGTCATGAAAACCGTGCCGTCGGGAAGCGTGAACGACGGGATGGGCATGCCCCAGGCGCGCTGGCGGCTGATGCACCAATCGGGGCGCGATTCGAGCATGCCGCGCATGCGGTTGCGACCCCACTCGGGCACGAACTTGATGTCGGCGCCGCCGCGGGGCTGGGTCTGGGTGAGAGCCATGTCGCGCAGGCTGTGCCCGGTGCGCTTCAGGGGCTTGTCGACGGCGACGAACCACTGGTGGGTACAGCGGAAGATGACGGGCGTCTTGCTGCGCCAGTCGTGGGGATAACTGTGCGTGAAGGTGTGGCTGAAGAAGAGGTGCCCGGAGTTTCGCAGGTGCTGGGCGACGTCGTCGTTGGCCTTCCAGATGGAGACACCGCGCAGCCACGCGGGGACGGTGTCGTCGTAGGTGCCGTTCTCGCGGACGGGGCAATACGGCGGGAGCCCGGTGGCGTTGCCTGTCTGGTAGTCCTCGGTGCCGTGCCCGGGCGCGGTGTGGACGAGGCCCGTGCCGTCTTCGAGCGTGACGTATTCGGCGGGGACGATGGTGTGGAAGGGGGCGTCCTCGCGGACGGTTTCGCGGGCGCGGAAGGCCGCGGACTGCGCACCGTCCTGGGGCGTGACGAACGGGTGACGGTACTTCAGGCCGACGAGTTTGTCGCCGGCGCAGGTTCCCAGCACGACGAACTCGCCAACAGCGGCGTCGCCCTTGGGCATCTTCATGACGCGCTGCACGGCCTCGGTGGCCATGATCGAGACGGCGCCGTCAACCCACACGCAGGCGTACTCGAAGCGCGGATTGACCGCGATCGCCAGGTTGGCCGGGAGCGTCCAGGGCGTGGTGGTCCAGATCATGAACGACGGGCGGACGAGCGGGCGCGAGCCGGGCGTGGGCGCTCGCGACTTGGTGTCATTCTTCTGGTCTTGCTCTTCGTGACTCCGTGACTCCGTGACTTCGTGACTGTCTTCCTCTTCTTCGTCCTCGGCGTCTACGAGTCCGAAGGCGTCGTAGACCTTGGCCGCGTCCTCGGCCTCGAAATCGACATACACCGAGAGGTCCTCGCGGTCCATGTACTCAAGTTCGGCGTCGGCCAGGGCGGTCTCGTTGGCGATTGACCAATGCACGGGCTTCAGGCCGCGGTAGACGAGGCCTTGCTCGCAAAGGGCGGCGAGCACGTCGAGCGTGCCGCCCTCGAAGGAGGGCTGGAGCGTGAGGTAAGGGTGGTCGTAGTCAGCGACGGTAAGGAAGCGTTCCATCTGCCCGCGCTGGAGTTTGACGTATTTCTCCGCGTGGGCCTGGCATTCGCGCCGGATGGCCATTTTCCGTTGATCGTCGGAGAGGGTGAGGAGTTTGGCGAGTTTGCCCTTCTCCTGGAGGTCGGCGACGACCTTGTGCTCGATGGGCAGACCGTGGCAGTCCCAGCCGGGGACAAAGGCGCAGTCGAAGCCCATCATGGAACGGCTGCGGACAACGAAGTCCTTGAGGCAGCGGTTGAGGAGGTGCCCCAGGTGGAGGTTGCCGTTGGCGTAGGGCGGGCCGTCGTGGAAGACGAACTTGCGGGCGTTGGCCTTGTTCTTCTCGCGCAGGGCGTCGTAGAGCTTCATCCCCTGCCAGCGCTTGACGCTGGCGGGCTCGTTCTGCACCAGGTTGGCCTTCATGGGGAAGGTGGTCTGGGGCAGGTTCAGCGTGGCGCGATAGCGGCTCTTGTCGCCGGCGGCTTCACCGGACTGTGCTTTCGGCGGCGTGGCTTGGCTCTCGGGTTGGCTCATGTCTGGCTCGTCTTCCTTTATCGTGGCTCCCATCGTAGGAAGCACGGTTTGTGCGGCGGTTTGTGGTCCTTCACTGTCTGGGTACGCTGCCTTCTCCCGATGCCCGATGTCAAAACGACAACCGGCCCGGAGAAGTCCGGGCCGGTCGATGATGTTCGTGACCCGGAGTCGCTATCGAATAATCTCGAAAATGGTCTGGCTGCGGACGCACAGCCCGCCGGAGGCCAGCAGGTGATAGGCCTGGATATGGACTTCACGCTTGTAGTGCTGCACGTCGAGCACCGACAGGCAGCGTCCCGTGTCGTCCATCCACGAGTGGATCAGCGCGTTGTTCTCGCGCGCCAGCACCTCGTATTCCTCAACGGCATCAAGGAATAGGCTCTCCGACAGCGCCTCGGTCTGCACGCTGTTGATGTAATTGACGTGCTGCCGGTCGAAAGTGTGCTCGATGTCGTGCTCGCCGGCGCATTGGTACGACGCGACCACGCCGCTGGCGGGCAGGTTGCGGTCCTGGTCGGTAACCAATTCGCAGCAGCAGAATTCCCCGTGCTCAAAGCGGAGAACGTGCGAGCCGTTCATCAACCACAGTTCGAGTTCATACTCGCTCTGACGCTCGGCACGCCGGGCCTTGAGTTGGAAGAGTTCCGGATGCAGCGCGCGCGAATACAGCACACCGTGGAATGTTTGGAGATTGTTCTGCTTTGTCGATTCTTTCATTTCCGGGGGTTCCTGTCGCGGCCTTGCGTTCGGCGCGGAACCTCTCTCCCCGACCACGACCCCGCACGCTCCGGGGTGTACCGTCGTCACTGTCCCCCGTTGCAAATTCGGCCACGCACCGAAGCACAACGGCTGGGCGTCCGCGGCCTCCAACCGCCTCCGCCCGCACACGCGCCGTCACCATTCCCGGCAACGACTCGCGTTGGTCGATAGCATGGTGATCTGGCTTGACAAGTCAAGCCAATGTGAAGTCCATTGCCCACGGAGTGGGGCTTTTCATTGGGGACATGGATTGTGCCAGGAATTGGGAACGAACATCAGAGCCAACAGTCACACGTGAATCCCCTTGGAATGGGCGGTGAGCCGCTCGGGAGTTTTCCTAGGCGATTGGCCGCCACGCGACGCCTTGCGCCGCTCGTCCGCGCCGAGGTGCTCGAGAAGTTGATCGAGACATGCGGGCACCACGAGCGAACACTCGTCGCCACAGAACTGCTCGAACTGGCGAGCCTCGAAGAAACCGGGCGAAGGTGGCCCTGGCAAAGGCCGGCCGGGCCCGGTGCCACTCGCGCACTGGTGGCGATCGCGGGCGCGTGGGACCTGTGGCCGGATGAACTGCGACCGGTCGCTCTGGCGATCGGGCGCGAGCGCTGGGCGAGCGTGCTCGCCGATGCGATGGCGTCGATGTCGGCTGATTCACGCCGCGGCGTGACCCGCCTGGTATCGGAACATCTCACCGAACCGCTGGGCGAACTGGCGCCGCGCGTGCTCGTGATGACCGATTCAACGAGCGCGGCCCAACTCGAGCGGGCGATCCTGTCGCGAGCGTTTGCGGCGGCGGGATTGGACGAACAGACCGGCGAGCGGATCGCGGAAGAAGACGCCGGCGCACTGGCGCGGATCGAGCGGATCGTCGCAGGCGCCTGCGCGAATTTCCATGAGCATCAGTGCCGGCGCGTGCTGCTGGCGGCGGCGGCGCTCCTGAACCCGCGCGATCTTGGGCTTTCGATCGAGATGGATACGCTCGGCGCGAGCGATATGCCGGCCGCGCTCGGCGAGGGACGCGGCGATGCATGGCACGCGGGAAATCCGGGGCAGGATCGGGCCGCGTCGCCCGCGCGGGCGACCACGTTTGCTTCGCCGGTGGCGCGCTGGTTCTGGTCGCTGGACGAGCGGGAACGCGCGCCGCTCTTGGCCCTGGTGCGCTCGGCGAAGCACCCGCTGGTTCGTGTTCGCGCGTGGGAATGGTCCCGCCTCTCGAGTCTGATCGCCGCCTGCGCGGAGCGATTGACACGATCGGCATCGATCGCCGAGCACGAGGGCGTGCTGTCGCGCTGGCACCTCTCGTTGAACCCGCGGAGGACGACGGCGATGACGATGCCTGCGCCCGACGAGTTGGCATCGCTGTCGCCCGATGCGCGTGCGGGCGCCGCTCGCCTGGCGATCAAGGCCGTCGGACGCGAGGGCGCGAGCGCGTTGCTGGCGCCGCTGCTTGGTGATCCCGACGTGCTGGTTCGTCACGCGGCGTCATTGGCAGCCACGCCGACCGAACTCGCGGACTTCGCCTTTGATGCGCACGACGCGATCGCGGCGTCCGCCGCCCGGCGCTGGTCGCTCGCGGGCCTGCGCTCGGCCAAGGGGAGCCTGTTGCTCCGCGCGGTGGAGACCGACGACGGCACGCGCCGGCGACTGGCCTCGCGCCTGGCTCGTGCGCCCGTCGGAGCGGTGCGGCATGTGGCGCGCCAGGACCTGGCGGCGTATGACTGGACTGTCGACCCATCGCCCGCGGCACGCGTGGCGGCGCGCCACATGCTGGCGCGCGACCCCGAGTCCGCCACGAAGCGGCTGCTGGAAGACCTTGAATCGACCGACATTCGCCGGCGGATGGGCGCGATCGGGGTGATCCGCGCGTTGTCGCTTCACGAGGCGTTTGCGCCGAGGCTGATCGCGATCGCGCGCGAATTCACGCCGCACCTGCCCGTGCCCACGCCGATCACGAACCCACCGTCGCCGATCGAGGCGCCGGAAGATGCTTCGAGGTCGGATGGTGGGGCGATACACGCGAAGGTGGATCCGCGCCTGCGCGCGACCGCGATCTCGGCCCTGAGCGACGGGCCGATGCTGGCGGCTGCTTCTCGTGATGTCGAGCGTGTCATCGAAGAGTGCCTGCACGACGCGGACACGCGCGTGCGTGCCAACGCGGTGGAGGCGGTCGCCAAGCGCGTGCGCCACGCGCCCAGCACCAGCGACCACGCGCTGCTCACCCTCCTTGAACTCAAGGACGACGGTGCCCACCGCGCCCGCGCCAATGCGCTGCGTGGACTGCTCGAGACCGCCGCGGGCGAGCCGACTATTGAGGGCGTTCGCGCGATGCTCACCGACGAACGCCCCATGCACCGCCTTGCGGGTGTGTGGCTGGCCGGGCGTGTGCTCCCGGGCGTGAAACCCGTGATCGCGAAGAGGTACGGCGAGATTGCGGGTGTGGTGAAGCGTCTGGCGGAGAAGGACGAGGACGAGCACGTGCGCCGGCGCGCGGTGCACGCCGCGACGCTGATGGCGGGAGGTGTCGCGTGAAGTGTGTGGCACACCCAACGGTCGCCGCGGGCTTCTTTGCGATGCTCTCGCGCGTGGCCGTTGCGCAGCCGACTCCGATCAAACTCGAGACGGGCGAGGCGCCGCCGGTCGCGGCCCCGACGTGGATCGAGAGCGCGTTGTCGTGGTCGCCGTGGGTCGGCGCGGGTCTGGGGCTCGCGCTGATCGGCGCGTGGGGCGTTCGTCAGTTGATGATGCGACGGAACGCACACTCACCCCAGGAACGCGCGCTGCACGAGTTGGCGCAGGTGATCGGGTTCAGCGGGCGCGAGGTGCGCGCGATCGTCGCGATGACGGGGAGCCCCGCGGGCGCGATGGCGGCGATGGTGAGCCGCGAGTCTTTCCGCAGGATTGGTGAGCAGTCGCACGCGTCGCTGGACGGCGCCTCACTCGACGCCGCACGCGATGCCGCGACGCGCCTGGGCTGCCCGGAGGTTTTCGACGATTTCAAGGACGCCAAGAGCAAATTGTCACCGACGTCGAAGCGGATGCTGGAGATCATCCGCGGCAAGTTCCTGGCGCACCTCAACAAGCCACGGCGCAAGGCGAGGGTCGCGAAGCGGTAACGACTACTCCGTCGGCGGCTCGCCCCCCTGGCGCGAGAGCGGCGTCATGCAACGCAATCGCAGCGCGACGTCCGTCAGCACTCGCGGGTTGAAGTTGATCGCAAAGTGGCTGAGCCAATGCCCGAACGCGTCGCGCGGCTCGCACCAGATCGGCACGCGCCCCGGCGGGGCCGTGTTCCGCGCACCGACCCACCAATCGCGGAGCTGCGCATAGCACGTCAGGTCGAACGACGCGCGGGCAAGATCGTCGTCGAGCATGCGCAGAAATTCGGAGCCCGGTCGCATGGCGGCGGCGGCGGGATCGGGGCGGATGAACGACGCCAGGCGCGCGCCGCGGTGCGGTGTCGCGAGCGTGAAGAGACGGGCGATGCGGAGGCGACGGCTCTGCTGTGCGAACGTGTCGCTCGCGGCCAGTCGCGCGACCAGACCGCCCATCGAGATCGCGATGACATCGACCTCGGTTGTGTCGCTCGAGCCCGGGGCGGGGAATCTCTCCTGCACGCGGGCGATGACGCGGCGCGCGGCGCTGTTGATGGTCCAGAGCGATGCATAGGTGATACTCAGCGCGTCGCTCGCGCCGGGGATGAGCGGGGCGATGCGCGCCAGCACGCCGCCGTCGGGCATCGGCGGCGAACGCCAGCCGGCGAGAACCAGGAGCGGCCTGGGAAGGTTTGCGGGCGCGGCCGCGAGTTCGCGACGTGCGGCGCCCAGTGCCTCGTCGCTCACATCAAAGCACGGGTTCACGAGCGAATTAACGGGAACCGTTTGGTGTGTCATGCCTGGCGAAGGGTATGGTGCAACGATTCGCGGTCGCGGGCGGTTTGATCCAGCGTCCGATGGCACAGGAGTTCTCCATGCGCGTCACCGCTCTGTTTTCTGGGTGTTCCACGCCTGCTCTTTCAAAGCGCCCGGCGTTCCGCTCTGTGGTGCTTGCCGTCGCGGCGAGCATCGCTCTGGTCGGCCTAGCGCCCGGCGCGCTCGCGCAACAGGACGCGGCACCGCCCGCGACACCGCCGGCGGCGCAGCCCGAAGCCAAGCCCGACGAGCCGAAGCACGCCGGGCCGCAGTTGACGCGCGTGGTGGAGGAAAAGGACGGCGCGATCGTGCGCATGGAGACGGTGACACGGACGTTCAAGTCGAGCGACGCCGGGCCGATCGTTCACCTCGTCGGCGTGACGCACATCGGCGATCGCGCGTACTACGACGCGCTCCAGCAATTCCTCAATCAGCAATCGATCGTGCTGTTCGAGGGCGTGAAGCCCGGCGGCGAGGGCGACTCACGCGGCGTGGCGACCACCGACGAGGAGCGTGCCAAACTCACCGAGCGCCGCCTGCGGCTGTTGGGCATCCTCATCGAGCAATCAAGGCGGGAGAAGAAGGCGCTGCCCGCGTCGCTGGACGAACTCGAGCAGAGCCTGCCGCGCCCGCTCGCTCGCGCGTTCCACGGCGCGCGGAGCGACGGCTGGAGCCACCCGATCGGGTTCATCGCATCGCCCGACGGCGCGACGTTCGATCTCACCAGCCGCGGGAGCGACGACGCGCCGGGCGGCGAGGGTTTCGCCGCCGACCTGAATCTCAGCCAGCAGAAGCCGCTCTCTGACAGCGAGGTGGGCGAGCGGCAGGAGGGCATCCAGACCAAGCTCGCGTCGGCTCTGGGGCTTGAGTTCCAGCTCGCGGCGATCGACTACAGCAAGGCCAACTGGCGCAACAGCGACATGTCGATCGACCAGGTGCAGCGCAAATTGCAGGAGGCCGGCGCGTCGGGCGAGCAGCTCTTCCGCATGCTCGACGGCAGCTCGATGATGGCCAAGTTCGCGGGATTCCTGCTCAACTTCATCAAGGCCAGCCCGCAGATGCAGTCGAGCGTGAAACTGATGATGATGGAGATGCTCTCGCACGCCGACGAATTGATGGAGGCCCAGGGCGGCGAGCAGGGCAAACTGATGAGCGTGATCGTGCTCGATCGCAACGCCGCGGTGCTCGATGATCTGAAGGCGATCCTGCACAACGAGAAGGACGTGGAGTCGGTGGCGCTGTTCTATGGCGCGGGGCACCTGCCCGATCTTGAGAAGCACCTCACGCAGGACTTCGGGTATCGATTCGAGAGCGAGCGATGGTTCCCGGCGATCAGCATGGAAGTCGCCAAGGCGGGCATGTCGGTGCAGCAGGCGCGCCAATACCGCCAGATGATGACACAGATGATCGATCGCCAGAAGGCGACGGGGAAGAAGAAGCCAAAGTAGATCGCCACCCGTCCGGCGCCGGGCAATTCCGTCATCAGTGCACGGACGCTTTGATCTTTGCGAGTGCCATTTCCCGCGATGTGCGGCGTGGTGTGGGGACCGCGTACCCGCTTACTGACTCTTCCCGATCGTCAGCCCCACGTTCTTCTGGATTTGCCCGCCGGCGATCTTATCGAAGCCGCTCCCGAGTTCCCCGATCGGATCTGGCGGAATGATGTCAACCTTTTTCTCGCCCAGCTTGGCCTCGCCGCGTTTCACCTTGTCCTGGAACGCCAGGCACTCGGCCAGCAATCGCTCGAGGATTTCCGGCTCGGGCACATTCGCGACGCGCTCGCCCTGCACATAGATGATGCCGCGCCGATCGCCCGCGAAGACCGCGACGTCGGCCCCCTCGGCCTCGCCCGGGCCGTTGACGATGCACCCCATGACCGCGACCTTCATCGGCACGGTCACCTTCTCCTCCAGGGCCTTGCGAACATCCTGCACGAGCGTGAAGAGATCAACCTGGATTCGTCCGCAGGTGGGGCACGCGATGAGATCGACGCCGACGCGCTCGCGCAGTCCGAGGCAGTAGAGGAGTTCGAGCCCGTCCTGGACTTCATAGATCGGATCGTTTGCGTAACTGATGCGGATGGTGTCGCCGATGCCGTTGATGAGGAGGCCCCCCAGCGCGACGACGGAGCGGATGGTGCCGGTTTCCTTCGGCCCGGCGTGCGTGACGCCAAGATGGAGCGGGTGCTCGAAGCGCTTGGAGATTTCGGTGTAGGCGTCGACGACGAACGCGGCGTCCATGGACTTGGCGCTGATGACGATGTCGCGGAAGTCCTGCTCGTAGAAGATGTCGAGGTATTCCTCGAGTTTGGCGATCATGATGGCCAAGAGGTGCCCGTGCGTGTGCCCGGCAAAGAACGCGCCCAGTTCCTTCATGCGCTTCTCTTTGTCCTTGCGCTCGATGATGGAGCCCTCGTTGACGCCGACGCGGATCGGGATGCCGCGCCCTCCCTGGGCCGCCTTGCAGGCCTGGATGACGTCGATCACCTGCGCGCGATCGGTGATGTTGCCGGGGTTGAGGCGGATCTTGTGAACGCCCGCCTCGATCGCTTCGAGAGCGCGCTGGAAATGGAAGTGAACGTCGGCGACGATCGGCACGCGCACGCGCGGCAGGATGTCCTTGAGCGCCTCGGTGTCCTTCTTCTCCGGAACGGCCACGCGCACGATGTCGGCACCCGCCGCGGCCAGTTTGTTGATCTCCGCGACGCAGCGTTCCACGTCGTGTGTGTAGCCGGCGGTCATGGTCTGGACGCTGACCGGCGCCGGGGTGGTGGGCCGGCCGTCCCGGTCGGGCAGGCCGCCGCCGATCTTGAGAAAACCAATACGAGAGTCACCAATTGTGATTTGACGGGTGGGTCGGCGCAGGCTCGGCATGGCGAAATGGTAGATAACACCACGCCGCGCGGCCGGTTGTGGCGGTCGTAGCGATCACAGCATCGCGACCACCCATCTTGGATCCAGCATTCTCCCCCAACCCCGATCAAGGTGTTTCACCGGTCGATTCCGGTGTGGCGAGGATCACGCGACGAGATAAAACGCACAAAAGGACCTGAAAATGCGTGAATCTGTCAAACTCTCCGAAGCCGATCGCAAGTTGCTCATCGAGCGTCTGCAGATGCACGATTCCGCCGCGCTCCAGCGTTCGCATCGCGCCGCCGCGCGATTGCAACTCCCCGATTCGATCACGATTCAGGTCCTGGTCTGTCATCCCGGCGGCGGCGAAGTTCTCGTCCGCGCCGTGGTCAAGGACATCTCCCGCACCGGCATGGGGATGCTCTACGGCGGGTATCTCCACCTCGACACCCAGGTCCTCGCTCGCTTCGTCGAGAAGGACGGCACCCCCATCTTCGTCCAAGGCGGCAAGGTCGTCCGGTGCACCCACGTCCGCGGTGTGGTCCACGAGGTCGGGATCCGCTTCGATACTGAGATCACCGCCGACGCGCGCGTCCTGGCCCTCGACACCGGCGCCCCGCAGGTACCCGTGCTCAACTACACCCAACTCGAGGCACTGAGTGCCGAACTCTCGCGGCTCATCCGGTCGCGCGCCGCCGCTGAGCCCATCGGGCGCACCGTGCGAGCCATCCGAGAATCGATCGTCTCCACGCACCCGGCGATCGATGAACCCCGCAGCGCCGCGTCCACGACCAAGAATCGCGCCTAAGCGCGCCCGGCGCTACGCGGGACTCCCCGGCGGCCGCTTGTCCGTGCGCGAGCCGCACTCCGTTCGGCGCGCTCTGCCGTCGTCATCGACCGACGGTTGCTGACCCGTTGGCGCGAAGGGATGCTCGCTCTTGGGGCACACCAGCGTCGGCGCAGGGCGGTGCACCGCCGCCGTGATCCCCCTCCAGAAACCCGGCACCCGTTCATAGCCCGCGTCGCCGGGCTTCAGTCCGTCGACCTCCGGCGTCCGCCAGATCATCATCACAACGCCAGCGATCACCAGCGCCAGCGATGTGATCGCCAGACCCATCTGCGTGCCCGTGCCCGAGTTGACGAGTTCGGGGCGTGCGGCCCTGAGCGCACGCTCGCCCGCGTGCCCCGCCGCACTGGCGATCCACGTCCCCACCGGCATCAAACCCATCGCGATCGTGTTGACCACCGCCGACACCCGGCCACGCATCTGGTCGTCCACCAGGTGCTGCATCGCGGCCGCCATCGTGTTGAACCCCCACATCCAGAAGATCCCGATGCAGAACATCACGACCATCGCCGCGCCCGCGCTCGTCAACATCGAGAACACCAGGATGCAGATCCCGCCCAGAAGCACGCTGACCGGGATCATGTGGTGCATCGGATACCACTTGGGAATCAATTTCAGCCCCAGTCCGCCCAGCACCGCGCCGATCCCCATCACCGCCAGCAGCGTGCCGAACGTCGCCTCCTGACGCTGGTACACCTCCGACACCATCAGCGGCAGGAGTTGCATGATCGGCGTCGCCAACGCCGCGAAGATCACGATCGCCACCAGCACCGAACGCGGGCCCTTGCGATGCCACACCCACGCGATCGCCTCGCGGCTGCGCACCAGCACCGTCCCCGGGTGCTTCCACGCGCCGCGAAGGTCCGGCGGCGCCGGCGCATCGGGCGTCGACAGCACCGCGATCATCACGCCGATGAACGTGCCCGCGTTGAAAAGCAAGAGTGACGCCGCCCCGCGCCCGCTCTCCATGGGCGTGAGCGCCGTCGTCGCCACGCCCGCCGCCACCCCCAACGCCACCGGGCTTTGAAACGCCCGCATGATCATCCCGCCCAGCGCCGGGCCCACAACCCGCGCCATGTTGAACGCGATCCCGTTCAGCGTGATCGCCCGGGTCAACTCTTCCTTGGGAACCAGGCGCGGCGTGAGGACCTGCCACGCCGGCGTGTTGAACGCCACCGTCACCCCCTGCGCCAGCGTCAGGCCCAGGAGCACCCACCGATCCGCGTGCCCCGTGTAGGCCGCCGCGGCCATCCCGAGCGCGATCAGCATCATGAACGCCTGCGTGACGATGAGCAGCGTGCGTCGGTTCACGCTGTCGGCGACCAGCCCTCCCAGCATCCCGAGCACCAGCGTCGGACACAGTTGCGCCGCCGCGATATACGCCATCCAATCCTCGGACTTGGTCTCCTGCGAGACCAGCCAGCGGACCGCGACGAACTCGAACCAGTTCCCGATGTACGAACCGAACGCCGCCAGCCAGATCGTGCGAAAATGCCGGTGTCTCAGCACCCCAAGCCGCGATGCCGTTTCCACGCCCGCGACGCCGCCGCTCGACGCGTCCGTGAGTCCCGCGTCCTCTACGGGCGGACCGCCGCCGCCCCCGCCGGTCTCAAGCGCGGCGTCGTGCGATCGCTCCGGATAGTCATGGCGTGCTGGAGTGCTCATCATCGGCGGGTTCCGTCCTCGCCGGGTGCAATGGTAGCGCCCCTGTCACGCGACTCAGGTCCCCCACTGCGGTCAGACCCGCATCCACACCGGTCATGCCTCGCTGCATACCAACAAAAAAAAGGGCCGGGCTCTTCGCCCGACCCTTGGAGTGATTCCGATTCGATCTACCGATCGCCACAGCAGCCCATCAGTTCTGCAAGGGCTGCGACGGCGCGGGGTTCACGTCGCGCACCTCGACGTGCGGAATGCCCAGCACGTCGTTGCGATCCGCGCCCAGCGCCTCGGCCGCCGCGGTCGCCTCGGCCAGCATCTCCTCTTCGTCGATGTCGTCGACCGGCGCCTCGACCAGGTAGCGCACCTTGATGTCCTGGTAGGGACGGAAGCCCGTGCCCGCCGGGATCAGGTGCCCGAGAAGCACGTTCTCCTTCAGGCCGACAAGCGTGTCCTCGGCCCCGCGGAGCGACGCCTCGGTGAGCACCTTGGTGCTCTCCTGGAACGACGCGCCCGAGAGGAACGACTCGCTCATCAGCGCGCCCTTGGTGATGCCCAGGAGCAGCGTGCGGCCGGTCGCGGGCTTGGCCCGCTTGGCCTTGGCGCCGTCCTTGCCCATGGCCTCGGCCTTGGCGTTGGCCTCGCGGACTTCCTGCTTGGTCACCAGCGCGCCCACGGGCAGGTCGGTCCCGCCCGAGTCGCTGATGCGGACCATCTGCTCGACCTGGCGGTTCTTCTGGCGGAAGACCAGTTTGTCGACCACTTCCTGCGGGAGCAGGTCGGTGTCGCCCGGGCTCTCGATCTTCACCTTGCGGAGCATCTGGCTGAGGATCAGTTCGATGTGCTTGTCGTTGATACCCACGCCCTGCGCGCGGTACACGTTCTGCACCTCGTCGAGCATGTAGGCCCACAGGGCCTCCTCGCCCTTGATCCGCAGGATGTCGTGCGGCACCAGCGGACCTTCGGTCAGCGGATCGCCCGCCTGCACGAAGTCGCCCGTGTGGACCAGCAGTGTCTTGTCCGCCGGAACATGGTGGTCCTTCTCGATGCCGCCGTCGGCCTTCACCCGGATCGTGATCTTGCTCCCGCGACGCTTCTCGGTGAGGATCTCGACCGAGCCGGTGATCTCGGCCATGACGGCCGGGTCCTTGGGCTTGCGGGCCTCGAAGATCTCCGTGACGCGCGGGAGACCACCGACGATGTCCTGCGAACCCGCGGCCGCACGCGGCTGGCGGGCGAGCATGGCGCCGGCGTCGATCCCCTGACCGTCCTTCACTTCGATACGCGCCTTGGCGGGCAGGTAGTGGAAGTCGAGGATGTTGCCCGTCTCGTCGATGATGTTGATCTGCGGGTGCAGATCGCCCTTGTGCTCGATGACCGTCAGCGCCTTGCGCCCGCCGCCGGCGTCTTCCTCGCGGATCGTCTGGTCCAGTTCGAGGTCGACGAACTTCA
>JADLFE010000020.1 GCA_020845755.1 Phycisphaerales bacterium
CCCAAGGCGGTCGCCAATCAGAAGGCCGTCATGGAGTTCCTGCTCATCAACCACCCGCTGGACTGCCCGGTGTGCGACCAGGCGGGCGAGTGCTTCCTGCAGGACTATTCCTACGAGTACGGGCGCGGCGTGTCGCGCTTCCAGGAGCAGAAGGTCAAGCAGCCCAAGAAGGACGTCGGGCCGCACGTCCTGCTCTACTCCGACCGCTGCATCATGTGCACCCGCTGCGTGCGCTTCACGCGCGAAGTGACCGGAACAGCCGAACTCTCCGTGCAAGGGCGCGGCAATAAGGAAGAGATCGACACCTTCCCCGGCGTGCCGCTCGCCAACGAACTGTCGGCCAACGTCGTTGACCTCTGCCCCGTCGGCGCGCTCCTCGACAAGGACTTCCTCTTCTCGCAGCGCGTCTGGTTCCTCAAGTCCACGCCGTCGATCGACGGCCTGACTGCCAGCGGCGACAATCTCTTCATCGAGCACAACCAGGGCAAGGTCTACCGCGTCAAGCCTCGCACCAACCCCGCGATCAACAAGTGGTGGATCACCGACGAGGTCCGCTACGGCTGGAAGCACATCCACAGCGAGCACCGCCTCACCACGCCGATGCGCCGCCAGTTCGGCGCGCTGGTCGAGACCGACTATCCCAAGGCCTACGACGACACGATCGAGGGCATCGCCAAGGAAACCTCGATCGGCAAACGCCTGGGCGTGCTCATCAGCCCGATGCTCTCGTGCGAGGAGGCGTTTGTCCTCGCGACGCTGGCACGCCGTCTTGATCCCAAGGCCGTGCTCGGTGTCGGGCCCGTTCCCGTGCGCGGGCAGGACAAGATCTACCCCGTCGGCGCCGACGAGAAGAGCCCCAAGGCCTTTAAGGTCCACGCCGAGAAGGCCCCCAACGCCCGCGGCGTGCGTCGTGTGCTCGCGGCGATCGGCGGCAACGTCGTTGAGTTCGATGACTTCCTCAAGGCCCTCGGGCACGGCACGGGCAAGAGCGACATCGGCGCGGTCGTGCTCACCGGCAACTATCCCGACGCGTGGGCGACCGATGCGCTCGCCAAGTCGCTGGGCGGCAAGTTCGTCGTGCTCATCGACACGCTCATGAACCGCCTGGTCGACGAGGCCAACGTGGTCCTGCCCGGCGCGACGTGGGTCGAGAAGGCCGGCACGTTCGAGAACGCCCGCGGCATGATCCAGCCGTTTGAACAGGCGATCCCGTGCGTCGGCGCCTCCAAGAGCGAGGGCCAGCACGCGATGGACCTCTCCGCCGTGCTCGACGGCGCCGATGCCCCGGTCGACGAGACGCGCCCGGTGGTTGTCATATCGTCCAAGGGCCAGGTTCCCTCGGGCACGGAGCAGGCGACGACCATCGCCGCGGCGTTCAACGCGGCCAACGTGCGTGCCGACATGGCCCGCGCGTTCCCGGCACTTGCGGCGTTCGTGAGCGACGTGAAGCCGGCGGCGGCCCCGGCGCTGGCCACGCCCGACATGGCCATGGTCGAGCTCTGATCGAGGGAGCGCGATGGAAACGCTGCAGTGGGTTGTGGCCGGGATCGTGCTGATCGGTGCGACGGCGTTCGTGCTGGTGTGGTGGCGGATCGGCGATCAGTGGGCCGACGAGGAACACCAGAAGTTCCCGAAGAAGCGCTCGCCGCACGATGGAAAAGAGAAGATCGTGATCAAATCGACCAAGCCCGACAAGGGTTCCGGTCAGTAGCCCGACCGGGAGGGAGGGCGTGATTCGATCACTCGTCGCGTCCTCATGAGTTCACGTCTTCGTGACGTCTTCCGCCACTCCCGACACTCGTCCGTTTTTCCCGCCCCGGAGCCCCGCCCGCCATGGCCGACAACAAGCCGATCCAACCGCCCACCGGCACACGTGACCTGTATCCCATCGAGGCCGCCCGCAGGCGCTTCATCACCGAGGCCTGGCGCCGCGCGTCGATCAACCACGGCTTTGAAGAGGTCGACGGCCCGACGTTCGAGTCCACCGAGCTCTACACCAAGAAATCGGGCGACGGGATCGTCTCGGAGATCTTCGGCGTTTTCAGCGGCAAGGACGAGCAGGGCGTGAAGGCGCTGGGAGAGAAGCTCGCACGCGGCGAGGACGCGCCCGCGCCGTACGCGCTGCGCCCCGAGTTCACGCCGACGCTGGCGCGCATGTACGCCGCCAGGGCCGCGAGTTTGCCGAAGCCGACCAAGTGGTTCACCGCCGGGCCGTTTTTCAGGGCCGAGCGGCCGCAGCGAGGAAGGCTCCGCGAGTTCCTTCAGTGGAATTGCGATGTGATCGGGCTGGCGCTCCCGGAGAAGCCGACGCCCGAAGATATCGCGCGAGCGACGGCACAGGCCGACGCGGAAGTGATCGCGTGCTGTGTGGGGTTGCTGGAACAATGCGGGCTCAAGTCGGAAAACGTCAAGGTACGCATCAGCGATCGCAACCTCATTGCGTCGATGCTTCAGGCTCAATCGGTGTCCGCCGACAAACTCACGCCGGCGTTGATGCTTCTCGACAGACGGAAGAAATCTGATCCGGTGGAATTTGCAGCCACCTTTGCAGAGCGAGTCGGTGACATTGCACACTTCGATCAGTATTGCAAAACCTGCGAGAAGTTGATTGCAGGGGGCCTTTCCGAATTGGGATCTGGTGGAAGCGATCAGCCGGATGTTCGTTTCAACTTCAAGCCCCTTCACCGGCTTTGGAACGAACTGAAGTCGCTCGGCATCGCCGACTGGTGCGTGGTCGATCTCTCGATCGCCCGAGGCCTCGCCTACTACACCGGCATGGTCTTCGAGGTCATCGTCGACGGCGAGCGGGCCGTCGCCGGCGGCGGGCGCTACGACAACCTCATCGTACTTTTCGGCGGGCCGTCGACCCCGGCGGTGGGCTTCGGCATGGGCGATGTCGTGCTGTCGCTGGTGCTGCAGGACAAGGGCCTCATGCCCGAGGGCGCGGAGCTGATGCAGATCGCCGGGCAGTCGCCCGACGTCTTCGTCATCTCCAACGGCACGCCCGAGGCCGACGCGGCACTCCCGTCGGTCCTCGCTGATCTGCGGCGTGGAAGTCGTGAACAGCGCGGGCGCGATTCGCTGCATGCTCGCCGCACCAGCAAGACGACCAAGAACGTCGGAAAGATTCTGCAGGAAGCCGAGAAATCCGGCGCGCACTTCGCGGCCATCGTCGAATCGGCGAGCGAGGTAACGCTCAAGAACCTCCGCACCCGCGAGCAGGACCCGTCCAAAACGCCGATCGCATCATTGAAGTCCGAAGTGCTCAAGCGGCTCGGGCGCGGGTGAGGTCGGCGGCCCGGAGTCTGGGCGAGGGAACACACCTCCCCGTCGCGTGCGCCCGCTCGCCCCGGGCACTCGACCACGCCGCCTCGCTTCGGGTCCTCGCGCGTGCTGGTCCAAAAACACGAACGCCGACCGCGGGTGCGATCGGCGTCGAAAGTGGGAGCGGAGGGATTCGAACCCCCGTAGGCGTAAGCCAACAGATTTACAATCTGCCCCGTTTGGCCACTCCGGCACACTCCCAGGGCCGCCCTTCGGCGTGGACGAAATATATTCCCCCCTTCGGCCCGGGACAAACGCGGCTTTGACTTCGCCCGCCAACACCCGCGTTCTGGCGCGATGACAACGCCTGTAACGCCCCTACCCGCCCGGGGAGCGTCCGATCGTTCATGCCCTCGGTGAAACAGCCGCCTAGAGGATTTGAACCTCCGACCCGCGCTTTACAAAAGCGCTGCTCTACCACTGAGCTAAGGCGGCAAAGGTGCGGCGTGAATAGGTGGCGAACGTCCCGTCGCTCCTGGAGGCCGATCTCGGCGGCACGCCGGGCCCGATCGCCCGACGGCCAACAAGCGGAGAGGGGGAGATTCGAACTCCCGAGAGGGATTACTCCCTCTGCCGGTTTTCGAAACCGGTCCGTTCAACCACTCTGGCACCTCTCCGAGAGTGAGGTCAATCGTTGGGCATCCGCCCGCGCCCGTCAACCGGACAGAGACGCCCGTTCCTGGAAACCGCACCTTCCATCGACCGATCAAACACGCCGCTTCAGGCCCTGTCACCAAGAGATGTCGACCGTCATGTCCCAAGCCGCCCGACATCGTGGTGGGCGCTGGGGGTGTACCACAGGGGCGCGCCGGGTCCGAGTTCCCATCCGCCGGTGACCCACACGATCAGCAGGATCGTCCATGCGATCGCGAACACGATCGAGTACGGCAGCATCATCGCCATCAGGTTGCCGATGCCCGCGTCCTTCTTCCATCGCTGCATGGCGACGAGGATGATGACCACATAGCCGTTGAGCGGCGTGACGACGTTGGTGCAACTGTCGCCAACGCGATACGCAGCCTGGGTCAGTTCGGGACTGATCCCCGCCATCATGAGCATCGGCACCAGAATGGGGGCCAGCGCCGTCCACTTGGCGGACATGCTGGACATGAGCAGGTTGATGACCATCGTGATGGCGACGACCCCGACGAGCAGGGCCCACGTGGGCAGGCCGCTCCCCACAAGGGCCTTGCCCCCCGCGTTGGCGAGCATGACGTCAAGACGCGTGTATTTGAAGCACTCGACGAACTGGGCGGCGAAGAACGCCATGGCCAGCACCGGCGCCATCATCACCATCGCATGCGTGAAGCACTTCGACACGTCCGTCGTCTTCTTGATGGCGCCGGTCATCACGCCGTACACCACGCCGGGAACCAGGAACGCGATGAAGATGAGGGGCACAACCGCCGTTGACCAGCGCGGGCTCGGCTCCGCGGGCGCTTCGAGGCGGCCGACGAGCGCGGCGTCGGCGGCGACGCGGAACGTGCCGCGCGGCGTGCCGTCGGCCTCGGCGGCCTCGACGGTGTAGCCCTTGGGAATCGTCGCCTGGCCCACGATAGGCCCTTGACCAAAGGGCGCATCGGGCGATGTCGCGTCCGACGGCGCGAATACGGCGGCGGCGGGCGGGAGCGTGTTGGGAATCGTGCCAAAGGACGGCGACGGCGCCGGCATCGGTCCTGCGAGCGGCCCACCCGGGATCGCGATGCACGCCGCCACGATCGCCAGCGTGAGCCCCGCCGCGCCCATGGACCAGCCCAGTGCACGACGCTCGCCGGGATTCAGCGCTTCGTGCCCGCCGCTGGCGGCGTCCCGATCGAAGCCCTGCGCGGTCAGCCGGGGCTCGACGATCCACGCCGTGATCGCCCAGCCGACGATCGTGAGCAGGACGGTGGAGATGGCGAGGAACCACCAGTTGGCGGTGGCGAGCACGGTGTACGACGGCTCGAGCGTTCGCGCGCCAAGCGTGGTGATGCCCGCGACCAGCGCGTCGGTCGACCCGACCATCAGGTTCGCCGAAAAACCCGCGGAAACTCCCGCGAAAGCCGCGGCGATTCCCGCCAGCGGGGCGCGACCGAACGCCGCGTACAACGCCGCAGCCAGCGGCGGCAGAATGATGTACCCCGCATCGCTGGCGATGTTCGACATCACTCCCAGAAACACGATCGTGGGCGTCAGCGCCCTGGACGGCACGATCCCCGCCACCCAGCGCATGCCCGCTCCGAACAGCCCAACCTTCTCCGCAACGCCAATCCCGAACATGCCCACGAGGACGACGCCCAGCGGCGCAAAGTTGATGAAGTTCCGCACCGCGTTGGCCAGCAGCCAGTACACGCCGTCCACACTGAGGAGATTCCGCGGCGTAACCGGCGCGCCGCCGGGCACCAGTTCCGTGGTGGGCTTGCCGCCGGCGTCGAGTTTGGGCTCCTGGATCACGCTGCCGTCGGACTGTGTGACAACCTGCGTCACCAGTCGCACGCGCTGGGGCTGAATCGACCAGCCCATCGACGAGCCCAGCGCCGAAACCGCCATCACCACCGCCGTCGCGCTGATAAACAGGAAGATCGGGTCGGGGAGTTTGTTCCCGATCCACTCGATGAACCCCAGAATCCCGGCAGGCTTGGCGGCGGATGTGTTCTGCGACTGCTCCATGCGCGCACCCCTCGCGCGTCGCGTTCGGTCCGGATTTCATCCCTGCAAGGACGGAATCAGGTGGACGTCGTCGCGCGCGGCGAGGATACCCGCTCACTCAGGATTTGCACGATCCGCTGGACAATCGCCTCGGGCTCGCTCATCCGCCCTTTGCCCACGTTCCGGCACGCTTGCCACCCGTCCTCGGGCCCGATGAACAAGAAACCGTCCGCCCCCACCTGCGTCACGTTCCGCTGGTTCGCGGGCTGCTCCCACATCACCGTGTTCATCGCCGGCGCCAGCAGCACCGGAGTCTTCCCGCGGTCGATCGCGGCCAGGATCAGCGTCACCACGTCGTCGCACCGCCCCGACGCCAGGCGTGCCAGGCCGTCGGCCGTACACGGCGCGACGACGGCGATATCCGCCTTGCTCGCCAGCGCGATGTGCTGTGGGTCGTGAGACTCGACGTGCTCCCACGGGCTCGTGTACACCGGGCGGGCCGAGAGAGACTGGAACGTCAGCGGCGTGACGAAGTGCGTCGCGCCCGGCGTCATCGCGACGGTGACTTCCGCGCCGGCCTGGGCAAGTTTGCTGACCAGCGCCGCCGACTTGTACGCCGCGATTCCCCCCATCACGCCGACGAACACCCGCGCGCCCTTGAGAACGGCGTCCGAGGGGTTTGTGGCGGGGCTGGTCATGACATCGCGATCGCGCGGCGGACCGAAGGGCGGCCCGGATTACTCGGCGGCTTCGCCGGACTTGCGGTAGAGCACCGACGGATCAAAGTCGAGCGTGATCTTGTCGTGAAGGATCTCGTCGATGACGACCTCGAGGTCGGTGCGACCGGCGCGATCGACCAGCGGACGCTGCCCCTCCATGAGTTGGATGAGGCGGCGTTGGATCAGCGCGCACAACTTGAACTTGCCGCCGACCTTGTTGACGATGTCATCGCTCTTGAGGGCTTCGATCATGTCGTTTCCCGGTTGCCGCAGGGCTTGGTCGCGCAAAGGGCACGCCCGCCCCGGCGGGACACAGACTATAGGCCCCCACCATCCGCCCGGCCCAAACTGGCCTCTCCCACCCGGACTTCGGGGGATCCCACCCTTGACACCTCGGATGCAACGCCGCCCGGGGAAGCGGCGTATTGTTTGACGCTGGCGGCCGGTGGATTGCGGGCTTGAGAGCCCTGCCCGTGCCGCCCCACGCTTGCCGGGTGTCTCCGCGCCGGGCTGGTCGGTACGACCGGCTCGGCGTTGTATGGGTCGGGCCATGACGGCCTTTCCCGCACCCGCCCGCCGAGGATCGGAATGACCATGTCCGCCAATGTTCATGCGTTCGCGCTCGGCGATCGGGTGCGCCATGCCGCTCGACCCGAATGGGGCGTCGGTGAAGTCACCGCCGCCGAGTCGCTCATGCAAGACGGCAAGCCCACGCAACGCCTCGTCATCCGATTCGAGCGTGCCGGGTTCAAGACCCTCTCGTCGGCCTTCGCCGACCTCCGCCCCGCGTCTGAACTCCCGCCCGTTCCGGCCGAAAAATCGATCGATCCGCTCGCCGCTCCGGACGAATCCGCGGAAGACCGCCTTGTTTCGATCCCCGACACCGCCACAGACCCCTTCATCCCCCTCAAGAAGCGCATGATCGCCACCCTCGGCCTCTACCGCTTCACCGGCAACGGCGGCTCGCTCATCGACTGGGCCTGCATGCAGACCGGTCTGAAGGACCCCATGGTGCGCTTCAACCGCCACGAACTCGAAGAACTCTTCAAACGCTTCCGCTTCGCCCTGGACCAGCACCTTGTACGCCTGGGCAAGGACGCCAAGCGCCAGGAGCCCGGGCTTCTCGACAGCCTGGCCCCCACCATCGGTGCCGACGCGCGTCATGTGTTGCGTCGCGCCGACGTGATGCGTTGAGGAAACTCCACAGACGTTACAGACGGACCCGGCCCTGGTCCGCCCGCATCTCCCCCGCAGTGCGCGATCGCTCACGGCACGGTTCTCCGCGGCTTTTTATGGGACCCACTCGATTGGCATGCCGAATCTCGCGGTTCGGTGCGTGAGTTGTTCTCTTCTCATCGTCGCCCGCCCGGGTGACGCCGCCGGTGGTGCGGAGTTTGAGACGTACGGAAAACCGCAAGACAGGGGAGAAGAGAATCATGAACGAGAGCGACTTCCAGGCGAAACTCGGCGACCTCATCAGCCAGATCGGGCAGCTCCCCGAAGCGGAGCGCGGCCCGCTGGAGCAACTCGCCCTTGAGACCCAGAACCGCCACGACAAGATGAAGAAGACCATCGCGGACCTTCAGGAGTCGCTCGACTACCTCCGCCTATCCATCAAATACCTCGTCTTTGATCTGGAGGCGACCCGTCGCGAGAACCAGTACCTGCGCAAACTTCTCGAAGCCCAGAACAAGGGCAGCGATGAACCCACGTCGGAGGAATGATCCTCGCGACCGGCCGATAGTGAGAGAGATACCGCGGCCAGATTCAGGATCAGAATCAGCAGCCGCGAGCGCGACGGGGACATCCGGAGGGAGGTCCCCGGTTGCGTTTTTGGCGCCTGCGCTCGCCAACGAAAAGCCCACGGACGTTCGTCCGTGGGCTTTGGTGATACGTTCGATACGCGGCGCCCGAGGTTCGGTCTTGGCCGTTCCCTTGTGCCCGGTGCCCTCCTTCTACTTCTCGTCCTTCACCTTGAACTCCGCATCGATCACGTCGTCCTTGCCGCCCGAGGGCTTGGCCTCCGCCGTCGCGCCCGCACCAGCGCCGCCCGCGGCCTTGGCCGCCTCGGCCTCGTAGATCACCTTGCCGAGTTCCTGGGCCGCCTTCTCGAGTTCCGACATCGCGGCCTGGAGCGCCGCCTTGTCGTCTTCCTTGATCTTGCCCTCGAGGTTCGAGATCGCGGACTCGATCCGACCGCGAACATCGCTCGACACCTTCCCGCCGTGCTCCTCCAGGTGCTTGCGTGTCTGGATGACCATCGAATCGGCCTTGTTCTTGAGGTCGATCAGATCGCGCCGCGCCTTGTCCTCGGCCGCGTGGGCCTCGGCATCACGCTTCATCCGCTCGATCTCGCTCTTATCGAGCCCGCCACTGTTGGTGATCTTGATGTCGGCCTTCTTGCCCGCCTTGGTGTCGGTCGCCGTCACCGTCAGGATGCCGTTGGCGTCGAGGGCGAACTCGACCTCGATCTGCGGCATGCCGCGCGGCGCGGGCGCAATCCCCGACAACTCGAACTTCCCGAGCACGCGATTGTCGGCAGCAAACTCTCGCTCGCCCTGCAGCACCACGATCTGGACGCTCGGCTGGTTGTCACTCGCCGTCGAGAAGATCTCCTTCTTGCTCGTCGGGATCGTCGTGTTCTTCTCGATCAGTTTCGTCATCACGCCGCCGAGCGTCTCGACACCCAGCGAGAGCGGCGTGACGTCGAGCAGCAGAACGTCCTTGACCTCGCCCTTGAGAACGCCGCCCTGGATCGCCGCGCCGATCGCCACGACCTCGTCGGGGTTCACCGAGCGGTTGGGCTCCTTACCGAAGATCTCCTTGGCGATCTGGGCGGCCTTGGGCATGCGCGTCGAGCCGCCCACCAGCACGACCTCGTCGATCTTCGACGTGTCGACCTTGGCGTCGCGGATCGCCTGCTGGCACGGGGCCTTCAGACGCTCGAACAGCGAGGCGCACAACGCCTCGAATTTCGCGCGCGTGATCGACATCTGCAGGTGCTTGGGTCCGCTGGCGTCCGCCGTAATGAACGGCAGGTTCACCGTCGTCTCGTTCATCGTCGAGAGTTCGATCTTGGCCTTTTCCGCGGCCTCCTTGAGGCGCTGCAGGGCCATCGCGTCCTTGCGCAGGTCGATGCCGTGCTGCTTGCGGAACTCCTCGGCGATGTGGTCGATGAGCGTCTGGTCCCAGTCGTCGCCGCCCAGGTGCGTGTCGCCGTTGGTGCTGAGCACCTCGAACACACCGTCGCCGATGTCGAGGATTGACACGTCGAACGTGCCGCCGCCCAAGTCGAACACCGCGATCTTCTGGTTCTTGGCCTTCTTATCGAGCCCGTACGCCAGCGCCGCCGCCGTCGGCTCGTTGATGATGCGCTCGACCTTCAGGCCCGCGATCTCGCCCGCGTCCTTGGTCGCCTGACGCTGCGCGTCGTTGAAGTACGCGGGCACGGTGATGACCGCCCGCTCGACCTTCTCGCCGAGATAGTCCTCGGCCGTCTTCTTGAGGTCCTGCAGGATGAACGCGCTCACCTGCTGCGGCGTGAATTCGCCCTGGTTGACGCGCACGTGCACGAACTCGTCCGCGCCGCCCGTGATGGTGTAGGGCACCTTCGCTTCTTCGTTGCCCGACTTGCCGTAGCCCGAATCGCCGGCCGACGACACCTCCGCGCGACGACGCCCCATGAACCGCTTGATCGAGAAGACCGTGTTCTTGGGGTTGGTGACCTGCTGGTGCTTGGCCGGCTGACCGATGAGTCGTTCGCCCTTGTCGGTGAAGCCGACGACGGACGGGGTGATGCGGTTGCCCGACGAATTGATGAGCACCTTCGGAGTGCCGCCTTCCATGATGGCGACGCAGGAGTTGGTGGTGCCCAGGTCGATTCCGATGATCTTGGACATGATGACTTCCCTTGATGGATAAACCTACTCCATTGAGAAGTGCAACCGGAGTGCCAATGGCGGGCGACAGCCGGGTGCCAACCGCGTTCCCGGTGTGTCGACGCAGGACCCACGCCACGTGATCCCAGCAAGCGCGGGACGGATTTCATTTGGGCATCCGAAGCCATTTGGACGCAGGACGGGGCACTCAAACTGGCACGTCATGCCGCACATCTGCCGAATTGGCAGGCGGCAATCCGGCAGGTCAGGGCTGCATCGGCAAACGGAGTACCGTGTTATCTTGGAGGTGGAGCACCCATGATCGTCAACCCCCGGACAACAGCGGACGAATTCCTGCATGAGACGCGATGGTCACTCGATGGCCCCGCCGATCGCGGAAGGTTTGCCGAGGCTTTCAACTACATGCTGAAGAACGTCCCGATCACGGTCCTCAACCGCCCCGACAACAGCAGTCCGTGGACTCCGAGAACACACATGCGGACCAAGCTGGTCTCGTGGCTGCAGGGAATCCAATTTTCTTCGCCTGTCAACGCGCACGAGCATGTAAGCAAGGGAACCGTGCTCAAGCAGTTTCGCTCCATCTCCGATCCACCCGGGATGCGGGGCAATTGGTACACGCTGGTTCGTTCACAGCTCAAGTTCATGGCGTTGCCCGCGGATGAGTACCGCACGGACTTCTATCTCGCAACCTCAGACTTCCGCTGTCTCTTCTCGCACATCAGCGACGCCTACGCGGGCTGGAGGGACACGCCCCATCCCTACCGATTCGGCGGTGCAGTTCAGTACTTCATCTATGGCAATGGACCTGCTGCGTCGGCCCTGATTCCGGCCAAGCCCGACGGGCAATAGGCCACCACCCGCCGTGTCTGCTCAAGCCCAGTTCGCGCTTCATCCTGCGATGTCGCACGCCGAACTTCACGAATCCGCGAGGAAACTCCGGGCGGGCGCGTCACCTGCGGAAGAGAGCAGAATCCAGGAGCCGACGGCGACCGCTGAGCCACCCAAGGCAGCCAACCCAGCCACCCGCGCGAGCCTCGCTTTCATCGCCCCGTTCGGGACCTCCTCGTCGCGTTTGATTCGAGTCGAGCGGTTGCGCGATCATCCGCTATGCCGCCCCGCGATCCGGTCGCGTTACGATTGATCCGTGACCACACACCCGACCCAGCCCGGGCCAGACAACGCCAGCAATCGCGGGCACGACGCGCGCCGCGAGCCTGATCTGTCCCAGGCAAGTTCGCCCATGGCCGATCCGCCGAGCGCCGATTCGACGAGCGCGAGTTCGCCGAACACCATCACGTCACTCACGCCGCAGGACCACGACGCGGTCCCCACTCGCTCCATAGTCTCGGGCGCCGAAGGCTCGCGCGCCGGGTCATCAAACGCCCCTTCATCTCCCGCCAGCTCGCCGCGCGCCCCCGGCCCCACGCCGTTCGGGAGCGCCATGAGCCCCACCGCCTCGCGCGCCATCGGGCCCGCCGCCGGCGACATGATCGGGCCCTACCGCATCCTCGAAACGATCGGCGAGGGCGGTTTCGGCATGGTCTATCTCGCCGAGCAGCGCGAGCCCGTGCGCCGGCGCGTCGCGCTCAAGGTCTTGAAGGCCGGGATGGACAGCACCGAGGTCGTCGCACGCTTCCAGGGCGAGCGCCAGGCGCTGGCCCTCATGGACCACCCCAACATCGCCAAGGTCTTCGACGCGGGCATGACCGACCTCGGCCGCCCGTACTTCGTGATGGAGCATGTGCCCGGCGTGCCGATGACGCACTTCTGCGACCAGCACCGACTTTCGATCGTGGATCGACTGCGCCTTTTCGCGGATGTCTGCCGCGCCGTGCAGCACGCGCACCACAAGGGCGTGATCCACCGCGACCTCAAGCCCTCGAACATCTTGGTCTCACGCGTCGACGAGAAACTCGTGCCCAAGGTGATCGACTTCGGCATCGCCAAGGCCGTCACGCAGCGCCTCTCCGACGCGACGGTCTACACCGCCATCGGGCGCATGATGGGCACGCCCGACTACATGTCGCCCGAGCAGGCCGGCACCGGCGCCGAGGACATCGACACCCGCAGCGATATCTACTCGCTCGGCGTCATCCTCTACCAACTCATCACCGGCTGGCTCCCCTTCGAAGCCAACACGCTCCGCACCGCGGCCTATGAAGAGATCCAGCGCATCATCCGCGAGGTCGACCCGCCGCGCCCCAGCGACCGACTCTCGCAGATGGACGCCAAGGGCGAGAGCGACTCCACCGCCGCCTCATCGCTCGGCCACGTCGCCAAGGTCCGCAACACCGACGCCGGCTCGCTGCGTAAATCCGTCCGCGGCGATCTCGACTGGATCACCATGAAGGCGATGGAGAAGGACCGCGCCCGCCGCTACGACTCCGCCAGCGCCCTGGCCCAGGACGTCGAGCGCTTCCTCGCCAGCGAACCCGTCACCGCCGGCCCGCCCAGCGCGTCGTACAAGATCGGGAAGTTTGTCAAGCGAAACCGCGTCGCCGTCGCGTTCTGGAGCGCGATCGCCGTACTCGTCGCCGGCGGCACGGTCGCCTTCGCGATCCGCGAGAACATCCAGAAGAACGAACTCGACCGCAAGAACACCGAACTCGATCGCCAGAAGACGGCCCTCGAACAACGCGAGAAGGACCTCACGCAGGTCACGCAGTTCCAGTCCGCGATGCTCGGCGGTATCGACGCCGAACTGGCCGGCAAGCGATTGCTCGCGCGCCTGGCCCGCGACCTCGAAGAAGCCCAGAAACAGGCCGCGGGTGAGAACGCGTCGAGCGACCCCAAGCCCGACCCCGGCTCCATCGCCCGCTCCCTCACCAGCGTCAACGGCACGGACGTCGCACTCGACTTCATCGACCAGACCATCCTCGCGCCGGCCTCCACCGCGATCGACCAGCAGTTCAAGGACCAGCCCGTCATCGATTCCATGCTCCGCCAGACGCTCGGCGAGACCTACGCACGCCTCGGCCTGCTCGAAAAATCACTCCCCTACTTCCAGCGCACGCTCACGCTCCGCAAGCAGACGCTCGGGCCCGATCACCCCGAGACCATCAACGCGATAGGAAACTACGGCTACATCATGCACGCGCTCGGCAAGTTCGACCAGGCCGGGAACTACTACGCCGAAGCCGTATCTCGCCTCGAGAAAACACGCGGGCCCGAAGCGCTCGAACTCGCGCCGCACCTCAGCAACCTCGCCATGCTCCGCGCTGACATGGGCAAGCCCAAGGACTCCATCCCCCTCCACGAGCGCGCCCTGGCGATCCAGACCAAGGCCCGCGGCCCGGAGGACCCCGACGCGCTCCTCTTCGAGAACAACCTCGGCGGCGCGCTCGAAGCCATCGGCGACAACGCCGGCGCGGAAAAGCACTATCGCCACTACCTCGACACCACCCTGCGCACGCAGGGCGAGGATAATCTCGACGCGCTCACCGCGATGAACAACCTCGCCGGCGTGCTGGAATCACAGGGCAAAGCCAAGGAAGCCGAGGAGATGTACCGGCGCTCGCTGGAGCGCCGCAAGAAACTCCTGGGCACTACGCACCCCTCGACGCTCCTGGCGGTCAACAACCTCGCGTACCTGCTCAACCGCACCGAGCGAGCCAGCGAGGCCGCCGAACTCACCGCCGAGGCGCTCGCGGCTGCGAAGGAGGGCCTGGGCGATGATCACCCGCGCACGCTCACGCTCCATCACAACCACGCCGAGGCGCTCCGCCGCGCCGGACAGGCCGCCGACGCCGAGCAGGAGTTCCGTCAAACGCTCGACACGCGAACCCGCGTGCTGGGCGAGGCCCACGCCGACACGCTCGCGACCCGCATGAGCCGGGCCCTCACGCTCCGCGACCTCGGGCGCGTCAAAGATTCGGCCGGGGAACTCGACGTGGCCTACGTCCTCGCCAAGGCTAATCTCGATCCCAACGTGCCGCTCGTGGACGCGATCCGCAAGTCGCTGCGCGAGGTGTACGAGCGGCTCGACAAGGACGAGCCCAACCGCGGCTGGGGCGAGAAGGCGGCCGCGCTCGGCGAGGCAGACCCAAAGCCCTCGAAGTAGGCCCTCCAGATTCGTTCCGAGTGCTCCGCTCATCGTCGGCTTGGGAACCGCGCGTGCTCTTGACCAAGCGGGCATGATCAATACGAGTAGTTCGCGTTGGGGTCCGTGCCGCCGATGTTCGCGCCGCCGCTGTTGCCCAGCACCGCGCCGCCCGACAATCCGGCGACGAAAACGCCGTAACTGCCGGAGGCAAGATCAAAGTTGGTGGTGTTACTCGACGCGGTATTACGCAGGAAGATGCTCCCGGCCGAGTCCGCGTCCAAGCCGCGGGCGTTGTTGGTTACGTTGTTGTCTTCGATGCGGCTGTCAGTGCCCACCACGTGAATGCCGGCCTGGCTATTTCCGTTCGCGATACATCCCACAACCCTCGAGCGGTAGCCGACGTCGATCCCATCGCCGTGGTTGTAGTTCACTGTGCAGTTGATGATGGTGCAGTCACCGCCGGCAGCGCGGATGCCGTCGCTCAGGCAGTTGTTGACCACGCAATCGGTGACCGTGCAGGTGTCGGCGAAGTAAATGCCCGCGCTGGTTGAATCGCCGCCCTGAACGTGGCAGCCTTGGATGAGCGTGCAGCACTGCGTTCCAATCCCGGCCAAATTCAGCGAGACCAGGCCCGGCGCGTCGACCGTGCAATTGCGGATCACGCTGTTGTACAGCACATAGATCCCATAGTCTCCTCCCACGTCAATGATCGTGAGATCCTCGATCAGGCAGCCCCGAGCCTGATCCAACACCACCCCGCCCTGACTCCAGCCGCACAGCCTTCCGTTTCGAACGCTGATTCCAGACAGAGACCCCGAATCGACGATCGCGCCGTACGCGGAGGTACTTCCGATCAACTCGAATCCGTTGAGGTCGATCGTCACGTCACTGGCGGAGATCTTGATCCCGTTCAGCGCCGTCGAGACGTTGATGTTCCCGGTGAGGTAGTATGAACCTGCCTGCGAGATCACGAACTTGGACGTCGCATCGCCCGGCGTGTTCGTCGCGTTGATCGCGATCCGCGGCTCAACCTCGCTCAGCGTCTTGTACGTCGAACTCACCGCGCCCGCCGGCGGATTCAGCGGCCCGGCCACCACCACCCACGCCGCAGCGCCAACCGCAAGCGACACCAACGCGACACGACGAGCAATGCCAAAGCCATTCATCGAGATTCCTCCCAAGTCGCTCCACAATACCAGTTCCGACTCGATTCACCAACACGACTTCGCCGCGGCCTCGTCCGATATCAACCCCGCCGCGGGCCCCATCGCGCCCCATATCCTCCGAACATGATCCGCCGTCGCGCCGAGAGCAATGGCACTTGCAAGCGCACCGCCCGCAAGATCGCAGCCTCCGTCGGCCTCCCGCCGGCGCTTGTGCCGTTTATCGTCCGCGTCTTCGCCGGGATGGAATCCCTCGGAAGTTCGCCCCGCGTGATCGCCTCTCTCCTCGACAAGCACGCAACGCAACGCGCGCTCGCCCACTCGTCGCGGCCCGGGCCGCCACCCGCACCCCGCCGCTCGCGCCAACGCCCCCTTCGCGTCCTCGACCTGGCCTGCGGCAAGGGAGACCTCGCCATCTCCCTCGCACGCCGCTTCGCCTGGCGCGTGCTCGCCATCGATGCCTGTACGCTATTCATCGATCACGCGAACAAACGCGCCGCTCGCCTTGGCGTCCACAGCCTTTGCGAGTTCCGCGCCGCCGACATCACCCGCGCGATGCGCCCACGCCGCGGAATCCTGGCACGCGTGCCAGCCTTCGACATCGCGATGATGATCGGCCTGTGGGGCGTGGAGCAGGCCGCCCCACTCCTCTCACGCCTCGTCCGCCCGGGCGGTCTGTACATCATCGACGACGCGTTCGCGATCAACGACCGCGTCGCACGCAATCTCAACGCCGCCACACTCACCGATGCCCAGCAGCTCGTCCGCGCAAACGGCGACGACGTGCTCCACGCCGCCCTGCTCCCGCTCCGCTCAGTCCGCTCGGCCAACGCGCGCATCCTCGCGCGCCTCTCGCGAAACGCGCGCACCCTCGCCCGCGAGCGTCCGCCACTCCGCCCCACCCTGGCCGAGTTCCTCAAGCGCCAGCGCACCGCCTCGCGCATGCTCGAGCGCGACCTTCGCCCCGGGCTGATCCTCGCACGCCGCGCCTGATGCTCACGGATCGCCAATCACCACACGCCTGCGCGTCTTCCATTCAAGCCTATTTCGCACCTTTCAATCTGTCATGAAACTTCATCCGCCCGCCGCCTACCCTTCCCGCATGACCATCGCCCCGCCCCGCGCCCTTGATCCCCGCGCCTCCTCCGACCCCGCCTCCCTCGTCGTCGACCCCGCCCTTGCCCCCATCGCGCACAAACTCGCGCTCGGACAGCGCCTCTCCCTCGCCGACGGCGAGATCCTCTTCACCACCTCCGATCTCCACGCCGTGCTCGCCCTCGCCGATTTCGTCCGCCGGCGCCTGCACGGAAGCGCCGCGTACTACAACATCAACCGGCACCTCAACTACTCCAACGTCTGCGCACTCTCCTGCAAGTTCTGCGACTTCTTCGCCAAGAAGGACGACCCCAAGGCCTACACCCGCGACATGGACTACATCCGCGAGCAGGTGCGCCTCGCCGTCGATTCCGGCGCGACCGAGATGCACTCCGTCGGCGGGCTGCACCCCTCCCTGCCGTTCTCCTACTACACCGATCTGGTCTCCACCATCCGCGACGAAGCACGAAAGCTCGGGAGCGAACTGCACGTCAAGGCGTTCACCGCCGTCGAAATCGTCCACCTGGCCAAGATCGCCAAGGTCTACAAGGGCGCGAGCGCGCCCGGCGAGGAAGGACGCGCCGCACGGCGCGAGGGCATCCGCCACGTCCTACGCGAACTGAAAAACGCCGGCCTGGGTTCGCTCCCCGGCGGCGGCGCGGAGGTCTTCGACGATCGCGTCCACGACGAGGCATACAAGGGCAAGATCCGCTCTGACGTGTGGCTCGATGTTCACCGCGAGGCCCACGGCATGGGCCTCAACACCAATGCGACCATCCTCTACGGGCACATCGAATCGCGCCGCGATCGCCTCGTCCACATGGAAATGCTCCGGCGCGAGCAGGACCGCGCCCTCGCGAAGATGGGATACGCGGGGAGTCACGAGTCACAGCGTCACGACGCGGGGAACGCAACGCACGAATCGCTCAATCCTGATGAACGCGGCACGCGGGATCCGGCATTCGGTATTCGTGATGACGACGACGCGCTGACACGCAGCGAGGGCGGGCACCTTGGCTATCGCGCCGAAGACTCCGATTCGCCCGCCATCACACTGACACGCCCAGGCACGCCACTCCCCGAACACATCGCCTTTGGCCCCACTTCTTCCTCTTCCCCGAGTGCCCAGGGCCCTGGGCCGCGCGCCTCTCTTGGATACTACCAGACCATCATCCCGCTCCCGTTCGTCCCCGACGGCTGCGAGATCGAGCACCTGCCTGGACCCAGCGGCCTGGAAAACATCCGCACCCTCGCCGTCGCACGCCTCATGCTCGACAACTTCCCGCACGTCAAGGCCTTCTGGATCATGCAGACATTGCCGATGGCCCAGCTCATGCTGCAATCCGGGGCCGACGACATCGACGGCACGGTGGTCTGGTACGACATCACCAAGGTGAACCACGGCGATTCGTCCGCGGCGACGCACCAGGAAGTCACGCCGTGGACGCTGCAGAAAGCGATCCGCGAAGCCGGCTTCGACCCGATCGAGCGCGACACGCTCTACCGGCGCGTCAAACGCGACGGCAAGAGGTGGTGGGTGGAGTAGTAGTCGATCGCGTACTGATACCCGAGTGCCCGAGACATGTCACTTGGTCGAGTTGGTGAGGGAGCATCCCGTGAGCACGGACCAAGCGCCCAACGTAGAGAACATCGAGGCCGCGTTGAGGGAATTGCAGTACGACCGATCGTGGATCGAGTCGGGCATGATCAGCGTCGAGAATCTGCTGAGGCAGCACGCGGATTTCGGGAAGACCGCCTACGCATCGAGCCCGGAACATCTGCGCCTGCGTGCCTTTGCGGCGCAGCGGCTTAGCCAACGCAACCGGCGTGGTTCTGAGTGACGTGGGCGGGGCCGCACTCGGGGCACCACGGGCGCGTGTTGCCGGCGCGGAGGAGCGGATAGGCGCAGGTGGGGCAGAGGCGCGGGTCGAATCGGGAGAGGGCAAGGGTGTGGTGCTGGGCCTCGAGCAGCGCGGCACGGACAGCGCGCCAGAGCGTGAACGCGCCGGCGGCAAGAGCGAGCAGCGCGACGAGGATGCGAACGGGGACGGGTGCGCCTTCGCCGTAGATCGCGGCGACGCCGATCGCGCCGGCGTAGAGCCAGCACGCGAGCACGGCTGGGAGGCGGGGCAGGAGTTCTCCCACGAACGCGAGCATCATGTGCAGATCGGTACGAGGCGGGGCGGGGGAGAGGTCGCGGGCTGGTCGTTCGGCGGGCCGAATGAGGTGTGGGCTGCTTGGCCCGATGAACCCGAACATGGCCCGTTTCAGGCGCGAGGTGCAAGAATTGCAGGTCCAAGGCATGCTGGAAGGGCCTTGTCTGGGTGCGTTGTCAAGAAATCTTGTGTGGCAGGTGGCAAACGCGGAAAGTTGAGGCACATTTGGAATGTCTGTGCCGTTGGCAGGGTTTATGCCGACGGGGTGGACGGCTGGAGTAGGCACCATGAAGGTTTCGAACTGGCTGCGTTGGAGTGTGCTGGCGATCCTGATGCCGTTCCATCACGCCGAGGCGGACATCGTCGAACTTGATCTGGACGAGTGATCGGATTGGAAAAGACAACTCTTCTCGTGCGGGCCATCCCGGGGGGTGGCCCGTGTTGTTTTTGGCTCATACGCAACCAGAGCGGTCTCTCAGCGCACGCTGGCGGATGATGGTGGCTGTTGACCGGACGTCACCGCTTCGAACGCGGTGGTGCTTCGCATCGTGCCCGGGCCGAAGCGCCCGCGCTCTTGACCACCCGATCGCCGCCCGAGCGGGATCGCCGCCACCGCTGTTTCGGTGCGTGCCCCCTACCCTTTCCCCCTATGAACATCAGCGTCGCATGGCTCAATCGATATCTGCAGCCCGCCAACGTTTCGCCCGACGAGGCCGAGCGATCGCTCATGGACGCGGGCTTCCCGATCGAGTCACGCCAGACGCTCGAGGGCGGCGACGTTCGCCTTGACGTCGAGATCACCAGCAACCGCGGCGATTGCCTCTCCCATGTCGGGCAGGCGCGTGAGATCGCCGCCAAAACCGGGCGGGCGCTCGTCGCACCGGTCACGCAACTCCCCAATGCCACCGGCGGCCCGATCGCTTCGCTGCTCACGATCGACAACAACGAGCCCGCCGCGTGCCCGCTCTTCACCGCGCGTCTGATCCGCGGCGTGAAGGTCGGCCCGTCGCCCGCGTGGCTCGTCAAGGCTCTGGAATCCGTCGGGCAGCGATCCATCAACAACGTCGTCGACGTGACGAACTTCATCACGTTCGAACTCGGGCACCCGTGCCATGTCTTCGATCTCAAGAAACTCGCAGGCGGCAAACTCGTTATCCGCTTTGCCAATGAAAACGAGCCGCTGACGACGCTCGACGGCAAGAAGCGCACGCTCAAAGGCGACGAACTCGTGGTGGCCGACGCCCAGCGAGCCCAGAGCCTGGCGGGCGTGATCGGCGGCGCGGATTCGGAGATCGACGCCGCCTCGTCCGATGTCGTGCTGGAAATGGCGACGTGGGACCCGGTAACGATCCGGCGTGCGGCCCGCCGCCTGGGTATCCGCACCGACGCGAGTTATCGCTTCGAGCGCATCGTCGACCCGCGCATGATCGACGATGCGGCGCGCCGTGCCGCGGCGCTGATCATCGAAGTCGCGGGTGGTTCGCTGTGCGAAGGCGTGATCGCCGAGGGCCAGACGCTCAAGCCTCTAACGCCCATCCGCCTTCGTCCGGAGCGGTGCGACGCGCTGCTCGGCGTTCACACCGATGTGGCGGAGATGGCGCGCGTGCTGACCAGCGTCGGCGTGGTGGTCGAGCCCATCGGGCGCGCCGGCGGCGAACTTCGCTGCACCGCGCCCGCGTGGCGCCCCGACCTCCTGCGTGAGGTCGACCTGATCGAAGAAATCGCTCGCCTGCGTGGTCTGTCGGTGATCCCGATCATGGACAAACTCCCGGTCGAGGTGCGCGAGCCGCAGCGGACCGAGCGTGCCCGGCGCGAACTCTCGCGTGTGCTGACGGGCCTTGGCTTCTATGAGACGATCACGTTCAGTTTCGTGAGCCGCCCTGATGCCAAGGGTTTCGTGCCGCCGGGGTTGTCGACGATCGAGGTCGATGACGAGCGCCGCAAGGCCGAGCCCGTGGTGCGTCCGAGCGCGATCCCGAGCCTGCTCTCCTGCCGGCGCGGGAATCAGGATGCCAAGGCGATCGCGCCGGGGGCGGCCCGCCTCTTCGAGGTTTCGGCCGTGTTCGCTCAGAAGGGCGACGGCTCGACACGCCAGACCGTCGAACACCGCAACGTCGCGCTCATGCTCGATGTCCCGACCGCCGGTGGAAAGCCCGGCATCGCCGAGAGGCAGGAAGGCGTGCGCCTGGTGCGCGGCGCTATCGAGGCGATGGTCCGCGCCATGCGCGGGCACGGCGCCGATCTGGTGTTCACGCTCGGCGTGACCCCGCTGGCGTCGATGGACCCCGCCGCGTGCGCCGGTGTTTCGCTCGACGGCAAGCCGCTGGGATACTTCGGCCTGATCGCGCCCGCGACGCTGACCCAGTTCGGCCTGGATCACCCGGTCGTGGCGGCGGAGATCGCGCTCGACCCGCTGCTGGCCGCGTTCCCGCCCAAGGCCAGCGTTACGACGCGCCCGGCGTTCCCCGCGATCGACCGCGATCTCTCGGTGATCGTCGATGAAAAGGTGACATGGGCGTCGCTGCAATCGATCGTCCAATCGCAGGCGATGAAGTGGCGCGAGCGCCTCGAGTTCGTCGGCACCTACCGCGGCAAGCAGATCGGCCAGGGAAAGAAGTCGGTCACGTTCCGGCTCTACTTCCGCGACGCGGAGCGCACGCTCAGGCGTGAAGAGGTCGACCCAGAAATCGATGCCCTGGTGGCCCGCCTCAAGAAGGACTGCGGCGCGGACGTGCGGACGGCCTGACCGGGCGATGCCTCAGCACTTCACCAGGTGAACGCCTTTGAAGCGCGGCCCGTCTTCGCCAAAGCCGAACGCGTCGAAATACAACCCCAGGTCTTGCTGGTCCAATCGCCCGTCGTCGTTCAGGTCGTAGCGCGCGCTAAACCCGCCATAGCCCGTTCGGGCGGCCTGCTCGATGGCGCTCTCGATCGCCTCGACGAACTGCTCGACATCACTCCCGTCAACGACGCCGTCAAAGTTCGTGTCGGCCATGAGGATCGAGGCATCACTTTCGTCCGGCGATGCGGCGGCGGCGAAGATGATCGAGAAGTCGCGGGGCACGTTGCGCCTCGGGCCGGCGCGAGTCGCGTCGGATTCTTCGGTTGCGACCGCCAGACCCGGCGCGACCGCAGCGCGAGCGAGTTCGTGCGTGTTTGCTCCGCTTATGTCGCTCACGTCAACCCGGCTCGGGGCCTGGGTATTCCCAACCACTCCGGCGTTCATCAGCCCGATCGACACGCACGCCAAGCCAACAAGAAGTCCCGTGATTCTCGGGAGCGTCCAGCCGCCTCGAATGCCGCCAAACTCGGGTGATTTCATAGGGAAGTTCTCAAATTCCGCGGGTTGGATGGAGTACCGCAATCGACCCGTTCGTGTTCCCGGATTGAGCAAACTTTGCGACCGAGCCTCCTAGAATCGCTGTCGCTCCCGCGATTTCGGCACGGCCGGGTTCGGGGCGATTCGGGGGTTCGGTGGGCGATCGGTAGATCGGCCCGCATGGCTCGGAGGTGCGTGTGAAGACCAAGACGTTGGCGTCCAAGCCCGTTCGCACCAGCAAGCGCTCGTCGGCGGTCCGTGCCGCTCGATCGACCAAGCCCGCGGCCCGTGCCCAAGCCAACGGCAAGACCAAGCCTTCTGCCAAAGTCGTCGTGAAGGCGGCGGTCAAGACCTCCAAGGTCACGGCCAAGTCCGCCGCACAGCCCATCGACGCGGATCTTCCCATCATCCACGTCAACGGCCAGATGCTCCCCAAGAGCAAGGCGATGGTCTCGGTCTATGACCACGGCCTGCTCTACGGCGACGGCATCTTCGAGGGCATCCGCGTTTACCAGGGCAAGATCTTCAAGTGCAAGCAGCACATGGATCGCCTCTACCACTGCGCCGATCAGATCCGCCTCAAGATCCCCGTGTCGCGCGACCGCATGGTCGAGATCCAGCGCGAGTGCATCAAGGCCAACAACGCCACCGACGGCTACATCCGCCTTGTTGTCACCCGCGGCTTCGGCACGTTGGGCCTCGATCCGCGTCGCTGCCCGACCGCCGGCGTGATCTGCATCATGGACCAGATCCGCCTCTTCCCCAAGGAGGCCTACGAGGCCGGCATGCGCGTCATCGTCGCCCGCCGCCCCAAGACCCCGATCGCGTGCCTCGACCCGCGCATCAAGAGCCTCAACTACCTCAACAACATCCTCGCCAAGTGCGAGGCGATCGACTTCGGCTGCGACGAGGTCATCATGCTCAACCTCAATGGTGAAGTCACCGAAGGTTCGGGCGACAACATCTTCATCGTCAAGGATGGACAGATCTACACGCCGCCGTCGGACGCCGGCATCCTCGAAGGCGTCACGCGCGGCTTCGTGATGCGCGAATTGGCCCCGATGTTCGGCTACACCTGCACCCAGAAGACGCTCACGCTGAGCGACGTGCTCACCGCCGACGAGGTCTTCCTCACCGGCACCGCCGCCGAGATCATCGGCGTCACCCAGATCGACCAGCACGACGGCAAGGGCAACATCACCAGTACGACCCGGATCTCCGGCGGCGAAGGGCCCATCACCAAAGCCCTCCGCCTCAAGTTCCGCGAGATCGCCACCAGCAACAACGTGCCGGAGGAGTAGTTCGACTCTTCCGTTCCGATCCCACCACGCCCGGCCATCGCGCCGGGCTTTTTCATCTCGCCCCCACGCGTGCGACGCTGCCGCTTCCTCCTACGATTCATCGATGCCCTATCGCATCTGCAAATCGTTCACGGTCGAGTCCGGGCACATGCTTTCCAAGCACCCCGGACGCTGCCGCTTCCCCCACGGGCATACCCGCGCGATCGACGTCGTCGTCTCGGCCGCGGAACTCGATGCCAGCGACATGGTGTGCGATTTCGCCGCGCTCAAGCACGCGATCGCGGCCGCCGTCGACCGCTTCGACCATGCCCTGGCGATCAACAGCAACGACCCACTCCTGTCAAAGTTGGAATCTGTTCAGGAACGGATCGTAATTTTTCAGGGTAAAGACCCCACGACGGAAGTCCTCGCGAAGTTCATCTTTGATGAACTGGAGTCGGTGATCGCCGCCCGTCGCTCGATCGCGGGCCCCGATGGGCGGAGTTACGTGCTCCCGTCGGGGTTGCGGGTCGAGCGGGTGCGGGTGGGCGAGACGCCGACGACCTGGGCCGAATACGCGCGGTAGTCGCCGCGCCCGTTCCGGGTTGAGTGAGCAGGGATCGCGTCATCGGAGAATGCACGCCATGAGTTTCACGAAGGTCCAGACCCGTTCGTTCCGGGGTGTGGTTGGCTCGTTCCTGATCCGTGCCGCGCTGACCGGCGCGACGGCGGCGGCGCTCTGCCTCCCGCTCGCCGCGCCCGCGCTGGCCCAGCCCTCGACCACACCCTCAACAACGCCGACGAGCCCGTCGGCCACCAAGTCCGACATGGACTTTGCCCGCAGTCTCTCGCGGGTCTTCCGGACCGTCGCGACCAAGGCCGAAGGCTCCGTCGTTCACATCACCCAACTCAACAAGGTCCCGACCTACACGCGTGACGTCTTCGGCTTTCCGACGCGCACCGGCGAATCACGCCTCACCCAGACCGGCTTGGGCTCGGGCTTCATCGTGAGCGACGACGGCTACATCCTCACCAACAACCACGTCGTCGCCGGCGCCGATGCGCTCACCGTCAAACTGTTCGACCAGCAGGAGTTCACGGCCCGCGTGATCGGGCGCGACCCCGCCACCGATGTCGCGGTCGTCAAGATCGATGCCAAGGGCCTGAGGCCTCTCACCTTCGCCGATTCCGACGCCATCGACGTTGGAGAGTGGGTCGTTGCGATCGGCAGCCCGCGCGGGCTCGAATCCAGCGTCACCGCCGGCATCGTCTCTGCCAAGGGCCGCGCCGGCATCGGCCTGGTCGATTACGAGGACTTCATCCAGACCGACGCCGCGATCAATCCCGGCAACTCGGGCGGCCCGCTGCTCAACCTCGACGCTCAGGTCGTCGGCATCAACTCCGCGATCGCCAGCCGCTCGGGCGGAAGCGAGGGCCTCTCCTTCGCCATCCCGTCCAAGGTCGTCCAGTACGTCATGGAGTCGATCATCAAGAACGGCCGCGTCTCGCGCGGATGGCTCGGCGTCACGCTCGCGGAAGAAAACGCAACGGGCGATCAGGGCGGCGCCAAACGCGGCGTGAAGATCGCCGAAGTTACGCCCGACAGCCCCGCGGCCCAGGCGGGCCTGCGTCCCGGCGATGTGATTCTCGCCTATCGAGGCCGTCAGGTGGATGCCCTCGACCGCCTGCGCACCGCGATCGCGCTGACCCCGCCGGACACCACCGTCCCGGTCGAGTTCGTGCGCGACGGGAGCAAACGCAACGCCGAACTGAAGGTCGCCGACCAGACCACCAACATGGCCAAGGCCCTAGGCGGCATCGCCGTCCCCGAGATCGGCGCGATTGTGAAGTCTGTCGAACTTGACCGTCGCGTGGCCCGCCGGATCGGGCTCCGCGACACCAAGGCCGTGCAGGTGCTCGAAGTCACCAAGGGCGGGCGCGCCGAACGCGCCGGCCTGATCGCGGGCGATTACATCGTCAATCTCGACGGTGACGCCATGCACAACGCCGAAGAGCTCGCCAAGACCGCGGCCAGGCTGGATTTCTCCCGGAGCCCGCGCGTGGACGTCCTGCGCGAATCGCGCGGCATCTGGAACCAGGGAACGACATCACTGGACGACTGACGACATCGCTCGCGACGCAAAGAGCACGCACACGACCGAGCCCACCACGATCGCCGCCAGATCAATGAGGAACCCGGCGCGGGCCATCTGACGCGTCGAGACCTTGCCCGTCGCATAAGCCAGCGCGTTGGGCGGCGTGGCGACCGGCAGCATGAACCCGTTGCTCGCCGCGATCGTCGTCGCGACCAGCAGCACGCCCGGCGGGAGGCCGAGTTCCTTCTCCGCGGCGTACATGACCGGGAGCACCGCCGCCACCAGCGCGACATTGCTCGCCAGTTCGGACAGGAATGTCACGCTCGCGACGACCAGCGGCAGGAGCACCCAGAGCGGCACTCCCTTCAGCCCCGAGAGCGCCCGCCCGAGCAGAAGATCGACGCCGGTGTGCGACATCATGGCCGCCAGCGACAGACCGCCGCCAAAGAAGAGCAGCACGCCCCACGGGATTCGCGCGGCGGTGGGCCAGTCCAGCACGAACGTGCGGCGGCGCCCGCCCGCTGGCACGACGAACAGCGAGAGCGCGGCCGCCAGCGCGATCCCCGCGTCGGTCAATGCAAACGCCTTGATCCCGATCGCCTCACGCAACCCTGAAAGCGATTCGCTGTTCAGCCAGGTGTTGAGCCACGGCCGGGCGATCCACAGCGCCGCGGCGCACGAGAACGCGATCAGCGTCGCCCACTCGCCGCGCTTCATCGGCCCCAGCGCCGAGAGGCGCGAGCGGATGAGTTCACGCGCGTCGGGGCGCTCACCCGTCGGCAGGTGGAACAGCACTCGCACCAGCAGGAACCACGCGGCCGGAAGCACGATCACGGCCATGGGCAACCCGACCCAGAGCCACGAGACAAAGGACGGCGGGCTTCCGAAGTGCTTCTCGACAAAGCCCGCGAACACGCCGTTGGGAGGCGTGCCGATCAGTGTTGAAACGCCCGTGATCGACGCGGCATAGGCGATCCCCAGCACCACGCAGGTCGAAAAGTTGCGCGCAAGCATGTGATCGTGCGCGTCCTTGGCGTGCGAGGAGACCACGCCGGCCACCGACAGCCCGATGGGCAGCATGAACATCGTCGTCGCCGTATTCGAGACCCACATGCTGACGATGCCCGTCGCCAGCATCATGCCGGCGACCAGCCGCGTCGGCGACGAGCCCGTGACCGACATCACCGACAGGGCCAGGCGCTCGTGCAATCCCCATCGCTCCATCGAGCGCCCGAGAAAAAAGCCCCCCATGAACAGGAATACTTGCTCGCTGGCGTAGGGCGTCGCGACCACGTCGAACTTCGCGACGCCCAGCAGCGGGAAGGTCACCAGCGGAAGCAGCGACGTCGCCTCGACCGGCAGCGCCTCGGTCAGCCAGCACGTCGCCATGAGCACGCCCACCGCCGCCACGATCCGCGCGGGCGCGCCGACATCCGGCGGAAGCAGCCACATCGCGAGCATCGCCAGGAGCGGCCCGACGACCATGCCGAGGCGCGCCAGCCACGCCGGCGAACTCTCGAGCGTCTCGCTGGTCAGTTCGTCGTTCAAGGCTTCGCACCGCCATTCCGCCCCAGCATCGCGACGACCACGCCCGCCGCCACCAGCCCCATCGCCACCAGGTCGGTCGTGCGCGGCTTCTCCTTCGCGACCCAGACCGTGAACACCAGGAACACGACCAGCGTGATCGCCTCCTGCATGATCTTGAGCTGCGGCAGGCTCAGCGGCCCGCCGTGGTCAACGTGCCCCAGCCGATTCGCCGGCACCTGCAGGATGTACTCGGGCAGCGCGATCAGCCACGAGATCCCGATCGCCATCCACAGCGGCCACGACGACTTCTTCACGTGGTAATACCACGCGTACGTCATGAATGTGTTGGACGCAAGGAGCAGAAAGACCGTGACGAGAACACGCTGCATGGACGCAGCATAAGCGGGCGCAAGGCTGTGCGCGGGGCGGCGCTCGGCAATTACATCCCGTCCGACAGAGGTGTCATGCCGACCTTGGCGATACCCAGGCGATTGCACGCGTCATGGGCGAAGACCAGGTCCTGCATCGGCACCCGCGCGTCGGGCTTGAGCAGCACCGCCACCTCGCGCCCCGTGTTGTCCTTCACGAGTTGCTCCAGCCGGACGGCCAGCGCGGCCAGCGGCGCGCCGTCGAGCGCTTCGCCGGTGACGAGCGTGCGCGTGCCGCCTCGTGCCTGGCCGGCGCGGTTCGGGTCAACGCCATCATCGGGGCTCGTGCTGTCGCCCGGCGCTGATCGCAGCGTGAACTCGAGGCGGAGCGTCTCGCTGGCCGCGCCCGCGGCGGCGGAGCGCACGGGGAGAGCCGACTTGATGAACCACTCGGGCCCGAGCACGGCGGAACTGGCCATGAAGAAGACGAGGATCACCATGACCACGTCGACCATCGGCGTCATGTTCGGCGCGTGGTGCAGGTCGCGGGCCTGCGCGAGCGAGAGCCGGCGGCGCAGGGCGCTCATGGAGCACGCTCCGTCGCCAGGCGCGCGCTGGTCAGCCCGGCGCGCCGGCAGGCGTCGAGCACGGGAGACAGCGTCTCAAAGGGAAGTTCGGCTGACGCACGGAGCAGCACGGGGCGCGGCGGAGCCGATGACTGCGCGGCGCGGACAAGCGCCTCCAACGCATCGAGCGAGATGGGCTCGTCGGAGGAGACCAGCGACGGCGTGCCGTCCGGGCTTCGCGCGATGATGACCGAGAGCGGCTCGGGGCCCGCGGGAACCTGCCCCGTCGCGGAAGTCGGCAGCTTGACGGCGGGGTCCATCGCGAGTTTGCCGACGATGAGGAAGAAGATGATGAGGCACATGACCACGTCGATCAGCGGCGTGACGTTGATCTCGCCGGTGATGGGCCTGTGAGGATGAACAGGGCGGGCTCGCATCGCGTGATTCAACCCTTGAACGGCACCGGGATGCGGTCGACGAGTCGCCCGCAGAGCGTCAGCGCGCGTGTGCAGTGCTTGTCGATGATCGAGCGGAAAAGCGCAAATGACAGCAGGCAGGGCACGGCCAGACACAGGCCCAGCAGCGTGTGGAAGAGCGCCTTGGAAATGCCAAGCGAAAGATCGGCCGGACCAGCCTTCCCGCCGGTCTGCCCCAGACTGGTAAAGGCGAGGATCATTCCCCACACCGTGCCCGCCAGACCGATCAGCGGCCCGAGGTTCCCGATGACGTTGAGCAGTTCGGCGCGACGGAACCAACGCGCGGATTCTTCCGCTGCGGCGAGTTCCGCGGCGTCACGCACGGCCTCGCGGTCCGGCGCGTGCCGTGCGGCGGCGAGCGCGGCACGCACGACTCGCGCGATATACGTCTCGTCACGCGAGACCAGTTCACGCACGTCGTCCCAACGACCCGCGGCGATCAGGTCGCCCAGGCGATCGACGAGTTTGCGCGGAATCAGCCGTGACTCACGCACGTCAATGACGTTGGCGAAGATGACCGCGACCGCGACCACGCTCCCCAGCACCAGCAGGACCGTGAAAGCGTCGAACGAACGCGTGAAGAGCGACCACAGGCCGAAGGTCTCGGTCGCGGCCTCGCCGGACGCGGATGGGTTGGCGGCCTGGAACGCGGAGGCGGCGGCGGCGCAGAGGCTCGCGCCGATCAGGGTCGGGAGCAGGATGGTTCTTCGCATCCGGCGATGATACGCGGGGCACGACCGCGAGCCATGACCGCGAGGCTCCTGTGGGACGGACGCACCGGACCCTGCGATGACTTTCGCGGGCGGCCCCGCTTACGGCGCGCTCACGTTCGTCACGATGTTGGTCGTCGTGAACGTGTTGGTCAGCGTTCCCGGCGTGTACACCCCGCCCGTGTACAGCCCGTCGAGAAGCATCCCGCTCGAAGTACCGCCGCGATACAGTTGGCAACTCAACCCCGACGTGAACGCCGGGCTCGACACCACGAGCGAGCGATACTGCTTCGACGGCACGAACGTCAGAATGTCCGCGCCGCCGCTGGTTTTCTGGATGTGGGCCATGGTGCCCGCGGCTTTGGCCGCCGAGTAGGTGATCTTGATGGAGCGCTGGGTTGAACTGCTGCTGGGCGCCTGGGCCATGCCGGCACTACCAGCCGCGACCAGCAGCCCGCCGCTGATCTGGAAGGTGGTGTCGTAGTCGAGTGGTGCGTTGTTGTCCGCCGTCGGGCCGTTGACAAGCACCGTGCCGCCGGACATGGTGATGGCGCCGTTGGAATCGATGCCGTCGCCCGAGGCGTTGACGACAACGTATCCGCCGTTGATGTGGATCCAGTTGCTCGTGCCGCCTGAGGCGTTGATGCCGTCGTCGGTCGACGTGACGCGCAGCGTGCCGTTGGTGATCGTGATATGCGACGCTTCCGCGCCCTCGTAGGACGGATTGACCGTGATCGTTCCGCCGTTGATGTCGAGCGAAACATCCGAGTGGAGCCCGTCGCCATAACTCGCGCTGGTGCTGCTGTTGGTGGCGATGGTCATGGTGCCGCCGTTGATGACGACGGCGTTGTTGGAGTGAACGCCGTCGTCGGCGCAGTCCATCGTGAAGGTCCCGCCGCCGATCGTGACACTGGCGAGCCCCTTGATCCCCTTGGCCGACGACGTGCTGGGGATCGTCACCGTGTGCCCGCCGCCGGAGACGAGCGTGAACGTGCCGCTGGCGATGTTGACGCTCCCGTCGGCGGTGATCGCATCGTTGCTGGACACGACATGCACGTCGGCGTTGGAGATGGCGATGTTCGCGCCCTCGATGCCCTCGTAGCACGCCGTGATGTTGACCGTGCCGCCGGTGATGCTCGTTGTCGCATCGGCGTGGACGGCATCGCCGTACCCGGCGCTGGTGCTGTTGTTGGTCGCGATGGTGATCGCGCCGGCGTTCACGCCCACGTTCGCGTTGGAGTGCAGGCCGTCGTCCGCCGCATCGATGTTGAGCGTGCCGCCGCCGATGGTCACGCCGGTGACGCCCTTGATGCCCTTGGCCGACGCCGTGGTCGGGATCGTGACGGTGTGCCCGCCGCCGGCGAGGATCGTGAACGTGCCGCCGCCGATGTCAACGGTCTTCGCCGCCGAGATCGCGTCCCCGCCGCAGGTGATGTGGAAATCGCCGTTCGTGATGGTGATCGCACCGAGGATGGCGTCGACCTCGTTGTCGGCCTTCAGCCCGTCGCCGCCCACGTTGAGCGTCATCAGCCCGTTGTTGACGATCAGGGAGTCCTTGCCGCGGATCCCGTCGTCGATCGCCGACACGTTCAGCACTCCGCCGTTAATGATCAGGCTGTCCTTGCTGGCGATGCCGTCGTTGAAGTGGGCCGCGACCGAGAGCGAGCCCGTGCCGGAGACGACCAGCGCGTCGTCGCTGAACAGCGCCGCGTTCGGCTCCATCGCGACGGGGTCGTCGTACACATACGTCGAGGGATCGGAGATGACGTTGACGCTCCCGTCGGCCAGCACGATCTCCGTCAACGCCGACTGCTTCACATAGATCGGCGCGGAAACCGAACTGCTGATGGTCACGCCGTTCAGGATGATCCGGACGCGCCCAGCCCCGTGGCTATCGACGATGATCCGCCCGTCGGTGAGCGAGCCGGTCACGATGTACGTGCCCGGCGCGGTGATGGTCGCCACCGTGCCGCTGACGGACACAAACTTGCCCTTCACTGAGATCGAGTTGCCGTGGAGGTTGATGCGGGTGCTGAACTCAACCGCCGGGCCCGGCCCGTCAACCACCTGCCCCAGCGCTGAACCACACCCCAGCACCGCGAGCCCGCCAACTACCGACAGAATCGTCCGCCGTGCCATGAATCAGGTCCTTTCTCCATGCTCTTCAAAGGGGAAAGCGTGCGCCGACAGCGCACCAGGCGCGCTCTTTCGCGGCCGCCCTGTCACCTCAACCTCAGCGACGCCGCCTGAGAAGCAGCCCGCACGCGCCCGCCAGCGCGAGCGACGCCGGCACGGGGATCACATACCCCGGCGTGCCCACGTCATACCCCGTCGAGACCCAGGAGCCAAACTCATCACCGTCGCCCGACAACACCCATGTCGGCTGCGCCACCGTGAAGGCGTAGTCCGCCGCCGGAATGTTGCAACTGCGATTCTGCGTCCGCGGCGTGCCGGGATAGTTCTGATCGCCGAACGAAAGTTGGTCCACCAGCAATCCCAGCGCGTCGTACAGGTTGATCTGGTCGTTGCGACCGAGATTGCTGTTGGCGTTTGGCCCGAAGATCTTCACACTGTCCGCCAGTCCCCACGCGCCGCGAAACGCCGCCGCACTCACGTCCGTCAGGATCACCGACTCGCCGGGCATCACCACGCCAAAGACGTCGAGGAACAGCAGGTCGCCCGGCTGGGCGTCGGTGTCGCTGTAGCTCCAGTTGGTCATGTCGACCGGCGCCACGCCGACGTTGGTGAACTCGACAAACTCGCCGTTGGCGCCGCTGTACATCCACTCCGAAATGACCACGTCGGCGGACACCACGCGAGCGGCACACGCCAGCGCTCCGACCATCAAGGCACGCTTCATAGAAGCCTCTCTCTCTCGTTGGACCAACAGCCCGCGCTGTCTCAAGACGCGGACCGACTCTAAAGGCCTAAACGCGGCGAGAAACGGATTGTTTCCCACAAAATCAGACTTCCGAGTGCATTATCCGGTCGATTACGCCACTGGCATGGTCCGATAAATCGACCATCGCGCCTCCGGTCGCCATTAGTAGATAGCAGACAATGAGTTGCGCTCTGTAGCACCGGCCCTGACGGCTGTTCATGCAAACTCGTGCGCCTTGCCCCGATGTTCGCCCGCTCCTGGTGGCGTGGCCGACCTGTTGTCCACACGCTTCGGCTCGACCGTGCTCTCAGCCTCGCCCCACTGAAGGACCCAAGTTCTCGGCCGTTCCTCTTCTGAGTCCTCTGCGAACTCTGCGTTGAAGGGTTTTCTCTTCTCGCTCTTCGAGTTCAACGCTTCACTTGTCTTCGCAGCGCCTCACGCCCCGCCGGGACCCAGCGTGATCGCGTTCTTTCCCTGGCGCTTGCTCTCCAGCGCCAAGAGGTCCGCGTGGCGCAGCAGTTCTTCCGCGCTCCGCCCGTCCCACGGGAATGTCGACATGCCGCCCGACACCGTCAACGTCCCCGGCGCATCGAGCCCCAATTTCGGGAATCGCTTCTGTCTGATCTGCGACTGGAACCGCGCCGCGATCTCCTGCACGCTCGTCGGGTGCTTGCTCCCCGGGTTCCGCGGCCCGCCCGGCTCATAGAAGACCACCGCGAACTCGTCGCCGCCGATCCGGCACACGCGATCGCTCGGCCTGATCACGCTGGTGAGCAGCCTCACCACCTCGATCAGCACCTCGTCGGCCGCCACATGCCCGTAGCGCTCGTTGAACCGCTTGAAGTCGTCGATGTCAAAGACCAGAACGGTGAGCTGGTGGCGCGCCTTGGCCGATTGATCGATCGCGGCCGACAAGAACCGCTCGAAATAGCGGCGATTCCACGCGCCCGTCAACACATCGGTGAACGCCGCCCGGCGCAGCTCGCTCTGCTGCCGCGCCAGTTTCAGCCAGCCCGACAGCCACGCGCCCGTCGCACGCAGCGTCGCGGGATCAACCCGCGAGCCGCTCAACACGCCGACAACCGAAACTCCATCGCTGACCTCGACCGTGCCCGCGGCCGTGGGAAGTGCGACATCCAGCCCCGCACCCAAGCCGGCGCTGATCCCAACCCCCGGAGAGCCGCCGCCCGTGCTCGTCACCATCAGCGTCGCGTCGCCCGTGCGCGCCCGTGCAAGTTCCATCGCCAGGAGCAGCACCTCGCGCCCCTGCAGCACGGCCTGCACCAGCGACTCATCGCCCCCAGCGCCCGGCGTCGCGTGCCCCGCGCCGCCCTTCGGCACGCCCGTCGGAGCACCGATCGGCCCACCCATCGGGCCGCTCGCCATCGCGCCGACTTCAATCTGCCGTGCAATCCCGGCGTCGAGCTCGTCATCGCGATCGGCGTGCGCCGGCGTCGCGACGTTCGCCGCGCCCGTTGCGCTCGCCGGCGCGGCCGCAGCGCCCATGATCGCGCGCTTGGCCACCGCCGCGTCGCTCCGCGCCGAGATCACGCCGTCATACGGCACGCCGCTCATCCCCGCCTCGGCCACGCGCAGCACTCGCACCAATGGCTGCACCCGACGCAGCCCGCGCACAAACTCCTCGGCCTCCACCATTCCCGCGCCGTGCTTGCCCGCGATCTCGCGCAGCGCCGGATCGGCATCGGGCCCGACGATCACCACCGCGTCACGCGGCGAATCGCGATCGATCGGCGACGACAACTCACCGATTGCGTCCAGCGTCGTCGTCACACGCGTCACTTCAAGGTCGGCGTCGCCGCGCAGCACGCTCTCGAGCCCCGTGCGCCCGACGAGGATCACCCGCCGCCCCGTCGCGGTCGAGAGGTCCAGAGCGCGGCGATGCCGCGCATGCTGATCACCTGGTTGTGAGCGAGATGCCCCTGCCACGTCCTCTCCCTGCCGCACCGTGCGATAACGCCGCACAGTCACCCTCCCATTGTCCTCTTATTCAGTACGAAATGCACGCCCCGGCGGATCGGGATCGAGCAACATCGCGAGTTCTTCGCCCGTGAGTATTCCCCCCATGCCGCCGGTGGCGGCCGGGATATCCCCGGGACGTGGGTTCTCGGACTCTTCCGGACCCGGCGGCAGCGTTCCCTCCCCCGCCAGCCGAAGGTTTGGCTTGCCCTTGCCCAGGAACATCTCCGCCACGTCGTCCGCCTGCTTGGACAGAGTGGATGCCGATTTCGGTGGCGCGTCCGCGGCCACACTCGCCGCCGCCTCGACCTTGTTTTCTCCCTCGCCGCGCGCCGTCTGTGGCCCAGATTGAGACGCCACCTGCGGCGCTCTTGGTCCAAGCCCGCGCTGGATCATCTGCTTTCCCGCGCCCGGCTTCACGACGACCTCGAGCCCCGCGCCCCAGCGCGCGATGTCCGACACATCCGCCGCCCGCAGCCGCCGCGTTGGCTCGTCAAACCACCAGAACATCACATTCGCACCAAGCCGCGGCGCGTACTCGGTCGCCACGGTGTACGCCGCCGACAGATGATCCAGATTCGTCGGGTCCGTCACGATCAGCACGATCATCCGAGGGCGGGCCTCGAACGCTTCTTGCCCCGCGTGCTCGCCGAGTCCCCCACGCTCATCGTGCTCGCTAGGTTCGCTCTGGTTGTCATTCGCGCTCAGCGCGTCGTGCTCGAGCATTCCCTCGCGCGCCAGCGCGCACAGCTCGCCAACCGTCTCGTGGGCGCTGGCGGCGTGGGCGATGTGGAACCCGCGCTTCTCCAAAACGCCCACCAGTTCCTCGGGCGCGTGCCGCCCCCGGGGCGTCCAGATGACACAACGATCGATCGGCTCCGCCGAACGCGTCTGCATGACAGAATCCTACCGCGCCGGGGCCGTCGCGTGTAGACTGGACCCGCCGATCACATGGAGATCCACGTGCCGACAGGCCGCGACGGCCAACCCCGCCGACGCACACGCCGCTGGGCGTGGGGGAGTCTCACTATTGGATTCCTTGGAACCTGTCTCGGCATTTCGTCTTCTGTCGACCCCGCCTCCACCAGCAATTTTATCGAAGGGAATTTGGGCACGAAAGCTGTTTGGCTGCTCAACGGGCGAGTGCTCGTCGCAGACGACTGGGTTACCGCATTTGAACTAAGAGCGCTCGGTACCCCGTTCGTCTGGTCGAGAACCGGCTGGTGGTTGCCCGATCACGCGCACGGCATTGCTATCTATCGTACTTGGGGGAATCCGCTCCTTCAGCCACAGTACGACCCACCTTGCGGCCACATCTTCATCATCCCTGTTCTCCCATTGACTTTGCTCGCTCTCACCTGCGGCGGCATTCTTCTTTCAAGATCCTCCCGCCCTCTCCCCGCCCGCTGCTCCTGCGGCTACTCCCTCGCCGGCCTCACACCCACCAACAACCTCATCACATGCCCCGAGTGCGGCGCGTCCCACGAGCCTCTCACGAAATGAATCCCGCAAGGGACGCAGGTGTTGCACGGCTCTCCCTTGCGCCAGACGTCTCACGCAGCCGCTACTTCCCCGCCGCCCTCGTGTACATCTCGACATACCGCGAGAGCACGCTCGCTTCATCGAGCCACGAGAAGATGTGCGAGCGTGCCGCGACGCTCATCGCCCGGCGCTTCGCTTGATCCGTGAGCAGCAACGCGATCGCGCCCGCGAACGCGCTCGCGCCGGCCTCGGTCACGATCGCGCCGCCCGATGACTCCAGCTCCGGCCAGATATCCACGCCCCGCGTCGTCACCACCGGCGTTCCGCACGCCATCGCCTCGGCCAGCACCAGCCCGAAATTCTCCTGGCTCGTCGGGAGCGCGAACACGCTCGCGGCCTGGTACAGCGACAGCTTCAACGCACCCGTCACCAATCCCGGAAACTCCACGCGGTCTTGCACATTCAGCGCCCGCGCCTTCTCGAGCAGCGACGCGACATATGCCTCGTCGCCCGGGCCCGCGAGAACAAACGTGGCCGCGATCTCGCGCTCGCGCAGCATGGCGGCCGCCTCGATCAGGATGTCCGGCCGCTTCTTGGGATGCAGCCGCGAAAGAAACAGCACGATCGGCGAATCGGGCGTCCCGCTCCGCGCCCGCTCGCGCCACAACTCCGCACCTGGCAGCGCGCGGTACGCCGAGAGCTCAACCAAGGGCGGGATCACCACGCCCAGCGCCCGCGGAAACCACGCGCTCGATTGATCCAGCTCCGCCTGGGCGGTGCAATGCACCGCGCCCGCGCTGGCAAAGAACTTTGCACCCGCCAGCGCGTGAAAGATCCGCTTCTTCAGGCGCGCCTGGCTCATGCACCAGTCATCGAGCATGCCGTGCGGCGAGGCGACATACGCCTTCCCCAGCCGTCGGCACTGGGCCGCGATCTGGATGTTCATCGGCATCCACGCGCCGTGAAAGTGCGCCACGTCGCACCACTCGATCAGCGGCAGCACCTTCGCGATCGCGCCCGCCGACAGCACATCCATCGGGAGCGACGGCGAGTCCATCACCACACACCGGGGCACGCGCGACGTGCCGCCCTCCGACGCTCCACCCGCGGGCTCGCGTTTCCATTCATCCGGAACATCCGAGATGTCCGGCGAAACGACCGTCACCTCGTGCTCGCGCGACAGCGCATGGGCCAGGTCGATCACAAAGCGAACCACGCCGCCCTTGGCGAGTTTCAGATTCCGATGAACATGGAGGATGCGGAGTGGGGGCATGGGGAGTCGGGAGTCATCGCGCGTGTCACGCTCGCCTTGTGTCTGTCACTTCGCCACTATGCCACTTCGCCACTCCGCGACTCTTCTTGCTCTGCTCTTCACTCGGTCTCTGCGTCTCTTCGTCTCTCCGTATCTTCCTTGATCACCCGATCCCTCACCGGCTTGGCCGGCGAGCCGACGCACACCTTCCACGCCGGCAGATCGCCAAAGACGCTCGAGCGCGCCCCCACCACCGTGCCCTCGCCGATCGACACGCCCGGCCCGACGAAGACGTCGGCCGCGATCCAGCAGCTCGCGCCGATCGTGATCGGCATCGGCACCAGCGGGCGCTTGGCCAGTTCGAAGTCGTGCGTCGCGCCGCACAGGTACGAATACTGCGACACCACCGTGTGGGCCCCGATGGTGATCGGCGCCACGCAGTAGCAATCCACGTCATCCGCCAGCGTCGCGTAGTCCCCCATCGTGAGGTTCCACGGCGCCCACACCTTGGCCCGCGGATACACCCGCGCCTTGCTCGATACCTTCGCGCCGAACATTCGCAGCAGGAACGACCGCCACCCGTGCATCGGCTTGGGGCTCAAACGAAACAGCGTCGCATACACCACGCCCCACAGCACGCGCGACATCCGATTGCCCAAGGAGTGCGGGCTGGGCGCACTGGAAATGTCAACCCGTGGCGTGGTCATGCGGCGCTCCCGCCGGCGCTCGGGGCCGCCGCGCCCGCCGGCTCCGGGCCGACATACGGCCTGGGGCGACGCGACCTGGCCGGGTCGCCCGACGCGATCGACCAGGGCTCGAGCGCCCCACGGATCACCGATCGCGCGCCGACGAGCACGCCCGCGGGCATGTCGATCGGCCCTTGCACCACCGAGTCCGCCGCCACCCACGCGTCGTCGCCGATCGACACCGGCGCGGGCGACACCGGCGCGGCGAGTTTCGCGGGATTGTGGGTGTACGCGTTGATCTGGCAATACTGGCTCACCACCACCCGCGCGCCGATCGACACCGGCGCGTGCGCGAAGATCGTCACGTCGTCGCCCAGCGCGCTCTTGCGACCCATCGAAAGATGGCGCGGCCTGAGGATCGTGCACGAGGGCCTGATCCGCACCGTCGGGTCGATCTTCGCTCCAAACGCCCGCAGCAACGCGTTGCGGAACTTGTACCAGTTGTGGAACGAGAATCGGAACAGCGTCGCCTGGACCAGCGGCCAGAGACGATCCGACATCGTCGCGCCCGCCAGCAGGGCGGGATCAGACGGGAGCGGGTTGGTCGAAGGAATCGTCATGTCGAATCGTCAGGCCAAAGGCGATGTTCCCCGATCTCGACGGTCAATCCGTTGTTGACGCTCCGCGTTACTCTGATTCCTCTGCATGCTGCATGGATTCCGAATGCCGAATCACGAATGCCGAATGCCCGGCCCCTTCGCGCTCTTCAAGCCCTTCGAGTTCAACTCTTCTCCGCCGCCTTCGCCGGATTGCCTTCATACGTCGTGTCCGGCTCCGAGTTCTTGAAGAGCCCCGCGCGCGGCAGGAGCACCGTGCCATCGGCGACCACCACGCCCGGCGCGACGAACGAGGCGGTCAGCAGAGCACACCGCGCCCCGATCGTGATCGGCGAGCGCAGCAGCGTGAACGACGGGCTCGTGTAGTCGTGCGTGCCGGCGCACAGGTGCACGAACGGGCCGACCAGCGTGCCGTCGCCGATCGCCACCGGCCCCAGGCAATACAGGATTGCGCGCTCGCACACGCGGACGTTGGAGCCGATCGACAGGTTCCACGGGATCTCGACGTGGACCGAGGGATGGATCTCGCTGCCCGCGCCGACCTTGGCCCCGAACATCCGGAGCAGGCCGCGCCGAAGGCCGTTCCACCCCGAGGGCGAAGGCTTGAAGACCAACACCGCGGCCAGCGACCACAGCACCCGACCGATCTTGGCGCGGGCGGAGTACGGCGAGCGACGCGGCGGTTCGGCCATGGCGCCACCCGCGCCCGGTGTTCCGGGTGTACCTGAAGAGTTCGTCGAAGATTGGGTTTGAGTTTGGGTGTTCAAGCGTGCCGGTTCGCGTTAGGATTCTGCCCCTTGTCCGCCACGATGATATCGGGCGAAAGGGGGCGGCCCGATCGGCAAACCTGCCGCACGAGCCAGGCAGGCCCGAAGCCATGCCGCCCGATCGTCGATGATCGGGCCATGGACCAGAGCAACCGAATGAAACTGACCGGCGGGACCTTCCCGGGGAGTATGAACGTGATGTCCGACACTGGTCCGAGAAGCACGACCACCCCGGGGAGCGGCCCGAGCCTGGCCATCCTCGCCGGCTACTGGTCCACCAACATCGGAAACGCCTTCTTCCAACTCGGCGCCGAGTATCTGATCAAGCAGGTCTGCCCCGAGGCCAACGTCGTGCTGATCGGCGATCAGCCGGGCTACTGGAACACCGAGGTCGGCAACCCGCCCAACGCGCTCGATTACGCCGCCCATGTGAAGTGTGACGCGCTGGTCATCCTCGGGCCGTTCATGCGCCCGGAGATGGAGAAGATCATGACCAAGGCGATGCGCGCCTGCCACGAGCGTGGCGGGAAGATCATCGTCATGGCGGCGGGCATGATGAAGTATGACAAGGACACGGTGGCTCTGGCGCGCCGCCTGCTGAAGGAGACGCCGCCCTTCATCTTCACCACGCGCGACCGCGAAACGTATGAGTTGTACGGCGACATCGCCGAGCACTCGTTCGACGGCGTGGACGTGGCGACGTTCGTGAGCGACCTGTACCGCCCGCTCCCGCACGACCTTCCCGAGTATGTGCTGGTGAACTTCGACCAGATCCCCGAGCCCGATTTCGTGAACGTGGATTCGCTGTCGCCGGCGCGGAAGAACATCACGCCGTTCGAGTGGAACGGGAAGAAGTGGGAAGCGCGTCAGCCGGCGTTCCGCACCGAGATGTGCTATCGCGCGCGGACCTGGCCGTTCCTCGAGGCGTTCCTGCCGCTGCCGCAGCGTCCGGACACGATCGACGGCTATCCGATCGTGCGGACGGACCATCGCTACAACCCATTCCTGCCGCGGAAGACATACCGCTGGCCGCGGAGCTTCGTGAGCGATGTGCCGCACACGTATCTGGCGCTGTACGCGCACTCGCGTTGCACGTTCAGCAACCGCGTGCACGCGTGCGTAGCGACGGCGAGTTATGGCAACGAGGCGATGCTGTTCACTCGCTCGCCGCGTGCGTATCTGCTGAACCGCCTGGGCCTGACGACGATCAAGGAAAAGCCGACGAAGATCGATCTGGACTTCCTCCGGCGCGAGAAGGCCAACTACCGCGCGTGGTTGGGCGAGAAGCTCAAGCTCCTGAAGCCCAAGTTCGGCACGGCGAACGTGGCGTAAGGCAACGGTCCTGTGCCTCCGTAAATGCGCGACATCGCGTGGCGGCCCGTTGTATCCTGCTCACATGAGCAGCAAGGAACGTGAAACTTCAACTCTGCCGGTATGGCTCATGGTGGTCGGCGGGGTGGTCGTGGCGGCGTACCTCATCTTTCGGTTCGCGTTGGCGTACTGGGCCGCCAACACCTGAGATCGGGTTGTTCCTGTCGAGGTCGCGGTCGCGAGACAGTCGAGCGTGCCCAGCAGATGCGCCACGGCACGCGCGGAATCCATCCGCCGACGTTGACCGCCGACTCGCCGCGAGAATCCTTAGGTCCCGTGTTGATCGCACGTCGCCATCCGTGTTGCCCCTCGTACCGCGCCTATTGACGGGGCGATGTCGGTGCGCACTGGCCGGCCTCGCCCCTGAATCGGCGAGGCCTTTGTATTTTTGGCACGTGTGCATCCGAGCGGCAAAGGGGTCAGACTGTAAATCTGACGGCGGATACGCCTGCGGTGGTTCGAGTCCACCCATGCGCACTTCATCAAGAGTCCGTCGTGTGCCGGAGCGGCGAACGCGCCGGATTGTAAATCTGGTGAGCGGAAGCTCCGTGTGGGTTCGAGTCACGCGCTAGGGGTTGGGTTGGGGTTGGGGGAGGAGGCGAAGAGGGAAAGAGGTGGTCAACGGGGTTGACCACGCCACCCGGAGCAAATGCTGCCATCGCCCTTTCGGACGATCGCAGCGTTCAATCAATAATCATCGCCGTGGTCGTCGTGGCCGCCGGCGGGCTTCTTCTTGTCCTTGAGTTCAACGATCGCGGCCTCGGTGGTGAGGAGCAGGCCGGCGATGCTGGCGGCGTTCTGCAGCGCGACGCGCTCCACCTTCGCCGGAACGATGACGCCCATCTTGATGAGGTCGCCGTACTCGTGGGTGAGGGCGTTGTAGCCGAAGTTGGTTTCGGCGTTTTCCTCGACCTTGGAGGCGATGACCGAGCCGTCGAGGCCGCAGTTGGCCGCGATCTGCTTGATGGGAGCGGAGAGGGCGCGGAAGATGATGTCGACGCCGGAGCGCTCGTCGCCGTCGAGTTTCTTGCGGAGCTTGTCGAGGGCCTTGCGGGCGCGGATGACGGAGACGCCGCCGCCGGGGAGGATTCCCTCTTCGACGGCCGCACGGCAGGCGTGGAGCGCGTCCTCGACGCGTGCCTTCTTCTCCTTCATCTCGACCTCGGTGGCGGCGCCGACGTTGATCTGGGCCACGCCGCCGGCGAGCTTGGCGAGGCGCTCTTCGAGCTTCTCGCGGTCGTAATCGCTGGTGGTGATTTCGATCTGGTGGCGGATCTGGTCGATGCGTCCCTTGATGTCGCTGGTCTTGCCGGCGCCCTCGACGATGGTGGTGTTGTCCTTGTCGATGGTGACCTTCTTGGCGCGGCCGAGGTCGGAGAGCTGGACGGTTTCCAGATCGATGCCGAGTTCTTCCATGAGGGCCTTGCCGCCGGTGAGGACGGCGATGTCTTCGAGCATGGCCTTGCGGCGATCGCCGAAGCCGGGGGCCTTGACGGCGGCGATCTTCAGCACGCCGCGGAGCTTGTTGACGACGAGCGTGGCGAGGGCCTCGCCGTCGACGTCCTCGGCGATGATGAGGAGGGACGCGCCGGACTCGGCGATGCGCCCGAGGATGGGGAGCATGTCCTTGGCGTTGGAGACCTTCTTCTCGAAGATGAGGATGTAGGGATTTTCAAGGACGCATTCCATGGTGGCGGCGTTGGTGACGAAGTGAGGGCTGAGGTAGCCCTTGTCGAACTGCATGCCCTCGACGAGTTCGACCTCGGTCTCGAGGCTCTTGCCCTCTTCGACGGTGATGACGCCGTCCTTGCCGACCTTGTCCATGGCCTGGGAGATGATCTTGCCGATCTGCTCGTCCTGGTTGGCCGAGCAGGTGCCGACCTGGGCGATTTCCTTGGAGGACTCGACCTTCTTGGACATCCTGGCGAGTTCGTCGGTGATGGCCTCGACGGCGGCGTCGATGCCGCGCTTCACCATGTTGGGATTGGCACCGGCGGTGATGACCTTGAGGCCCTCGGAGTAGATGGCTTCGGCGTAGATGGTGGCGGTGGTGGTACCGTCGCCGGCGTCCTTGGAGGCCTTGGAGGCGACTTCCTTGACCATCTGGGCGCCGAGGTTTTCGTACTGATCTTCGAGTTCGATCTCCTTGGCGACGGTGACGCCGTCCTTGGTGACGGTGGGCGCGCCGAAGGATTTTTCAAGGACGACGACGCGGCCGGAGGGGCCGAGCGTGACCTTGACGGCGTGTGCGAGTTTCTGGACGCCGCGGAGGATTCGCTCGCGGGCGTCTGTGTTGTACGCGATCATTTTTGCGGCCATTTCAATCTCCTGAAGCACTAGGCACTGGGCACTAGGCACGTGTGTTCGAAATGCACGCGGCCGACGAAGGCCGCGGGGTTACTTGAGTCCGATCCTGATCCATGCGACGCGGTCGGCGTCGAGGACGTAGACGGCCTTGCCGTCGGTGACTTTGACGAGGTGGTCGGCCTCGTCGGGGATGAGCATCGCCTTTTTGACCTCGAGGTTGGCGACGCCGGGGACGGGCGAGGGGACATCGGTGAAGACGACGGAGAGGTCGCGTTCGCCATTGAGTTCGCCGAGGGCTTGTCGGAGTTGGGTGGGGGTCATGGGGAGATGCACTTGGCACGAGGGACTTGGCACTCGATGAAAGACGGAAAGCAACTGGCCATTGGACCGAATGCCTGGTGCCCAGCGGCTCGTGCCTTCAGAGTCAGTCAATGACCGCGAGGATGTCGTCCTCGGACATGATGAGGAGGTCCTGGCCGTCGATCTTGATTTCGGTGCCGGAGTAACTGCTGAAGATGACGCGGTCGCCCTTCTTGACGGTGAGGGGGATTCGGCTGCCGGTCTCGGTATTGAGGGCGCCGTCGCCGACGGCCTCGATGATGCCGGTCTTGGGCTTGTCCTTGCTGGCTTCGGGGAGGAAGATGCCGCTCTCGGTTTTGGAGGCGGCCTCGTCGCGCTTGACGAGGATCTTGTCGTGCAGGGGGCGGACGCCGTTTCCGTTCTTCTTGGCCATGACGCAGATCTCCAATTCAAACAATCAGGCCGGGGCGCACCGGTGCGCTCCGGCGTGGGTTACACCGTCGAACCGGGCCAACGCCCGTGATAGTGTCGATGGAGGCACCGACGCAGCACCTCCAGCATGACTTCCAGGTCCGTGATGCTCCGCGGGCGCTCCACCACCGCGAACGCGCCGGCGCGGAGCGCGGCGCCGATCTCGCGTGCGTCGTCGCGCAGCGAGCGCGAGCGCTTCACGACGACCGTGGGCGGCGGGGAGGCGAGGCGGGCGAGCAATTCGAGCAGACGCGGGCCGCCCTCGAGGTCGTGCGATGACTGGCCATCGAGCGGGAGGCCGAGGTCGACGACCGCGATGTGGATGGGGGTTGATTCGATGACGCGCTTGGCCTCGCCGCCGGTCTGGGCGCGATGGGCGATGACGCCCATGGGCTCGAGCAGGCGGGGCAGGCGGTCGACCCACGGGTCCTGCTGCCAGCCGGCGCAGGAGAGGAGCAGGTTGAGACGCCCGCCGCAGGTGGGGCCGGGGGCGGCGGAGGGACGTGCGGGGCCCGCTCCGAAGTTGGCGTCGGAGCCCGTCGCGGACCCGCCCTGGCCCGACGCGGGCGTGCGGCCGCCGGCGGTCGCGTGGGGGAAATCGGGATGCGAGCGCACCAACACCATGTCAAGGCATGGGCAACCGGTGTGCCGATCGCGTCGGAGCGGTGGGAATCAGCGGATGGCGGGGCGGTGTGCATGGGGACGACGAAAACCCGCGTTGGCTGCGTGCGGCGGGGTGGCGAGCGGGGTTGCGTGGATTCCGAAGGGGAGATTGGCGCGGGAGGCATCGCAGTTCGCAAGCACGATGGGAGCGGCCGTCTGCCAGCGGGCTGGCGCGGGGGTGGCCGCGGATGCCATTTCGGCAGAAGTGCATGGCGCGGAATCCGCCGGAATCCGGCGGAGGGGGGCCTTTGAATCGGCTTTTGATCGGTACACTGGCACCACTATGGATTGGGCACTGATTGTTACGGGCGTAGTCGCGCTGGCGGGGGTTGGCGCTGCGGTATGGATGGCACTGGCGCGAGGGCGGGCGATGGGTTATGCGGAGGCCGCGACGGCGCGGGGGGACGCCGTGACGGCGGAGTTGGCGGCATCGCGCGAGAGCCTGTCGAGGGCCGCGGCTTCGGCGGAGGCGACGGAGCGCGAACTTCGCGCGGCGGTCGAGGCGCGGGGCGAGGAACTGTCGCGCGAGAAGCAGGAGCGGGCGCGCCTGGGCGAGCGCGTTGTCGCGCTGGAGGGCGATCTGGTGCAGGGCGAGCAGGCGCACAAAGCCCGTGTCGCGGACATCGAGCGGCGGCACGACGAAGCGCTGAAGGCCGCGGAGGATCGCTTCAAGCGATTGGCGGGCGATGTGCTGGCGCAGACGGTGAAGGAGTTTCAGGATCGGGCGACGCAGCAGTTCAACGGGCAGCGCGAGCACCTGGCGCTGGAGTTGGAGCAGCGCCGCAAGAACATCGACGAACTGCTTTCGCCGATCCGCGAACTCCTGGCCAAGACCGACACGAACCTCGCACGGATCGAGCAGGAGCGGACGGCGTCGTTCGCGTCGCTGGTCGAGCAGATCCGCGGGACGCAGGAGTCGAGCGCGAAACTGAGGGACGAGACGTCGAAGTTGGTGGCGGCGCTGCGCAAACCGCAGGTGCGCGGACGGTATGGCGAGGTGCAGTTGCGGCGCGTGGTCGAGATCGCGGGCCTGCGGAACTACTGCGATTTTTCGGAGCAGGATTCGCGGCGGAATGACGCGGGCGACTTGCAACGCCCCGACATGACGATCCGATTGCCGAGCGAGCGGACGATCGTGATCGATGCCAAGACGAACATCGACGCGTACCTGGACGCGCTGGAGGCGTCGAGCCCGGAGGCGGCCGAGCACGCGATGGAGCGCTTCGCGGAGCACGTCCGCAAGCAGATCGAGGCGTTGTCGGCCAAGGCGTATTGGGAGCAGTTCGATCGCGCGCCGGAGTTCGTGGTGATGTTCGTGCCGGGCGATCAGTTCATCGACGGCGCGCTGTCGCGTCGCCCGGAGTTGTTCGAGCTGGCGGCGGAGCGGCGCGTGATCCTGGCGAGCCCGTCGACGCTGATCGGCCTGCTTCGCGCGGTGGAACTCGGCTGGCGCGAGCAGCGGCTGGCGGAGGAGGCGGAAGAACTGCGCCGGCTGGGGCGTGAGTTGCACGAGCGGGCCTCGGTCGCGTGGGAGCACGCGGCCAAACTCGGGGCGTCGCTGCGTCAGTCGGCTGAACACTACAACCGATTCGTGGCGTCTGTTGATACGCGCCTGACCCCCACGCTCAAGAAGTTCGAGGACGCGGGGGCAAAATCATCGAAAGAACTTCCGGCATTGCCGGACGTATCGGTGGTGTCCAAGGCCCTGGAGTCGGCGCGGGACGCGTGAACGTCGCCCCTGATGGCGCACGCACGCGCCGCGCACGGGACCTTTGCGAGCACGACATGAGGCACCACCGTCGCGCGGGCGGGCGCATCGGGTCATAGCATCTGCCGATGCGGCAAGCGTGCCCTTGCCCCTCGCCTGCATCTAGAACATCAGTTTCGCCTCGAGCCCCACGAACGGCGTGGGGTCGGCCTGCACATCGCCGATGCGATCGCCGTTCTTGTCATAGAGCGAATACTCGGCCCACGCATCGACACCGATCGTGCCGGTGATGGAGACGCGATTGCTCGGCTTCCATACCGCGGAGAACTCGATGGGCACGCGTGAGTCTTCGGCGACGCCGTCTGGCGCGACGCCCTGATCGTCCAATCGCCACTCGCGGGATTCATACGACGCGCCGATGCCGAAGGTCCAGGTATCGCCGGGGGAATAGAGCAGCGCCAGTCCCGGGCCGCGGTTGGCGAGCCTTCCCACGCCACGACCGGAGACGCGCCAGTGATCATTGACCTTCCAGTCGATGCTGAGGACCGGGGAGATGCGTGCGGAGCGTTCCAGGCGCGAGGACGCCGCGATGCCCGCCGAGAGCGAGAAGTTCTCGCTGAAGGAGTAGGTTACGATGCCAAGGCCGCCGCCGGTCATCGACTCCGAGGCGGTTGAATCCTCGTGCGACCACGCGATCGTTCCCGCGAGGGTGTACGACCAGGTGTCGTTGTGTCGGACGAACAGGCTGGAGATCAGGCGATGGTCGTACATCGGGCCGTCCCAGGGCGAATCCGATCCGCCCAGGTCGGTCGCATTGGAGAAGTTGTACCACGACGACTCTTCGCGAAAGGCAACGTCGAGGAAGACCGCTTTGCCGAAGGGCACGTTGACGCCGACCTCTCCGCCGGCGCGCGAGAGCGAGATGTCGCCGTGGTGGTCGAGGTCGGTCTTGAGGTGGTATTCGCCGAACGCGCCGAGGCGCCATGAGACATCCGGACCGTTGGATGTTTCAGCGGGCGCCGGTACGGCCGCATCGTTCGTCGTCGCGGCGTCCTGCGCCGTCGCGATCGAGCCCACGCCAAGCAGCACGAACACGGGGAACAGCGAATCGCGGCGGATCGTCATGACGGCTCTCCAGACGGTGCGAGTTGGTACTCACTATACACGCGGCATCGGCGGTGGGTGCGGGGTGTGACGCGGTGTGGCGGAGTGGTCAATCCACAACGGCACGGTTCAACGCGTGGCGTCCGCCGCGGGGATGTGGGAGGGTGATTCTGTTCCACCGATGCATGCGTGGTGTGAGTCCCGCTCGCTCGATGCTTCCTACTCTTGGCGGTCGGGGCGGTAGCTCAATTGGTAGAGCACTAGCTTTGCAAGCTAGGGGTCGAGGGTTCGAGTCCCTTCCGCTCCATTGCCGCGCCACGCCGCGCGTCATCGCAAAGTGCCGCAATTTTCAGGCTTTTTTGCTCTCGGCCGAATCGATCGGCTCTTCGCGCGTCGTCGCGCGTTTTCGCGCCCGAATCACCGTTTTCGCGCCCCAACTGATGGCAGTATGGGTGGCACCCCGCCGGGCTCGCGTCGATCTCGCTTCGATCCCAGCAAGCAATACACCACTCCCCCATCCGTTCAGCCTTCGAACACAAGTCCGCGGGGTTTCGCGTGCTCAAACCGTTTCTGCTCATTCTGCTCTCGCTCGCTCCGTCCTTCGCGCTGGCCCAGGGCAAGGAGCGAGCCGCCCCCCAGGGGCCCAAGGCCGCTCTGTCACAGATTCTGGGGCGTCCGACCGATCGATCCGTGGCTGTCAGTGTCTGCAGCGCGCAGGAACTCGAGGCGTATGTCGAGTATTGGAAGTCGCCCGCGGCCGTGCAGAAGACTCAGAGCAGGATTTTGAAGCCGGGCGTGCCGAGCGAGTTCGAGATCGGCGGCCTGACTCCGAACACTTCATACAGCTACCGGCTCAATACTCGCAAACCGGGCGCCGCAGCCTTCGAGAAGAGTGACGAGGAGCGCATCCAGACGCAGCGCCCCGCGGGCGGCTCATTCACGTTTGCTGTGCAAGGGGATTCGCACCCCGAGCGACTTGGCCGCATGTTCGATCCGGACCTGTACAGCGTCACGATGCGCCATGTCGCCAAGGACGCGCCCGATTTCTACTTCCTGATGGGTGATGATTTCAGCATCGAGCGGCTGATTGAGCAGGGCGACAAGAGCCAGGCCGCCGTCAACGCCGTGTACGCCCAACAGCGCGGCTTCCTCGGGATCGTCGGCGCATCTACGCCGCTCATGCTCGTCAACGGGAACCACGAGCAGGCGGCCAAGTACCTGCTCGACGCCACGCCCAACAACTTCGCGGTGCTGGCGGGCAAGGCACACACGTCCTATTTCCCGCTCCCCGCGCCCGACGCGTTCTACAGCGGTGATCGCACGCCCGTCGAGCACGTGGGCCTGCTGCGCGACTATTACGCCTGGGAATGGGGCGACGCGCTCTTCGTCGTGATCGATCCGTACTGGCACTCCGATGTCGCGGTCGACAACGAGGCCGGTACCAAGGCGCCGCGCAAGGACGCGGGACGAACCACCAAGGAACAAGGCGAAACAGGGAAAGACGCCAAGCGTCGCGCCCGCGAGAATCAGAGCACGAACCAGGACAAGAACACCAGGCCCGACGCCGAGCAGGAAGGCAATCGGCGCGGCAAGGGCGGGCGCGACTTGTGGCAAATCACGCTTGGGGACGAGCAGTACCAGTGGCTACGCTCCACGCTCACGCAGAGCAAGGCCAAGTTCAAATTCGTCTTCTCGCATCATGTCCTGGGAACCGGGCGCGGCGGGATCGAGCAGGCCGGCACATTCGAATGGGGCGGAGAGGACAACCGCGGCGTGGACCGCTTCACGCAGATGCGCCCGAATTGGCAGCAACCGATCCACGACCTCATGCGCGACGCCGGCGTCACGATCTTCTTCCAGGGGCACGACCATCTCTACGCCCGACAGGAACTCGACGGCGTGATCTACCAGTCGTGCCCCAACCCCGCCGATCCAACCTTCACGGCTTTCAACCGCGACGCGTACAAGACCGGCGACATCTTTCCAAACTCCGGCTATCTGCGCGTCACCGTTCAGGGCGGCGCCGATCCCTCAGTCCATGTCGAGTATGTGCGGACGTTCCGCGACAGCGATGAAGAAGATGGGCTCACGAGCGGCATGATCGCGCATTCCTATCGCGTGACGCCAAGAGCTGCCGTCGGTGCGCCGAAGAAGTAGCGGCGGAAGACGCCGCGGGAGTTTGCCATGTTCCAAAGAATGAACTATCGCTCCACCACCCTGACCGCGCTCGCGATGGCCGGGATACTCCTGACCTCCACGGCCCATGCCCAGCAGGGGCGAAAGCCGCCGCGCGAACAATCCCTGCGTGATCAAGCGCCGCGAGAGCGGCAGCCGCGCACGCCGTCGCAGAAGTACTCGATCGAGCAGGCGATCTCGGAGAACGCCCAACTCCACACGATCGCGTTCAGCGGGCTTGCGTTTGTGACGGGCGACTTCGGCGCTTCGACGTTTCTCCCGCCAGGCAAGGTCTGCGATTACTTCGGCTTTCAGTACATGCGCGACATCGATGAGTCCCAGAAGGGGCACAACCCGAAGTTCCTCGACCGCATCGTGGGGAACGTCATGGAGACGCTCACCAGCGAGCAGCGCGCGGTGCTCGAAAAGCTGGCGCGCGAGCAGGCGCCCCAGTACCGCGAACTGGCCGAGAAACGCTGGCCCATCATCAAGGCGTTCTGCCTCGAACTGAACGGCGATTCACCCGCCGGCGCGAGCCTCAACAAGAACACCGTGGTGCGCTACGTCGCCGACCTCTTCGCGATGGACGCCGAAATGAGCTACCGGCGCGCCGAGGTCGTCGGCGGCATCGTGGCCGGCTTCACCCCCGAGCAGAAAGCCAAGCTCGCCAAGCTCAAGTTCGGCGATTTCAGCACGTGGCCCGACGTAGACATGGATCACTACAAGCTCCCGCGCGGCACGGAAAAGATGATCAACGTCGCGTACATGACATACGCCAGCGAGCTCTTCAGCTGGTACGCAGGCTCCGTCGAAGCCGACACTTACTTCTGTCCCGAGCGCCACGGCACGTACTTCGGCGGCTTCTACATGAAAGACATGCCCGCGATGGGCAAGCGTGACTACGACATCAGCACGTCGGTCACGGGCGACAGCGGGCAGGAATTCCTTCGGCTGCTCACCCCCGTGCAGCGCGCGTGCGTCACCGAAATTCCCGCCAGGCAGCAGGCCGCCATGCGCGAGATCGTCGAGGTGCGCCGCACCGTCTCGACCGAACTCCGCAAGTTCATGGACGGTAAGACGCCCGACAAGGCCAAGGTGCTCAGGCTCGGGCGCCGCTACGGCGAGCTCGACGGCGAAGTCTCTTACCTCTACGCAAGCGCGTTTGCGAAGGTCAATCGCACCCTCACCGATGAACAGCGCAAGGCGCTCGTGAAACTCCGCAACCTCGATGGCTACACCAGCGCCCCGGCCTACATCTACTCCGACGCCGTCAAGGGCGAACTCAAGCCCATGAACACCGGCGTGTTCTTCGGCGTTGGCAATCGCACGCAGCAGGGCGCGGAGGCCAAGCCTATTCCGGTTTCGGGCAAGCCAGCCGAGAAGCCGGTGAAGCAGGAGTCATCGAAGTGAGGAGATCGCCCGCGATCGCCCTGAGCGCGATGATCGTCGTTGCGATGACGGCGGTATGTACGCTCAGCGGTGTCGATCGTGAGGGCGCGCCAATGTCGGCGTCTATCGTGCCGTGCGTGTTGACCGATGCACCCGCTCCGTCTTCCACGGGTGATGAGACGCCGCAGAACTCCGCGCAGCCGACCGAGCAGAAACGCCGCGGCAAGCAGGGCCCGGGCGAGCGGCCCGCCAAAGCGCCTCTGAACCAGCCCGGGCTGCTCCAGCAGATGACCGGGTTCAAGACCGATGTCCCCGCCCACGAACTCGACGTCATCCTCGTCCGCCCCACCGATCGCTCGATCGAGATCACCATCGCGGCCTGGATCGATGCCTCGGGCATCGTTGAATACTGGCGTGATGGCGCGGCCGACAGAAAGAAGACTTCACCCGTCGCCCTCAAGCCCGGCGAGATCGCGCACGTCACGCTGAATGGCCTCGCGCCCGGCGCGGAGTATCGATATCGCGTCGGCATCGCGCGCCGGGACAACCAGGCCGACACTGTCTGGAAGGACGAATCCCGCTTTCGCACACGCCCCGCGCCCGGCACGCCGTTCACATTTACGATCCAGGCGGATTCGCACCTGGACCAGAGCGTTGAGCCTCGCATCTATGAGCAGACGCTTGCGAACATGCTCGCGGCAAAGCCCGACCTTGTCATTGATCTCGGCGACACGTTCATGACCGACAAGCGCGGGCGCGATTTCAAGAGCACGATCCCGCAATACGACGCCCAGCGATGGTACTTCGGGCTGCTCGCCCACTCCGCGCCGCTCTTCATGGTGCTTGGCAACCACGACGGCGAGAAAGGCACGTCGGGCACGGACGTCGACGACATCGGCCCGTGGTCCTACCTCCAACGCACACGCCGATTCCCCGAGCCGATCATCGACAATCGCATGTACACCGGCGCGACCGGCATCAAGAACGCGGTCGGCGCAAACTACTACGCCTTTCAGTGGGGCGATGCGCTCTTCATCGTGCTCGATCCCTTCTGGAGTTCCACCCAGAAGATGCGCGGCGGAGGTACACGTCCGGACCAGCAAGCGCACACCGAGAAAATTGCCACGCCCACCGACGCGAGTTGGGCCATGACGCTCGGGCGCGCCCAATACGACTGGCTCGCACGCACCCTCGATTCCACCAACGCCAAGCACCGTTTCGTCTTCATCCATCATCTGGTCGGGGGTTTGGGCGGCAACGAAGCACGCGGCGGCGTCGAGGCCTCCGGCTATTTCGAGTGGGGCGGCAAGAACGCCGACGCCACGCCCGGCTTCGCCCAGCACCGCGCCGGCTGGCCCATGCCCATCCACGACCTGCTCGCCATGCACCACGTCTCGGCCGTCTTTCACGGGCACGATCACCTTTACGTTCACAACCAGCGCGACGCGGTGCAGTACCAGTGCGTGCCACAGCCGGGGAATCCTCCGAGCGGGACTCGCTCTGCCGCGGAATACGGTTACGAGGACGGCAAGATCATGGGGAGCCCGGGCCATGTGCGCGTTCGCGTCACGCCGCAAGCCGCGACGGTGGAGTTCATCCGCACCGTGGTCGACGGCGCATCGCCACGCCGCGGACGCGATGCCGAGACGAGCGAGGCGAACGCGAGCATCGTTGATTCGTACACGATCGAAGCGGCGCCTTCGCCGACTACCGGCAATCGCCCGTAGTCGCAAGTGCATCACGCGCTGCAAAGCGCGATGATGCTACCACTCAGCCGTACGCGGCGAGAGCGCCTCGCCACGCCGACACGGGACAGACTGACAGACTCTCGAACACGTGCCGTCTCACGTGTTGCGCTCGTTGCAATGCGTTACCTCTTTGGTTGATGCTCGCTCAGCCCCAAACATGGCGCGGCGATACTCTACCGCACCCGCGCTGTGGCGCGAACGGGAGCAGCGCGACCCATGCCCGACGTCGTTCCAACTCCTCCGGGCCCGCCAACCACGGCCGCCCCGAGCCTCTCGCTCGCACGCCTCTTTGCGTGCTTCCTCTCCTTCGGCCTCCACGCCTGGGGCGGGCCCGCGGCCCAGATCGCCATGCTCAAGCGTGAGCTCGTCGAGCGCGAGCGGTGGACCACGCCCGATCGCTTCAACCGCGCCCTCGCGGTGTACCAACTGCTGCCCGGGCCCGAGGCGACCGAGCTCTGCTGCTACTTCGGTTATCTCTCGCGCGGGCGCCTGGGCGCAATCGCCGCGGGCCTTGGATTCATCACGCCCGGGCTGCTGCTCATGCTCGCGCTGTCGTGGCTCTACGTGAACTTCGGCGTGGGCTCGGGCGCGAGCGCCACCGGCGCGCTGGCGGTCATCGCCGCCGCGTTCGCGTGCATGAAACCGGCCGTCGCGGCACTGGTCGTTCGCGCCGTCCATCGCATCGGTTCCCACAGCGTGGCACGCGATCCCTGGATGTGGGCGATCGCGCTGGTTTCCATGGGCACGACGCTCGCGGGCGCGCACTGGGCCATCGCGCTGGTCGGCTCGGCGGTCGCCAGCCAAGCGTGCTCTCCGCAAACGCGCCCACGCTGGCGCTGGCTCGCCGTGCTTTCCCTTGCGCTCGTCGCCGCCGCCGGCGCATGGAAGGTGTACGAATCTTCGCACGCACCACAAAGCACGTCCGTCCAGCGTGCGGACCAGAACGACAACACCGTGCACGAAGGATTGCCCTTCACGCGCGAGCAAGCGTCCACGCCGCGCCTGCTCGGGTCGGGGCTCAAGGCCGGCATGCTCACGTTCGGGGGTGCGTACACCGTCGTGCCGTTCCTGCGTGAGGACGCCGCGACGCGCCACCACTGGGTCAGCCCGCGCGAGTTCTTCGACGGGATCGCGCTCTCGGGCGTCCTTCCCGCGCCGCTGGTGATCTTCGGAACATTCATCGGCTTCCTCGCCGGAAACTGGGCGGGCGCACTGGCGATGACATTCGGCATCTTCGCCCCCGCGTTCGTGTTCACGGTGCTGGGTCACTCGCTGTTTGAGCGCGTGGTCAACTTTCCCGCGGCGCATCGCGTGCTGGACGGCATCACGGCCGGGGTCACGGGCGTGATCGCCGCGACCGGCGTCACCATGACCATCGACGCAGTCGACTCAACGCGCACCGGGGTGGTGTTCGTCCTCGCGTTGATCGCCCTGTTTGCGAGCAAATCCCGGTGGATCACGCCGCTGGTGATCCTGGGCGCGGGCGTGCTGGGCGCGGCGGCCGCGATCGTGTAAGGCTTGGCTTCAATTTCACGGAACGGTGCTCGTACGAAACGACCGCCGCTACGGCCGCCAGCTCTCCGCCTGCTCGATTCGTCGCGCACGCTCTTCTTCGGATAGCGAGTTCTCAATCGACGATGCCACCGAGACCAGGCGAACTCGGGTGTCGTACCACGCCGTCACAAACGCGCGGTACTCGTCGCTGGCGCTGATGTTCGCACCCCAGTTGGGCGCGATGATCTCGTCCCAGCAAGCGACACACGTGGTGGCTTTGCTCACAAACCGCATCGTGAGCGATTCGTGATCCGGCACCAGGAAGCTTGCACGCAAGGCGTCGATGCCCGCACCATCGTCAAGATGCTTGCGAAATACGGCGACCTTGTCCGGCTCGGCTTTGTAGAACAGCGCCTTCTTCCCGGATGAGAAGCACAGCAGGCCGTCCGACCACAGCGCCGCCACGAGGTTGTTCTCGTCATCGCGCTTGCCTGATCGTTGAATCGAAAGGACGAGCGATGGATCGCCATCCGTACTTGCGCCGTGATCGCCAAGCCCTCGCACGCTCGAGCTCGATGCACACATACGCATGCCCAGAACGCCGACCAGAAGTGCTGTAAAGAACTTCATGGCGTGATTCATCGCAAGATCCTCGCTCAATCGCCTTGCTCAAAGCACCCATGCTCGTGCCTCGGCAATCTGCAGGCCACGAACTTCGGGTCACTCACCCCACCGCTGCATCACCGCCGGATCAATCCTGGCCTTGGTCCAGCGCCTCTTGAGCGCGTCGAGCGGAATGTCATGCCCGCCGCCGAGCTGCGATATCGATCCCTCGGCCAGATCGATCGACCGCACACACCCGGGCGTAACGATCAGGATCGCGCCCTGCTGCCGTTCCGGATCGGCGAGCGGTACCTCGCGGGCCGCGCCATCACCAACAACGAAGATCCTCGCACGATCACCGACCAACTCGCGCCGATTGCTCCGATCGATCTCAATATCCCAGCGACGCTCATGCTCCTTTGACGCGCTCAGGCGCAGTCCGCCGCCCCAGACATGCTCGCCGCCGTACGAAGTCCACGGGATCATGGCGTAGTTGCGGGCCATCCATGTCCAGTAGTTGGCTTCGATCGATTCATCATCCGCGGCGGCAATAGCCGCAAACGCCGCTCGCTCGCCCGAGAAATCACGCGACACGCCCGCCTTCGGTGTCGCACTCTGACTCCTCGAAGGCTCGCCAACACGCGGCACGATCGCCATCACGCCCGCGCCCATGACAAACCCCGCGGCAAGCAGCGTCAGTGACTTTGCAAGCGAGTTCATGATCCGGAATGCTATCAGTTGCGAGTAGGTCGCGCGTCCGATGCCGCGCTCGCACCCCGCGCCGTTGCAGACCCGTTACACTCCCCGCCATGAACAGCCCAATCGCTAAGTACATCGCGGAGTTCATCGGCGCTTTCTTCCTCGTTCTCACCATCGGCTGCACCGTCATCCCCGGCTCGCCGGGCGTGATCGCGCCCTTGGCCATCGCCGCGATCCTCATGACCATGATCTACGCCTTCGGGCACATCTCGGGCGGGCATTTCAATCCCGGCGTCACCGTCGGCGTCATGGTCCGCGGCAAGTGTTCGCCCAAGGACGCCGCGGCGTACATCGTCGCGCAGCTCGCGGGCGCAGCGCTGGCGGCGCTGGTCGTCGGCGTCCTGGTCGGCTATCCGCAGACGATGATCACGATCAAGGACATCAAGGCCGCGCTGCTCGCCGAGTTCCTCTTCTCGTTCGCGCTGGCGAGCGTTGTGCTGCACGTGGCGACGGCCAAGGGGAACGCGGGCAACTCGTTCTTCGGCGTGTCGATCGCGGCGGTGGTGCTGGCGGGCGCGTTCGCGGTGGGCGGGATTTCGGGCGGCGCGTTCAACTCGGCCGTGGCGCTTGGCGCGGGCATGATGAAGATGGTCGCGCTGGCCGATATTTGGATCCACGTCTTGGCGAACCTCTCGGCGGGCGCGGTCGCGGGATTGCTGTTCCGCGCGATGCTTCCGAACGACAGGTAACCCCTCGCGTCGCGCATAACGAGTTCCCATCGGATCCGTCTCATGGATCGCAGCGAGTGTGATCATGAGTAATCGATTCGCCAAATCGGGCTATTTGAACACCATCGCCGGCTCGAGATTCACGACTTTTCGCGCACTCAGCGTTGCGGAGACAACACCTACCAGAAGCACGGCGCAGGCCGCGAAGACCATCGTCGACGCCATGATCCGATACGGCATGGCGTCGGACTTGGCGAACGTGCCGATCGCAGTCGAGAGCCCGATCCCCAGGCCATAGCCCGTCGACCCCGCGAGCGCCGCCTGCGTCGAGACCATCAGCAGGACCAGCCAGTTCGAGGCGCCGAGCGCCTTGAGCACCGCGTAATACCGCAGATTCTCGTTCGTGAACAGATACAGCAGGAGCGCGCTCACCGCCACGCCCGTCACCACGCCGATCCCCACGATCATCGCGATGCGCTTCACCACGCCGGTGGTCTCGACGTAATACCAATAGGTGTCGTCGCAGAACTCCGCCGCCGTCCGAGCCCGCAGGCCCGTCAGCGTTGTGACCCGGCGCGCCAGGCCGGCCGCATCCTCTCCCGCCGCCGCCTTCACCAGCACGAACGACAGAAGATTCCGCTCTTTCGGATGGATCGCCACCGCGCGCGAATACGTCGTGTACACGATCGGCTTGGACAGGAACCTTGTCCCCAGGTCGGCGAACGCCCCCACCACCACCCGATGATCGTTGATCTGCAGCTCGTCGCCGACCCGCAGCGGGCGCGTCGGCCCCGACAGATCAAGCTCCTGAAAGCCCGGCCTCTCCTCGCGCGGCGCGATCGGCATGCGCAGGAGCGTCCCCGCGCTGGTGTGGTCCACGATCGCCATCTCGTTCTGGCGCAGGATCCACGCCGAGTTGTCGATGATGTGCTCGGGCGCGCCCAGAAGCGTCGCGTCATCGACGCCGATGAGCAGCACCGGCTGGAACGCGCCGCTCGAAAGGCGCGCCCGCAGCGTCGCGGTGTGCAGAGGCACCGCCCAGGCCACGCCCTCGATCCCTCGCACGCGATCAAGCGCCGTCTCGGGCATCGCGATCGGCTCGTCGGCGTACTGCACCGCCGCGTCCATCACCCACACGTCTGCCTGCGGGATGTCGGTCACCAGCGCGTAGCTGCGCTCCATCATGCCGTGAAACATGCTGAGCATGTGCGTAATCAGGAACGTGCACACCAGCACGCCGAAGACAACACCCATCCACTTGGTGGGGTCGCCCAGGAGCATTCGCACGGCGATGCGGAGCATGAGAAAGCGTAGTGCGCGGCTCTCGCGATCTCCCTGCCGTTAGAATCCGCCATGCACATCGCTGACGCCGCATGTTTCACGCTGGGCGCCGCCCAGCACTTGCCGCTCCTGACCACCATCGCCGCGGGCTTTGCCGCGGCGTGGCTCCTGGGCTTGCTCACGCACAAGCTCGGCTTGTCCCCGATCGTCGGGTACCTTCTCGCGGGCGTCGCCATTGGTCCGCACACGCCCGGATTCACAGGCGACGTCGCGCTCGCCCAGCAGTTGGCGGAGGTCGGGGTCATCCTCCTCATGTTCGGCGTGGGCATGCACTTCCACCTCAAGGACCTCTGGGCAGTCAAGTCGGTCGCCATCCCCGGCGCGATCGGCCAGAGCCTGATCGCCACGCTCGCCACCGGCGCCATCCTGCACTTCATGGACTGGCCCTTCAGGTCGGGACTGGTCTTGGGAATGGCGATGGCCGTCGCGAGCACCGTGGTGTTGCTCCGCGTGCTCATCGACAAGGGAATGCTCAATTCCAGCCACGGCCATGTCGCGGTCGGCTGGTTGATCGTTGAGGACATTCTGACCGTGCTGGTGCTCGTCATGGTTCCGGTCTTCTCGACCAGCGACTCCAGCGCCGCTCCCGCGCAGGGCGCCGATGCCCTCAAGGCGCTCGTCTGGGCCGTTACCAAACTGGCCGCACTCGTCGCGATCATCCTCTTCGCGGGATCGCGCGTTGTTCCTTGGATCCTGGCCCGCGTGGCGTCTCAGCGCTCCAGCGAGCTCTTCACTCTGACCGTTCTGGTGCTCTCGGTGACCATCGCCGTCGGCTCCGCGACCATCTTCGGAGCTTCGGTCGCCCTCGGCGCCTTCCTCGCCGGCATCGTGGTCGCGCAATCGCCCGTCAGTCATCAGGCCGCCGCCGACGCCCTCCCGATGCGCGACGCGTTCGCTGTGCTTTTCTTCGTTTCTGTCGGCATGCTCTTCGACCCACGTTTCATCGTTGAGCACCCCGGCATCGTGCTCGCCGGGCTCGCCGTGGTGCTCCTCATCAAGCCTCTGGCCGCGCTCGTCATCGTCGCGATCCGCGGCTACCCGGCCCGAACCGCACTCACCGTGGCCATCGGTCTCGCCCAGATCGGCGAGTTCTCCTTCATTCTTGCCCAGGCCGCCAGGGATCACGGGCTGCTTCCCCACCAGGCCATGAACGTGCTTGTCGCCACCGCCATGGTCTCGATCACCATCAACCCCCTGCTCTTTCGATCCCTCGACCCGATCGAACGATTCCTGCAGCGACACCCTCCCCTCTGGCGCTGGCTCAACGCCCGACACGAACGCCACACCGCCAGCCTGAACTTGTCAGCCCAGCAGGCGGTCGCGACAACCGACAAGCCGCTCGCGGTCATCGTGGGTTACGGCCCGGTGGGCCGACTCGTCGACGCGTTGCTGCGCGACGCCGGGCTGCACACGGTCATCGTCGACCTGAACATCGACACCGTCCGAGCGATCTCGAAAGCGGGACACACCGCGATCTACGGCGATGCAACCCGCCGCGAGGTGCTCGAGCACGCGGGCGTCCGCAAGGCCGTGCACCTGGTCGTCACGCTCCCTCAGAACGACGGGCGATTGTCGCTTGTCGCCATGGCCAAGCAGATCAACCCGACCCTTGAGGTCACGGTACGTGCGAGATACCTGGCCGAGCGCGACCCGCTGCAGACCGCGGGCGCAAGCACGGTGGTTTGTGAAGAGGGAGAGGCGGGAATCCGGATGGCCCGTGTCGTGCTGGAAAAGCGCGGACTGGAGACAGTCCAGATCGACAAGCTCCTGACCGCCGTCCGCTCGCTCTGGCGAATGGAGCACGGGCTGATGGCCGAAGCAAATCCTCAACCACCGGCGCCCTCCGCATGAGGCGCTCGCCCGGGCCCCGTGCCTCGATTCAGCTCAACCGAGATCAGGCAAAGCAGGCCTGCGCTTGCCCCTCGGCGAGCCCAGGCCTGCACGAAGTCCCGTCCGCGCTGATGCTCTCAACGCGGCGATTTACCCATTCACGCTCATCACCACCTTGATCCCGTCGCCGGAGATCATGGTTTCGAACGCCTTCTTGAAGTTCTCGATCGGCATCTCGTGGGTGATGATGTCATCCAGTTCAAGCCGCCCGGAGAGCAGCAGCGATTCCATCTGGTACCACGTCTCGAACATCTTGCGCCCGTTGATGCCCAGCACCGTCGCGCCCTTGAACACCACGTGCTGGTTCCAATCGAACACCAGCGGCTTGCTGGGAATCCCCAACAGCGCCGCCGTCCCGCCGTTGCGCAGCGCGCGGAAGCCAAGGTCGAAGCTCGACGCCGCCCCCGACATCTCCAGCAGCACGTCCGGGCCGTCGCCGCGGCAAGCCTTCCGCACCTCGCCGACCCAGCCATCGCCCTGGCGCGCGTCGAAGACCTCGACCGCGCCCAGCTTCCTGGCCAACGCCAGCCGACGCGGATCAATATCCGTGCAGAAAATCCGGCTCGCGCCCGCGGCCTTGGCCACCGTCACCGCCATCAGCCCGATGATCCCCACACCCGTGATCAGCACCGTCTTGGCCGAGACGCCCGCGGCCATCACGGTGTGGACCGCGTTGCCGAGGGGATCGAGCACCGCCGCGACCTTGTCAGGGATGCTCGGGTGCACGGGCCACACGTTCTCTTCCGGCACACAGACGTAATCCGCGAAGCACCCGTCACGATCGACGCCGATGATCTTCGTGTCGGCCGCGATGTGGGCGTTGCCCGTCCTCGCGTTGTAGTCCAGCCACGCCGTCGTGTGTCCTTCGGCGCTGACGCGCAGCCCGGGCTTGTACTTCGTCACCGCCGAGCCGACTTCCTCGATCACGCCCACGAACTCATGGCCCGTGACGATGCCGACCGGAATTCGCCCCGCAGCCCATGTGTCCCACTCCCAGATATGCCGGTCCGTGCCGCAGATGCCAACCTTCGACACGCGGATCAGCACGTCCCGCGCCCCGCACACCGGCTTGGGACGGGCGGCGTCAAACTTCAATTCCGTGCCCGCGTGATGCTTGAACAACGCTCTCATGGTGCCCCGCTTTCCGGTAGGAAGTTCAACCGATACCGGGGCCGACTTCGTGGCTCCGCGTGTAACCGTTGACATGGTTTTCACCTTTCTGGCCCCGGCACGAATCTCCGACCGGCGCCTCTTCAATGGTGTCCCCCCCCACCCCGAAGGTCAATCAAATCCAACGTCCTCAAACTGGGGCTCTTGACCCCCCTCCCGGCCTGTCTTCCCTCCGCATGTGGCTATTTGCTATTTGGTTCTTGATCTCCCTCCCCGTCACGCCAGCGCAACTTGACGCTCCGGCGCTCAATCCGCTGAACCACCAAGCCGGGCGTGAGGTATCCTGTTGTATATGTCTTTCGATGGGGTCTTCCAATCCCGGTCCCCCGCTGCCACAGCCCAGCCACACGGGGCCGGCTCACCCGCCACCCACCTCTACCTCGCCACCACCTTCTCGGGCGGGCGAAAGATCGGGGTCCGTCAGGCCCGCGACCAGCGCCACCTGGCGGAGCAACTCCGGCGTGAGCAGATGGTGCCCACACGCGTCTGGACCCTTCCGGTCGGGCTGGCTGGCTCGGGCTCGTCCAAGGTCAGCCTGAAGAACCAGGCCGAAGTCCATCTTCAACTCGCCCAACTTCTCACGCGCGGCGTGCCGCTGGTCGAAGCGCTGGATGTCACCGCCTCGGCCGTCGCGCCCCGCGTTCGCCCCCGCATCGAGCGGATGCGCGACCTCGTCTCCGCCGGTTCGAGTTTCGCGGATGCCGCCCAATCGGTCGAGGTGTTCGATCCCATCACGGTCGCGGTGTATCGCGCATCCGAACGGTCGGGCGACCTCGGAGGCGCGGCCCGCCAACTCATGACGACCACCCGCCGCCAACTCGCCATCGCGGGCAAGGCGATCACGCTCATCATCTATCCAGCGATCGTGCTCACGATCAGCGTCATCGTCACGACCTTCCTCCTCATGTTCGTCGTCCCCAAGATAGGCGACGCCATCGCCAAGGCCGGCGGTGAGATCCCCGCCTTTACCCAACTCCTCATCAGCACCGGCACGATCATGCGCGACCAGTGGGCGTGGGTGCTTGCGGGGTTCGGGCTGATCATCACCTCCGCCGTCGTCGCCCGCACCATCATTATCGCCGCCATCGTCGCGCTCTCGCGCCGCCTGCCGTTTGTCCGTCCGGTGCTCGAGGCCCAGGAATCGGCCCGATTCTTCACCGTCATGGCCGCCATGAGCCGCTCCGGCGTCACGCTCGCCGATTCGCTCGCGACCGCGACCGGCGCGGTCAGCGATCCCGTGCTGGTGAAGCAACTCACCCGCCTCCGAACGAAACTCGTCGAAGGCGGCGTGCTCCGCTCGCTCATTCAAGAGGTCGAGGCCCTGCCGCTCACCACGCGCCGACTGCTCATCGCGGCCGAACGCGCCGGCGACCTGCAGGAGGCCTTCGACACGCTCGCGGACGATGCGACGGCCGACCTCGAACGCCGCTCCACGCGCCTCATGGCCGCCCTGGAGCCGGCGCTCATCGTGATGATGTTCCTCATGGTCGGGACGCTGGTGCTCTCGATCATGACCCCGCTGATCAAGATGGCGGGGAATGTGCAATAAGCAGATTGACGGAAAAAGAGCCCGAATGGAGAAGCCTGCCGTGAAGAAGAATCGATTCCATGCCCGCGCGTTCTCGCTCCTTGAACTCATGCTCGTCGTCGCGATCATCGCGGTGCTCTCGGGTATCGTCGCCTTCAACGTGATCGCCGGCGGCGAAAAGGCCAAGAACAAGGCGACCATGGCAACCATGGATATCGTCGCCAGCGGCCTCAAGCAGTACAACCTCGACAACAGCGCGTTCCCGCCCACCATTGCCTCGCTCTATGCCGCCAAAATCCTTGACGCCGCCAAGCCCGCCAAGGACGGCTGGGGCTCCGACCTCATCTACTCGCCGCAGGGCCTCAACGGCCAGGACTTCACGCTCCGCTCTTCCGGGCCCGACAAGCAATCCGGAACGCCCGACGACATCGACTACTTCACCATGAACAAACAGGGCCAGTAGACCCAGAGTCGTGAGTCGTGATGGATCGTCCACCTGCGGACACCCTGAGTCATGTTCCCAAAGTTTGCTCTGTGCGATGTGCTCATTGAGATTTGAGATTCTTCCATGCCCTCCCGCCGCGGCCTGACATTCCTGGAAACGCTCTTCGCCTCGGCGCTCCTGGCGCTCGTCGCGGCCGCGGTCTTCGGAGCACTTTCCTTCGTCCTCGGGCGTCAGCATCACGAGCAGCGCACACTCGCGGCCTATGAACTCGCCAATCGCATCATCCTCCAGTATCTTGACGATCCAGATCAACTCCCCGATCAGGCGCTCCCGCTGGAATACGGTAAGGACCGATTCCGCTGGACACTCACCATCGCGCCCGTCACGGTCACCGCGGCCAACGAGGCGCCCAAGGACGCGGCCGAGACCCGGCGTTCGCTGCTCGACCGGGTCACGCAGATCTCGGTTCGCGTGTGGCTGGGCGAGGAGTCCGGGGGCTCGCGCGATTTCGAGCCCGATTCGCCGATGCCCAGGGCCGCCCTCTCCCGCATCATGTACCCGATGGCGTATCGGAATCCGGATTCGTTCGATCGCCTCATCAACACCGACGCCGGACGCCGACGCCTCTTCGACGACATGACAGGCGGGAGCGACCGATCGACCCCGGCCGGGGCGCGTCCGAGTTCGCCCTCTCAGCCCGCCACTCCCAGGGGCGCCACGCCTACGTCACCTCCCAAGCCGGTCGGAACACGCCCCAGGACCCGCCCGTCGGGAGGTGGCACGTGAGCCGCTCGTCCCATCGATTCGCGCGCGGCTTCACGCTGCTTGAGGTCATTCTGGCCTCGTCGATCGGCGCGCTGGTCCTGATCGGCGCGCTCGGTGTGCTCATGACGCTGCAGCGCAGTGACCGCCTCGCCGGAGCGAGATTCGAACGCATCACCGAGTCCGAGCGCCTCCACAAGATTCTGGCCCGGGCGTTCTCGAATCTTCTTATGTCCTCGCGCCCGGCCGCGAACAACCGCGCGGGCGAGAACGACCCGAACGCGGCCCCCCCCGCGCCCCCGCCACCGCCCCGCCTGATCCTCTCGCGCGATCCTCAGTTGGCGGGGGTTCTCCTGCGGCGCTCCGACAACAGCCAGGGCGGCCCGGGTGCGGGCGTGGCGCAGCGAGTCGAGATGGTCCTGTCGCGCTCACCGGTGCCCGTGCGCTCCAAGGCCGAGGATGTCGCCTACGCCACGCTGCGCGAGAACGAGGACAGCATGTTCGCGGACAACGACACAGACTCGGGCGTGATGTCCAAGTTGTCGCAGTCCACCGCCGGCGTGTCCCAGGCCTACCGGGGCGTGCTCGAACTCCGTCCGACGCTGGATCCGCGCGATCCGGGCGAGCTTGCCCCGGACCGGCCGCAGACCTACTCGCTCTGGTGGCGCCCGCTCCCCTCCTTGGGAGACGACGGCACGCCGGTCGGCACGGCGCCCCCTCCGCCGGTCGAGTTGATGGACCGCCTCGTCTATTTCCACGTGCAGATGTTCGACGATTCGCAGATGAAGGATGAACTCATCGGCACCGGCGAGCGCGACCTCCCCGGCTATGTCCAGGTCGAGATCGAGAGCGTCGAGGGCCTCTGGCGCAAGTGGATGTTCGAGGTGGACTGGAACAGCGGGAGCGAAGTTCGCGGCGCCACCGGCGCCGACGAGGGGGGCGACAACGCGGAGAACGCAGGCAATCAACCAGACGGATCGGGCAACCAGGGCGGCTCGCCCCTCAACCCCGGCGGCTCGAAGAACGCACCCCAGAGCCCCGGGAAGGCTGGCAAGGAATGAACATCGCCCGATCCAGAGCCTTCGCGCTCCCGATGGTCGTCATGCTGACCGCGATCGCCGGCATCATGATCGGTGTGCTCCTCGACCGCCAGAGCGCCCAGGCACTCTCCGTCAAACGCCAGGCCGACGATTATCGAGAGCACCACTTCGGACGCGGCGCCAAGGAGATCATCGATTACTGGCTGCGAACCCGCGGCAACAAGCCCGTTCGCGAACTCCTCGACGAATCCGGCAAGGCCCTCGACGTCACCCTGGCCGACGGCACGGTCATCTCCCTCCGCCTCTTCGACGCCCAGGGCACGCTCAACGCGGATCGAGCCACCCTCGCCGCCGCCGGCTTGCCAGCCCCGCGCCGGGCCTATGACGAACTGGCCGCCACGGCTGGCCCACGCCTGCAGTCCCTGACTCGCAAACTCGGCCCTGTCGAGGTAAGCCTCGGCACAGCATCGCCCGAGGTCATCGCCGCGATCGTCAACGCAAACATCTCTCCCGAAAAGCAATCGGACCTGACCGCGGCGCTCCTGGACCTGCGCGGGCGTTCGTCGATCGCCGGCGAGGACCTGAGCGAAGCACTCAGCGGCCTGGGGCTCGACAACCCCGAACGTGACGCCATCACACGGATGGTGGCCGTCGATCCCACTTTTTTTCGAGCGATCCTGGAGGCACGCACGCCCGACGGACGAATCGTCGCACGCTACGGCGGCTACGCGGTGATCGGGAGCATGGCCCAACGCGGCAAGTCCGACAGCGGCGGCCGTCGCACCTCCATCCTCGCGTGGACCAAGTTGCAAGTTCGATAGACTGATGTCACCGGCGGGCGAACGATCGACCGCCGGCGTCCCGACCAGGGCGTCGTGGAACGCACCAAGGAGCGGCGATGAGCGCGCGGAACCTGACCCAGAGAGAAGCCCGCAAGGCCCGACGCATCGCTCAGATCGCCGCGACCGGCGGCGGCGTGCTCGCGCTGGCGGCGCTGCTCTCACGCCTGCCCGGCACCGGCGACAGACCGAGCGGCCCCGAGCCGATCAAGTGGCCCGATCCCAAGCCCCCCGCCGCCACCACAAACGAAAAACGCGAACTCCATGACATGAACGCCGCCGCGACTCGCCTGGCGCTGGTATCCAACAAGCCCAAGCCCGCCGCACACAGCGTCGATCCCTCGGAGGTGTCTACGCCCGACCAGATCGGCGCGGTCGAGGTCAGGTACCTCGGCGCGGTGCTGGAGCCGACCCGCAAGGTCGCCCTCCTCCGCGTGGGCGAGAAGCAGCGCATGATCGCGCAGGGCCACGCCGTTTCGCTGGCCGACGGCGGAACGCTCGAGGTCGTGTCCGTCGACGCCGATGGGTGCATCGTTCGCGACGGTCAGGGCGAGCGGCGTATCGAGAAATCACCCCGCACGGCGTCGGCTGTCACGACAATCACCGACGGCGCCGGCAACGCCGCGGGCGTGCCCGCGATCCCCCCGCCCTCGGACGGCTCGGCGGAGGGGCAGGGAGCCGATGACATGCAGCGTCGGCGCATCGAGGCCGAGGGACGGATGAAGGCGCTCCGCGAGCGAGCCAAAGCGGGAGGCGCCAAGCAGTGAGTTCGCGCGTCGCGTATCTCGAACGAACCGAGCGGGGCATCGTCACTCGGCGCGTACGCCTGGTCGGCCAGCGTTCCGACGAGGTCTTCGATCTCCCCGCCAGCGGATCGGATCAACTGGACATGGCCGCCGCCTCGCTCTGGCTGAGTGAGCACCTCCCCAAGGACTCGCCTCGCGAACGCGCGCTGGATCTCCTCTGCCTGGACGCCCAGGGACTGACGTGCGCCTGGGTCAATACGCCCAGCGCCGATCCTTCCGTCGTGCGCGCCATGGCGCTCGCGGGCTCCATGGTCGAGGGCAACGAGGCTGGCGCCGGCGTGCTGGGCATCTACGCCTCGAACCCCATGGACTCGTCACTCCAACCCCTGGGCGCCGATGCCCCGGGCGGGCGGATCGCCAAGAAGGGACAACAGCCCGCGAGCGTCCGGCGTCGCATGGGCGTGCTCGCGGGTTCCGACCTGGCCGGACGCATGCTCGTCGACGCGCTCGACGCGCGCGGCCTGGGCGTCGGCGCGGCCTGCTCGCTCTGGCACGCCATGGCCCGCGCCTGGGACCCCGCCGCGGGAACCTCGCCGCACGACGCGGTCGCCACCATCACGACCGGCGTCATCATCATCGAGCCGGGCGCCGCGCCCCGCCAGCACTGGGTCTGGTCGCGCCACGGCGAACTGCTGGCCGGCGGCACGGCGCGCGTCGCCTCAGGAACCACCGGGGCGCCCAAGTTGCACGAGAGCGACGCCTCACGACTCGCCTCAGACTGGCTCGCGTGGGCGGCCCAACTCGGCCTGAGCCCGTCTCGCCTCGTCGTCGTCATCCCAGAGCCCGATCCGGAGGGCGACACGTCCGCCGCATTCGGCGCCGCCCTCGGACGCGCCTGGCCCGGAGCCGCCATTGATCTGGCCGTCGATCCTGATCCCGTCGGCGCAACGCTCACACGCTGCGCCGCCGCCATCGACCACGCGCGAGAGAAGGGAGATGATCCGACCGATTCGATCGCCACCCGCGGAACGGGCGGCCTGCCCTCGCTCTCGGCGCGTCCGGGTCGCCAGCATCGCCATCTGTACTTGTGGGCGGGCGGCGCGATCGCCGCCATCGCCGCGGCGCTCGGAGTCGCGGCGTATCGCGTCGGGAATCACGCGTCGGACCTGAGCGGACAGGCGACCTCGCTCGACAAGTCCTGGCGCGACGAACTGGCCGCCCTCAAACTCCCCACCGCCCCCGTGCCAGGCCTCGAACTCGACTATCTCAACGCCGAGATCGCCAGGCGTGAGAAGGAACTCGCGCCGCCCGAGGCCGGCGAGGCGACGATGCCGATGCGCGAGGAACTGGAAACCATCAGCCTCGTGGTGGGCATCGAGGACGTCGAGTTGCTCGACCTCTCGCTCTCACCCACGCTCGGCGCCAAGGTCGAGGTCACCGTCGCCGATCTCACCCGTGCCGAAGAGTTGTACGACGCCCTCTCGCGCGTGGGCGGATCGGCGCTGGGCCCGTGGTCGCGGCAGTTCAGCGAGGTGAGAGTCCCGCCCGTCAACGCCGCCTCCGGCGCCAATTCGCCCGCGACCGGGCCCGCTACGCGCGTTCGCTGCTCGTTCTCGGCCAAGTGGGCCGTGCCCCCCAAGCCCCCGGCGGGAGGGAAGACCTCGTGACCACCGCCGCCATGAACCAGACCGAGATGTCCACGGACGAACGACGCGCCACGATGGCGGCGCACGCCGCACGCACCGAACGCGCCAACCGGCCGATCCACCTGGTCGCGCTGGCCTGTGTGCTTCTGATCGTTGCCGCCGGCGCGCTCATGCTGGCCTGGGGCCGCCTCAACTCCGCCAAGGCTCAGATCTCGAACGCCGCCGCCCAGCGTGAACGATTCATCGAGTTGGGAACGCGCTGGCGCGAGATCGCCGCCCGCGCCTCGATCGACCAGGGGCCCAAAGCCGGCGAGTCCATCACCACGCTGGGAAGTCGCATCCAGGGACAGGCTAGCCGCGCCGGCATGGTCAATTCGCCCGGCGTCCCCACGCCCCGCGACGTATCCCGCCCGGGCCAGCCGACCAAGCGCGCCATCATGTCCTTCACGAACGTCAAGGACCCGGATCTTTCGGCGCTCCTCCGCTGGATCGACCTCTCGCTCGAAGAGGTCCCGGGTCTCGAACTTTACTCGCTCACGCTCAAGGTCGAGGGAGATCAATGGAACCTCAGTTCGGTCCAGTTCTCGCGTTGGGAAAGGGTGAGTCCATGACGCTCCGCGTGAATCGCGTGACATCAGCCCCAGGCCTCCGGCGTCTGGGCGCGTGCGGCGTGCTCGCCGTCGCGTCGCTCGTCGGCTGCGCCGGGCACACGTCGCCCCCGTCGAACGACGACGCGGCCGCACGGCGCGCCGAGGCCATGCGCCTCCTCGCCGAGGCACAGAAGGCACAGAACGCCGGCAAACTCACCGAGGCTCAGGACCTGTATGTCGACGCCCTGAAACTCGAACCATCCGCCGGCGCCGGCTGGAACAACCTGGGGCTGGTCTTCATGAAGCAGGGCAAAGCGCTCGAAGCCGCCGAAGCCTTCAAGCAGGCCGCCGATCGATTGCCCGGTGATCCCCGCCCGTACGAGAACCTCGGGCTGCTCTACGGCGAACGCTCGCACGCCGATGACTCGCTCAAGTACTACATGCTCTCCCTTGAGCGCGATCCCAACTGGCTCCCCTCCCTCCGCGGCATGTCGCTCCAGACACGCAAACTCGGGCGCGCCGACCACACGATCCTCGACGCCCTCGACCGCGCCGTCATGCTGGAGAACGACTCCGGCTGGAAGCCGGTGATCGAGCGAGAACGCATGCGCGTCCGCGCCATGGTCGACGCCCGCGAAAAATCTGACAAGTAACGCTCAACGCGCCGACGCCATCACCGGAACATCCTCGGAAATCGCGCTCGCTCTCCGTCCCGCTGCCTGCCCAGCCGCGCGCCCGGACGATCGGCTCCGGATTTTGTCGAGATACACATAGAAGACCGGCGTCGCAAATAGCGTGATGAGTTGCGAGAAGAGCAGGCCGCCGACAACCGCCAGCCCCAGCGGACGGCGTGACTCCGCCCCGGCGCCCGCGCCCAGCGCGATCGGGAGCGTCCCGATCAACGCCGCCATCGTCGTCATCATGATCGGGCGGAATCGCACCAGGCACGCGTTATAGATCGCGTCACGCGCCGAGACATCGGCGTTCTTCCGCTGCTCGATCGCAAAGTCGACCATCATGATGCCGTTCTTCTTCACCAGACCGATCAGCATGATGACGCCGACGAACGCGAACAGCGAGAGTTCGACATGGAAGAAAGAGAGCGTCACCAGCGCGCCAAATCCCGCGAACGGCAGCGCCGACAGGATCGTGATCGGATGGATGAATGACTCGTAGAGAATGCCCAGGATCAAGTACATCACCACCAACGCCATCACCAGCAACACCCCCAGCCCACCCAGCGAAGACTGGAACGCCTGGGCCGTCCCCTGGAAACTCGTCGAGATGCTCGGCGGCAGGGTCTCACGCGCCAGCCGCTGCACTTCGGAGACCGCCGGGCCCAGCGACGCGCCCGGCGCGAGGTTGAACGAGATCGTGACCGACGGCAACTGCCCCACATGATTCACAGACAAGGGACCATGGGTCTTCTTCAGCGATGCGACCGCCGTCAATTGGATCAACTTGCCCGACGAGCCGCGAACATACAGCGCCTCGAGCGCCGACGGATCGGTCTGGAATTGCGGGAGTAGTTCGAGAATCACGTCATAGTCGTTCGTCGGCGCATAGATCGTCGAAACCTGGCGCGTCCCGAACGCGCTCGAGAGCGCCGACTCGATCTGCAGCGGCGTGACGCCCACCGCCGCGGCCTTGTCGCGATCGATGTCGACCAGCAATTGCGGGTTGTTCAGTTGAAGATCGGTGGTCACATCCTGCACGCCCGGGATCGCCCTCATCCGCTCCGCCAGCACCGGGGCCGACTGATACATCCCGTCCGTGTCCGGGCCCTGGAGCGTGAACTGGTACAGGCTCTTGGTGATCTGCCCGCCCACGCGGATCGTGGGCGGGTTCTGCAGGTACGCGCGCACGCCCGCGACCTGCGCAAACTGCGGGCGCAGTTCCTGGATCACCTGATCGACCGTCTTGGTCCGCCCGTGCTCGCCCTTGGCGCGCAGTTTGAGGAACAGCGTGCCCGTGTTCGTGCCCGTCGCCTGCCCGCCGCGGGCACCGATGCTCGACATGAACGCCTCGACTTCGGGGTGTTGCGACGCGATCTCGACCAGCGCCTGCTGGTACTTCACCATCTGCGCAAACGAAGTCCCTTCCGCGGCCTCGGTCGTCGCGATGATGCGCGACTGGTCGTCCGTGGGCAGGAATCCCTTAGGAATGGCCTGGAACAGATACACCGTGCCCGCCATGATCGCGGCCGAGACCAGCAGCGTCAGCGGCTTGGTGCGCAGCACGCCTCGCAGGATCCACGCGTACAGCCTCAAGATCCGCTCGAAGATCTTCTCCGACAGGTTGTAGAGCGCGCCGTGCGAATGGTGCGGGCTCTTCAGGAACCGCGAACACAGCATCGGCGTCAGCGTCAGCGACACCACGCCCGAAACCAGGATCGCGACCGCGATCGTGACGGCAAACTCGTTGAGCAGCCGCCCCACCAGCCCGCCCATGAACAGCACGGGCAGGAACACCGCGACCAGCGAGAACGTCATCGAGAGGATCGTGAAGCCGATCTCGCCCGAGCCGTCGAACGCCGCCTGACGCGCCGGCTTGCCCATCTCCATGTGGCGGATGATGTTCTCCAGCACCACGATCGCGTCATCAACAACGAATCCCACCGAGAGCGTGAGCGCCATCAGCGAGAGATTGTCGAGCGAGAAGCCCAGCACCTTCATCGCCGCGAATGTGCCGACGACCGAGATCGGCATCGCCAGGCTCGGGATGATCGTCGCCCTCACATTCCGCAGGAATACGAAGATCACCATCACCACCAGGCACAGCGTGAGGACCAGCGTTTCCTTCACGTCCGTGATCGAATCCCGGATCGACACCGAGCGGTCATAGAGCTTGGCGATCGAGATCGACGGCGGCAACTGATCGCGGAATGTCGGGATCAATCGGTCGATCGCCGCCACCACGTCCATCGTGTTCGTGCCCGGCTGGCGCTGGATCGCCAGCACGATCGCCCGCTCGATATCCCGCCCGCTCTCCCGATACCACGCCGCCGTCCGGTCGTTCTCCACGCCGTCGACCACGCTCGCGAGTTGGCTCAGGAGCACCGGATTCCCGCTGCGATACGCCACGATCGCGTCACGGTACTTCGACGCCGAGAGCAACTGCCCCGTCGATTCGAGCGTGATCGCCTGGCGCGGCCCGTTGATCACGCCGACCGGCAGGTTCACGTTCCGCTCCTGCACCGCCCTGGCGACCTCGTCGATCCCGATGTTCATCGACGCCAGCCGCTGCGGATCGACCTGCACACGCACCGCGTATTTCTGCGACCCGTACACCACCACCTGCGCCACTCCCGGCAGTTGGCTGATCCGCTGGCTCATCAGCGTCTCGGCGTACTCGTCCAGCGTGTACAGCGGGAGCGTCGGTGACGTCACCGCAACGAACAGTACCGGCTGGTCCGCCGGATTCACCTTCTTATACGACGGCGGGCTCGGCATCTCGGGAGGCAGGCGGCTGGCCGTGCGCGCGATCGCCGCCTGCACGTCCTGCGCCGCCGCGTCGATGTCCCGATCCAGCGAAAACTGCAGCGTGACCTGCGTACTCCCCTGTAGGCTCACCGAACTCATCGAGTCGATGCCCGCGATCGTCGAGAACTCTCGCTCCAGCGGCGTCGCCACCGACGACGCCATCGTCTCCGGCGATGATCCGGGAAGCGACGCGCTCACCTGGATCGTCGGAAAGTCCACGTTCGGCAGGTCGCTCACCGGCAACTGGCGATACGCGAACCAGCCGAACACGCAAAACGCCAGCATCACCAGCGTCGTCATCACGGGACGCCGGATAAACGGTGCGGAGATGTTCATCGCCGAGCGCCCCCGTCGGTGTTCTTGATCTGAACCTTCGCGCCCGGCCCGAGCCGGAGTTGCCCGTCGGTCACGACGACCTCTCCCGCCGAGACGCCCTTGTCGATGATGCTCTTCCCATCGACCGAACGCCGAACGCTCACGCCGCGCACCTCGACCGTCTGGTCCTGCTTCACCACGAACACGCCGGGCCCCGATTGCGTCGCCTGGATCGCGCTGTCGGGGATCTGCACGCACCCGGGCTCAACACCCAGCACGAGCGTCACGTTCACGAATCGCCCAGGCCACAGCCGCTTGTCCGAGTTGTCGAATGTCGCCTTGAGCCTGATCGTTCCCGTGTCGGTGTCGACCTTGGTATCGATGAAACTCGCTTTCCCCACGATCGGCGCGCCGGTGTCGCCGCTAGGCACCACCTCCACCCGCAGCGAGCGCCCCATCGGGTCCGCTGCCGAGGCGAGGTACGCCTCGCGGATCGCGGGAAAACGCTCCTCGGGAACGTTGAACGCGGCATCGATCGGATCGATCTGGCTGACCTCGACCATCTCGGTCTCGCTCGACTTCACGATCGCGCCGGGCTTCACCAGAAACTGACCGAGCCGCCCGTCGAACGGCGCGCTGATCGTGCAATACTCGAGATTGAGCCTGGTCGCGTCCAGGTCCGCCTGCTTGGCCGCGACCAGCGCGTCCGCCGCCGCAACCTTCGCCTGCGCCTCCTCATACTCGCGCTGCGACAACGCCGCCGACGCCAGCACGCTCTTGTTTCGAGCTTCAAGATTGTGCGCATCCAGCGCCAGCGCCTTGCTCTGCCCAAGCGCGCCCTCCGCCTGCGCCACCGCGGCCTTGAACATCGCCTCGTCCAGCCTCGCCAGCGCCTGCCCAGCCTTGACCTCCGCCCCTTCCTCCGCGAGCACCGCCGCCACCCGCCCCGTTACCTGCGGCTTCATCACCACCGACGCCTTCGACTGCACCACGCCGATCGTGCGGATCAGCACCGGCGCGTCCGCCTGCTCGGCCGTCGCGACCACCACCGGCACCGGGGGCGGCGCGCTCGGCGCCGCGGTTGCCGCTGGCTTCTCGCAACCGATCACCAACAATTCCGCCGCCACAAACAGGCCCGCGGCCGACATCACAGTCCATGCTTTCCACATCGGGCTTCTCATGCCTCATTCTCCCCGCGAGCGCTCGCACGCCGCTTCCGCTCGCGATCCGTCAGCAGCCCGTTGAACGCCAGATCAAGAATCCCCTCGGCCTGATTCACCAGACTTCTCTGCCGACCCGCGATGTAGTTCGTGAACATCGTGCCGTAGATCAGGTCCCCCAAGACGTCCGTGATCCGCTCCACGGGCATCTCGCGCACCCGCCCGTCGCGGATCAGGCCGCGATAGAGTTCGTGCCAGCGAGCCACGTTCGCCTCGCGGTGCGTGAAATACGTCGGCTTCTTCCGCTCGCGGAACTCCGATCGCTCCTGGATCAGCAGTTCCACGTTCTCCGGGTGATCGTGGAAGAACTTCAGATACCGCCGGATCGCCACCTCGATCTTCTCGAGCGGGTCATCCACCGCCTGGATCGCCGCGTCGATCGCGCGACGCATCGTGATCATCACGTGATCCACCGCGCCCTGAAAGAGCGCGCCCTTCGACGGGAAGTACCGGTACAGCGTCCCCTTCCCCACGCCCAGTTCGTCCGCCACATCCTGCAGGTCCGTGCCCGCAAAGCCGTCCCGCGCAAACAGACGCGTCGCGACCTCGATGATCTCCTCGCGCCGCCGCGCGGGCAATTCGGGATCCCGCGGCCGCCCAGGGCCCGGGCGCGTCACATTCTCCCGCGCCCCTCCACGCGCCGCTCGCTCGCCCGTCGCTCGCTTGGTCTTGATCGCCACGTCGAACTCCACGCTCAATTAGCGGACTGACTGGTCAGTCTATTATTCCGACCCCGTCACCCCGGTCAATCCGAGTCCCGCCGGGGGCTTCCCCCATCGCCTCGCCAAAAACGAAAAAAGAGCGGCGCTGCTCGCACCGCCCTCAGGAGGAACCCCGCGTTGTCTGGCCGGTGATTCGCCGGCCAGTCACTCAACGAAGGGAATCAATATGGAATCGCATCGTCGGCGGACGCTCGACGCCCGTGACGACCTGCCAGAACGGTTCTCCCTGCCCATCCTGATACCACGAACGCATCGGGCCGCTTTCATCCTCCGCGTGCAGGTCCAAGAGCGGCCCGCCCACGAAGATCGCCCGATGAACCAGAAGCAGATCATCACTCACATACTCGCTCTCGGCCGCAACGCCCATGAACGCGTCCGCCAGCCGCGCAAACAGCGCCCGGTCGTGCTTGAGCAGCGTGTCGGCGTCGTGCCAGAGGTAATAGCGATACTTCGCGTTGGCCCGCCCGCGATAGCGCTGGCGTGTGCGCAAGAGCGAGACCACGCCGCCCGGGCCGTCGATCTGCCGCTCCAGCACCGGACCGGGCAACGCCCGTTCCAACTGAGAACAGAACGACTCGAGGTCCGTGATGTCGCGCCCGTGGAGCACGCACAATTCGGCGTACGGCAGGCCAGCGAGAAATTGGCCTAGCGTCGCGCCGAACTGCACCCGCAAACGGGGCGCGGCCGACCACGCCGTCAGATGATGTTCGTCGAGGAGCTGAGTCACGTCCGCCGGCCAATCTTTGGCGGCGAACAGTGAGCCCGGCCCGCGAGCAACGGTGCTCATGGAACCACCGAAATGTCCCGGTTGCTCGGCACGCCGGACCCACCATGGGTCCCCCCGGAAAAAGCGCGCCAACCCCCCGGTCACATCCAATGTGCCTCAAATCGGGCCTCATGCCAGTTACAGACGACACATTTCCTACAGACGACACACACAGACCGCGTTCTCGGGCCGTTTTTGCCGAACGCCCGCCGTAAGAACGATGCCTGTTCGGGTTAAACCCGCTCCTTGACACTCGATACCCCGGCGATACGCTGGCGATGTCGTTGGTGCCGCGGGTTTGCCGCGGCTGAAACGGGAAGTGCGGTGACGATCGCCACGCGATCCAATCCGCCGCGGACGCGCCGCCGTAAGGGGTGCCGACGCGTGAACGACGGGCGAACAGCCCGGGCTCGGCCAATCGCCGGGCGCCACTGACGCGGCACGCGTCGGGAAGGCCGATCACGCCGAGCCCCAAGCCGGAAGACCGACCACGACCGCCGGGCCAGCGCCCGGTCGCTGGGCTGCCCTCGCGAGATGGGGCGACCGGCGAGGCCGCGTGCCGCCCCCGGCGTCGGTCCCTCGCCTCTCGCCGATCCGCTCCGATGGGCCCGTCGTTCACCACGGGGGTCGTCCCGCGCGATTCGGGACGGGTCGCACGCGCCGCGTGCGGAAGGGCTCGTTGTGGTTGACATCGTTTCGTCTCGGCGTGCGTTGCTCGTTTGTGCCGCGGCCTTGCAGTGCGGCATCGCACTCTCGCCCGCGATTGCCTCTGATCCCTGGGCAGATCGCGTCGTGTCGTTCGACGCCGGAACAGGCGGGAGCGACGGCTACGACCTCACGCCCTCGGCGCTCGGGAGCCCGACGCGATTCACGGGAGTTTCCTTCGGCTTTCCGTCGGCTGTCACGCCCTTCAGCCCGCCCTTTGAGCCGACCGACATCGTGTCGCTCGGCATCGGCGGGCAGATCACCGTCGCGTTCGATGAGCCCGTGACAAACGACGCCGCCAACCCGTTCGGCATCGATCTGCTTCTCTTCGGCAACTCCTTCTTCTACGACGCCGATTGGCCCAACGGACGCGTGGGCGGCTTCGCGGGCGAGGGCGGCCTGATCGAAGTGTCCGTCGACGGCCTCGTCTGGCACGCCGTTCCCTTCCTCGCCGCCGACGCCGGGTACCCGACCCTCGGCTACCTCGACCTCGCCACGCCCTATAGCGATATTCCCGGCCTCGTCGAATCAGACTTCACACGCCCGGTTGATCCGTCATTCGATGCAAGCGACAAGACCTATGCCGAGATCGTCGCGGCGTACCAGGGCTCAGGCGGCGGGCTGGGTGTTGATCTCGCGTCTGTGGGCCTCCATGCGATCTCGTTCGTGCGCGTCAGCAACCCCGACGGCATCGGCGGAACGCCGGAGATCGACGCCTTCGCCGATGTCTCGCCCATCCCATCGCCCGGCGCGGCCTGGATCGGCGCAATGGGCGTGCTCGCGTGCGGACGCGTCACACACCGACGCAATGGACAACTCGCCGCACCGCGCTCACCCGCTACGGGAGCGCGGGCATGACTCCCTCCCGCGCGATCTTGCTGTCGCTCATCGCCGGCGCATGCTTCTCCCCCACCGCCTTCGCGCAGGGGTGGACACACTTTGCCGGCGCCCCGTCGCGCTCGTCAACGAGCGCGAGCATGCTGGCGCCGAACGCCGGCGTGCTCGCCTCGCCGCTCTGGGCGCTGTCGCAGGATGTGCAAGGGCGCGCGATCACGTTTGTCGGTCAATCAACGCCCGTCGTCTCTCCCACGCACGTGCTGGCGATCGGCTCGGTCCAGGTCACGTCCAGGCAGTTCAGTCTCTACGCGGTCGATCGACGCACCGGTGTGATTGCATGGGCCGCCCCGATCGCGTCGCCGGTCCTTGACTCGTGGTCCTCGCCCGCGCTGGATCTCGAGCACCACGCGGCGATTGTGGCGTCGGGCACGACGCTCGCGTCGTTTGATCTCTCGACCGGCGCGCTGAAATGGTCGCGGACGCTCTCGGGCCCGGTGGTCAACGCCTCGCCGGTCGTGACGGACGACCTGCTCATGCGCGATCGCGTGCTCATCACCGAGTACGACGGCTTTGCGGGCAATGCACGACTCGTGTGCGTGAACATCGATCCGTTCGATGCGGCGCTCAACCCGCACCAGGCTGGCGCGATCGTCTGGACGTATCAACTCGGCATGTCCTCGGGCGACACGGTCGCGTATGACCAGGGACACGCGTACGTCGCCACGATGGGCGATCCCGGCTATGCGCCCGGCTCGATCCTGTGCTTTGATGTCGTCGCCGGGCCCACGCCGCTCTGGTCGTTCGACAATGTCATCGACGAGGGTTTCTTCGCCGCGCCGGGAGTGCATCATCCCCTCGGACGCGGTGCGCTGGTCTTCGCGGCGTCCTATGCCTTCAGCGGTGGACGTGAATCAGCGAACCTCGTGAGACTCGACGCACGCACCGGCGACATGCACTGGTCCGTACCGTGCAATCGCACCGGCTCCACGCCGATCGTCCTCCCCGATGGCCGCATCGCGCTCTCGGGCGGGCTCAAGGGCTACGGCACGCTCCCGACGCTGCAACTCTTCGCGGATCACCAGGTGTGGGCCGAGCCATTGTGGGATTCGGCCTTCAACACCTGGACCGACAGCAACCACAACGGACAGATCGATCTTGGCGAGTTCGTGGTCATGGGAGGCTGGACGCACCAGCCCGCCCTCGCCGCCGGGCACAACATCCTCTTCATCGGCGCGACGCCGACCAGCGGCAGTTCATACGCGCCGTGCACCGACCTCTACGCGCTCGACATCACCAAACTCCCCACCGGTGTCGGCAACGCCCAGCCCGGCTTCATCGCGGCCCAGAGATCGGGCGTCGGCAGCGCGCCCGCGCTCGACACCGGCAACCTCTACAGCATCGGCGCGAGTGGGCTGCAGGCGTTCGGCCCGCCAACGACGCACACCGATGTCAACGCCGACGGCGTGACCGATATCGAGGACCTGTATTGCTGGGAACAGGCGCGCGGCGATCGCGATGTCAACCGCGACGGCACGATCAACGACCTCGACCACACCGAACTCCTCCGCGTCCTTCGCGCCGACGAACGCGAGGATATCGCGAGAAATCGGCCATGACCCACGTGTGCCACACACCCCGCTCATCGCTCACGCCACTCAGGCCTGGTCGCACGCGCATCACCCGGACTCCTCGCCCGCCAACGCCTCGATGCTCACCTGTGATCATCTGCTCATGTGCATCATCGCCCCGCGCCTTCACGCTCATCGAACTGCTCGTCTCTATCGCCATCATCGCGGTTCTGATCTCGCTGCTCATGCCCGGGCTTCGCGGGGCGCGCGATGCGGCCCGTTCGGCGTCGTGCCTCTCCAATCAACGCCAACTCATCACCGCCTGGAATCTCTACGCCAACGCCAATCGCGAGCGCGCCATGCCGCTGGCGTACTGGAGCGCGGAAGACATCGCCGACGGGCCGCAGGTCTTCTGGTGGGGAAGTTACGGCGAGGCGTCCGCTCCGACCGAGTACGCCCGCGGGTTTCTCGCGCCCTACCTCGACGCAACACTCTCGCCGCGCTCGGTGCTCGAGTGCGCCGCACAGCCCTGGAACTCGTATCGCCCGCAAGGCGGATCGTCGTCACCCACCAGCACCTACGGCTACAACGGCTATTACCTCTCGCCCGCTAAAACTCCAGGCTGGGGCGAGTCGATCGGCTTCCGCTCGTGGAAACGCATCTGCGACATCACGCACCCCGCGAATCTCCTCGTGTTTTCGGACGCCATGGTGGTTGTTTCGGGAAGACTTCGAAACTGCGCGCTCCTCGATCCTCCACGCATTTTTTCAGATGACGCGTGGGTCGAAAATCCGAGCCCGACAACTTCGTTCCGTCACCCGGGGTTTTCCTCTATCGTCGCCCGCGCCGACGGATCTTCGCGCATGTTCTCGCACGATGGAAACACGTTTCTTGATCCGCTTTTCCGCATTGGATCGTTGAGCGCCGAAAACGACCCTTGGTACATTCCAGATTGGCGTGCCTGGCGCCGATAGTTGTTGTAGTATCGTGGAGAATCCACGAACGACACGGGGCGCTGGAATGCCGATCGACCGCTGCGTTTGCCGACAGATCCAGTTCGAAGAACTCCGCGACATCGCGGCCGAGGAGTCCCTCGGATTCGAAGCGCTGCTCGACAGCACCGGGTGTGGTTCGTCCTGCGGCCTGTGCGTGCCCTATATCCAGGCCATGCTCGCCACCGGACGAACCTCCTTCCCCGTCATGTCGCCCCGCGAACTCGAACGCATGTGCAAGGGTGCGGCCACGACCGAAGTCAAGCCCGACGGCACCTCACAGTCGGCGTCGAAACAACAGTGATCACAAGCGGCAGATCCGTCCTCATATAACGTATTGCCGCGGCCGCCCTCCGCACTCGCAACACCATAGCCCACGCCATTCACCGCTCGCGCGGTTGCTTTGGTCGCGCCCCGGCGCCGCTCCACCCGACATCTCTCCCGGACGACCATCGCCCGCGTCAGTACCGTATCACCAGGTCGTCACGCAGCCGCGCCCCAGCCGACGCAGTTTCCCCATCCTTCGCCTGCGGCACATACTCCGCACGCAATCGCATCGACCCCGTCGTCGCTCGCTCCGTCCATGCCGGAAGGTCCAATTGCACCCGATATGTCCGTGTCACCGGATCAAACCACCGCGCGTTCGCCTCCAGGTCCGTCAGGTCCACGGTCCACTTCGCGACCTGCTCGTCCATCCCCGGCGCCGCGCTCCCGCGATACAACTGCACCTCCACAACCCCGCACGCCTTCACCGAGTCGAACCACCGATCCTGAAACTCCGCGTGGCATACCAGCCGCTTGGGAAGCCCCGCCTCGTCGCGATCCAGGTGCGACAAGGGATGCAGCCGCAGCCGCGCCGGCGCGAATGGCCCCAAGGTCGCGTCACCCTCCCAGCGCTCGGCCCCGACGATCACACCGCACCCGCCCACGACCGACACGCCCAGCAACAACGCGCCAAGCACCACGCCGCACGCCGCGCGTCGGAACGCCATGCGCCGCTTCCCTCCAACGCCCCCCGCCGGCAGTGCCGCCTCATATCGCATCTGTTCTCGTCTCACGTCCTCAGTGTACACCCCGCCTCGGACACCCCCTCCGCCCTCACCCTGCCGGGGCGCCGGCGGCTTCACGCTCGCGCCCCGGTGTCACGCCCGCCCATCTTCGTTGATTCACCGTGGTTTTCCTGTCTGTAGCGCCCCCGGACTTGCTGCTGATCCACGGACATGCAACCCTGTCCCCGTGCCCAGCGACCACGAGAATCCCCGTCCGAACCGCGACCGCCGCGACCCGCGCTTCGTTGAGCCGCTCCAGAAGCTCTTCGATCGACTCCCGCCTCACTCCCTCGAGGCCGAGATGTCGCTGCTGGGCTCGATGATCCTCGATCCGCAGGTCATCGCCGACGTCATCGCGATCGTCCGCCGCCCCGAAGACTTCTACGACGAGAAGCACACCCACATCTACAAGGCCATCGTCGACGTCTTCGACGCCCACCACTCCGGCGACCTCGTCCAACTCGGCGACCTGCTCAACACACGCGGCGTGCTCGACGCCATCGGCGGCGGCGACTACCTCGTCAAACTCGCCGAGAGCGTCCCCGCCGCCATCAACGCGCCACACTACGCACGCCTCGTCGCCGAAAAAGCCAAACTCCGCCGCCTCATCGACGCCGCCGGTCAGATCCTCTACGACGCCTACCACACCGGCGACCTCGGCCCCGACGGCGCCCGCGAGGTCCTCGACCGCGCCGAGACCTCCGTCTTCGACATCGCCCAGGAAGCCATGGTCAGCGATCCACAGGCACTCGCCGACCTCCTCCAGATCGAGATCGACCGCATCGAAGCCTCCGAAGGCAAGGGCATCAGCGGCATCTCCACCGGCTACCCCGACATGGACCGCTACCTCAGCGGACTGCAAAAGGGCGAGATGGTCATCCTCGCCGCTCGCCCCTCCATGGGCAAAACCGCCCTCGCGCTCAACCTCGCCGAACAGATCGCCTTCGGCGGACACCCCGCCAAGATCGCCCCGCGACAGCGCTCGAACGTCGGCGTCGGCGTCTTCAGCCTCGAAATGAGCAAGTCCGCCGTCACCCAGCGCCTGCTCTCCGCCTCCTCCGGCATCGACAGCAAGAAGATCCGCGAAGGCACGCTCTCCGACGCCGAGTTCCGCGAAGCCCTCCACTTCGCCGGCCTCCTCGGCGACGCGCCCGTCTATATCGACGACACCCCAGGCCTCACCGTCCTCAACCTCCGCGCCCGCGCCAGACGCATGGTCGCCCAGCAGGGTGTTCAGGTCCTCATCGTCGACTACCTCCAGTTGCTCACCGCGCCGGGCTCCGCTCGCGAAAGCCGACAAGTCGAGGTCTCCGCCATCAGCCGCGGAATCAAGTCCCTCGCCCGCGAACTCAACGTCCCCGTCATCTGCCTTTCCCAGCTCAACCGCGCCAGCGAACAACGCACCGGCAACCGCCCACGCATGAGCGACCTCCGCGAGTCCGGCTCCATCGAACAGGACGCCGACGTCATCATGCTCCTCCACCGCGAGGACTACTACCACATCGACGACCCCGAATGGCAGGACGCCAACCCCGATAAGGTCGGCGTCGCCGAAATCATCATCGCCAAGCAGCGCAACGGCCCAACCGGCGTCGTCGAACTCATGTGGGACTCTCACACCACCCGCTTCAAAAGCCTCGGGCACAACGCCCCGCCCGCCTACCAGCCCCCACCCGTCAACATCCCCCAGTCCATGCATCAGCCGCCCGCGTCCGGCTTCGCGCCCGGCAAGAAATCCGGCCCGATCTCCGATCATCGCGACGGCGGCGGACCCGACCGCGATTCCTTCGACGATCCCGGCGTTCCGTTCTAGATCACGCTCGCGACGACAAACTACCCAGTTCAACATCCGTGGCGTTTCAGACGACGACGAAGCCCTTTTCCCCTCAGGGCTTTTCTCCACCCAAATCATCGCCGAACTTGGCCGTGAACTGTTGACGTCCGGAATTATTTCAGCGACGATCAAAAAATCGTGGGGATTCGCGCGCAGGGAAATTTCCTCGGTCTCTCTTGTTCTCGGTCGACGCATGGGGTCGATGGAGGGCCCTCCGTGCGCGAGTTATCCGACTGCGCGGGAATCTGTTTGAGATCCGATTGACCTGAACTCTTGGGAGAATGGAATGCGCAAATCAGCCTCCATGTGGGCCGCGTTGGTCGCCTTGGTCGGAGCCGCGTCAATCGCGTCCGCCGCGGATGAAAAGGCGAGCGTTCAAGTCGAGCCGGTCTCGTGTGTGGAAGATGACGCCGCGGTCTTGGCGCGCATGGCGGTCACGCCATACGAGTTGGCGCGGACCCACCGTCCGCTCCCCGAGTTGTACGCGTCCCTCCACGCCGCCACCTTCGAGGGTGGGATCGACAACGGGTGGCACAACGATGACATGAGCCCCCTCAACGAGGGCAACGGATTCGACAGTTTCTCCGGCGACTTCCTCTTCCCCGCCAACACGACGTTCGCCGTCGGTAACGGCTATGTCGTCACCGGCACCAACGCCGGAATCCGGTACCACTCGTCCTTCGGGCAGGAACTCTTCAGCGCCTCCTGGAGCACGTTCTTCGGCTCGGTGAACACCGGATGGGACTTCGTCGCCCAGCCCACGATCGTCTTCGATCGGTGGTCCAACCGCTGGTTCGCCGTGCTCCCCGCCATCCGCTCCATCGACACCTACACCTGGTTCCTTGTCGCCGTCTCCGACGACGCCAACCCGCAGGGAACCTGGAAGAAGTGGTGCATCGACTCGACGGTCAACGGCACGCAGGCCACCGGCAACTGGTCCGACTGGGCGCGCCTCGGCGTCGATAAAGACGCGATCGTCGTCACCGCCAACATGTACTCGCGCATCGGCGATGTCTTCCAGTATTCCAAGATCCGCTGCTTCAAGAAGTCCGACCTCACTTCCTTCGCGTCCAAACTCAACTACTCCGACTTCTGGAACGTCGTGAACCCCGACAACACCAAGGCATTCTCGATCGTCCCCGCCGAGCACCTTCCGGGCGGTTCGCCCGACAACCAGGTCTTCTTCACCGCCAACAACCAGACCAGCGGCAAGATCAACCTGATCGGCGTCGCCAATGCCTCTACCACCAACCCCTCCCTGGTCAAGCAGACCATCAACGTCCTGCCCTACGCACGCCCCAACTTCGCCAGGCAGATGGAATCCGCCGTCCAACTCGATTGCGGCGACGGACGCATCCAGAACCTGCTCTGGAAATACAACGTCCTCTCCACCGCCTACTCGGTGGGACAGGAAGGCGTCACCGCGATCCGCTGGCACCAGGTCTCCGCCAGGAACTTCCCCGCCGCCTCGCTCCGCGCCTCGGGGAGCATCTTCCAGCCCGGCGTCTGGCAGTGGTATCCCTCGATCGCCGTTAATAAGTTCGGAACGCTGGCCGTCGGCTTCTCACGCTCGTCCGCCAGCGAACGGATCGGGATCGGGTATTCCTACCGCGCCCCCAATGACCCCGCCGATTACATGTCCCCCACCACCATCGTGAAGGCCGGCACCCGCGATTACTACGGCGAGGGAGGTTCGCCCATCCGCTGGGGCGACTACACCGGCACCACCGTCGATTCACGCGACGACGCCACCTTCTGGCACTACAACGCCTATCCCAACGGCGAGTGGGGCGACACCTGGAACACCTGGGCTCAGCCCTTCAATGTCGGCGCCGCACTCGTCGCCGATACCAACGCCGATGGGTTCATCAACGGCAACGACTACGACCTCTTCGCCGATTGGTTCGAGTCCGGCGACCAGCGCAGCGACATCGACCACGACACCTTCATCACCGGCAACGACTACGACCTCTTCGCCGACGCCTTCGAGAACGGCTACTAGTCACATCACGTCACGAACCCCTCGGCTGCACCAGCCACAGCCAAGGGGATGCGCCGGATCGGGCCCACGCACCCGATCCGGCTTCTTTTTTGCGCCGCCGACCTCGCACTACGCCGCCCTGGCGCCCAGGCTTCCCGCGACTCCCGACGCGCGGGACGCCTCGCTCCGCCGCGACCGCTCGATGGCGCGGAAGACATCGATCAGCAGCGCCCGCTCGGTGTCGCGCCCGACCAGCCAGCCCGAATACCGCATGTCCTCCAGCAGATCGTCGCGGAGGTACGCCAGCCGCTCGGTCGGGCTCGACGCGCACAGCAGACAGATCCCCGCCGCCACACGCCCCAGCGTCATGGGCGAGTACGGCCCGTGCTCGAGTTCGCACGACAGCATCGACGCCTGCTCCGACGAGATGTGCGTCTCACGCTCACGCAGAAGCCTGTCGCCCGCCACGATCGCTTCGATCCCGCTCTCGTCCTCCATCGACGCAAGACGCACCGCGGCCAGACGCAGCATCGTCTCGGGCTCGTCGCCGATCAACTTCGCCACGCACTCCATGAGCGACAGCCGCTTGACCTGATCGATCGGGCCCGTCGTCGCCAACCAGGCGCTCACCGCCCGGCACGCAACGCGATCCGCCGGAGAAAGTTCCGACGGATTCGTGTGCGTCTGGATCTGCTCGGCCATCCGCTCCATGCACCCATCCAGCGATTCAAGCGCGCCACGCCCACGCGATTCGCCGACGGGACGCCGCCCGTTCAGCCGGTCGTGCAGCGAAAGACGCGACGCCGAACGCGAGAAAAGCGCGGCGGCTCGCACGATCTGCGAGAGCATCGCGGAGGAACCCATCGGCACGCCGCTCCGATCGGTGATCGTCACCTGCTCCGGATCGATCCGCACGGGGAAGAGCGAGAGATAACTCAGCGGACGCTCCGCGCCCCAGTCAAACCACGCGGCGTCACGCGCATCGGTCGCGCCGGTCCGCACGCACACGCCACCCTCGGCCGGCATGACCACCCCGTCGAACGACTCGTCGCGCGTGTCCGCGTCACAATGCACAAACTCGATCCCCGCCGCGCCCGGCCCGTGCATGATCAGGTTCGCCGGCTCGCCTTCGACGGCAAGCCCCACCCGGAGCGGACGCTCGGGCCACGCGATCGAATCGTGCCACGACGCGACCCCCTGCGCATCGATCCCCAGGATCCCGCACGCACGCTCGACGACCCCCGCGCCCAACCGCAGCACCCCCGAGAACAACGATGATCGCGGCCATGTCCAGCCGCGATGATCGACGCGCCCCGCAGCACGACGCCGACGCTCACGCAACGACCGCGCCGCCCCGTTCCACGCGCCCGCGAGCGCCACGACCCACACACCCATGGGAAGTCCCAGCGATGTCTGGGTGAGCCACTCGGCACCCAGATAGCGAGCCGTCGCGACGCAGGCGCATGCGGCGAGAACCGTCACCGCCGTCCCCGCGCGAACCCTGAGCAGAGCGGGTGTGTTGGAGAGGTCCGAGAGCGAGTCCGAGACCTGAGAAAACGTGCGGCTTTCGTGGCTCATCGCCATCACATCGACGAGGGCGAGCAAGGCCCTGAGCCCCAACACCCCCCGCCGATCCGACGCGCGACGTCCGCGCCACGCAGGCCACGCAGCCCGTACAGGCGTTACAGGCACACGTCGGACCTCAGCCCCGGAACCACCTGGCGACGGCGTGGATGGTGACGGAACGGCCAATCGTGGCGATCGATTCGGTGAGCGGGATGTGCTTGGGGCAGACCTGCACGCAGTTCTGGGCGTTGCCGCAATCGTTCACGCCGCCCTCGCCCATGAGCGTATCGAGACGCGCACCCTTGAGCACCGCGCCGGTCGCGTGCTCGTTGAAGAGGCGGGCCTGGTTCATGGCGTGGGCGCCGATGAACGAGGTGGGCCACTTCTCGGGGTTTTCTTCGATCTGGTACTGCGGGCAGGCCTCGAGGCAGCACCCGCACGACATGCAGGTCGACATGACATACCGCGACTCGGACTGCTCCGCACTCTCGCGCGGCCCGGCGCCGAGCGAGTATGTGCCGTCGATCGGCACCCAGGCCTTGACACGCTTGAGGGCGTCGAACAGGCGGGCGCGGTCCACCCACAGGTCGCGCACGACGGGGAACTTGCTCATCGGTTCGAGCGTGATCTCGTCGCCCTCGTTGGGCGCGTATTCGTCGATCAGGCACGAGCAACTCTGCCGCGTCTTGCCGTTGATCACCATCGTGCAGGCGCCGCACACCTCCTCGAGGCAACCCGAGTCCCACGCCACGGGGGTGGTCTTCTGCCCGTCGACGGTGATGGGGCTGGCGGCGATCTGCTGAAGACACGAGATGATGTTCGCGCCGGCCTCGGGCTTGACGGCAAACGTCTCCCAGCGGACCGGCTTGCCCGGGCCGTCGCAGCGCTTGATGCGGAAACGGACGGTGCGGCCGGGCTTGGCCACGGGGCGGGCGGGCAGGGCGTGCGATGCATGGGTCATGATCAAAGTCCTCTAGATCGCGGCACGCCGTCGGGGCGTGGCGAGTTTGGGGGCGCGCTTGGCGCCGTACCTGGCGAAGTACTCTCTCGACGAAATCGGTGGAACGGGGCTGCCGCGCTTCCCGTGTACCTGTTCGACCAACTCCTTGAACGCCGAGCGCAGACGCGTCGGCAGCCTGGCGGCAAAGTCTTTCTTGAGCGGGATGCGCTCGATGAGATCGACGACGTGGGCGATGTCCTTGTGGCGCTTCACGTCGTCGAGCCCGAGCGTGAGCTTGACGCGGACGAGATCGGCAAGGCCCACGACGCGCACGCCGCGGATGGTCGAGACCCGCGACGGCGGGCCGCCGAACTGCTCATCGCCGACCATGTGGACGGGCACGCCGTCGATGACGTGCTCGCGGCGCTGAGAGTTCCAGAGGATCCCGGCGTCTTCGAGGCGCTGGTGGGTGGCCCACAGATCGGGCGTGTAGATGTCGATGTCACTGGTGGCGCGACCGCCGCCGTGGAGGATCACCGCCACGCCGCCGACGACGGGAGCGCCTGAGGCATCGCTCACGCGCTTGGCGAGCGCAACGAGGCGCTCCTCGCCCGGAGCCGGGCCGCGGTCCGGCGGGTGCTTTCCCGAAGAGGATGGGGTCTTTCGCGTCGCCATGGGCGAGTGGGGCTTGCTCCGCTTACGAGCCCGCGCCGGCCATCGCGGGCTTGGCGGCGGGCTTGTCGTCCTTCTTGCCGTAGGTCCGGGCCGTCGGCAGGATGAGCGACGCGTCGATGGGGATGAACTCCAGGGTGGTCGCGCCGCCCTGGTGCTTGGCAAGGGTGGTCTTCATGAAGTTGGCGTCGTCGCGATCGGGGAAGTCGGTGCGGTAGTGGGCGCCGCGGCTTTCCTTTCGCTCCATCGCGCCCTTGGCGATCGCCTCGGCGAGCACGAGCATGTCGCCCAGGGCGCGGGCGTAGCCCATCGCCTGGTTGGACCAGGACGCGCCGTCGGCGAGCATGGCCGAATCGTGACGCTCGCGCAGTTCGCCGAGTTTCCCGGCGCACTGAGCCAGCCGCGTCTGGTGGCGCACGACCGTGCAGGCCGCGGTCATCTCGTCACCCAGTTCCTTGCCGATGATGTAGGGGTTGGTGCGCGGCTCGGCGGCGCCGGCGCTGGCGGAATCAACCCACCGCTTCACCTTCTGCTGCTCCTGGGCGACCACGCGGTCATAGCCCGCGGAGGAAAGGTCGCCAGCGGGGGCCTTGGCGGGCGCGCCGTCGCGGACGTAGTTGACGACCGACACGCCGCAGAACAGCCCGTCGAAGATGCACGAGAGCAGGGCGTTGGCGCCGAGGCGGTTGGCGCCGTGATAGCCGAAGTTGACCTCGCCGAAGGCGTAGAGCCCGGTGACGTTGGTCTGGGCGTTGTTGAGCGCGCCCAACTGCATCCCCTGCCCGACCTCGGCGACGATGGGCGGGCGGCTGCCGCTCTTGTGCTTGGTCCGCGGGGCGTCGGGGTTGTACGAGCCCTTGGTGAAACTCGTCCACAGGCCCCCCATCGAGTAGTGCACGGCCGGGAAGATCTTCATGGGCTCGTGGCGCGGATCGACGCCGACGAACTTCTCGTAGATCTCGAGGATGCCGCCGAGTTTCTTGGTGAGGTACTCGGGGTCCTTGTGGGTGAGATCGAGGTAGACCTGGTTCTCTCCGGCGACGCCGAGCCCGTCGTTCACGCAGATGCTGAAGATCTCGCGGGTGGCGATGTCGCGCGGCACGATGTTGCCGTACGCCGGGTACCGCTCTTCAAGGAAGTAGTACCGCTCGGCTTCGGGGATGTCGCGCGGCGGGCGGCTGTCGCCCTTCTTGCGTGGAACCCACACACGCCCGCCCTCGCCGCGGGCCGATTCGCTCATGAGGCGCAACTTGTCGGCGCCGGGGATCGCCGTCGGGTGGACCTGGATCATCTCGGGGTTGCCGTACCACACGCCCGCGCGGAAGCACCGGGCGGCGGCGGCGCCGGTGCAGATGATGGAGTTGGTGGACTTGCCGAACACCAGCCCGCACCCACCCGTCGCCATCACGACGGCGTCGCCGCGGAAGGCGCGGATCTGCATGGTCCGCATGTCCTGGGCGGCGATGCCGACGCAGCGCTGGCCCTGGGCGGTGTCCTCGATGATGGGCCAGAGGAACTCCCAGAACTCGTACTTGGTGATCTGGCCCTCGCTCTCGTAGCGACGGACCTGTTCATCCAAGGCGTAGATAAGCTGCTGGCCGGTGGTCGCGCCGCTGAAGTGCGTCCGCTTGAAGAGCGAGCCGCCGAAGAGGCGGAGATCGCGGTAGCCCTCGCTGGTGCGGTTGAAGGGCACGCCCATGCGGTCGAGCAGGTCGATGATGCGCGGGGCCCAGTTGGCCATCTCCAGCACGGGGTGCTGGTCGGCCAGGAAGTCTCCGCCGTAGATCGTCTCGTCGAAGTGCTCGTACTCGCTGTAGCCCTGCTGACGCGCGACCTCGTTGCAGGCGTTGATGCCGCCCTGGGCGCACACGCTGTGGCTGCGCTTCACGGGGACGAGGGAGAAGAGGTCGACGGGAACGCCCGCCTCGGCGATCCGCGCGGCGGCCGCCAGACCCGCGAGCCCACCACCCACGACGATGACGCGATGCTGTGCCATAGTGATCCGATTCCGTCAGAAGTCGCCCGAATGTCCTGCCTGCCCGCGAGATTCAGAGATGTTGATCAGTGCCCATCTGCGACCGAGCCCGCGGGCGCAATACGCGATTCGCCGCCCGCAGACTGGTGGACCTGGGTCTCGATCCGCTTGGCGTCGTCGTGCTTGACGGCCAGGGCGCCGAAGAGCGACATCCAGGCCATGAGCATCAGGGCCGCACCCAGGCCGGTGCAGACATAGCCCCAGCGGCGCTGGGCGGCGCGGGAGATGGTGAGACCCCAGGTGATCGCCGCGGTCCACAGCCCGTTGGCGAAGTGGAAGACCAGGAGCGAGACGCCGACGAAGTAGAAGAGGGAAACGACGACGCCCATCGTGGTCAGGCCGGCGGTCGAGCCGTGGAGCGCGGCGGCGAGCGTGGAAGCGCTGAAACGGAAGGACCACTCGGTGCCGCCGGGGATCAGGAAGGTCCAGCCCCAGCGGAGGGTGGCGATGTGATAGAAGATGAAGAGGAAGCCGAGGTAGCCGGAGAGCCGCTGCACGCGATATCGCCAGTTGCCCTGGTAGGGATAGCGATCCGTATTGGCGCTCCCGGTCTTGGCGTAGACGATGCCCAGTATCGCGTGGAACGCCAGCGACACCCAGAGCGTGATCTCGATGAGCAGGAGGTGCGGCACCTGGGTGTTGATCCAGGCGACTTCCTCCTGGAAGTACGCGATGCCCCGGTCGCCGAAGGGCGCATCGTGCATTCCCTCACGCAGCGCCGCCCCACCCCACACGACCGATGAGTTCGTGAGCAGGTGCGCGATCAGGAAGACGCCGATGGGAACGATGCCCGTCAGCGAGTGGAGACGACGAAGCAGGAAGTGGTTCTTTTCGATGAAACTCGGCACGGTGTGGGCCTCCGCCGATGCGATCACCGGAATTCGTGATCGCCAATGATCCGATCGCCAGAAAATACCGTGAAATCCGTCAACTCGGGAAGTGCAGGTTCCCGCCGCCCCCCCCGGGAGCGATCACGCCGCCGCCAGGACCGATACCGCCCCCGGTGCCGCCTCCCGCGCCGGACATCGGCACGCTCTGCACGCGCCCTTCCTGCACGGCCTTGGCGACTTCGCGTGAAATCTCGACGAATTCCATCCGCAGTTCGCTCACCGCACGGGTCAGAAGCGTGGATTCGTCGGTGGTCAGGTTGCCCTTGGTCTTTTCCTCGAGCACACCCAGCATGTCGATGTAGACCTTCGCCAGGTCGAGGGCCACCATCGCCCGCCCGGTGCGCGGGTCGGGGAACGCGCCCATGGCCGAAAGAGCCTGGGAAATCAGCAAACTCAGCACATCCTTGAACCCGATCGGCTCGCCCGGCTGACGCCCGCCCTCGCCCGTGTCGCCCGCGGGGGCGCTGCCCGGGGGCGGCGTGGCGGGCTTGCTGGCAGCGGCCAACCTTTCCTTCTCCGCCTGGGCCTGCGCCTTCCAGTCGCTGTCGATGATAATCTTCGGTTGTTCCTCGCCGGCCATTGGACCTCGCGTTCGCCGGGACGGGGACGTGGAATTCCCTCGCCGCCGCCCGGTTGGCGATTCTAGGGAAGCCTTTGGGCGCCGTCGGCCCTGGAATGCAATTCCGGGACGGTGAATCCCGAAGTCCGCTCTGTGCCGCGGGCCGAACCTTCCGCCAGGAGTTTGAGGCATGTCCAGCCGATCCCCCGCACGACACGCCGACCCCCGCACGCACGCCACCCTCGCCCTCGTGGCGATCGGACTATTCACCCTGGCCGGGTGCGTCTCCACCAAGGCCCCGGCCAACGCCTCACTCCGACCCACCGACTTCGTCGATCCCTCCGCGCCCGCAACGCCCGCGACGACACGCAACACCGAGCGCAGCATCACCCGCACCGGCCCGATCGCCGCCTCGGAATCCATCATCGATCTCGAGGCCCGCCCGGGAGACCCCAACCTCCCCGTACAGAGCGCGCCCATCGCCGACGCCGCGTTCATCGACGCCAAGATCGGCGACGTCAACAACCGCCCCGTGTATGTCTCGGACTTCCTTTCACCGCTCGAAGACCGCCTGCGCACCGAGGCCGCCAAACGCCCCAGAGACGAATGGATCCAGATGGCCCGGAAGGACATCCGCGATCGCCTGGTGACGTTCGTCGAAGACGAACTCCTCCGGGCCGAAGCGCTCAATCGCCTCACGCCCGACCAGCGCTCGGGCGTGGTGACGTTCATGCGACAGTTGCAGACGGCAGAGGTGAGCAAGTCGGGCGGTAACCGCACCGCGGCCGATGAACGCATCCGCGAAAAAACCGGGCAGAGTTTCGACGACTACATGGAGTCGGAGAAGGAAAAGAACCTGATCCAGTACGAACTGCGCGGCATCTTCCGCAAGATCAACGTGTCGTGGCACGACATCGAACTCGCGTATGAAAAGAACTACGAGATCTTCAACCCCAATCCCACGGCCTTCCTCGGCATCATCCGCGTCGCAAAGGACGACACCGCCGACGTGCAGGTGATCAACGAGGCGTTCGGCGCGGGCAAGGACTTCGACGAGGTCGCGTCGATGGAGCAGAACCGCTACCTGCCGGAGAAGGCGGGCATGAACGCCAAGGAGTTCACGGGGAACTTCGAGACGTCGGAGTTCTTCGCGTACGAAGACCTGAACGACGCCGTGCGCAAACTGACGCCGGGCGCCAAGGTCGGGCCGATCGAGGCCGGCGGCTCGGTCTGGTGGATCAAACTGCACCGCATCGAACAGAAAGTGATGGGGCTGTACGACGCGCAGTTGGGAATCTCCGAGAGCATCACGAAACTCCGCCAGAACGAGGCACGCCAGAAGTACATCCGCAAACTGCAGGAACGCGCCAGCGTGAGCGACATCGACGAGATGACCGACGCGCTCCTGGCCGTCGCGGTGGAGCGGTACTTGGACGGAAAGACGCGGTAGAAATATCGCCAAAGTTCAAATCACCCAAATCTCTCAACAAAGCAGCGTAAAGCCAGACAACATGCGTATCGGCGGAGTACCTGACTTCGTGACTTCGTGAGTTCCCGCACTTCACTCAATCCCTGGCGGCGGTACTGGGCGGCGCTGATCGTCCGTTGGAAGCGGCGCGGCACGCTCGGCGCTCGCGGCGAGCGGGCGGCGGCCGCGTTCCTGCGCCGCGCGGGGTATCGCGTTCTCGGCAAGAACCTGCGCACCAACGTCGGCGAACTCGATCTGCTCTGCCTCGCACCGGACGATCGCACGATTGTGTTTGTCGAGGTCAAGACTCGGCGCCGCGCGATGGATCAGCCAGCCAAGAGTGCGGCCGCCACGCCGGAGGATGCGATCACGCGGCACAAACGCGGCAAATTGATCGCGGTCGCGCGGGGGCTGGTACGTGCGAATCACTGGGAAGCGCGCCCGAGCCGGATCGATGTGGTGGCGATCGAATGGCGCGACGATCAGAGGCCGCAGATCAGGCATCATGTGGACGCGGTGAGGGGGAGGTAGGACTCAACGACACCGATCTGATGCACCCGCGATCACGCGCGACATCACACCCACGCTTTCCTCCCCGACAGCGTGCCGCGGAACTTGGCTTCCAGCGCGGTCTCGGCCGAGTGGGTCGGGTCGTATTCGACGGGCAGGATGAGGCTGAACATCGAGCCGCGCCCGATGTCGCTGACGAGCTGGATCTCGCCCTGGAGGATGGTGGCCAGTTCGCGGGCGATGGAGAGGCCAAGGCCCGTGCCGCCCTGGCCGCGGGTGTGCCCGCCGTCGAGCTGGTGGAACTTATCGAAGATGCGGGCGTGCTCTTCGTGGGGGATGCCCGGGCCGTTGTCGATCACGCTGACGCGGACGCGCTCGGGGTCGGACGAGGCGAGGCGCTCGACGCGGACGATGATGGTCGGCGTCTTGCCGCCGGGCGCAGCGGCCTCGGTGAACTTCACCGCGTTCGACAGGAAGTTGAACACGATCTGCTGGAACTTCTTCACGTCCGTCGACACCATCGGCACGTCGTCGCTGGCCTCGAGTTTGACCTGGATGCTCTTTCGCTCGGCCTGGGGCCAGATGAGCCCGATCAGCCCCTCGCACGCGTCACGCAGCGACACCTTCTGCGCGTGGACCTCGACCTTGCCCGCCTCGATCTTCGCCATCTCAAGCAATTGGTTGATGAGTTCGAGCAGCCCGCGCCCGGCGGTCAGGATGCGATCCACATACCGCAGTCGCTTGGCCTGCACCGGCGTCGGCTCGGTCTCGCCCACCTCGGCCTTGACGATCTCGCCCAGGAGTTCCGCAAAGCCGATGATCGAGTTGAGCGGCGTGCGCAGTTCGTGGCTGATGTTGGCCAGGAACTCGCCCTTGACGCGGGCGGCGTCGTAGAGCGCGACGTTGGCCTCGCGCAGCTCGTTGATCTTGAGGTCCAGGGCCGCGTTGATGCCGCGGAGCTGTTCCTGCCCCGCCTGCAGGTCCGACAGCATGACGTTGAACGTGTCGGCGAGTTCCTCGAATTCATCGCCGGTCTGGATATCGGAGCGGATGGTGAGGTTGCCCTCGCGCACGCGCTCGGCGGTGTCCTTCAGCGCTCGCACGGGGCTCAGGATCAGGCGGTGCGTGATGAGATAGAACGCCAGCATCGCCACGCCCAGCACCACCGAGCCGGCGCTGATGAGGTACGCGCCGTTGATGAGCAGGAGTTCGGTCGCGGGGATGGAGCGACGCTGCAGGAGGACGATGCCGTCGAGACCTTCCTTGCCGCGGACGGCCAGTGCATATCGGTACTCGCGCGTGAGGCCTTCCCATCGCGGGCCGTGCAGTTCGTCGACGTTCGCGTTCTTCTCGAAGGTGTCGACGGCGCGGGCGATGAACTCATCTTCGCCGGCGCGGGCGCGTGCCTGGTCGATCGAGATGCGCCGGGCGCTGATGCCGGCCCGCTCGGACGGAGTTTCGCTGTACGCCGCCAGGCCGCCGGTCGAATCTCGGTCGAGGCGATCCCAGATCTGCGCCATGCGTCGCGAGAGCTCGAGCTGCCCGTCGTCAACGAGGTTGTTCATGCGGAGCCAGGGCGCGGCGGCGGTGGCGAGCACGGTGAGCACGACCGCGCCGCCAAAGAGGAGCAGGCACTTGTTGGCCAGGGAGATCCGACGCCGCATGGGAGAAGTCTAAACCACCCGCGCGTCCGCGAATGGAAATCAGCGGACCTTCAGGGTCGGGAACTTGCCGGTGGATTGCGTACTCCAAAGTCCGCGCTCGGAGGCCCGTCGCCGCTTGCCCAACCATTTCCCTCGGGAACAATCCCGCATGAAGACCGAAACCGGCCCGGTGATGCCCGACGTCAAGATGCACCTGGCGGCGCCCGCCAACCCGGTGACCGCGACGGTCGTGGAAACGTCGCGCTGCACGCTGGGGACGGGTCGCGGCGGGGCGGCCAAAGCCGCGGGCGTCGTGAGGCACATCTCGTTCGACATCACCGGCACGCCGCTGGCGGGCTCGTTCCGCTCGGGCCAGTCGTTCGGCGTGATCCCGCCGGGCGTTGACACCAAGGGCTCGCCTCACAAACTACGACTCTACTCGCTCAGTTCGCCCTCGCGCGGCGAGGACGGCCAGGGCAACGTCGTCGCTACCTCCGTCAAACGCGTCGTCGACGAAGAGTGGGAAACCCACAAACTCTTCATCGGTGTGTGCAGCAACTACCTCTGCGATCTCAAGCCCGGCGACAAGGTGCTCCTCACAGGCCCGAGCGGCAAACGCTTCGTGCTCCCCAAGAACCCGAGCGATCACGACTATGTCTTCTTCGCCACGGGCACCGGCATCGCACCCTTCCGCGGCATGGTGATGGACCTCCTGGATTCCGGGGCCGCGTCAAAGGTCGTGCTGATCATGGGCTCGGCGTACTCATCCGACCTGATCTATCACGAGCAGTTCGAGGCCATGGCCGCCAAGCACACAAACTTCACATACCTCCCAACCATCTCTCGCCACATCGGCCCCGCGGCCAATCGCACGCTCTATGTCCAGGACCGCCTCACCACCCACCGCGATCTGCTCACGTCACTGCTCTCGTCGGAACGCGGGCTGATCTATGTCTGCGGCATCGCGGGCATGGAGATGGGCATCCTCAAGGGGCTGCAGGCGTCGCTCTCCCCCGACGCTTTCGCCCAGTACCTCAGGACCGATCCGGAATACCAGGACCCCAAGACCTGGGACCGCAAACTGCTGAGCCGCAAGATCAACCCGACCCGCCGCGTCTTCCTCGAGGTTTACTAGGCCTCAAGGCTTGTCCCCCGCGGGTGATTTGGCTCTACTGACGCGATGTCGATCGTTCCTGGCATCATTCGGCGCGCGCACGCGATGGCGCATCGCGCGGGCATCGTGCGCGATCCGTTCCGGCGCGTCGGCAATCGACTCGATCGCCTGCTCGCCGAGGACATCCCGGCGATGTTCGATCGATCAAACGTGCCGGGAATGTCGGTCGCGGTGCGATTCGACGCCGGGCCGTTGATCGAGCGGTCCTTCGGAGTCGCCTCGATCCACTCGGGCGATCCGCTCACGCCACGCACGTCGTTCCTCGTGCTCTCGCTCAGCAAGGCCGTCACCGCCATGACGGCCCTCCTCCTGGCGCAGCGCGGCGCCTTCTCGCTCGACACGCCCGTCCTCTCGCTCGCCGCCGACTATGCGATCCCGCCCGAACGCCTCGGCGGCGTCGACCCATCACTCATCACGGTCCGGCGCATCCTCTCGCACACCAGCGGCCTGAACCGCACACGCTTCGACTGGCGCGCCGATCCCACGCCGATACCGGCTCTGGACATCCTCCACGCCGCCGACTCCTCTCCCGAGCCTTTGGCGATCACGGGACACTTCGGCCGCGGACCCGTGTATTCCAGCGGGTCGTTCCTGCTGCTCCAGCACGCGATGGAACGGATCACCGCCCGACCTTTCGCATCGCTGGCCGAGGAACTCGTCCTGCGCCCGCTGAACATGGCCGACAGCACCTTCGACCCCCGCGCCGCCCCCTCGGTCGCGCTCGCACACCACGACGCCGCGTCCCAGCGCCAGAGACTCTGGCCGACGTGCGAGGCCTCGGGTGGACTGATCAGCACGCCACGCGACCTCACACGGTTCTTCGTCGCGCTCCTCCCGACGCCTCGTTCCCCGCACCCGGAACTCTCCCCCGCTTCGGCTTCGCTCATGACCTCGCCCGCCGCCGCCGACCCCGATCGGGGCTCCTGCTCGCTGGGGCTCTTCCTGCACCGCAGGCGCTCCGACACAGAGTTTTTTCACGCCGCATTCAAAGAAGGCTGGTGGTCCTGGGCCGAGGGATTGCTCCGCCGAAGGGTCGCCTTCGCCGTATGCACCAACGCCGACTCGGGCAAGGAACTCGTCCGGAAGACATCCATGCTCATCCGCCAGACGATCCTCGACTCGGCCCTGGAAATCCGCCCGATCTCGGCCCCGAACGCCCACGCGAATTCGGTTTGATGCCCACATTCCGGGATCGGTCGCAACCGCCCTTCCAAGGGCGACGGATCAACTCTGCGTCTGTGTTCGGGATACCGACCGAACCCCGATCGTTTGACCCCTGTCGTGGGCGTTGGTAGGTTGCCACGCCTATCGTCGGTTTCGTGAAACGCCCGGGCCAGCGCCGGGACGTCCGCTTTGGCCTCTCTCGTTGGCGCGATATCACCATGACGACTCAGTCATTTCTTCAGCGGCATATCGGATCGGGTCTCGGGCTGCGCCGCGTGCTCCCGCCAGTCGCGGCGATCCTGCTTTCACTCGCGGGCCCGACCCTCGCCCAGAACAACGACCTTCCACCCACCCTCGTCCGCGCCACATCGTCGCTTTCCATCAGCGACGAGGACGCGCTGAAGAAGTACGTCGATCTCTCCATCAAGGACCTCTCGAGCGACGACCCCGCCAAGGTTCGACGCGCACGCACCGAACTCCTCAAGCCCCTGACCGACTCCGAGGTCGGCGCGCCGTTCCGCCTCTCGTATTCCAAGGTGCTCGAGCCATCGCTCGCGCCGCTGGTCAAGGACAAGCGCGAACTCGTCGCGGGCAATTCCCTGCGCATCGCCGGCGAGGTCGCATCGACCTCGTGCGCCGCCCTCGTCCTCTCCCAACTCGATCGCCCGGAGCCCGCCGTTCGCTTCCTGGCGGTGCTGGCGCTCTCTCGGACCATCGAGGCCGTCGGACGCACCACCCCAGCGATCGACCTGGAGACCTGCAACCGAATCATGGGCGAAGTCGGATCGCGTCTGGAAAAGGAAAAGGACGCATGGGTCGCCGACATGATGGTCCGCACGCTGGTCGCGGGCGTGAATGTCTCTCGACCCAAGTTCGAATCGCTCCCAACCAAGGCCCTCGGCGAACTCTGCAAACGCACGGGCGATCGCACGCTCACCCTGTGGAACGGCGAACTGGATGAATCCTGGGCCGACACCCTCGTCATCGCGGGTTCCGCGGTCCGCGATCGCATCACCACCGTCGGCGCCGCGGCACTCACGAACGACGCCCGCACCGACTCGCTCCGTCTTGCCGGCGACATGCTCGCCTACCTCAAGCAAGCCATCGACGCCAAGTCCCTCCCCGCCGGACAGGCCGACGCTCGCGAACGCCCGCGACAGATCGCCGCCCTGTCAGAAGCAATCATCGCGCTGGCGGCCTCAAACGTGGGCTCCACGCAGTCGATGGCGGACCTGATCAAACGCGCCGACACCACCGGGGATGCCGGTTTCCTCGACGCCGCCTCCCAGTTGATCGGACCCGAAGGCGCGCTCATCAAGAAGTATGGACTGCCCGCCTCGCGTTTCACGAAGAAATAAGGCCGCGCCACCGCTCGATCGCCCGCGGACGCCGCGCCGGAGTCGATCGCACCATGTGGAGGCTCGTTCTTCCGCTCATCACGCTGATCGCCGCGATCGCGCTCTCCGCCGCCGCCGATCGCCCGCTCCCTCGGGCCGATTTCACGTTCATCAACCGCGGCGACGTCACCACGCTCGACGTCCACCAGATGTCGTGGATGATGGACCTACGCATGGCCCGCCTGCTCTGCGAGGGACTCGTCCGCCCAAACATCTTCACGCGTGAATACACGCTCGAGCCCGCCGCCGCCGAATCGCTCCCCGAAATCTCGCCCGACGGACGAACCTACACGTTCCACCTCCGCCAGAACGCCAGGTGGTCCAACGGCGAGCCCGTGACCGCCCGCGACTATCTCTTCTCGTGGCGCCGCGCCATGCTCCCCGAGAACTCCACGGACTACACCACGCTCTTCTGGCTGATGGAGGGCGGACGCGAGTTCTTTGACCTGCGAACCGCCGATCTCAAGGCCCACGCCGAGCGGGCCAAGAGCCTGTCCGCGGTCGAGCGCCATGCCGCGGCCCAGGCGCTGTGGGAAAAGTCCTGCGCCGACTTTGATCGCCTGCTGAACCTCCACGCGCCCGACGACCACACGCTCGTCTTCTCGCTCACCCGACGCGTCCCCTATTTCCTCGACCTCATGTCCATGCCCGTCTTCTATCCCGTCTACCCGCCGCTGGTGACGGCACACGACTCGGTCGACCCCGATTCCGCGCGCGTGAAAACCGATCCATCATGGACCAAGGCGGGAACGTTCATCACCAACGGCCCGTTCCGGCTCAGCGTCTGGCGCTTCAAGCGCGACATGCGCCTCGAAGCAAACCCGCACTACTGGAATCTCGCGGCCCTCAACGTCCGGACCATCGCGATCCCCACCGTCGAAGACCCCAACGCCGCCGTCATGGCCTTCCGCACCGGCGCGGTCGATTGGGTGAGCGACGTCAACACCGGCTATCGCGGCGAGTTGATCTCCCAGAAGGAGGCCTACTACGCGGACCATCGCGCGGAGTATGCGCCGCTCGCCTCGCAGGCCCTCGACCCCATCGAGATCGATCGGCACCTCCCGCCCGACCCGCGCGCGACAATGCACGCGTACCCGGCGTTCGGAACGTATTTCTACAACTTCAACTGCCGCCCGAAACTCCCCGACGGGCGCGCCAATCCCTTCGCCGACCCCAAGGTCCGGCGCGCGTTCGCGATGTCGATCGACAAGCAAGTACTGGCACGCGACGTGCGCCGCTCGGGCGAGGTCGCGACCGACGTGCTCATCCCCCCGGGCTCGATCAACGGCTATCGATCGCCGCGCGGATTGTCCTTCGACCCCGCGCAAGGCCGGGCACTCCTGGCCGAGGCGGGCTATCCCGACCCCGCGAAGTTCCCCGCGGTCGAAATCCTGTTCAACAAAGACTCAGGCCACGACCTGATCGCCGAGTTCATCGCACGCCAGTGGCAATCAAACCTCGGCGTGCCCGTGCAACTCCTGACCAAGGAGATCAAGGTCTTCCGCGACGACCTGCGCAGCGGAACCTTCATGACCAGCCGCGCCGGCTGGTACGGCGACTATGGCGACCCCACCACCTTCCTCGAGATCAACCGCACCGCCGACGGCAACAACGACCGCGGCTACAGCAACCCCGCCTACGACGCGCTCCTCGATCGCGCCGAGAGCGAGCGCGACGCGGGCGCACGCCTCGAACTGCTCCACGAGGCCGAGCGGATGATCGTGGAGGATGAGGTGCCGCTGATCCCGCTGTTTGTGCAGAACAACTTCTACCTCTTCGACGCCCACAGGCTTTCGGGCATCAGTTCGCACCCGCGCAGCGAGCAGCAACTCTTCCGCGTGGATGTGCTGGGAGACGGCAAGGGCGCGGACAAGGCGCTGGCGCTGCCGCCCAGGAAGCCGATGGTGAATGACAACGGACGCTCACCATGACCCGCCTCATCCTCACACGCCTGGCCCAACTCCCCCTCGTGCTCCTGGCGGTGTACACGCTCACGCTCGCGCTGGCGTGGGCGATCCCGGGCAACCCGCTCGAAAACTCCGAGCGCCGTCCGCCGCCCGAGGTCGAGGCCGCCATGAAGGCCCAGTACAACCTCGACAGTTTCGCCTCGTTCTATTGGTCCTATCTCGACAGCGCCACCGGCCTGCGGGCCGCCCGCGATCACTTCAGCGGTCGCAGCGACGCCGAACGCCAGCGCCTCGCCGACCTTCACCTGGCACCGCCGCCACGCCGTGTCTTTGACCTTGGCCCATCGCTCCAATACCGCGACCAGCGCGTCTCCGAGATCATCGCCGGCTCGCTCCCAGTCTCGGCTCAACTCGGCGTCATCGCCATCATCCTCGCCATCCTCATCGGCACGCCCGCGGGCGTCCTCGGCGGCGTGCGCCCCGGCACTTGGATCGACTCCCTCTCCCTCGCCATCGCACTCATCGGCATCAGCCTCCCCAGTTTCGTCACCGGCACACTCCTCGTCCTGGTCTTCCCCGTGTGGCTCGGGCTCGGAAAGGTCGGCGGCTGGGGATCACTCTCCCAGATGCTCCTCCCCGCGCTCACCCTCAGCCTCCCCTTCGCGGCCTACATCGCGCGCCTCACGCGCATGGGCATGGTCGAGGCCATGTCGAGCGACTACGTCCGCACCGCCCGCGCCAAGGGCCTCCCCGAATCCGCCGTCGTCATGCGCCACGCGCTCAAGAACGCGGCCCTGCCCGTCGTCAGTTACCTCGGGCCCGCGTGCGCCATGGCGATGACCGGCTCCTTCGTCGTCGAACGCGTCTTCAACGTGCCGGGATTGGGACAGCACTTCGTCAACGCCGTGCAGAACAAGGACCTCTTCCTCATCATCGGCGTGGTGCTGGTCTTCTCCACCATGCTCGTGCTCTTCAACCTCGTGGTCGACGTGCTCTATCGCTGGATCGACCCGAGGATCAAGGTTTGAAGTTCTGCCAAGCGACATCGAGGCGCAAGAGCAAACTGAAGACGTGAAGAAGAGCGTGGCGAGGTAAGTGAGCCTCACCGTCAGCGCCCCCCTTTCCGCATGTTCCCTCTCCCACAACGCGCCGTTCCCGAGATTCTCTCCACGACTCACGACTCACGACTCACGACTCACGGAGAATTCTCTTCGTGACGTCCTTCACATCGCGTACCCACGGATCGCCAAGAGCACGCACATCGCGTTGTACCCGCCGTGCAGCACGATCGCCGCCAGCAAGAATGGGAGCGCCGCCATCGCACCGCCACGCTCCCCGCGCCGCGAGAGTTCCCACGACTCCGCAAGCCCGATCGCCGCCATCAGCGAGCACGCCGCGTGCAGCACCACGCACACCGTCCAGCGATACCACACCAATTCCGCCGCCGCCGCCTCTAGCGATCGATGCGTATACATCATCGCCTCCACCGCCGCAAAGCACACCCCGGACCACGCGCCCGACAGCAGGATCTGATCGCGATCAACAAAGAGCCTCGGGCGGCGATCCACCACCCCCGCCACCAGGCACGACTTCAGAACTTCCTCCAGCGCCGGCCCGAACACGATCAATAGCCACGGCGTCCACCCGCCCGGCTTCATCGAGCCCAGCCACGCCGCCATCGTCGCCATCGGCCCGCCCAAGAGCGCCAGCGCGATCGCCACCAGCCACCCGCTCCGCGCGGTCACCACGCCTCGTAGCGCCTCACACTCCTCACCGTCATGTTCGTGCGATGCACCCACGGCCCAGCGCCCCCGCTGAAACCTCCGGCACCTTCATCCACAACACTCGCGCACAACCACGCCACGCAAGCCGATCAGGCCGCCCATTGAACTCCACCGCTCCATTCGCGGCCAGCCTTACGCCGGTTGCTCGGGCGTCAGCGTCGCGCCGTCCAGCACGTCAAAGCTCACAAACTGCCCCGGCTCAAACTGCGACGCCGACTGCCGCCCATCCGTCAACGCACACACCAGCGGCACACCAGCGTTCACCGTGATCGAGTTCGTGCTCGTTTCGGCCGAAACGACGTGACCCTGCACACGCCGCGGCCTGCCCTGCACCGGCTCCACATACCGCCCGCCGCTCTGCACCACGTCCACTCGCCGCGCCTTGGCACGGATCACCCCGATCACCTTCTTGCCCACCGGCGTCGAAACGCCCGCCGTCGGCACCAGGTGCAGGCGATAACTCGTGTCCGGGAACGCCACAACAACGTACGCGCCCTTGGTCGCCGTCTCCGGCACAACCTGCTCGAGCACGCCGCGGCAGAGATACGGGGCAATCTTCGTGGTCGGCGAGGGAGTAATCATGGTCCAACAGATTAGCGCCCGAGACCCCCGCGTGCCACGCAACACGCGCCCCTCCATCCTCTCGTTCGCTTCGTCCCACGTCCCCGACGCGTCGCTTACTTCGCCACGCCCGCGAACAACTCGCCGACCTTGGCCCAGTTCACCACGTTCCACCACGCGCCGACATAATCCGGACGCCGGTTCTGGTACTTCAGGTAGTACGCGTGCTCCCACACGTCCAGCCCCAGCACCGGCGTCCCCTCGCACCCGGCGATCGCCTTGCCCATCAACGGGTTGTCCTGGTTGGCCGTCGACACGATCTCCACCTTCCCGCCGTTCACCACCAGCCACACCCACCCAGAGCCGAAGCGCCCCGCGGCCGCCGCGGCGAACTTCTCCTTGAACCCCTCGAACGTGCCGAACGCCGCGTTGATCGCACTGGCCAACGCCCCCGTCGGCGCCCCGCCACCACCGTTGCCAGGCGCCGCCATCAGCGTCCAGAACATCGAGTGGTTCACGTGCCCACCCACGTTGTTCCGCGCCGGGCCTCGCTTGTCGTCCGGAAGTGCGGCCAGGTTCTTGATGATCTCGATCGGGTCCTTCTCCGCAAACGCGGTCCCCTCCAAGGCCTTGTTGCCGTTGGTCACATACGCGTTGTGGTGCTTGCCGTGATGAATCTCCATCGTCTGCGCATCAATGTGCGGCTCAAGGGCATTGGAGGGGTACGGCAATGGCGGCAGCATCATGGGCATCGCTTTTCTCCGGATCAGTCGGTGGCTCGCTCAGAGCACTGATCGTCATGCAAGTGTAGGCACTCATCCAAACATGATACGAATATCGCTTATTCGGACCCTGTTCAGAGTTGGCTTGCGTCGGGCGAACCGGTCTGGTATATTGTGGCCCCAGCGTCCAAGTTCGGGGTGTGGACTCTCTGTTCCCCCGACTCTTTCGTCGTCTGGGTTCGGGCGCGAGGCAGGAATAGGTTAGGTTATCCGGCCCGAATGCAAGGTCAATCGCCGAGCAAGACGCTTGGCGGGTGTGCGGCTTGACGTTCGCGGAGCGAGATCAAGCCCTGGGGTCGATGGGAAGCCAGGCAGGCACTGTCGGCGAGGCACGGGCGGCAGCGCGTTCTGACGTGGGTGTTACACGGGAATCGCGCTGAAACCCGAAACAAGTGGGGCGTGAAGACGTACAAACACTCGACTGCCGGGCGATCGGGAGCGCGTCCAAAACGGGGCTCCTGAGACGGGCGGGCGGCTTGGGGCCGCATTGCCGATGTTGGCCAAGGCGGTCGGACGAGTGAGGAAACTGCACGGGTCCCGCAAAGCCCGAGGGTGGGCCAGCGGAGGGGGATTTCCCCGGACCCCGAAAAGTGGCACGGACGGATCGGTGAGGTAGGCTGCAAACGACTTTGGACGGAATCGAACGCGCGTGGAAACCAAACCCGTTCCGGGTGAATCCAATCGCGAAGAGAGAGCGGATGCAGGCAGCAGGCCGCGGCCTGAAAGGGCAAGGACCATCATGACCAACGGAGACATCAAAAACACGCTGAGCCCCCTCGAGCAGGTGCGACGTAAGCACCGCGTCGGTGTGGCTCCGGCCGCGGGAACCGCAGACACCGCAAAGAAGTCGGGCAAGCCGGTGGTGCGCAAGCGCCTCAGTTCCGACGATGAGAAACTCCTCAACGCGCTCATGGCGTCGGAGCAAGACTTCATCGACAGCCCGGCCTTCTACGAGAAGGCGGCCGACAACAAGATCTACGACGAGGCGCCCGACATCGCTAAGCCCGATACATCTTGGTATCACCCCGTGATGGACGACCTCTCGGCATCACGCAGCCGCACCGTTAAGTCGGCCCAGCAGGTCATCCTGACCGGCGCCGAAGAAAAGGTCCTGTTCCACCAGTTCAACTACGCCCGCTATCGCGTCTGGAAACTCCAGCAAGACGTCTGGGCGACCGACGCCCGCCAGCCCACGCCCGAACAGGCCGACGAAATCCTTCGTTGGCACCGCGTGTCGGAACGCGTGCGCGAGCAGATCGCCGAAACAAACCTGGCACTCGTGCTGGCGATGGCCAAGCGCACCCGCATGAGCGAGGTTGATTTCGCGGACCTGGTCAGCGAGGGCAACATGGCGCTCCTCCGCGCCGTCGATAAGTTCGATGCGGGACGTGGCTACAAGTTCTCGACCTACGCCTGCCGCGCAATCCTCAAGGCCTTCAGCCGCCAGGGCATGAAACTCAGCAAGTACCGCCAACGCTTCCCAACCGACTTCGACCCCAAGCTCGAGCGCTCCAACTTCCTGGAGACCAAGCGAGCCGGGTTCGAGAAGGACGCGGCCGAAGAGGTCAAGCGGATCGTCCTCGACAACCGCGCCGACCTCACCGACGTGGAACGCACCGTGATCGAGCACCGCTTCGGCCTTGAGGCCGGCGAGAATGAAAAGCCCATGACGCTCGAGCAGGTCGGGCAGATCATCGGTGTGACCAAGGAACGCGTCCGCCAGATCCAGAACAAGGCCATGGAGAAGATCCGCCTGCAACTGGAGGCGAACTTCCTGGGCAACCGTGCCGCGGCCGAGGCGGCGGCGGAAGCGGCGGCCCTGGAGGCCGAGCAGCAGGCGTCGCTGGAGGTCAAAACCCCACAGCGCCCCCGCGTGCCCACGCTGAACTGAACCCTGATTCCAGTCCAGTAACTCCCAAGCGGGGCGAGATGTCGCCCCGCTTTTTTCATTGGCTGCACGGTTCGCGTCCTGGATGGGTCAATATGGATATGAATGACCGGTTGAGTGTTGGGTGCAACAGATAGCCGATCGGCCGAGATTGCGCCTTTCGGCCGGATTTCGCTGGCCGGGCGGGGGGTGGGCGGCAAGGATTTCATCACCGGGGGACATGTGCAGAAGGGCAAGACGGCCAAGGCCGATTTGCAGGAGCGCGTTGGGAACCGGTTTGAGATTGACTGCGAAGAGATCTATGTCCTGATCCCGCCGGTGGTGTAGAGCGGAATCAGTGTGTGCTCCAAGACCCCCCGAACCCTCCGGGGGTCTTGTTGTTTTTGGGAAGAAGGCACTGGGCACAGGGCATTGAACGAACGAAGTGGGAAACGACGTTCGGCATTCGGGAGTGCCGTCGGGCGGAGTTGGCCGTTCATTCAGAGGTGTTCACACGCGAGGTCTGGCTGGGCGTGCCGGAGCCGACCCGGTAGAGTGGCGGCGTGGGAAGCATCGACACGCAAGGTGAGAAGGTCTCTATGCGGCATGCTCCGCGCCTCGTGCGCGCGATCGCGGCGATGCTGGTGGTCACGCTGCTGGGGCTCGCGTCCCGGGCCGCGACCAACACGGGCATGTGGTGGGGAATCGACGGCCTGGTGCTTGTTTCCAGCCTGGTCATGGGCTCGTTCGCGTGGTTCGCAAGCAAGCACGGCACGGACGCACGCGACTGGCGCGCGTCGCTGGTCTCGATGGGCGTGGTGTGGGTACTTCTCTTGCTCGCGTGGGCGGCGTATGTCGTGCTGTTCGATGTGATGGGGATGGTCGCGGCATAGCCCGGCGCACGACATGCCAGACTCAAGCGCCCTCCGAATCCCTCCACCCTCGCTCGTACGTCGGGTTCGTCACGAGCCCTGCCGCGCGATGCACGCATGTCGCATGTTCTTTCACCACTCGACCACTTCACTTCGCCTGTTCATCACTTCCGTGTCACAAATCGCGCCTTCCTCGGCGCGACTCGCCACTCACGATTCACGCCCTCTTGACTCCGTGACTTCGTGACGTCGTGCCTCCCCCTACCTCTTCCCCCTCACATCCACCACCACCGGCCGGTGGTCCGTCGCCAGGCTGTCGCTCCTCGAAAGCCCCGCCGCGTTCAGCGCCGCGTCCGACAGGCGCGACGTGTCCAGCACAAAGCTCCGCACCAGTTCCGTGCTCGCGTCGCTGTACACCAGGTAATCAAGCCGCCCCGGCGTGAACGTCGTGCTCCAGTCGACCCACGTATACATAGCGTGATCGCCCGACACCACCGGGTCGACGACGCTCATGTCCGATCCGTCGGAGTCGCCGCCCGCGCGGATCGCATCCAGCGGCGGGCGCGAGCCGACCAGGTTCAGGTCGCCGCCCATCACGCGCACCTTCACGTCCTTGGCCGCCGCCGCAAACGTCGCGCTGATCGCCTTGGCCTCGCGCACGCGCAACTGGTCTTCCCACGAGTCCGCGCTCCCGCAGCACTTGAGGTGCACCGCGGCCACCGCGACCGGGCCGATCGGCGAGTTCACCTTGCCCGCGACGTACCGCACCTTCCAGTCGCTCCCGTCGTCCTTCTTCACGCCCTCGACCGGGCCGCCCAGCGCCGTGATCGGATAGCGCGACGCGATCGCGACCGACGAGCCCGCGGGCTTGAGCACGTGCCAGCCCGATTCGGATTTCACCAGCGTGGTGAACCACGCCTGCACGCTCGTCGCGTCGCCCTCGTCCCACTCCTCCAGCAGCACCACGTCCGGCGTGGCGGCGTTCAGCAGGCGAGCGAACGAATCGGGCCTGGTCACCGGCCCGCTCTTGAGCACGTTCAGCGTCATCACCCGCAGCGTGCCGTTCGGACGCACCGGAACCACGCCCGCGCCGACGTCACCCGCCGCCACCGGCTCATTGGCCTTCCGCGCCGGCGGCAGGATGATCCCGAACGGATCGGCCCACGCCTCGATCTCGCCCGCCGAATCGGTCATCACCACCACGCCCCGCGCTGTCCCGCCCGCGTCGCTCGCGGCCAGCGCCGGGATCGCCGCGCTGCGCTTGATCCGCGCCTCGTACCACTCCGACGCGTACGTCGGCGAGAACGAAACATCGAGGGCCGAATTATCGATCTTGGTGCGCGTACCGTCCGCCGCGACCGCAAAGCACGCCACGCCCTTGGTCGGCGCGCCGCCGCTGGGGTCCAGCGGCGAGCACTGGATCTCCAGGTCAACGCCGATCCCGCCCGTCGGCTCCTGCGTGCCCGCCATGCCCGTCGACGCGCTCCCGTCGGCATCGAGCAGGATCGCCACGGTCTTGGGCGCCGATTGCAGCGTGAACCGCTCGTTCTCGACCGTGAAACGCAGGTAGATGTAATCCTGGTCGGCCCACGCGACGCTCTCGCTTGGCCACTCGCGGATGTCGCCGTCGAGCATCACGCTGAACTCCGCGGTCGCCAATTCCGGCTGGGTTGTCGTCTTGGAGCCCCCTTTGGAACCCTGCTGACAACCCACAGAAAAACCGGCCACGGAAAGCCCCGCCACGAGCGCCAGTGCCATCGTCAACGCTGGAAATGCACGGCAAAACGCGAGCATGAAAAGGTCTCCACATCAAAGAGCGCGACACCAAGGCGGGGTGTGAATATCCTCAACGTGCCCCGCCGGGCGAGTGCGCCCGCCCGCGAGGGTACCAGACTTGTCAGGACACGTCCTCAGCACGCTTGGCGCACCCGGAGAGTCCTATGCACGCCGCCGCCGGACAGTCCGCTCACCCCACGCCAGACCACGCCAGCCACGCCCGACCGGGCATGTCGACCGAGCGCGTGCCCGTCACCGTCTACGCCAGCAGCAGCGCCGCCAGCCAGGCCGTCGCCGCCGAGATCGCCGATCTCATCCGCTCCCGCGCCGCCCAGGGAAAAAAGGCGGTGCTCGGCCTTGCGACCGGCTCCACGCCCCACGGCGTCTATGAAGAACTCGTCCGCCTCCACAAGGAAGAGGGCCTCTCCTTCAAAAACGTGGTCTCGTTCAACCTCGACGAATACCACCCCATGAACCCCGATGAGTTGCAGAGCTACCGACGCTTCATGCGCGAGTATCTCTTCGATCGCGTCGATATCGATCCCAAGAACGCCAACGTGCCCGACGGCACTATCAAACGACAGGACGTCCAGGCCTTCTGCGAGGAATACGAGCGCAAGATCAAGGAAGCCGGCGGGATCGACCTCCAGATCCTCGGCATCGGCCGCACCGGACACGTCGGCTTCAACGAGCCCGGCTCGCCGCGTAACTCGCGCACACGCCTCATCACGCTCGACTCGGTCACACGCGGCGACGCCGCCAGCGACTTCTTCGGCGAACGCCACGTCCCGCGCACCGCCATCACCATGGGCGTCGGCACCATCCTCGACGCCAAGAAAGTCCTCCTCATCGCCTTCGGCGAGCACAAGGCCCCCATCGTCAAACGCGCCGTCGAAGGTGAAATCACCAGCACCGTCGCCGCCAGTTTCCTCCAGGAACACCCCTGCGCACGCTTCGTCCTCGACCCCGCGGCCGCCGCGGAACTCACCCGCATCAAGACCCCATGGCTCCTGGGTGGCCTCGATCAGTTCGGCCTGGCCTGGGACGACTCCCTCACCAAGCGCGCCGTCATCTGGCTCGCACAAACCCTCCGAAAGCCCATCCTCAAACTCACCGAAGAAGACTACAACGAGCACGGCCTGCAGGAACTCCTCACCACCCGCGGCAGCGCCTACGACATCAACATCGCCGTCTTCCGCGCCATGCAGCGCACCATCACCGGCTGGCCCGGCGGCAAACCCGGGCGACCAAAGTTCATCCCAGGCAAAGGCGTCGATGAGGCCGGCACCCCCGACACATTCCCCAAACGCGTCCTGGTCTTCAGCCCCCACCCCGACGATGACGTCATCTCCATGGGCGGCACCCTCATCCGCCTCTGCGACCAGGGGCATGAGGTCCATGTCGCGTATCAAACCTCCGGCAATATCGCCGTCTTCGACGACAACGCGCTCCGCCATACCGATTTCGTCGTCGAACTCTTCGAATCGCTCAAACTCGGGCACGGTCTCGACGCAGTCCGCACGCTCTCGGGCGAACTTCATAAGTTCGCCGCCACCAAACGCGCCGGCCAGATCGACATGCCCGAACTCCAGACCATCAAGGGCCTGATCCGCCGCACCGAGGCCCGCGCGGGCGCGCGCTACTCGGGCGTGAAGCCGGAGAACACGCACTTCCTCGACCTGCCGTTCTATGAAACAGGCGCGGTCCGCAAGAAGCCCCTGGGACAGGACGATGTCCGCATCACCGTCGAACTGCTCCGCAAGATCAAGCCGCAGCAGGTCTACGCCGCCGGCGACCTCTCCGACCCGCACGGCACCCACCGCGTCTGCCTTAAGGCCATCGTCCAGGCGATGCGCGCCGTCGCCAATGACCCGTGGGCGGCCCAGTGCGAGGTCTGGCTGTACCGCGGCGCGTGGCAGGAATGGGGCCCCCACGAGATCGAAATGGCCGTGCCGCTCTCGCCCAGCGAGGTCGAACGCAAGCGCATGGCGATCTTCAAGCACGAGTCGCAAAAGGACAAGGCGCTCTTCCCGGGCGTGGACTCACGCGAGTTCTGGCAACGCGCCGAAGAACGCAACCGACACACCGCGCAACTCTACGACGCCCTCGGACTCCCCGAGTACCAGGCGATCGAGGGCTTCGTGTCCTGGAAAGTCTCGCCCACCGACCCGGGCGTCGTCGAGGCCTACGGCAAGGGCGGCAAGGGCGCGAAGGCGTAGCGTGCCCACCATCGACACTTCGCACTGAACCACACGGCGCATGAAGAGTGCGGCCGCACCCACCCGACACCACAGGCGAGCCAATCCATGAGCACCACATCTCCCATCGGCGTCGGCGTGATCGGACTTGGCTTCATGGGCGCAACGCACATCCGCGCCTACGCCGCCGCGCACGCCGCGGGGTTCAACTGCCCGCTCATCGCCGTCTGCGACCAGGCGCAGGATCGCCTCACCGGGCGCGTCGTCACCAGCGGCAACATCGCCACCGGCACCTCGGAACACCTCTTCGACCCCGCGAGGGTCCACGCCACCTCCAACCTCGATGAACTCCTCGCCGATCCCAACGTGCAACTCGTCAGCATCTGCACGCACACCGAGTCGCACGTCGATACCGCGATCCGCGCCCTCTCGGCAGGAAAACACGTCCTGGTCGAAAAACCGATCGCCGTCGCGCCCGACGATGTCGAACGCCTCGCGCTCGCCGCCCGCGCCGCGGCGTCGCGCGGCCTGCTCTGCATGCCCGCCATGTGCATCCGCTTCTGGCCCGGCTGGAACTGGTTGAAGGAACGCACGGCCGACGCTTCGCTCGGGCGTGTCAAGTCCGCCGTGTTCCAGCGCCTCGGCACGCCCCCCGCGTGGAGCCCGCAGTTCTATCGCGACAGCGAACGCACCGGCGGCGCACTCGTCGACCTGCACATCCACGACACCGACTTCGTGTACCACCTCTTCGGACGCCCCGACGCCGTCACCTCCGCGGGCACGCTCGACCACGTCACGACGCTCTATCACTACTCCGCCCCGCACGCCCCCTCACACGTCGTCGCCGAGGGCGCGTGGGACCACACCCCGGGCTTCAGTTTCCGCATGCGCTTCATCGTTGTCTTCGAACGCGGCACGGCGGATTACGACCTCGGACGCACCCCGCAGTTGCTCCTCTGCCGCGATGGAAAGCAGGAAACGATCGCGCTGGAGCCCGGCGCGGGCTACGACTTCCAGGTCCGCGAGGTAATGAGCGCGATCCGCGAAAAGCGGGCGGCACGCGCGACGATCGATGAGGCGCTCCAGGTCGCACGCCTCCTCGACGCCGAACGTCGCAGCCTCCGCCAAGCCTCACGCGTCACCACGCCGTAGCACATCAATCCGACTCGGCTGACGCAGCCGCCCCGCCCGCCGAATTCGTGATGTCCACGAATCGCCGCTTGCGGATGTGCTCGCTCCCCAACTGCCCGCACGCGCCCATGAGGTCCCGCCCCTTCGTGCGCCGCCGCTTGACAAACACCCCCCGCTCCGCGAGTTCGCCCATGAACGCGTCCACCTCCGCGTCGCTCGGCGCCGCCCACGGCGAATCACGCCGCGGGTTGTACGGGATCAGGTTGATCACGCACCGCGGCGAGGTGTTCCGCGACGTCGTGTTGATGTCGCCCACGAACCGCGCAACCTCCGCTGCGTGACCCGCCAGGTTGTTCACGCCCGGGATCAGTACATACTCCAGACACAGTTTCCCGCCCCCATACACCGGCCACGACATCAGCGTCCGCTTCAACGCCTCCATCGGCATCCCGCGATTCACCGGCATGATCCGCGATCGCACCTCGTCGTTCGGCGCGTTCAGCGACACCGCCAGGTTCAGCCGGTGCCACCCCGGCGTGTGCAACTGCTCCGACAGCCGCGCCAGCCCGTCCAGCCGCCCAACCGTCGAAACCGTCACCTTGCTCACCGGCATGTGCGCGCCGTTGTGGTCGATCAGCACCGCGATCGCACGGATCACGTTGTCGATGTTGTCCAGGGGCTCGCCCATCCCCATGAACACCACGTTCTTCGGACGGTGTCCCAGCGCGTGCGTCGCCGCCCACCACTGCTGCACAATCTCCGCGGGCGTCAGCGATCGGACCAGACCCATCTGCGCCGTCTCGCAGAAGGTGCAGCCCATCGCGCACCCCACCTGGCTCGAGACACACAGCGTGTGCGTCGTCGCGCCCGTCCGCCCGATCATCGGAATCAGCACGGACTCCGTCGCCAGTGACTTGCCCCCAAGTCGCTCCGCCACCCCCGATTCACCCGCCGGAACGTGCTGCACAAACTTCAGCACCTTGCCCTCGAACGAATCCTCCGTCAGCACCGCCTCCACCCCCGACGGCGACGCCAGAAAATCCGCGATTTCCCCCGCTCGAAACAGGTTTTTATAGGCCGATTCCGCCGCCGGACGCCTGACGCCCAGGTGCTCCCGCGCCCACGGGACGAACTGATCGAACGTCATCCCGAGGGGGTGATTTAGTAAAGTCGCATCCACTTGACGCATTCACCTGAATACTAGGTGCAACCCACGCTCATCGCTGTTTTGCTTGGTGCTCTGGATCGAAGTCCCTATACTTGCAAGGTCCATTCTGGACCCGCCGCGGTGCTCGTGCCGTGTGGCGACGACGGAGGCTCCAATGAAGTTCTGGTCTGGATATCGACGGTCCGCGTTCACGCTGATCGAACTGCTCGTCGTGATCGCCATCATCGCCCTCCTCATCGGCATCCTCCTCCCGGCCCTGGGCAAGGCCCGCGCCAGCGGACGCCAGGTCGCCTGCATGTCCAACGTCCGCTCCATCACCCAGGCCGCCCACTTCTACGCCTCCTCCAACAAAGACAAAATCTGGGCTCAACGCAAGTTCTTCCGCGAAAAAGTCTCCGGTAACATCTACGAGGCCGGCACCCTCTACAAGTTCCTCAACAACGCCCACAGCGTCATGGGTTGCCCCGAAAACCGCCGACGCGGCGTCAACGCCGACACCACCGCCGACTCCGACAGCCTCTTCGGTTCCAAACTCAACTTCGACTACACCATGCCCTGGTGCGTCCAGGGCGCCCGCGTCGGCCTCGAAATCCGCACCGCCTACATCAAGGACGGCAAAACCGCCCGCCCCCTCACCCTCACCGCCGAACGCGTCCCCAGCCTCGTCTCCATGAAGGGTCTCCCCATCTTCGTCGAGGAAAGTACCGTCTGGTACAACGCCTCCGTCCGCGACGGCATGTGGGGCAACGACGATCAGGTCACTCCTCGACACCTCGGCGGCGGCCACATGGGCTACCTCGACGGCTCCGTCCAGCACTTCAAGTTCCCCACCGACGGCGTCGAAGAAACCCAGAGCGCCACCGACTTCGAGTGCAACGACCTCTACGTCTCAACCAAAGGCTCCGATAAATCCTGGATCAAACTCTACCACGCCTACCACCAGGGCAAGTACGGCTGGATCAACGCCCCAGACGCCAAAAACCACAGCACCGACGCCGACTGGGATATGCACCTCGAAGACTGATCCATCCCACTCCTCGCCCGGCCTCGCTCACCAACCCCTCGGCTACCATCCCCATTCTCGCAGGAGGATGTGGTTATGTCGTGGCTGAAAGTCTCTGATGCGTTCAAAGCCCCCGTCGGCTCCCCCGTCACCATCAAGGGCTGGGTCCGCACCAACCGCGACAGCAAGGCCGACGGCGGCCTCTGCTTCGTCGCCGTCTCCGACGGCACCTGCTTCGACCCCATCCAGTGCGTCGTCAAGGCCGCCGGAAACAACGCCACCACAAACTTCCCCGATGTCCAGAAACTCACCACCGGATGCGCCGTCGAAGTCGACGGCACCCTCGTCGCCAGCCAGGGAAAGGGCCAGTCCGTCGAAGTCCTCGCCTCAGCGGTTCGCATCCTCGGACTCGTCGAGCACCCCGACTCATACCCCGTCAGCAACAAGCGACACACCTTCGAATACCTCCGCGAAGTCGCTCACCTCCGCGTCCGCACCAACACCTTCGGCGCCGTCGCCCGCGTCCGCCATTGCTTGTCCATGGCCGTCCACCGCTTCTTCCACGAACGCGGCTTCTTCTACGTCCACACGCCCATCGTCACCGCCAGCGATTGCGAGGGCGCCGGCCAGATGTTCCGCGTCAGCACCCTCGACATGATGAACCCGCCACGCGTCGCGCCCGAAGACGCCAAGCCCGGCGCGCCCGTCGACCCCGCGGCCCCCGTCGACTTCTCCAACGACTTCTTCGGAAAAGAAGCTCACCTCACCGTCTCGGGACAACTCAACGTCGAAACCTACTGCTGCGCGCTCTCACGCGTCTACACCTTCGGCCCCACCTTCCGCGCCGAGAACAGCAACACCAGCCGCCACCTCGCCGAGTTCTGGATGATCGAGCCGGAGATCGCGTTCGCAAACCTGCAGGTCGATTCGGAACTCGCGGAAGACTTCATCAAGTACCTGACCAAGACCGTGCTCGACGAACGCCCCGACGACATGAAGTTCTTCGACGAGCGGATCGAGCCGGGTCTGCTCAAGCGGCTGCAGCATGTGCTCGAGACGCCGTTCAGGCGCTTGCCCTATACCGAAGCGATCAAGATCCTCGAGGACGCGATCAAGAAGGGTAAGAAGTTCGAGTATCCCGTAAAGTGGGGCACCGACCTGCAGAGCGAGCACGAGCGGTTCCTGACCGAGGAGCACTTCAAGCAGCCGGTGATCCTGATGAACTATCCCAAGAACATCAAGGCGTTCTACATGCGCCTCAACGACCCCGGCACCGACGGCGCGCCCGGCGACACGGTGGCGGCGATGGACGTGCTGGTGCCCGCGATCGGCGAGATCATCGGCGGGAGCCAGCGCGAGGAGCGCCTGGACGTTCTCGACCGGCGCATCGAGGAGATGAGACTCCCTGCCAAGGAATACTGGTGGTACCGCGACCTGCGCCGCTACGGCACCGTGCCGCACGCGGGGTTCGGGCTGGGCTTCGAGCGCGCGATGATGTTCCTGACGGGGATGCAGAACATCCGGGACGTGATCCCGTTCCCCCGCGCGCCCAAGCAGGCGGAGTTCTAGGCGGCCTGACCTGCCTCGAGTCCTGTTTGATGGAGTTCGCTGACGCCGGTCGTTTGTCGGCAGGTCGCGAAGAAGTCGACTGCCGAGATGTTTCGCGATCGGCGCGAGATCGACAAGGCCGTGAAGCGGCGGTCGCGCGAGTGATCACCGAGAACGCAAAGCGGCAGCGCAAGCGTATCATGGAGCGGTGATTCGGCTTTATGCGCGACGCACACTCGTAGCGCGTCGCCCTGGCCTTCCTCGCGAACTCGTCACGATCGGCGTCGAGTGTCGCCGAGATTGGCGTGAGCCCGCCCCTACTCCTCAATCGCCCGGTTCTTGGTCTCGCGGATGAGGATCGTGCCGACGGCGAGGGTCATGGCGGCGATGGTCATGGGGTAGAGCAGGCCGACGAACATCGGGCCGCCGGCGAGGTCGGCCAGCATGCCGCCCTGCTTGGCGACGGACGACGATGCGAGCCAGGTCGCGATGAACGGCACCAGCCCGCCGAAGACGCCGTTGCCGATGTGATAGGGGAGCGACATCGACGTGTAGCGGATTCGAGTGGGAAAGAGTTCGACCAGGAACGCGGCGATCGGGCCGTAGACCATCGTGACGTACAGCACCTGCACGAACACGAGCAGCCCGAGCATGAAACTCGACGACCGCCCGGGCTTGATGGTGGTGGCGGTGGTGGACTTGGAGTCCGTGCCGTCGATCTTGCTCGTGGTTGTGATGGTGGTGAGGGCCTGCGTTCCGTCGGTGTACGTCTTGGTTGATTTGTTGATGACGGTCTTCTGGTCCCTGGCGTCGTCGGTGGTGGTGGTGCTGGACGTGAGCCCCGGGGCGGGCTCGGCGGAGGAGGCGACAACCTCGGTCTTCGTGGAGAGATCAACGGCCCTTGCCATCGCGTGATAGATCGGCAGGTAGGTGAGGATCGCCAGCAGGCAGCCGACCATCATGATGGGCTTGCGGCCGATGCGGTCGGAAAGCCCGCCGAATACAATGAAAAACGGCGTGGCGACGACGAGCGCGCCGGCAATGATCGTGTTAGCCGCGACCATGTCGACGCTCAGAGATTTCTGCAGAAATGTGAGCGCGTAGAACTGGCCGGTGTACCACACGACGCCCTGCCCGGCCGTGGCTCCGAAGAGCGCCAGGAGTACGAGCTTCAGGTTGGCCCAGTTGCCGAACGATTCGCCCAGCGGGTTCTTCGAGCCCTTGCCCGCGGCCTTCATCTTCTGAAACAGCGGCGACTCGCGCAACTTCATCCGCAGGATGTAACTGAGCAGCACGAGCACGATCGACAGGATGAACGGCACGCGCCAGCCCCACGAGGCAAACTTGTCCTCGCCCATGCTGAGACGGCATCCCAGAATCACACCGAGCGACACAAACAGCCCGAGCGTCGCCGTGGTCTGGATCCAACTGGTGTAATAGCCGCGCCGGTGGTCGGGTGCGTGCTCGGCGACGTAGGTTGCGGCCCCGCCGTATTCCCCCCCGAGCGCGAGCCCTTGCAGAAGCCGCAGCAGAAGCACGATGATCGGCGCAAAGACGCCGATCGTGTCATAGTCGGGCACCAGCCCGATCGCGAACGTCGAGCCGCCCATGAGCAGCAGCGTGACCAGGAACGTGTACTTGCGCCCGATGATGTCGCCCAGGCGACCGAAAAAGATCGCCCCGAACGGGCGAACCACGAACCCCGCCGCGAACGTCGCCAGCGTCGACAGAAACGCCGCCGTGGGATTGTCCTTCGGAAAAAACTGCGTGGCGATGATCGTCGCGAGCGAGCCGAAGATGTAGAAGTCGTACCACTCGATCAGCGTGCCGGCGGACGAAGCGCCGATGACGACGAAGAGATTGTGCTTGGATTCGACTTCGTGAGACATGCGGGGCTCCGGGTGCGCGCAGAGGATACAGAAACCACGGGTGACGCGCCGTCCGCACCGCACGACCCCTCGCCCCGACCATGAATGCCGGGACAATGGAACACCGGCGCACACGCCCGAAATGCGGACAATCCCGTCGGAGACGCCCGGCCGCGGGTGCGGACGCTTCTCCTACCCTCCGCCCATGCCCAAAGGACCGATCGCCCTCGATATGTCCTGCCTCGCGCTCGCCATGATCGCCGGCGTCGTGACGGCATACCAGCCCGGCGTCAACGCCAAGTTCGCCGCTCACGCCGGCGCCAGCGCCTGGGGCGGGTTCATCAACTTCGCCGTCGGCCTCGTCGCCATGACCATCGTCGTGCTCGTCTTCCGCCCGGGATTGCCCGATGCCGCGAAACTCGCCGACGGCCCGTGGTGGATGTGGCTGGGAGGACTCTGCGGCGCGTTCTTCGTCACCCTCGCGCTCATCCTGGTGCCGAAAATGGGCTCCGCCAGTTACCTGACCGCCATGGTCGCAGGCCAACTCGTCGCCTCGCTCGTCATCGACCACTTCGGGCACATGGGCCTGGATCCCCGCGCCATCACCCCGGGACGCGTCGCCGGCATCCTCCTGGTTATCGCCGGCGTCCTCATGGTGAGAAAGTTCTGATGATCTGCCCGGTGGTCCCCCGATTCCCGCGGCATGATCGGGCTCCGCACCGAAGCGTGAGATGTCATTGAAGACTGATTCGACTACAACCCCGACCACCATCCCCGGCGACGCCAGAGTCTCCCTCCCCCTGGCCGCCCTGCACCTGCTCGGCGTCGGACTCATCCAGTCCACCGCCATGGCCGTCATGTTCATGCTCCCAGTCCTGGCACGCAGAGAGTTCGACGCAAACAAACTCGAAACCCTCGTCGTCACCGCCGCTCCCACCATCCTCTTCAGCCTCTCGATCTTCTGGAACGACTACTTCTCACGCCGCTCGCTCTCACGCTACCTCCTCGTCTACTGGGCCGTCGGATGCCTCCCCATGGCCCTCGTCGCCTTCGCTCACTCCTATTGGCAACTCCTCGTCCCGCACCTCATCGCCAGCATCGGCGGCGCGGGATTCCACCCCGCGGCCGGCGGACTCCTCCGCTCCCTCTACCCCGAACGCGTCCGCGGACGCATGTACAGCCTCCTCTGGGGTGGCTCCATGGTCGTCAGCGCTCTCATGGGCTACGCCGTCGGCGAATGGATGAGCCGCGACCCGCAGGCGTTTCGTGTCTATCTCCCCCTGATCGCGGCCCTGCAACTCCTGGGCGTCCTCGTCTTCATCTGGGTCTCCCACCTCTCCGGACACGCCGGCGATCGCGTCCTCAAACACGCCGACGAACGCGGACGCTTCAAACGTCTCGTCGAACCCGTCGCTCACATGAGCCACATCCTCAAGGCCGATCCCGTCTTCGCTCGCTACGAAGCCGCCTACATGACCTACGGCGTGGGATGGATGATCTGCTACGCCCTCCTCCCCCTCCTCGTCACCGACAAACTCAACCTCCCCTACGACAAGGTCGCCGAATCAACCCACGTCGCCTACCTCGCCGCCATCGTCGTCATGCTCTACCCCGCCGGTCTCCTCATGGACCGCCTCGGCGCCGTACGAAGCACCGGACTCTCCTTCGCCCTCCTCACCATCTACCCCATCGGTTACATGCTCGCTCGCAACGACCACGACCTCCTCATCAGCAGCATCCTCTACGGAATGGCGCACGCCGGCGCCTCCGTCGGCTGGATGCTCGGACCAGTCTCCCTCGCGCCCTCACCTGACAAAGTCCCCCAGTACGTCGCCATCCACGCAACACTCGTCGGTATCCGCGGCAAAATCTTCCAGGGACTCGGCGTCCTCCTCTACGCCGTCTTCGGTCGGTTCGAAGTCCCGCTCGCGCTGGCGGCCGCCGCCTACGCCTGGTCCGCGCTCCAGATGTGGAACCTGCACCGCCGAATGAAGTCACCACCGCAATAGCCAGGCCGCCGGACACAGTCCTTGCCCGATACGCACCAGCCCAAACGCCTCACTCAAGAACATGGTGCGCACGCAGACGTGAAATCCCGCCGCCTCGAACAATCCCGCCCCATCGCCTCGTCTGACCTGCCGCTCCCTCCGCGGGTAGACTCCGCGCCATGACAGAATCACACTCGCACGCCGGCGTCGTGGTCGCCGAGTTCAACCCCCTCTACCGACCCTACCTCGTCGTCACCATCGGTCTCACTCTCATCTGCACGATCGTCGGCATCCCCCTGGCCGTCGCGTGGTTCTGCGGCGCGGGCCAATGGTGGGCGGGCCACTACTTCCACAAACTCTCCTGCCGCCTCGACGGCAAGACGCTCCGCTTCCGCAAGGGAATCCTTTTCCAGGTCGAGAAGACGATCCCCCTGGAAAACATCCAGGATGTCACCTTCATCGAGGGGCCCATCCTCAAGAAGTACCACCTCGCCACCCTGAAGTTCGAAACCGCGGGGCACAGCGCAGGACAAGCACACGACATGCACCTCACGGGCATCATCAACGCGCACGAGTTCCGGAACCGCATCATCGACGCCCGCGAGGCACTCCGACAGCAACTCGCCGGACACGCCACGCCCAACGCCGCCACCCCCGCGACCGCGGACTCGCACATGCTCGCCAAAATCTCGGCGCAACTCGACGAAATCGCCGCACTCCTGCGCGAAGGTCGCGACTCCCGCTAACAACACGCTCGACGCGCGCCGCCGCCAGGTCGCGCTACTTCGCGCATATCGTCGCGCCGACCTCGCACGCCTTCCCCGCTCGGACATAGCCGATCACGAGGCTCTCGCCCTCACGCTTCGATCGTACCGCCTCACGCACCGCCGACGGCGTCGCCCAGTCCCTGCCGTCCAGGTGCGTGATGATGTCGTACTTCTGCAGGCCGGCATGCTCCGCGGCAGAATTCGGTACGACATGCGTGATGATGCTGGTGCGCGATGCGTCCACACCCGCCTGCGTTGCCGTCGCGCCCGAGACCGACGAGAGATCGACGCCGAGCATCGACGCTCGACGACCCGAATACCCGCCGTCCAGATCCTCGTAATGATCGCCGGCGACAATGATGCACCCGGGGAGCGCAACCCCCGCGCCCAGCGCCAGCCCGAGCACCGCGGGCATGAGCAAACGACCAGCAAGCGAACAGCGATTGAGATTCATGATGTCCCCCATCTCTCCACCGGAGACGCCCGCGTGCGCACGCCCGGTAGACATGTTATACCACACTAACTTCGCCGGGTTTCACGCCACGCCCCGCATTTCACGGAGAATCTCCATCCCGATCGTCGCCCAAACCCGACGGGCCACGCTCGCGTACGCCCGAACCGCATCGTCGAAGTTGCGTCCCGGTACCATTGGGATAATGCGACCACGCGCTTCACACAACCGCCTCCTGGCCCCGTCACTCCTGATCCTGCTTCACGCCGGCGTCGCTACCGCCGCCCAACCTCCAGCGCCGCCGGGCGCGATCTCCTCACACGCACCGCTCCCCGCCGCCGATCGCGCCGCGATCGAAGCAACGCTCTCGTCGATGGCCTCCGCGGCGGTCCGCGCCGACGCCGACGCCTTCCTCGAGAACGTCGTCTTTGTTGATCCGCAGTTCGAACGCGAAATGCGCAACATGGCCAAGGACCTGACCCTCCACGCGCCCTCCCGCGTCGAGTTTCGCATGGCCGAGCAGGGCGAGGCGAACGCCGATCGCGCCCGCGTCGCCTTCACAATCGACTTCGACATGCCGTTCGATCAGAACGGCGCCAGGATCGACGGCCCGCCGCGACGCGCCCGCGCCCCCTACCCGCACTGCGAATTCCGTCGCGACCAGAGCGGCAAGTGGCGCTTCGCCGGCGAAGTCTGGAAAGAGATCAAGGGCGACGCCTTCGTGGTGCGCTATCTCGACGACAACTCCCTCGCCACCGCGGAAATCGTCCACCGCGTCTTCCCCATCGCCAAGGCACACGACGACGAGGGCTTCGGCATCGCCGGTACCCCCGCCGCCAACCGCCACCAGATCATCAAACTCTACGAAAACATGGACCACCTCAAGGCAACCGTCTACCTCTCGATGCCCGACCCCGTCCTCGGCGGCTGGAACGAATCCGGCGAGTCGATCAAGTTCATGTCGAACTACACCCAGGGCGAACACAGTTGGACCCGCGCCTTCGCCCATGAATATGGCCACGTCGCGACCTGGGCCCTGGGCGATCGCGCCAGCGAGTTGCCCTGGTGGGTCGCGGAAGGCGCCGCGGAACTCGCCGCGGAAAAGTGGGACCCCCAGGGAAGCAACGACCGACAGGTCCGCGCATTGGCAAAGGCCGGAAAACTCGCCGCGTGGCGCGACATCGCCGTCTATCACGACACCCGTCAGGAACTCAAGTTCCTCGCCTATGTCCAGGGACACCACCTCATGGGCTATGTCTCCGAACACTTCGGACGCGACAAACGCAACGCCTGGATCGCGGCGGCGGCCTCCGGCAAGCCCATCGACGACGCCACGATCGATGCCCTGAACATGTCTTTCGATCAACTCGATCGCGACTGGCGCGATTCCCTCATCCCCGAGCGGAAGTAGGACCACGCATGAGAACCGACCCGCTGACGCTGACGCCGATCTCCCCCTGCTCGATTCGTCGCCCGCTCGCACGCACCACGACGGGCGCTCTCCTCGTCGCGGCCTGCTCGCTCCTTTTCCTCCACCCCGCGACGGCTCAGGATGCACAATCGCCCGCATCGACGAACACGCCCGTCCTCTCCCCCACCAGGACCGACGCCGTCCCCGCTTCCCCTCCCGATCCGATCCCCGCGACCGACGCCGACGTCGCCACGCTTCACACCCTGATCGACCGCATGACCAAGGCCGTGCTCGCGACCGATGTCGCGGGATACACCTCCTGCGTCGATACGTCCGACCCGATCTTCCTCCAGGAACAGAAGAACTGGGCCAAGGACCTCGAACGCAAGCCCGTCGAAGTGTTCTCGATCAAGGCCGAAAACATCCGCACTCTCAACCAACACCAGGTCATCGCTGATCTCACGATGAACTGGAAGATCAAGGACGCCGGATCACCACGCTTCCTGAAGTTCGTCGCACGCTTCGTCGACCGCAAGGGACAACTCCTCTACGCCGGCGAACACTGGAAAGTCCTCGAACGCGAGGGCGTACGCGTCTTCTTCGACGCCGGCCGCGAGAACATCGCGTCCATGATCTGTGACATCATGCCCGACATCCGCAAGCATGTCCACAACGGCTTCGCCCTCACCATCGATCGCGCCCAGGAAATCAAACTCTACTCGTCCATGTCGCACCTGCAGCAGTCGATCTACCTCAGTTACACCGACGGCCTGTCCGGATGGAACGAGCCCGGAGAGTCCATCAAGATGATCGCCTCCGCCCACCCCGATAAGGAAGGCATGACCAGCGTCCTCGCGCATGAATACGGGCACGTCTGCACCTTCGAACTCGGACCCAGGGCCAACGACGCGCCGTGGTGGGTGCTCGAGGGCGTCGCCGAATTGTCCAGCGAGTTCTACGACGACAACGGACAATTCGCGCAACGCGCCGTCCGCCGCATGGCCAAGAACGGCCGCCTCCGCGACTGGGCCTCGCTCAGCGACTTCCACAACACCAAGCAGGCCGATATGCAGATGGTCTACACCCAGGGCCACGCCATGCTCGGCTACATCTCCGAACGCTTCGGACGCGAGAAACGCATCGCGTGGCTTCGCGCCATGGCCACGGGCTCATCCATCGACGACGCCTGCATGGCCATCTTCGATCTGTCCTTCGCGGACCTCGATACGCAGTGGCGAGACGCCCTGAAACCAAAGGAAGAAGCGCCCACCCCCGCCGAAACCCCCTCGAAAGAGTGACCGCCACCCCGCGGCTCACCCCGCCATCCGCCTGAACAACGCCTTGTACCCCACGCTCCACGCACGCCCACGCGACACCGCCGTCTCTGTGTACGAGATGAACGTCATGTCCGTCCACGTGCGCCCCGCGTTGTCCACCAGCGTCCCCGCCGTCGGCCAGTGCGACAACTCCGCCGTCACCGCGTCACGCAGCGCCCACAACGCGCTCTCGCTCGCCGCCACCAACCGCCCCTCCACCGTCACGTTGAGTTCCAGCAGCCCCAGCAGCGTCGACCCCGCGTCACCAATCCCGAGCGATATGTTCAACGGCGCCAACTCCCCCTGCACACCCATCACAAACACGTTCGGCCCGCTCCCGAACAGATTCTTCGACTTGAACGAACTCGCCATCACTCACCTCCCACGCTCGACCCGCTCGCTTGTCCCGCTGCCTTCCTCTTCTTCTTCCAATGCCGAATCCCGAACACCGCCCCGACTCCTCCCCACTCCCGTCTTCTCTTCCTCCGCGTCCTCTGCGTTGAGAGTCTTTGGCTTTTCTTCCTCGTGCCCAGCGCCCATTCCTCAACTCACACTCACCGGGTCCGAGTGCCCATCCGCCGACAGCGCGACAAACTCCACGACCCGCGTCGCGCCACGCGCGTTCACCTCGTGACGCACGCTCGTCACCACCGCCTGCATCGAGATCGTCTTCTTCTCCGCCCCCGACGCGCCCAGCGACGTCACGAACAGCAGCACCGCGCTCTGCCCCGGCCGCGGCCCGCCAGGATCGCTCTCGTTCATCTCACGCACCACCCTCACGTTCACCCTCACCGACGGCACATCCGCGAACACCACCTCCGCGCCGCCCTCGCCACGCTCCGCGATCACCTCCTCCGCCACGCGATCGACCGACACGCTCCGCACGCTCCTCCACACCTCGCTCGCAAACACCACCTCGCTCGGATTCAACACCAGCATCACACCCTCCTCCTTGCTCCACCGCTCCCCGCCCTCGTCTTCTCTTCCGCCGCGCTCTCTGCTTACTCCGCGTTGAGCGTCTTCGGATTGTCTCCCCGTGCCCAATGCCTCATGCCTCTTCAGCCCCTGACGAACCACACCACGTTCATCCGCCGCGTCGCGTCCGCCACGCCGTCGCCGTCGGTGTCCACCCGCGCCGCCGCCGTCTGCCGCTCGGCCGCGAAACGCCGCCTGTACATCTCCGACCGCTCCCACAACGCCGATCCCGGCCCGGACAACGACCCCGCGGCTGCATACACCAGGTGCAGCGCGCCCAGCGCCTCGACCCGTGCCAGCGACGCCCCGTTCACCACCGCGCCCTCGCCCAACGACCCCACGACCTCCCCACTCTCAAGACCCAGCAGTCGCAGCACCAGGTCGTGCGTCATGCCCACCTGCGGCCCGAAGGTCCGCACCTCCACGCTCGCGCCCGTCGTGTCCGACGGCCACACCGCCGCCGCGTCCACGCTCGCCCGACACCGCGACACCTCGACCTCCGTCGCGCTGATCCGCTCCACCACTTCGTACGCGATGTTGTTGACGACGACGACATGCCCCGCGTCAACCCCCGCCCCGACAAAGTCGCGGTCGTACGTGACCAGCGCCAGCACGCCGTCCTCCAGATCGCCACTCCCCTTCACCAGACGCTGCCCGATCCACGAAACTTCATTGAACACGTTGGGCTCGATCGCCAAGAGATCACGGTCGTGTGCGAACATCGAAGTACTCCTGTGAATGACGCGCGCAAAGCGCGAAACTCCGGCCCGGGACTTTCATCCCGGGCCGGACTCCCCTCCCGCCGGGCGACGCCCTCACAACGCCCGGCGAATCCACGTCAGGTCGTCGACAGGCCGCGAACCAGCCCGTGCGCGTTCTCGTTGCGGAACTCCAGCGTGTACTCACCGACCACCATGCCCGCGGCGCGGTCGCCCTGCGCGCCCATCGCCTGGTACGCGAAACTGCGCCCGCGCAGCGGCATCACCTCCACGCGCGAACTGTCCAGGAACAGCACCGTGTCCGCCGGCACCCAGCGGCTGACCACCACCTTGCACACGCCAAAGTCGCTCTCGTACACGCTCACCAGGTCACGGAACTTGGTGTCCTCGGGCGCATACGCACGGCTCGAACTGACCAGTTGATTGATGCGGCGCTTCTGCAGCCCGCCGCACACGATCGTGTCGATCCGCCCCGAACTCTGCTCCCAGACCGTCCGCAACGCCGCGTTGAGCACCACGTCGTTCAGGTCCGTGCCCCCGCCGCCCCCCGACGGGAACCCGTTCTGCCCGGGTGTGAACTGGTTGGTCGTCACCTGGCGGATGATCCCGTTCATCGAACGTCGCACGCTGGCCGAGCCCTGCGGCGTGCCCGAGGGCGCCGTGCCGTTGATCACCGTGTTCTCCAGGTCGCGCAGCAGTTCGCGCATCCGCTCCTGTCTCTGGAAGTCCAGTTCGTCGGATGCGCCGTAGACACGTGCGGCCCGCATCGAGCCCGAGACCTCGACCGACGCGGCGAAGATCTGCGTGTAGTTCTGGCGGCGCGAGCGCGAGGTGAAGCGCGACGCCGGCGCGTCACCACCTTCCAGGGCCGCGTTGCCCACGATCGTGACCTTGAGCCCGTTGGAGAGGCTCGATGCCGCCGTCCCGCCGTAACGGCGCACCACGGTGAGCGTGTTGGTCGAGACCGCGGTGACCTGCATGATCTCGGTCGCGTTGCCGGGGCGCACCAGGTCGCCGACCTGGAAGCGCGATCCGTTGTTGACCGTAACGCTGGTCGCGTCCTGCGCGTTGGGCGTGAAGGTCGTCTGGTTGATGGTGTCGGTGTTGGGCAGGAGCGTGTCCACGCTGCTTACCCGTCTGACGACGCTCTCATTTGTCTGGAACGAGGGCCAGATCACCGCTCAATAGCGAGACCCGCCTTGGTGCTCGGTCCAACAGGGCTGCAGCACGGTGGACAACCCAGTCAATCGTCCAGCGCGATTCCGAGGGATCGCGTACGATGGGCCTCGTCGACGTCAATCAGTTGGGCGATGGAAAGACCAGGGCACTACCCCTAGAGTCCCACGCACGTTCGTATTTGGTATGGGTACTCATGAAGCTGATCCAACACGTCAACTCTGACAAACTCCGCGGTGGCTACTACACCCCCGATTCCGTCGTGGACTGGTGCGTCGATCAAGTGATGCGACTCATGCGCCCGGACGCTCCTGGAACCTGGCTCGAGCCCTCTGCTGGCGATGGTGCATTTCTCCGGGGGATCGCGCGTCTCCAAAAGCGGCACTCCGCCTCGAAGCCTGAGATTCATGCCGTCGAGTTGATTGAAGACGAGGCGGCAAAGTGCGAGCGGGTGCTTGAGTCCTGCGGTCTTGCGGGTCAGGTCACTCCGGGGAGTTTCTTCGAGTGGGCCCGCGAGTGTCGAACAAAGTTCGATGCGGTTGTTGGGAATCCTCCCTATGTCCGGTACCAGTTCGTCCCGACGCAGGACCGGATACTGGCTGAGGGGCTTATGGCGGATCTCGGAATTGAACTCCGAGGCGTATCCAATCTCTGGATCCCATTTGCTGTTCTGAGCATCGCCGCGCTCCGCCCCGGCGGAGCGTTCTCACTCGTCCTGCCCAGTGAGTTGTTTTCGACGGTGTCCGGCGGCCAGTTCCGGGCGTTCGTCGTTCGGGAGTGCACTTCACTACGCGTGGACCTTTTCCCAAGAGACACATTTCCAGACATCCTTCAAGACGTCGTGGTCGTCAGCGGCGTGCGCGGCAAACGCCCGGCGGATCGTCGAACGGTGATCTTCTGCGAACATCGGGGAGCAGAGCCGACGGAGTGGAAGCACACCGTCGAGGCTTCTCCAGAATCGTGGCTTCGTCATCTGCTCACAAAAGACGAAATCTGGGCATACTGCGAAGCCAATCGATTGGCAGGCTTCTACGCACTCGGCGATGTCGCCAAGATCGGCGTTTCCATCGTTACCGGCGCAAACCCGTTCTTCACTATTGACGATGCCACAGTAGAAGAGTTCGGTCTGCAAGCATGGACTCGGCCTTTACTAGCGCGGACCTCGGACTGCCCAGGCGTCGTGTTCACTGACGAGGACCATGCGGCAGCCCGTCGCTCAGGCAGCCGCGCGTGGCTGCTTGATTTCTCTGACGAGAGACCATCACCGTCAAGTCGGACAGGAGCCAGTCGATACCTGCGCGACGGTGAGGCTCAAGGCCTGCCACAGCGATTCAAGTGCCGGATACGAACGCCGTGGTACCGAGTACCGCAGATCAAGTCTGGGCGCTTGATGATGACGAAGCGGGCGCATCATTATCACCGCCTTATCCTCAATGAAGCCAATGTGTTCACCACAGATACGATCTACCGCGGCGAGATGCGAGGTGTCTTTGCGGACTTTGGCGAGGACTTGGTTGCAGGCTTCCAGAACTCCTTGACGCTCCTTTCGTCGGAGATCGAGGGTCGCACATATGGTGGCGGAGTTCTTGAGTTGATTCCTTCGGAGATCGCACGGCTTCGTGTGCCTCTCGTGCGCATTGGACATCTGTTACCCAAAGTCGATGCTGTGAGCAGGCTTTCAGGCGGGCAGCGGGACACGTCCGAAGCAGTGCTGAGCGTTGTCGACACCGAACTCTGCCGGTTAGTGCCCGGATTGGAACCCCTACTCCCTCTGCTTCGGTCCGCACGCTTGCGTTTGCGAGGTCGTCGGATGAACATCACGGATGAGCCTGTCGGCGCAGACATTGAGGACTGAACGTCGGGTGACTTAAACGCCCATCCCGAATGTCCTCGGGTTAGGCCTTTCCGGAGTGATCGTGAGCGCATACTCGCCCGTATCGAAACGATCGAGTGTGGCCCAGTGACCAACGAACCCGCGGCCTGGGGCCGTGCGCAGTCGCTCAGCGAGATCGGCGTCCCATCTGATTGAAGTGTGATAATTGGCCTGCCCCGCGCCGCGGTGTGGAGCATGAACAACCTGCAGTCGGTGGATGTTCATCGGCTCACCGGGAAGGCGGACTTCGATTCCAAGTGTGGTCGTCTCCGATGCCTCACCGCTAATGCGAATGGCCTGCCACGCCTCGCCCGCCATCATGCGATCGCGGATGTCGTTCATGTCCCTCATGACGCGTGCGGTCGTTCCCTCCCGGCCACCGACTCCGAGCGAAATCAAGTTTCGTTCGTTCTGATCATTCTTGTTCACGTCGCTCGCCGAGAGTCGCTTGCTCCACCGATGGGTCAGAACTCTGCCCGGAGCAGGCAGGGCACCACCCGCCGCCGCGACAGGAGCCAATTCGCCAACCTCCTCCCCTTCGTCTTCATCGAGCGGCTCTTCGACCTCAGCGTCAATTACCTCGCCCGCATCTTCCTCTTCTGCATCCGGCGCACGCCACCTGACGGGTCTTGTGCCGCGCCTGCCGCCTCCCGCGATACCCTCGCCAGCATTTCTTGCTGCAGCGAGTCTTGCACGCCGGGCTGCTTCGTCAACGATAATCCCTCCCGCGAGTAGTCCCGCGATATCGTCAGCGGAGCGGATCTGGTACACGCCGACTTCGTTCACGCCGTGCCACCTATCGATGGCGAGTGCGATATCTCGCAGAGGCTCATCGGTCAGAGCGTGTCCCGCGTCCAGTTCGATCCATGCCTCCACGTGCTTGCCAAACGCTTGCTCTGTCAAGTTGGCTGAGCCGACGATCGCGTGGGCGGTCCCGGCAGCATCCACGATCTGGGCGACCTTGGGGTGGAAGAGCGCGCCTGAATAGGTGACAACCGTCAGGTGGGAGTGTTCGCCGCCCTGCAGCAGTTCAAATGTGGCGCGAAGGTCCTGCACCGTAAGTGGATCAGAGCCATTTGAGCCGAGCACAAGGTTCACGGCTTGCCGGCTCCGTGCCATCTGCTGGAGGACCTGAGCATACTTGCGCAGTGCCTTGAACCTGGAAAACCCGAATTGGGCTCGAAATGCTTGGGCATCAGGCACCAGGTGCTGGTCGAACCATGCTCCCGGGTGAACGTCCGGGCCTCCCGCACCAGTATCTCGGTACCGCAGCATTCAATGAGGGTATCTCCCTCGAAGCCGGTCATCGACAGGGCGTCGCCCCTGCCGAGACGTACCAACCCAAACAAAACCTGCAATCGCTCCTACGAATCAGTGCCCCCGCCGGAAACAAGGATTTGTGGGGGTGGGCATATCGCCCGACACCCCCCCGGCAAGGAGACCACCGTGACCCGAATTGGACTGACCCACGACGAGCATTTCGACCTCCGCGTGAAGCCCCGAACGGGCGCGGACCCCGCGTTCCATGAGGCGGCCCAGGAGGAACGGGACCAGATGTTCCCGATGGCCACTGTCGCGGCCTCACACCACCTGCGCTCCCGCGGCTACGACTGCCGCCCCGCGATCCTCGATGCGCTGGTCCGGCAGGGGGTGGTCACCCCATCGCAGCCGGGCGCATGGACGCAGGCCGATTTGGACGCGGCCGCCGATCACCTCGAAGAGGCGGGCATCTTCACGCCGTATGCGGTGATGTGCCAGGCGCTTGGGTGCCGGTACGCCGACTTCCTGCGCCCCCTGCGCGAGGCCGCTGAGCGCGAGTCGGCCAAGTACGGGCGTTCCGTGCAGGACGACGACCAGTACTTCGTCATGCACCGCGTGCCGCCTCGCGACACCACCCCGGCCGTGATCTCCTTCACGCTGTGCGACGACATCCGCGAGAGGCTTGAGCGTGGCGAGGAGATCTGAATGCCC
>JADLFE010000021.1 GCA_020845755.1 Phycisphaerales bacterium
GCAGGGCCGGACTTGAACCGGCGACACCCGCATTTTCAATGCGGTGCTCTACCAACTGAGCTACCTACCCGACTTGTCAGACCCAAACAGTAGCCGTGGATCGACCCGCGTCAAGCCTCACTTTCGCGTGGAGGTCGAGCGATACGCCGGGCATGGCGGGCGGCGCTCTCCCACGCCGCACACACGTGACTCCCCGCACAGCCCGCACGCCCGGCGCTCCCTTCCGTACCGCCAGCCTGTGCATCTCGCGTGCGCTCCGCGTCGGCACATCGTCGACGCCACCGCATGATGCGCGCAACGCCGTCCGCGGTCGTCTTGTACCATCCCAGCAATGCCCGACCCGGCCAACAGACCGTCATCCCCACCGCTCCTCGAAGTCGAATCGCTTTGCGTCGCGTTCGGGGCGGGGCGGGCGGCACGCACGGTGGTCGACTCGATCTCCTTCCGTGTCGCACGCGGCGAGGCGCTCGCGCTGGTCGGGGAATCTGGATCGGGCAAAACGACCGTGGGGCGTGCCGTATTGCGCCTCATTCCCACGCGATCGGGGCGTGTCATATTCAACGGGCGGGATGTTCTCACGGCATCGGCGGGCCCGCTGCGTGAACTGCGACGCCACATGCAGATCATCTTTCAAGACCCCGGCGGCTCGCTCAACCCTCGCATGCGTGTCCGCGACATCCTCGCCGAACCACTCATAGTCCACCGAGCCCACACGGGCCCGGACGACATCGCTTCGCAGTGCCGCTCCATGCTCGACCGCTGCGGCCTGCCGCACGCCGCGATCGATCGCTTCCCGCACGAATTCTCGGGCGGTCAGAAACAACGCATCGCCATCGCCCGCGCCCTGATGCTCCATCCGTCACTCATCGTCTGCGACGAACCCACCAGCGCGCTCGACGTGTCCGTGCAGGCCCAGATCATCAACCTCATGTCCGATCTTCGAGCGTCGCTCGGGCTTTCGTACCTCTTCATCAGCCATGATTTCGCGGTTGTTCGCGCCCTGTGCGATCGTGTCGCCGTCATGCGTGACGGCACGATCATCGAATCCGGCGTGTGCGAGCGCGTGATCGAACGCCCCGAGCACGAGTACACCCGCGCACTCGTCGATGCGGCGCCGCGCCTGGGCGCGCCAGCCGCGCCGTCGACATGAATCCGAGACTTCCACCATCCGACACCGCGACGTTCACTCATGAAGAACCGCCACACTCCATCGCTCTCCGTTCGTCCCGCCACACGCCACGACGTGCCGCTGATCATCTCGCTGATCCGCGAACTGGCCGAGTACGAGAAAGCCCCTCAGGACGCGAGGGCGACGCCGGCCGATCTTGATCGCAACCTCTTCGGCGAGGGGTACGGGCGCGGCCCAACCGCGGAGTGCCTGATCGGTCTCATCGACGGCGAGCCGCAGGGCTTCGCGCTCTTCTTCTCGAACTTCTCGACGTGGGTCGGTCGCTCGGGGATCTATCTCGAGGACCTCTTCGTGCGTCCCACGGCGCGAGGTTCGGGCCTCGGGAAAGCCATCCTCCGCGAGATCGCGAAGATCGCCGTCGCGCGCAACTGCGGGCGCATGGAGTGGTCGGTGCTCGACTGGAACACGCCCGCGATCGGTTTCTACAAGGCGCTCGGCGCCGTCGCGATGGACGAGTGGACCGTGTACCGCATGACCGAAGGCGCGATCCGGAAACTCGCGGACGAGTGAATCGCGATACCAGCGCCTGCCGTCCCTTCCGGATCCGACTCCTTACGAGCCTCGCTTGAACAGCGTCAGCACGAAGCGTGCCGGCTCGATCGCCAGAAGTCTGTGCGGTGCGTTCGGGGGCATCACCAGCCAGTCATGCGCCCGCATGTCGCGCTCCTCGCCGTCCACGCCGAATTTCAGACGCCCGTCGAGCACGTGCACCGTCGCCATGAACGGCGCGCGATGCTCGCTCATCTCCTGCCCGACATCCATGGCAAAGACGATCACACGCCCGTCCGGTGTATTCAGCAACGCCCGGCTCACCGTCGCGCCAGTGACGATCGGGCAAATATCGAGCATCCCAACAAACTCCGGCGTTGTTCCGTCATGCAGCGGCGCGGCCATCATGCCTCCTTCAACTCCGATCTCAGAGCGTACCCGGCACGCGATTCACCTCGCCCGTTGCCGAGCAATCACTCCCACCACACCCGCGCCCACATCGCAAGGTTGATCGACGGCCAGGCGATCTGCCACACCTTTGACGCGTCCGACCTGATCATCTCGCGCAGCATCGGCGAAAACACGCCGCGAGCCCACTCCGATCGCTCGATCTCTGAGCCGCGATCGACCACCCACGACTGGAAAGGCAAGGGGAAACTCGCCTTCGGCCTCTCCACGATCGCACGCGGCAGGTCGCCCGCAAACGCCTCGCGCAGCGCGATCTTGCTGCGGATCACGGTTCCGTCGCCCTCGGATGCGAACTTCATGCTCATCGGGAGTATGCCCGCGAGGCTCGCCACCTCAACATCGGCGATGGGCGTGCGACCCTCGATCCCCTCGAGCATCGAGGCGCTGTCGAGGCGCAGCAGCAGCCCCGTGAGGTTGATCCGGCGGATGAACCTCAGGTGCGCCTCGCATGGGTCTTCGACAGAGCCCGCGGCCCGCTCGAATTCCGCGTCGTACGTCGCGCGCAGCGTCTCGTCGTCCTCGCTCAGACGCCGGAACTCCTTGGTCAGCGCTTCGCGTTTCAGGTCCGGCGAGATCCACGCGTTGCTGACTAGTTGATGCGTGCCGCCGTCGCGACGCCACTGCGACTCGGTCTTCCCTCGCACCTGCTCGAGAATCCCCTGCATCGGCGCGACGTAGCCCGCGAACAGTTCGTCGGCGCCCTCGCCCGAGAGCGCCACGACGCGCCCGTCGGCGCGGATCCTCGCCGCCACAGCGTTGATCGCGATCTCGTTTGGGGTGCTCAGCGCCACGCCCGTGCGCCGGATCATCGACTCCCACTGGCTGGCGAACATCGCGCGATCGACCACGACCTCCGTGTGCCGGCTGTTGATCGCCTCGGCCATCTGCCTCGCAAACGAGAAATCGTCACTGCCCGCTTGTCCGCCCGCGCCGATCGCGCCGATCGCGCCGGCGCAATATGTCGAGATGTGCCCCTCGTGATCGGCGATGATGTCTCCAACGCCGGCATCGTTCTCCGCGACCCCGTTGTGCCTCTGGCTCGCGATCTCCGCCGCAACCTTCGCGATGATCGAACTGTCGATCCCGCCCGAGAGCAGCCCGCACACAGGAACATCCGACCGCAGGTGCCGCCGCACCGAATCTCGCACGCACGCGCGGACGGCCTCACGCACCCGATCCAGCGTCCATTCATTTCGTTCATTCGCGCGACTGTGTTTCTCGCTGCAATCCGTCGACTCCCACGCATCGATCGACTTCACCGCGGCGTGATCGCCGGAAAGATCGACCTCCAGCGTCTGGCCCGGGAGGAGCGTGCGCACGCCTGCGAACAACGTGCGCGGCCCGAGTGTGACGCGGATCGTGGTCAGATACGCGCTCGCCGTGATGGGATCGGGACGCGCCCGCACCGCCGGGTGCCCCAGAATCGCCGGGATCTCGCTGGCGAACACGAGTTCGTCTCGAGCGTCCGCCCCGCCGCCCACTCGAACCACCGCGTAATACAGCGGCTTGATTCCCATGGGATCACGCGCCAGCACCAGCCGCTGCGCGTCGGCATCGACATACGCCAGCGCGAACATACCACGGAATTTCGCGATCGCGCCGGTGCCCCACTTCGACAGCGCGTGCAGCACCGTCTCGGTATCCGACGCAGACCGGAACACGACGCCCTCCGCGACCAACTCACGGCGCAGTTCAAGGTCGTTGTACAACTCGCCGTTGTAACTGATCGCCCGCCGCCCGCCGGATTCGACCATCGGCTGGTGGGCCGCCTCGGAGAGGTCGACAACCGCGAGGCGGCGGTGGGCGAGGGCGAAGTTCTCGTGGCGCCACATTCCCGCGCCGTCCGGCCCGCGGTGCGCAAGTCGATCGCGCATCCGCCGCAGCGTCGCGTCATCGACCGACACAGGATAAGGCCGCGTCGTCGCGACGCCGACAATCCCGCACATGACGCCAGAGTATCGACTGCGCCGCGTTCGGCTCAACACAACGGAGCGCGATCCGCGCATCGCTCCATCATCACATCGCCCGTCGCTCGAAGACCCATGAATCACCCTGTGCCCGAGTTCCAGTCCATTGCATGCTTGCTCCGGCGAACTCGCCCTCGACCACCACGCGTTCATGGTTCACCTCGGTCAGACGCACCTGGCCGCGAGCAACCCGAGTCACGCGCCCGCGCCCGCCGCTGATCTCGCCTTCGTAGTCCAGATACGCCACCCGGTGGTCCGCCAGTCGAACGCCGGCGAATCGATGGGCCTCGTCCGGCCTCTCCACAACCCGAAACGTCATCAGCCGCCCGCACTCCAGCAGGATCATCCAGTCAAAGTGCCATCCGCCGTCGGGCGTATCGTGGCGCAAGATCACGCTGGGAACGGACTTGGGGGGCGTGGACGGGATCATGGACTCCTCCGGGCCAAGGCGGCAACTGGCCGATACCATTGAAGCCCTCGCGGATGCCCGGGGCATGGTCGCCCCGCCGCCGCCCAACGACCGGAGTTGCTTCATGGACGCGCCCCGCCGACTCGCCCTCACCCTGCTCGTCGCCTGCCTTTCGACGCTCTCGGGCTGCAACCAGCAGCGCCCCATCCACGTCATCCGTGCCGCCGCCGAGGCGGCCTACGACAAGGGCGACTACGAACTCGCCCGGCTCGAATACGAGCAACTCGTCGAACGCTACCCGGGCGACCCAACGGCCCGCTACGGCCTGGGCATGTCCTGCCTCAAGGTGAACGACCCCATGAAGGCCCGCGAGCAGCTCGCGATCGCCTATGAAGTCGACCCCACCCGCGACGAGGTTATCGACGCGTACTGCGTTGCGCTCTACGAGGCCAAGGAGCAGGACACCCTGATGACCTTCCTCCGCCGCCTGTCGCTCGAGCGCGGCCAGATCAACGACTTCCTCCGCCTGGGCATCTACGCCGCCAAGATCGGCAACGCCGACGAGGCCTTGTCGGCGTTCAAGACCGCCAAGCGTCTTGACGCCGGCAAGTCCACCAAGCCTCTTATTGCACTGGCCGACTTCTATGGGAGCGTAAACGACAAGCCGAATCAGGTCACGTCGCTCCGCCAGGCGCTCTCGATCGACTTGCGCGACCCCGAAGTGAACAAGCGCATCCGCGATCTGGGCGAGATCCCCGGTCCGAGTTTCGCCATGCCGGTCGATCTCGAGTAGTACTCCATTCGTCCGACAATCCGCCGATTGCTCACCTAACCCCCCCCCCGGCCTCCACCGGGGTTTGTTTTCATTCAACGCGACTTTCACCCGCTTGACCGGGCGGTCTTTGCTTCTACGCTTTATCCGGATCAACGGATGAAGCGAGCAGCCTCCCCCACCCTGACCGACCACCTGGCCGCCCTGGCGGAGCCGACGCGTCTGCGCGTCCTCCGGATTCTCGACGGGCACGAGTTGTCGGTCGGAGAACTCGCCCAGGTGGTGCAACTCCCTCAATCGACCGTGAGCCGCCACCTCAAGGTCCTTTCCGATTCGGGCTGGCTTGTCCGGCGATCCGAGGGCACGGCCACGCTCTACCGCGTCATCTTCGACGAACTCGACAACTCCGCACGCTCGCTCTGGATCGCGGTGCGAGATGAGTTCGAGCGTCGTCCGGACGTGAATGAGGGGCGCGAGGACAAGCGGCGGTTGAAGGCCGTGCTCGCCGCGCGTCGGACCGACAGCCAGACATTTTTCGGGCGTGTCGCGGGCGAGTGGGACTCGCTCCGCGCGAGCCTATTCGGCGATCGATTCACGGGCGAGGCCCTCCTCTCGCTCCTGCCGCGCGAATCCATCGTCGCGGACATCGGCTGCGGCACGGGCAACATTGCCGAGCAGGTCTCTCCCTGGGTCTCGCGCGTCATCGCGGTCGACTCATCGCAGCCGATGCTCGAAGCGGCCCGTCGTCGCCTCGGCGAGCGGAGTAACATCGACTTTGTTCAAGCGACGGGCGAATCGCTCCCCCTGAAGTCCAGCAGCGTTGATATCGCGATCGCCGCGCTGGTGCTTCACCACGTCGAGGAGCCGCTGACGCTCCTGCGCGAGATGGCGCGCATCACCAGGCAGGGTGGTCGAGTGATGCTGATCGACATGCTCGACCACAACCGCGAGGACTTCCGTCGCGTGATGGGTCACAAGCACCTGGGCTTTGCCCGCAAGACGATCGAGTCGTTCATGCGCGATGCCACACTTACGCCCGTCACATTCCGGGAACTCTCGCGCGAGGTCGAGGCCAAGGGGCCCGGTCTGTTCGTCGCCATCGGTACCAAGGAACCCTGATCGCACCTCTTTTCCGTATCACGCGGTGTTCAATCGCCGATCACCCATAATGTCCGACGCCATCGTCCGAGAAGTAAAGGAATCAGAATGACCGCCCTGAGCAGCAAGCCCACCGGCCCGAAGACCGTGTCGAAGTCCGCCAAGGCCACGAAACTCGAATTCAAGGTAAAGGACCTCTCGCAGCACGAACTGGGGCGCAAGGAGATCCGCCTGGCCGAGCACGAGATGCCGGGCCTGATGGCGCTCCGTGACCGCTACAAGGGCAAGAAGCCGCTGGCCGGCGCGCGAGTTTCGGGCTCGCTCCACATGACCGTGCAGACGGCGGTGTTGATCGAGACACTCGTCGAACTGGGCGCGGACGTTCGCTGGGCGAGTTGCAACATCTTCAGCACCCAGGACCACGCCGCCGCCGCGGTCGCTGTCGGTCCGACCGGCACGCCGGACGATCCGCGTGGCATCCCGGTCTTTGCGTGGAAGGGCGAGACGCTCGAAGAGTACTGGTGGTGCACCGAGCAGATCCTGAAGTTCACCGACGCCAAGGGCAACGTGATCGGGCCGAACCTGCTTCTCGACGACGGCGGGGATGCCACGCTCCTGGTCCACAAGGGCGCCGAGTTCGAAAAGGCCGGCAAGGTCCCGTCGTTCAACGCCAAGTCCGACCCCGAGGAATGGGGCGTCATTCTCTCCGTCCTGCGTGAGAGCCTGAAGAACGATCCGACCTATTACACCGGCATCATCAAGAACATCAAGGGAGTCTCCGAAGAGACCACCACCGGCGTGCACCGCCTGTACGAGATGCAGAAGAAGGGCCAACTCGCCTTCGCCGCCATCAACGTCAATGACAGCGCCACCAAGAGCAAGTTTGACAATCTCTACGGCTGCCGCCACTCGCTGGTCGACGGGCTGAACCGGGCCACCGACGTGATGCTCTCCGGCAAGGTCGCCATGGTTCTGGGCTACGGCGACGTGGGCAAGGGCTGCGCCCAGGCCCTCCGCGGCCAGGGCTGCCGCGTCATCGTCACCGAGATCGACCCGATCAACGCGCTCCAGGCCGCCATGGAGGGCTACCAGATCGCCCAGCTCGAGGACGTGGTCGACAGCGCCGACATCTTCATCACCGCAACCGGCAACAAGAACGTGATCACGATCGATCACATGAAGCGGATGAAGGACAAGGCGATCGTGGCGAACATCGGGCACTTCGACAACGAGATCGACATGGCGGCCCTCTACGCCGCGACCAAGTCCGGCGCGGTCGAGCGCGTGAACATCAAGGCCCAGTACGACGAGTTTGTCTTCAAGAAGTCGGGCAAGAGCATCCTGGTGCTGGCCGAGGGACGCCTCATGAACCTCGGCTGCGCCACGGGGCACCCGTCGTTCGTCATGTCCAGTTCCTTCACCAACCAGACCATCGCCCAGCTCGACCTCTGGTTCAACGCCAACAACAAGCCCACGCTCAGCGGGTTCAAGTACGAGAGCGGCAAGGTCTACACCCTCCCCAAGAAACTCGACGAAGAAGTGGCCCGACTGCATCTTGAAAAACTCGGCGTCCGCCTCACCAAACTCACGCCCGAGCAGGCCGCATACCTCGGCGTTTCGGTGGACGGCCCGTACAAGGCGGATCACTACAGGTACTGATCCGGAAGAACGAACCCATGGGAGCGCCGCCTTCGCTGGCGGCGTCCTCCCTTTCACGCCCTCGGCACGGAGCGCCCTATGAGAACAATCGGTTACCTTTCGATGGAAATCGGCCTGGATGCGTCCATTCCCACGTACGCGGGAGGGCTTGGCATCCTCGCGGGCGACACTGTCCGCGCCGCAGCCGACCTGGGGCTCACCTTCGTTGCCGCCACGCTCCTGTATCGTGACGGCTATTTCACCCAGCGCCTCGACGCTCAGGGGCAGCAGAGCGAAGTTCCCACCGCGTGGAACCCCGAACGATCGCTCGAGCCCGTCGACGCCCTCGTCAGCGTTCCGATCTTCGGACGGCGCGTCTACATCCGCGCGTGGCGCCGCATCGTGCGCGGCGTCTACGGCTCGGAAGTCTTCGTCTATTTCCTCGACACCAACATCGACCTGAACCATCCCGACGATCGCAACATCACGGATGCGCTCTACGCCTCCGGCACCGACAAACGCCTGGCGCAGGAGATCGTGCTGGGCATCGGCGCTCGCCGCATGCTCCGCGCCATCGGGCACCAGATCGATCTCTTCCACCTCAATGAGGGGCACGCGGCCCTGCTGGCGGTCGAACTGCTCAGCGAGCAACTCGCCATCCGCAACACGGGAATCATCGACGACGCGATGATCCTTGAAGTGCGCAAGCACTGCATCTTCACGACTCATACACCGATCCCCGGCGGGCACGACCAGTTCCCGCTCGATCAGGTACGCGCCGCCGTCGGCAACCACCCGATCTTCGACCGCCACGATCTGTGCACCCAGGGCGGCATGTTCCACACGACGCGGTTCCTCATCAACCTCGCCGGCAAGGTCAACGGCGTCGCACGCCGCCACGGCGAAGTCACCCGCAACATGTTTCCCGGCGCATCGATCACGCATATCACCAACGGTGTGCACACCAGCACGTGGGTCGCGCCGACCATGGCCGCCCTCTACGACTCCGCCGCCCAGGGCTGGCGCGCTGATGCGGCCGAACTCATGCAGGTACTCGCGGTGCGCGACGACGACATGCTGTCCGCTCGCTACGAGGCCAAGGAAGCACTCGCCGGGATGGTGCATCAGCGGGTCGGCGCAGCGCTCGACCCGCGGTTGCTCACGCTCGGATTCGCCCGCCGCCAGACCGAGTACAAGCGCCCCGCGCTGCTGCTGACGGACCCGGCCAAACTCGCGTCGATCGCCGCGAGCGCCGGCGGGCTCCAGATCGTCTACGCCGGCAAGGCCCATCCGGGGGACGGCATCGGGCGCGGCATCATCCGCGAGATCCACGCCGCCGCGGAGCGACTCCGCGATCGCGTCCGCGTCGTCTTCCTCCCCGATTACGACATGGAGCAGGCGCGGACGATCGTTTCGGGTGTTGATGTCTGGGTCAACACTCCGCGGCCGCCCCTCGAAGCCTCCGGCACCAGTGGCATGAAAGCCGCAGCCAACGGCGTCCCCTCGCTCTCGACACCGGACGGCTGGTGGCTCGAAGGCTGCGTGCCGGGAGTGACCGGCTGGTTTGTCGGTGCAGAAGGTCAGAGCGACGAGCAGGACGCCGACGACCTCTTCGCCACACTCGCCACGCGCGTTCTTCCGGCCTACCGCGATCGCGCCGTGTGGGCGTCGATCTGCAAGCACGCTGTGGCGCTCAACGGCCCTCGCTTCTCCGCCCATCGCATGATCCAGGATTACGCGTCGCGTCTGTACTTTGGCTGATCCTCTGAACGGAGACCAGGCTTCCGCCCATGCACCTGCTCGACGCCTTTAACACACGACGGACGACGTTCTCGTTCGAGTTCTTTCCGCCGCGCTCCGAGAGCGCGTCGCTCGACCTTTTCGAGAACATCCGTGAATTCGAGAAACTCAAGCCGACCTTCGTCTCCGTGACGTATGGCGCCGGCGGGAGCACACGCCAGATCACGCACGATCTGGTCGTGAAACTCCGCTCCACCACCGCCCTGGATCCCATGCCCCACCTCACATGCGTCGGGCACTCGGGCGAAGAGATCGACTCGATCCTTGAACGCTACGCGCAGGCCGGCATCAACAAACTCCTCGCCCTGCGCGGCGACGTGCCGCGGGACACACCCGCCGGCGTGAACATCTACAAGGATCTCAAGCAGGCCGCCGATCTGGTCGCGCGCGTGCGCCGCTTCAACGAATCAGGCCGCCATCCCGACCGCCGCGGCTTCACGATCGGAGTCGCCGGCTACCCCGAGGGGCACGCCGAAACACCCAACCGCATGCTTGAGATCGAGCGTCTCAAGGCCAAGGTCGACCAGGGCGCCCACGTCATCATCACCCAATTGTTCTTCGACAATCGCGACTTCTATGACTTTCGCGATCGCTGCGAACTCGCGGGCATCCGCGTTCCCATCATCGCCGGCATCATGCCCATCACGTCGCTCCAGGGCATGAAGAAAATGGCCGAACTGGCTGCCGGCTCCCGGTACCCCGCCCCGCTCATCCGCGCCGTGAATCGCGCCGGCGGCAACGATGAGGCCGTGCGCCGCGTCGGCACCCACTGGGCCACCGAGCAGTGCCGCGACCTTCTCGACCATCGCGTCGCGGGCATCCACTTCTACACGCTCAACAAGTCCACCGCGACCCGCGACGTGTATTCCACGCTCGGCGTGCAGGATTCGCTCGGCCTGTTGTAGTGGTACACTCCACGCCATGTCGCTCAAGGGTGTCATCGCGCTGCTGGTGCTCACGATAGCGCTGGCGATTCCCACATGGCTCGTCACACGCTCGCCCCGCGCCGCCGCCACTCCGGCGAGCCTCTTCGCCGCCGCCGATCTTTCCAAGGCCGACACGATCGAACTCTCGCACAGTTCGGGCAAGTCGATGAGGATGTCGCGGGTCGATGCCGCGGGCGATCGCTGGATGCTGACCTGGAGGGAAGGAGCCCGGGAGCAGAAGTGGCCAGCGTCGACACCTCGCGTTCGCGGCGTGCTGCGGATCCTCTCGGGGCTCGTTGCCGGAGGACCACTCGATCGGACAGAAGGGAATGTGTCCTCGCTCACCATCGCGATCGGAGCCACGAACGTCACCGCCACCATCGACGAATCCCTGGTCTCAGGGCGTGCCGCGTTCCGACTCAACGATACGTCCGTCGCGCTCATCGACACCGGCCTTCATTCCGTGCTTACAACTCCCGACCCCGCCGTCTGGCGTGATGCCGCTGCCTTCGCCGTGCCGATCAGCGACGCCTCTCGCCTCTCCATCTCTTCCGGGGGGCAGGACCTCGCGCTCGCCCGCGTCGGCAAGCAGTGGGCCATCGTCAAGCCCATCGCCGAACCCGCCGATCGCACCATGGTCGACGAACTCCTCAAGTCGCTCGCCTCCATCCAGGCCCAGCGATTCGCGGCCGAATCAACCGGCGATTGGAACGCCCCCACCGCCAGCGTCCACGTCGAGACCGATCAACGCACGCCCAGCGGTGAAGACGTGTCACGTTCAACGCTCGCCCAGGAACTCCTGATCGGCGGAACGGCGGATGTCGGCGGCGCCACCATCCTCGCCCGGGCCGCGGCAACAATCGCCTCGAACTCAACCCGCTCGCCCCTGTGGGGGCCGGCACCGCTCGTGCTCACACGCCAGTCCCTTGAATCGCTGACAACCGATCCGGCAAGCGTGATCTCGCGCTCTCCCGCCTCCGGCGCGAGGGCCGATGTCACGCGCATCCGCCTCATGCCGTCCGATGTTCTCGGCGCCAAGCCCGTCGAGTTCCACCGCACGCTCTCTGGATGGACGCGCGACAACACGCCCGTGTCATCCGCCGACGCCGATGCGATCGACGCGCTCCTGACGTTCTTGTTCGAGACAAGGGCCGACAAGGTCCGCTCCAAGGTCGCGGCAGGTTCGGCCGCGATCGGATCTGTCACGCTCTATCGGGACGATTCCACACCCATGGCAACGCTCGATCTCGCGCAGGTCGCGCAAGGCCCCGACGCAGGAGTCATCGCATCGCGTGATGTCTTCCACTGGACTTTCGCCCCGAGCGTGGCAATCAAGGGAGTGGTGGCGTGGGTGGCGGCGCAGGTGTCCGGCGTATGACGGCCGAGGTGGATTCCGTCGCCGCGGCGCCGCGTTGTTCCGAGATTTCGCGAGCGACATAGCCCGGGCAACCGCCGATGCGATCGCCCGGGTGTGAGGCACAAGACGAATGTCGGACCCGATCCTCCCGGAGTTTCGACGCATGACCCCGTGGGACCGGCATTTCGGCAGCCCGAACGAATCAGCGACGGCGTCGCATCGCGAGCCCGAGGCCCAGCGCCGCCGCTCCCGCGGGACCCGGCACATACACGCCCGGGTTCGCCAGGTCGGTGTAGTCGTACTGCTCGTACCCCGCAAAGGTCGGAGGGTTTGGCGCGCGCCGGGAATGGAAGTCGTCACCGACAAACGAGACTTCCCATTGTGAGTTGTCGAGTTGACCCGTTCCGCCATCCCACGGGCGATTGCGTGAGACGCCGCTGCCCCGCGCGTCGGCGGTATAGGTCAGCGAATCAACGAGCGTCGAACTGTTCTGGGTGAACGAATGGTAAATGTTGATCGTGTCCGCGTTGCCAAGATTCGAGAGTTGTGCGTACGAGAAGATCCGAACGCTGCTGGGAAGGTTCCACATCGCGCGAAAGGCCGTGTCGCTCATCTGGGTGAAGACGATGCTCTCGCCCGCGGCGATCGAGCCGATCGCGGGCCCCCAGTAGTGGGGATCGTTGGTGTTGTTGTCATTGTATGACCACGTCGAGACATCGACGGTGATCAGCCCGAGATTGGTGATCTCGAAGAACTCCCGCTGACGGCGACCGCCGTTGCCGGAAAGCGTATCGCCCTGTCCCTCGGACATGAACTCGGTGATACGGACCTGAGCCATGGCCGGCGCAGCGACAGCCGCCAGAGCAAGCACATACTTCATATGGAAACCCTCCCCTCATCTCGCCGAGCCGGCGGATTGAGGGCAGAGGATAGAACCAGATGTGAACTTGCCGCGCGAGCGCCGCGCCAAGACGCTGTTAAGATCTGCGCATGCGCGGCATCATGTCGGCTCGTCGGCGTTCCGCGCGAGGATCTCATCCGATAGATCGTGCGCGAGTCCGGGGATTATCTCGCGTTCTCGTGAACGAACCCGCGGAAGAGCGTCATCCAAAGGATTCGCACGTCGAACCAGATCGACCAATGGCGGATATAGAAGAGATCGTATTGCAGGCGCTTCCGCAGGCTGGTCGGACCGCGCAGGCCGTTCACCTGCGCCCAGCCGGTCATGCCCGCCTTCACGTGCGTACGCAGCATGTAGCCGCGCCAATCTTCGCGGAAGCGAGCGATCAATTCAGGCCGCTCCGGGCGCGGGCCCACGAGCGACATCTCGCCACGCAACACGTTGAGCAGTTGCGGAAGTTCGTCCAGACTCGTGCGCCGCAGGAAACTCCCGATGGGCGTAATCCGTTGATCGTCGCGCTGCGTCCACTCGCTGGGTATCTCTCGCCGGGCCTTGGCATCCTGGCTCTCGCGTTCCTGCGACGTGGCTTGCACCTCGTCGGCGAGCGCGGCCATGCTCCGGAATTTATAGATGTCGAACTGCTGCCCGCCGAGGCTGACGCGGCGCTGCTTGAAGACGACGGGGCCCGGCCCGCTCAGGCGGACCATCCCCGCCACCACAAGCATCACGGGCGAGAGGACCACGAACGCCGCCAGAGCGCCTACCACATCCAGCACCCGCTTGCTCACGCCTCCTAACCCCATCGCCGGCGACTCGCGGCAACTCAGGATCGGCATGCCGTCCAACTCGCTCACACTCATCGCCTGCGTCGCATAGCGTGGCGGTACATCGGGGATGATCTTCACGTCGAACGGGAACCGCTCCAGAGTCCGGAGCACGCCCGGCACCGCCGACGCCCGCGAAGTCGGGATCGCCAGATACACCGCGTCGACCGGAAAGTCCTCGAGTATTTCTGCCATGGAGCCCACGCCGCCGCGAACCGGACGCCCCAGGCAGTGCTCGCGCACCGTGTGCTCGTGGTGCGAGACGAAGTAGGCCACATTGATGCCGGTCCAACTATTGCGCTCGAGCGTCCGGCATGCGATCTGCCCCAGGCGCCCGGTCCCGACGATCGCCACGTGCCGCTGGTTCCACCCGCGCCGACGCAGGTGACGCAATCCGATGCGGAACGCGGCACGCTCCACGCTCAGCGCCACAGGGAGCAGCAGGAGCAGCAGGCCGAACTGGAAGCGGGCCGCCTCGAAGACGTGACCGCCGAGTTCCCCCGCGGCCATTCCCTTGGGACCATCGACAAAGTCGTTGCCCGCCAGCCAGAGCGTGAGGACCAGAAGCGCGACCGACATCGCGGCGGCCTTGATGATCTGGGCCGTTTCTGAAAAAAGCGATTGATCGCGCCTCGGGCGATACAGTTTGAATAGCCAGAAGCAGGCGAGCGTGATCGGGATCGCGAACAGAACGAACGGGCCCTTGACGTAGGACTCCCACTGCGTCGACCACGACTCGCCCTTGAGCGGCCAGTACTTCTCCACGACGATCCGACGCGCCGCCCACGCCACGCCGCACGCCGATGCGACCACGATCGCGTCCAGACACGCCAGCAGAACGACGAAGATTTGATGTCGTTGCTTGAGCAAGAGTCCGTCCTCACCTCGGCCGGGATGCCGCCGGAAAGTTCCGAACACCCGACACGGGCCGTCCGTGCCCATTGGCACTGTCGCGACTGGACATCCACCTGTCAACGCGACTTGCGTCAAATCACGCAAACCGCGGGCCGCGAGTTTCTAAATGACAAACAAAACCCCGCCACACCGACCCAAAGTCCGCGGGTCGATCGAGCCAACTGGGGCCCAAGCGTAGCACGATTCCCCCAGAGTGACGACCCGCGAGGATCAACATCGCGGCTCACCCTGGAGACCAGCCCACGCCGCTCCGGGGCGAACCCTGGCGCTTCCCGATGCTCTCGATCACCTCACGCTCGTGCGGCGAAAGATCCGTACCGGGCGGCACAACGATCTTAGTGATCGCGTAGAAATCGCCCTTGTCCCCGCTGGCCATGTGGACGCCCCGACCTCGCAGTCGCAGCGGACGTCCGCTCTGTGTCCCGGGCGGGATCGTGACTTCAACCGAGCCGTCCAGCGTCGGCACCGTCACACTCGCGCCCAACATCGCTTCCGCGATCGTGAGCGGCAACTCGATCAGTACATCATGCGTGCAACCCACACCGTCACGCGGCCCACGCTTGAACAACGGATGCTCGTCAACCAGCACCGTGAGAATCAGATCGGCCTCGCCCGCTCCGCCGCGAACGCGCAGTTGCTGCCCGTCCGACACACCCGCGGGAATCTTGACTTCGATGGTGCGAGAGCGCTGGCCCTCGCTGAGGCGGAACGACTCCGTGCCGCCCTTGCACGCCGTCATGAACGAAATCGAGAGATCGGCACGCACGACTTCGGGCTCGGCGTGCGCACGGGCCTTGGCCTTCTTGCCTCGCCCGCCACCGAACGGCGAGCCGCCACGCCCACCCCCAGCCCCGCCAAAGATCGCGTCGAACATCGAACCGATGTCCTCGACGTCGAAGTCGATATTTGATCCAGAGCCCGTCGACCATCGGACGTGCGGCCCGTGCCCAGCGGGCCCCGGATGCCCGCCGCCCGCCGCGCCGGACTTCACGCCCGCGTGCCCGAACTGATCGTACATCTTCCGTTTCTTGTCGTCCGACAGAACGTCGTAGGCCTCCTGCACCTCCGCGAACTTCTTCGTCGCGTCGGCGGCCTTGTTCACGTCCGGATGGAGCTTTCGCGCAAGCCCGCGATAGGCGCGCTTGATCTCGTCGGCGCTCGCGCCGCGGTTCACGCCCAAGACGGTGTAGTAGTCACGCTCCGCCATCGGCCAATGGTAGAACGCCGCACGAAGCGAGTTCGAGGCCAATGCACCCGCGTCACGCCAGATATCACCGGTTTTCAGGCCGACGACGCCGAGGACTTCCCGTGCATCGTCGCGCCGCGGCTACGTGCGTCACTTGGGCTGGGCGCCGGGCTGGGCGGGCTGGGCGCCGGCCGGAGTTTCTCCCTCGTGCGCGTGCTCATCCGGCGCCTGTGGCTGGGGGCGCTCCACGTGCACGACCTCGATCTCAAAGACAAGGTCCACGTTCGGTGCGATGTTCGCACGCGGATTGCCCCGCTCACCATAGCCCAGACCAGCCGGGATGTAGAGGCGGCGGATCGTGCCTTTGGTCGCGCCGATCAGTCCGAGGTTCCAGCCCTGGATCAGCGAGCCCTGCACGTGCGTGAACGGCGTGGGTTTGGTGCGTGACGAATCGAACTTCACGCCTGTTTCGGTCCAGCCCGTGTACTGCACTGTCACGCGGTCGTCCTTCTGAATGGAAGGATCGCCCTCCGGGAACGCGAAGTCGATCGCCGTCAGGCCGTCGCTCATGCGGCGCACCACCACCGGCGCGGTGTATCGCTTGAAGACATACCCGCCCGCGGGCGCACCCCAGACTTCCTTGCCATCGGCGTCGAAGCCGCGGTCGCCCGTCCTGAATGTGTCGTTGGTGACGGAGAACTCGCTGGTCATCTCGACCGCGCCGCCCGACGCCGTCGGATAGGCATACGGAGTCGCGCCCTTGCACTCGCCCTCGCTGGGCGTGAGCACCATGTCCATCGTTCCGATGAAGTCCGACGCCGTGACATGCTGCGTCAGGTTGGGGAGCAGTTCCTTGGCGGCCCACAGACCGACCCACGCGCCGATGCCGTTCTGGGCTGTGATGCTGTGGGGATCGAGTGTCCGCATCCTGATCTTGCCCTTGGAGTGATATAACTGCAGCACCGACTGGCGATAGGGGAAGTGCATCGCGTCGGCCCGCGCGGATTCGACATAGAGCGCATTCGGCAAACCGTTAATCGCAACCGGCGTCACCGCCATCACGATGTCGACGCTGGCGCTCCCGCCTACTTCCTGGATGGGCTTCTCGGTCTTCCATGTTCCCGTCAGCATGTCGCCGATCTTGCCGATCTGCGCGTCGGTCCAGGCCGGCTGAGGCGGCTTGGGCTTCTCAGGGAGCGCGGGAGCCGAAGCCGAGGCAGGCTTGGGCGGGGTCTGCTTGCTGTCCTGGGCCAGCGCCACGCCGCCGGCGATCAACATCAACCCCGCCACAACGCTCCGACGCAGAGTGCTCTTCATTGTGCAATTCCCTTTCAGACCGCCCGGGCGGCCCGGGTTTCCGCTGCCGCGATCCGTCGCCGCAACGCAAGGCTCGATTCAAAGGCGACGACCGGGAGTCACCCCGATCGAAGCGATGGTCTTCTGTCACCCGATGGCTCGGGATGATCCGCACCGACTCACACGAGGTTCGGGAACAACTTGTTCACGACGCCGACCAGGTCCTTCACATGGCTGATCGATTCGTCCATGAACTTCCTCTCCTCGGTGTTCATATTGAAGGTCAGGATCTTCTCGACGCCCTTGTTCCCGAGCACGCACGGCACGCCGACGAAATAGCCCTTGCCCTTCTGGCCGCCCGACACGCCGAACTCGTCCTCGCAATACGCGGCGCAGGGGATGACGCGTTTCTTGTCGCGAACGATCGACTCGACCATCTCGATCGTGCCGCTCGCCGGGGCATAGAACGCGCTGGTGCCCATCAGTTTCACGATCTCCCCGCCGCCGACCTTGGCACGCTCGACGCACGCCGTGATCTTCTCGGCCGGGAGCAGGTCCGACACCGGGATGCCGTTGACGCTGGTGAGGCGCGGGAGCGGCACCATGTCGTCGCCATGACCACCAAGGAGCAGGCCCTGGATGTCCTCGACCGACACGCCCAGTTCCATCGCCAGGAACGTCTTGAAGCGGGCGACGTCAAGCGCGCCGGCCTGGCCGAGCACGCGGTGGGCCGGGAAGCCCGTCACCTTCCACGCCACGTACACCATCGCGTCCAGCGGGTTGCTCACAACGATCACGATCGAATCCGGGGCATACTCGCGCACCTTCTCGGCGCAACTCTTCACGATGCCCGCGTTCACCTGCACGAGGTCGTCGCGGCTCATGCCCGGCTTCCGCGGCAGGCCCGCCGTGATCACCACCACGTCGCTCCCCGCGATGTCCTTGTAGTCCGACGTGCCCGTGATCTTGCTGTCGAACTGCTCGATCGGCCCGCAGCAGGCCAAGTCGAGCCCCTTGCCCTTGGCGACGCCTTCCTTCTCCGGGATGTCCAAGAGCACGATGTCGCCCAGTTCCTTCGCCGCGGCCCAGTGCGCGCACGTCCCGCCGATGTTCCCCGCTCCGATGATGCTGATCTTGGCCCGACGCATGGCAACTCCTTGGATTGTCGAGCGCCCGAAACGCCGGGCGCGGTGCTCGTGGCTCAGGCGCCCGCGATCGAAATGCCGGGCGTCCAACCGTCCCCGAAGGATCACCCCCGGGCTGCAAGGATAGTCGCGCCCGGCCCCAACTTTCCGCTGTGGAAATCCACGCCAAATCCGCCGCGGACTTACTCAGTTCTGTTGCGAAACGCCCCGGCCGCCCGGCGGCTCATCGCCCCGACCTCGTTCGCCCGCGCTCTCACGCACATGCCGCTCCAGCCAATCCGCGATCTCATCGCGGTGATCCCCGATGAAATAGATCAACAGCGGATGCCCGTACCACGCCGACCACCGCTCAGGCCTGCCCAGCCGCTCCCACAGCACGTCGCCGTACTGCGACGGCACGGTCGTGTCCGACCTGCCCTGCACCAACAGCACCGGCCGCCCCGATAGGAGCGGCGCGGTGTTGTACGAATCCCACGCCGCCTTCTCCAAGTACATCTCCGAGATCGCGCGATAGTTCTCGCTCCCGGGCATGATCCGCTTGCCATCCGCGCCCGTGAGCATCAGGTCCAATCCCTCGATGTCCGATTCATTGGCGATGCCCATCATGTTCGCGCCCGCGCCAGCAAGCACCGTCGCCTTCACGCGGTCGCCAAGCCGCGCCACCACCGTCGGCCCGACAATCCCGCCGAAACTGATCCCGACGTACACCACCGGCTTGCCCGCGACAGCCGGGCATTTCCTCTCCACAAACGTCAGGGCAGCCTCCCACGAATAGGCGATGTCTGCGAACAACTGCGCGCCCTGCGCAAACGCCGTCGACGCCTCATCGACCGACATCGCCCTGGGCCTGGTCGCGCGCGCCGAGCCCCCCCCGCTGCTTTGAACACGCTGCTCCCCGGGACCTCGCGCCTCGCGATCCTCTTCCTCAAGCGCCCGCTCCACGCGCTCAAAGCCCCACGACAATCCCTCGCTCTCGATCACCAGCCAGCCGCGCCTGAGCAATTCATCCGCCACAGGCCGCGTGTATCCCAATCCACCCAACCCGTGCTTCACCAGCGCGATCCCCTTCGGCGGCCAAGCACCCTCGCCCGGCGAACGCGCGCGAAATTCGTCCGCCAGCACCGCACGCCTCCGCAATCCGCGAACATCCAGCGGGCCCTCACGCTCGCCATCGCCCGGGCCACGCCGCATCCGCGGAAACGCCCGGTCGGCGCGAAACGTAAAGAATGAAAAGCCGGTGTCAAGCCCGGGAGCCGACCAGTCGCTCCCGACTTCTCCGAAGGTCTCACCACCTTCGCCGATTAACTCCGTCCGATTCGTCAGCACCAGCCCCTGCCCGATCGGCGAAAGGTCCTGAACCCAGGACACCGATATCCCCGGCGGCAGCGGTTCATCCTTGCCCCGCGATGTCGGCTCGCCGTGCGGCCGGAAGACCAAACGCCGTTCACCCGAGGGCAATCCTTCCGTCCGTCGCGCCGGCCATTCAAGTCCACGCTTCGCCGTTGTATGTGATCCGTCCGACTCAGGAGTCGCGACGACCTCAGCCGCGGGTTCGCGCGTGTACGAGCACGCGCCCAGCGACAACAACATCGCCGCCAGCATCACGACGCCCAGCCTCTCGATCACGCCTCGCGCCGCGCTTCGTCGCTCCATCGCTGCCTCCAACACTCGGTCTCTTCGACTCTGCTCTTCGACGACTCACGACTCACGACTCACGAAATGATCGTCGTACTGCCTCACGCAAACTCCACCTTCACCTTCCCGATCTCCGACACCCACTTCGGCGCCAGCGACACCGCGCACGCCTGCCCGTCCTTCATCGCGCACACCAGTTGCGGCTGTCCGCCCGGCGGCGTCGCCCCCGCGTCGATCACCACATCCTTCAGCACACGCCCCGTTCCAAAGTCCGTCAGGCGATACACCTGCCGCCGCTTCCCCACCCGTGCATCACCCACGCCCGTCACAAACGATTCCACAAGTTCCACGACCTCCATCGACGCCCCACCGCTCACATACGCCGCCGGTTCACCGCGAAACAGCACGCTCCCCGGCGAAGGCACATACACCTCGCCCTCAAACCCAATCTCGATCAACTGCTCGATCAAGTCAGCCGGATGCTCCCCAATGATCCGCTCGGCCTCGACACACCACTCAAACCCGCTCGATTCGGGCGCCGCGCCGCAGCGAATGCTCACGCTTTCGTCCGCGGCCACCCCTGGCTCATCGCCCTCGTCGGCAACGGCCGATCCCTCATCGTCGGGTGATTCCGCGGCGAATTCGGCCCCGTCCTCGTCCTGCGATTCTGCTCCCTCGCCGCCCGCGGCCAAATCCCACGCCTCCCTCGCCTCGTCAATCAACTCATCGATCTCATCGATCCCCGTCAACCCCTCCTCGAGTTCCGGGTCTTCGCTGTCTTCCGCGAACAACTCGACCAGATTCGCCGCGTGTGTCTCGATCCCCAACGCCGCCCGATCGAGCGCTAACCCTTGCTCGCCCTCGTCAAGCAGATCGAACTCGCCCAGCGCGTGCGTGATCGCCTGCAGGCCGATCAGGTCAGGCACGCTCTTTCGCCACTTCGCTCCCTCACTGGTCTTGGGAAACGCCACCGACGCCCGCGCCAACTCCGTCCACTTGCCCAAAAGGGCGGCCCACGTCAGCACGCGCGTCGCGTCGTCGCGTCCGCCGCCCATGTGTTCCGAACTCCGTCTCTGCCCGTCATCCATTCGCTCGTCCGATCTTGATAAAGCCCACCTACGCATGCCCGTCATGTCCGATCTCCAGAATTCTCCCACATCTCCCGCCGAGCCGCAATACTCGATCGCGCGGGCTACCGTGCGGCATGGAACTCGATCCCGCCGCACTTTCCATTCCCGACCGCTACAAACTCCTCATCGGTGCCATCGTCCCGCGCCCCATCGCGCTGGTCTCGACACTCGACGCCCAAAGGCGAACCAACGTCGCACCATTCTCCTTCTTCGCCGGCGTCGGCTCAAACCCCATGACGCTCCTCTTCTGCCCCGCGACCAGCCCGGACGGCAGCGAGAAAGACTCGCTCGCCAACTCCAAGCCGCCCGCGGAAGGGGGCACAGGAGAGTTCGTCGTCAACGTCGTCAGCGATGCCTTCGTGCGCAAGGCGATCGCCACCAGCGAGCCTCTCCCACATGGTTCGAGTGAGTTCGATGCCGTCGGACTGACGACCGCGCCGTCGCGCGTGGTCCGGGCGCCGCGCGTCGCCGAGTCACTGGTCGCGTTCGAATGCCGCACGCTGCAGGTCATCCGCACCAACCCCGGCGCGCCGTCGAGCGGCAATATCGTGCTCGGGCTGGTCGTTCACGTTTACGTCAGCGACACGATTATCAACGCCAAACTCCACGTCGACCCCGCCGCACTCGACGCCGTCGGACGATTGGGCGGCATGAACTACTGCCACACCCGTGACCGATTCGATATCCCGCTTGGCCTGGCGGCACTCAACGCCCCGTGAGTCTCTTCAAGAGCAGATATGGTTCGCGGATAGAGCGTTCCCATAGACCATGTCGACCATGTCCTATTGCTCGCCGCGGCACCAGACCCGCGTCGTTCAACTCGTAGTGATCCGCACTAGTGCCGAGCGCCGCCCCTGTTTGGCAAAAAGACACGCCCCCGACACAAGGCCGGGGGCGTGCATCAGATCAAGTTGATCCGCGAGGCCGTATTAGCGGCGACGACGGAGGCCGACCAGGCCAGCCAGACCCGCGAGGGCCGCGGCGCCCGGGGCCGGAACGATGTTGCCGTTGACGAGGACGGCCACGTCATCCCAAGCGCTGCTGAAGAAGCCGCTCGAGCCGGCCGTGAACAACTGGACGAGGGCGCCCTCGAAGCTACCGGCGAAGGTGTTGAACGAGCCGCCCGAGGGGCCGTCGAAGGTGCTGGCGCTGTTCGAGAACTGGACGTTCGTGAGCAGGCCGTCGAAGAAGTACACACCGAAGCCCGGGGTGTTCCAGGTGCCGCTGATCGTGCCCGAGAGGATGTCGCCGTCGGCATCAACGATCGAGAACGAACCAGAGCCATCGGCGGTGTTGCCAACCTTGTTGGTCACGTCGATGCTGACCGCCACCGAGCCCGAGGCGAAGCCCGGGAGGTAGTTGGCCGTGCCACCCATGCCGACGAAGCTGGTCACGTCGCCGGAGGTGGAGAAGTTGCTGCCGGTGCCGCTGACAGCCGCGAACTGCGAGCTGCCGTCGTACGAGCCGACAAGGTCATTGAAACCGAACGTGAGGATCACGTCAGCGGAAGCGGCCGAACCAGCGGCAGCGACCACAGCAACAGCAGCGATACGGGCAAAGTTCTTCATGTCTCGTCTCTCCTTAATGCTCTTCTTTGGACAAACAAATGGTCCAAGACTCTTCTCAAACCCGCGGAAGGGTGCGCCGGTCTCACCCGGCAGCACGAATGTATCAAACGAAATCCGCGAGTCAATGAAACCTGATGCACGACGGCGTGAGGAATGGTCTGTGACGACTGCGACGCCGAACGCCGCCGTCAGAGAGGTCTCGTCTCGGAAAACAGGTCCCGGGCACATGACGTGCCCGGGACCCGGAGAAGAGACGAGATCTCTTCAACACACGCGTGGGTTACCGGGAACGACGCCGAGCCGCCAGAACGCCCGCAACGCCAACGAGGGCGAGCGAGCCAGGGGTCGGAACGACGTTGGCCGAAACCAGCGTGGTCACGTTCGAGAAGCTGGTATTGAAGAAACCAACACCGGTGCGGGTGAACAGCTGCACGAGGGCGCCGTTGAGGTTGCTGTAGCCGGAGAAGTCGCTGGAGAACGAGCCGCCGCCGGGGCCGTCAAAGGTCCCGTCGCTGCTGTTGTCAGTGACGACGACGTTGCTGAGCAGGCCGTTGAAGTACACGATGCCGAAGCCGGGGGAGATCCAGTCGCCGGTAATGTCGGCGTAAATCGTGTCCCCGTTCTTGTCGGTGATGGTCACCGAGCCAGCGCCCTGGGCCGTATTGCCGACCTTGCCAAAGACGCTGATCTTCATGTCGTAGTTCGACTGATCAGCACCCGACACGAAACCGTCCTGGAAGAGGGCGGTGCCGGTCGTGGCAACCAGACGCGACACGTCACCGGTCGTCTGGAGGTTGCCGTTGTTCTCGGCCTTGGCCGTGAACTCCTTGCTGATGTTGTTGTACGTGCCGTTGAGCTCGGTGAAGCCCCAGGTCAGGATGACGTCGGCGGACGCCGTCCCAGCCAGAGCGGCGAGCGCCCCGACAGCCAGAATACCACGAATCTTCATAGTGAATCTCTCCTCTTCTTCTCTGTCTCGATCTCTCTGCGTCCTCGGAAACACACGCCGGGCGCTCGGAGACCTCGGAAACTACGTCTCTCAGGAGTCAGAGTATCCAAAAATGGAGATCAGTCAATGACTTTTGTCTTCCTTGGGTTGAATTTTTCCAACGGTAAATTAGGTAAAGACAACCCAGACGGCACCGTTTTTCCATTTTCACACCCATAACCATCGAAAAAACTAGTTATTGCCAAATTGGACTCCGAAGGTGTTGTTCTCGGCACCTTGGAATCTCCAGATTTCCGCATCCTGGATGGAAAGCCCCATTCTGGATATCAGACGACATCCAGATGGGTGGCTTGCTCCAAAAAAGAGACCCCCGGGCCGTGGTGGGCACGCCCGGGGGTTCAGGGAGGCGAGGCCGCGGGCTATGGGGTGGGTGGGTGTGCCCGGCGGCCCCGCAGGGTGGATGCTTGAAACTTCTTTATGCACGTCGAGCAGCGGTTCGGGACGCCCGGGAACGTTGCGCCCGACCTTGTGGGGTTCCCTGACGCGGCCGACCGATGTCGGCTGGCGCTTCGTGCGCCTCGTGCGTGCTTCACCCCTGGTGGCGAGCAGAGTGGCGGGTCGGCCCGCTCCGCGGGTCCGGCCCCAGCCGGATTCCGTTCTCGTGCTGCCTCCCGTTGGTCCGGGTGTCGCCGTTCCGACGCTCCACCGTGCCTCGAAGTTTCCGCTCCAACACCTCCCTTCATCGCGCGTGCGTGCGGCACGCGCGAAGCGAAACCACTCACGCCCCAGGTCGGGCGTGTTCGATCAACTGCATCCCATGCTCGCGCCGCAGTTCAGGCACTTGTAGCACGTGCCGCTGCGGACGGTGATCGTGCCGCAGACATCGCACGCCGGCGCGTCGCCCATGCTCTCCATCGCCACCGAAAGTGTCGAAGAGATCACGACCATGTCGCCCGACGATCCCTGCTTGCTCACTCCCCCACCGCCGCCGGCGTGCGGCGTCGCCGCGCCGTGATGAGATTCGGTCGACGACGACAAGCCGGAGTTCTTCCAACGCGAGTCCTCCTGATGCGACGCCATGCGATTGGCGGGCGCGTCGTGCGCCGCGATGATGGAGATGCGCGGCGTTTCAACGATCGGCGCCGCGCTGGCCTGCGTGTGGCTGATTGGTTCGGGCGCCTCGCGCTTGGGCGCGTGGGCCTCGCGATAGCCCTGGATGAACTGCATCCCCATCCAGCGGAAGATGTAGTCGACCAGGCTCTTGGCGAAGGGGATGTCTGAATTTTCCGTCATGCCCGCCGGCTCGAAGCGCTGGTGGCTGAACTTGGTGACGAGGCTCTCGATCGGCACGCCGTATTGCAGCGCGACGCTGGTCGCGGTGCCCAGCGAGTCCATGAGCCCGCCGATGGTCGAGCCTTCCTTGCTCATGGTGATGAAGAGTTCGCCGGGGCGGCCGTCGTCGTAGAGGCCGACGGTCAGGTATCCCTCGTGCCCAGCGACGTTGAACTTGTGGGTCAGCGAGCGGCGCGTATCGGGCAGGCGGCGGCGATTCGGGCGCGGCGGCGAGGCGAACGACTTCTCAAAGTCCGTCGGAACGCTCGATGCCGCAGCCACCAATGTCTCCGCAACGGCCTGGGGGCTCGAGGTGGTGTCCTTGGCCTCCACGGTAGGGTGCGAGGAGGTCTCCGCCGCACCGTCCTTGCTCTTCTCCTGGTCGCTGGTGCTCGAAAGCGGCTGGCTGAGTTTGCAACCGTCGCGATAGAGCGCGTTGGCCTTGAGGCCGAGTTCCCACGACATGCGGTAGCAGCGCCCGATGTCGTCGACGCTGGCCTTGTTGGGCAGGTTGATGGTCTTGCTGATCGCGCCTGAGATGAAGGGCTGGGCGGCCGCCATCATGCGGATGTGCCCCTCGGGCTCGATATAGCGCTTGCCGGTCTTGCCGCAGGTGTTGGCGCAGTCGAAGACGGCGACGTGCTGGGGCTTGAGGTGCGGCGCGCCCTCGATGGTCTGCGTGCCGCACACGAGCGTGTTGAGTTCATCGATCTGGGCGGAAGTCAGGCCCAGGTGCTTGAGCAGGCTGAAGGAGAAATCGGCCTTGGCCTTGGCGGCATCGATGCCGAGGCGAGTTAGGGCCTCGTCGCCCACGCTCCAGGCGCCGAAGGCGAACGTGAGTTCGAACACCGAGGGGAGCGCGCTCTCGAGCGACTTGATCTCGGCGTCCTTCAGGCCCTTGCTCGACAGCCACGCGCGGAGCGTTCCTTTGAACTTGGAACCGGCGGGCATCGGCACATCGAATGTCAGCGCGCCGAGCAGGTAGGTCATGATGTCCTTGATCTGCGACGCGGTGTAGCCCATCGCCTCCAGCGCGGGCGCGACGGACTCGTTGGCGATCTTGAAGTATCCGCCGCCCGCGAGTTTCTTGAACTTCACGAGCGCGAAGTCGGGCTCGACGCCGGTGGTGTCGCAGTCCATGAGCAGGCCGATCGTGCCGGTGGGCGCAATGACGGTGACCTGCGCGTTGCGATAGCCGTATTTCTCACCCAGGCTGAGCGCGTCGTCCCACGCGACCTTGGATCGCTCGGCCAGTTCCTTCACGTTGGCAAGCGGGACCTTGCCCGCGGCGATGAGGGCGTGGTCGATCGGGACGGGGCGGATCTTGAGGCTCTCGTAGCGCTGGCTGCTGCGGGCCTCGCCGTGGGCCGCGTGCCGGTGGTTGCGGATGACGCGGAGCATGTTGTCGCGATCGGGCTTGAAGCCCGGGAAGGGCCCGTGCTCCTTGGCCATCTGGGCGGACATGCGATAGGAACGCCCCGTCAGGATCGCCGAGAGGGTGGCGCAGATCGCGCGGGCCTCGTCGCTGTCATAGGCGATGCCCGCCTGCATCAGCATCGCGCCGAGGTTGGCATAGCCAAGGCCCAGCGTGCGATACTTGTACGAGAGTTCGGCGATCGGGCGGCTGGGGAACGCGGCCATGAGGACGCTGATCTCCAGCACGATCGTCCACACGTCGATGGCGTGCTCGTAGCGCTCGACATCAAACTGGCGGGCCTTGGCGTCGTAGAACTTCAGGACGTTGAGCGACGCGAGATTGCACGCCGTGTTGTCGAGGAACATGTACTCGCTGCACGGATTGCTGGCGTTGATGCGCCCCGCGCTCGGGCAGGTGTGCCACGCGTTGATCGTGGAATCGAACTGCACGCCGGGGTCGGCGCAGCGCCAGGCGGCGTAGCAGATCTCGTCCCACAAACGCTTGGCCTCGAACGAGCGGGCCGTCTTGCTGTTGGTGCGCCAGGTGGTCTTCCACTCGGCGTTCTGGTCGACGGCATCGAAGAACGAATCAGGGATGCGGACGGAGTTGTTGCTGTTCTGCCCGCTGACGGTCTGGTAGGCCTCGCCATTGAAGTCGTAGTCGAGCGTAAGCCCGAGTTTATCGCAGGTTTCGGCGATGTCCTTGTCGCTCTTCTTGAGGACGCGCAGGCCCTCGACCAGCGCCTGAACCTTGATCTCCTCGCGGACCTTCCAGTTGATGAAGGAGGAGATGTCGGGGTGGTCCATGTCGAGGCAGACCATCTTGGCGGCGCGGCGGGTGGTGCCGCCGGACTTGATGGCGGAGGCGGCGCGATCGCCGATGCGGAGCCAGGACATGAGGCCGCTGGACTTGCCGCCGCCGGAGAGTTTTTCGCCCTCGCCGCGGAGGTGTGAGAAGTTGGTGCCGGTACCCGAGCCGTACTTGAAGAGGCGGGCCTCGCGCACCCAGAGGTCCATGATGCCGCCCTCGTTGACGAGGTCGTCATCGACGCTCTGGATGAAACAGGCGTGGGGCTGAGGATGGGTGTAGGCGTCGTCGGCGAGGGAGACTTCGCCGGTGCGCGGATCGACGATGAAGTGGCCCTGGGCCGGGCCGGTGATGCCATAGGCGTAGGCCAGCCCGGTGTTGAACCACTGGGGCGAGTTGGGGGCCGCCATCTGGTGGACCATCATGTAGACGAGTTCGTCGTAGAAGGCCTGGGCGTCGTCGGCGGAGTCGAAGTACTGGTGCTTCTCTCCCCAGTGGCGCCAGCAACCGGCGAGGCGGTTGATGACCTGGCGAGCCGACTTCTCCGGGCCGCTCGAGCCGTCGGCCTGAGGCACGCCGGCCTTGCGGAAGTACTTGCTCACCATGATGTCGGTGGCGAGTTGGCTCCAGGTCTCGGGGACCTCGGCGTCTTTCATCTCGAAGACGACGGAGCCGTCGGGATTCGTGATGCGCGACGAACGCCGCGTCCACGCGACCGAGGCGAATGGGTCCTGACCGTCCTTGGTGAACTTTCGAGTGATCTTCATGACTGGGTACCTCGAGCGCGTCCTGGCTTTGAGTCCACGTTTACAGCGGCATTCGGCATTCGGGATTCGGCATTCGACGAAGAGCGGACCCGACTCACGCTACGGATCAGGCCCGCGAGAACCTTGCTCAACTCGTTCCAATCCACGACCAGGCTCTGATGGCCGGTCGCGGACAGATAGCCCATTTCATGCGCGAGCAGCAGTTGACTATCGAGTTCGAAAAGGCTGCCCCTGGCAATCTTGAGAAACCGCAAGTAGTCAATTCGACTTCCACGGCCGTAGCCCTCGGCAATGTTGCTCGGGACCGAGACGGCCGCACGGCGCATCTGCGAGGCAAGGCCAAAGGCTTCGTGCTTCGGGAGCGTGTTGGCCGCTCCTAGTACTCGCTTCGCGAACGCGATCGCCATCTGCCAGGCCCTCAAGTCTCGATGGGAACGGATCTCTCCCATGCCACACCACGAATGCCGAATCCCGAATGCCGAATCCCGTTGTTCAATCCACCTTCGGCAGCGTGAGGCCGCCCTGGTCCTGGTACTTGCCGCCCTTGTCGGCGTAACTGACTTCGCACACCTGGTCGGCCTTCAAGAAGACGAGCTGCGCGACGCCCTCATTGGCGTAGACGCGAGCCGGGAGCGGCGTGGTGTTGCTGATTTCCAGCGTGACCTTGCCGCGCCATTCGGGCTCGAGGGGCGTGACGTTCACGATCAGGCCGCAGCGGGCGTAGGTGCTCTTGCCCAGGCACACCACCAGCACGTCGCGCGGGATTTCGAGGTATTCGACGGTTTCGCACAGGGCGAAGGAGTTGGGCGGGATGATGACGTATTGCTGCCCGTCGGGCTTGTGGCCGACGTCGACCTCGACCATCATCTCGTCGCTGAACTTTTTGGGATCGACGACGGCGATGTCGCCGGTGCGTGGGGTTGGGGTGAAGATTTTGAAGTGCGTGCCGACGCGGACGTCGTAGCCGTAAGAGGAGACGCCGTAGGAGATGCGCCCTGGGCGCTTGGTCGCCTTCTCGAAGGGCTCGATCTTGACGAGCGCTCGGATTTGCCTGTCGGAAAGGACGCCCACGATTCACTCCCAAGAACTGGATGGACGACGGAACGAAGCACGGACACGCAGACTCACGCCGCGCATGGCGCAGCGACGGACTTGGCTTGACGGCGCGCGATCGAACCCGATCAGGCGGGCGCCGTGCCGGAGGACCTTTAGTGCTGTTTTCCCACCCAACGCGATCGGAGCGACGAGCGCTCCAACAACCCCTGCCAACTTTTGTTTTCCCGTGCCGCTCTGACGCACACCAATCGCATGCCCGAGCCCTCACGATCCAACCGACCCACGCTCCGCGACGCGCAAAGCCCGCACGGCCCCGAACGTCGCCAACACACCACGCCGAGCACCAGACATGCCGATGCCCTTTCAAGACCCGATCATCATCCTATCAGATCTGGCTTGAATTGAACAAATCCGTCCGACCGAGTCTCGGTCGCCTTCGCAGGGTTTCCGGCGAGGGACCAACAGGATACCACTACAGATCGTACCTGCAAGTCGTCAAAACCACAAAATGCTGTTGACAGGGCTATCGACAGATGCCGACAGTCTGTAAACGACTGACCAACGATGACTTAGGACTTGGAAAATGATTTCTTGAAGATCCCGGACCACGATGGGTAGTGTAGAAGCAGGCGGAAGCCCCGAGGGGAACCCATATCCATTGTGGATAACTCAGCAAGTTAACATCTGTTCGGGTGTTGCGCCGCGACCAAAGAAGCCCGCATCGGGTGTTTGGGCCAATGGCGGATCATCGCGAGGAAATCGTCGCACCCGCGGGCGGGTGGAACTTCGTACAGTGTGCCCCCTGGGTGTGGAGGCGCGTCGCATGGCGCGAGAACACGCCCGCGTCCCCGGCGTCCAACCGGCCCGGGATCGGAGTTGCGCATGAAGTGGCGGCGGAGCGCGGTGTCGCTGGGTATGACGTTGGTGGCGTCGATCTGTGGAGCGCTGATCGGGGCGTGCGAGTCCTCAGAGCCCGTAAAGGCCAAGGAGGTCAAGCCGCTCGTGGTGCGCGACGTGCCCGATCTGCTGCGCGAGACGATCGGGGCACAGACGACGTTTGCCGGCGTTGATCCGACGTTGGTGTCGGGCTATGGGCTGGTAGTGGGCCTGCGCGGCACGGGTGGGCAGAACATCCCGGACCGCATCGCGGCGACGATGGAGCGCCAGATGGGCCTGAACGGCATCGGGCGTGGGAATGAACTGAAGGGCACGCCGCTGGACGGAAAATCGCCGCGGGACGTGCTGCGAGATCCGAACGTGGCGGTGGTATTGGTGACGGCATCGATCCCGCCGGGTGCGCCGCAGGGGTCGACATTTGATGTGTATGTGCAGGCCGTCAACGCGACGAGTTTGGAAGGCGGCACGCTGTGGACGACCGAGTTGCGACTGGGCCTGGCGAACACGTTCGGGCAGGTGCAACCGCAGAAGTTGGCAGAGTCTCGCGGGCCGGTCTTCGTGAATCCCTTCATCGATCCGACGAAGATGACGCGGACCTCGGGGCGGATCTTGAACGGCGGGCTGGTGACGTCGCCTTTCAAGGTTGAGATCAGGCTGGACAACGAGTCGCACGCGGTGGCGCGGTCGATGGTGTCGTCGATCAACTCGCGGTTTCCAGAGGGGGCCGGCGACCGCGAGCCGACGGCGATCGGGCGGACCGGGAGCAGCATCGCGGTTCGGGTTCCGGCGGCGTACCGGGACAAGCCGGCGGAGTTTCTGGACCTGCTTCGGGCCGTGCGGGTGGACGATCGCACGCCGATCGAGGACGTGGCGCGGCGGTATGTAGATGGGTTCAAGAACCAGCCCGGGCTGTCGAACGAGTTTTCGCTGTGCCTGGAGGCGTTGGGCCCCAAGGCGCTGCCGTTCATCCGCGACCTGTACGACTATTCGGAACTGGGCCCCCAGTTCGGGGCGTTGCGGGCGGGGGCGAAACTGGGAGACGCGCGGGCGGCAGTGTTCCTTAAGAAGATGGCGAAGGAGGGGAGTCAGCCGATCCGGCCGCGGGCGATCGCACTCCTGGCGGAACTCGACGCGGGCCCCACGATCGACGTGGCGCTGCGTGAGATCATCGCGGAATCGGACAATCTGCTCGAGCGTGTGGCGGCGTATGAAGGCTTGGCCAAGCGGGCGGAGGCGGCGATGCTGGCCCGGTTCGTGCGGCAACTCCGGGAGCGTGAGGACAATCTGGCGGAGCAGATTCCCTTTGCGTATCTCGAAGCCAGATCACAACTTGTGCTTCCGGGCGGGGGATTGCAGGGGCTCGCGCGTGTGCCGATCCGGAGCAAGGCGGGGCGTGTGAAGTACTTCGTGGACGTCGTGCCATTCGGCAAGCCCATGGTCTATGTGACACAGGCGCGCGTGCCGCGGATCGTGCTGTTTGGCGAACGGGCGGAGTTGAAGAGGCCGGTGTTTGCGTCCGCGTGGTCGGACCGGTTCATGCTGGACGGTGGAAGCCCGGGCGAGCCGATCAAGTTGTACTACCTCGACGAGCGCACGGGCGAACCGACCAAGGGCACGGTCGAGCCCTCGCTGGCGCTGCTGACGGAATATCTGGGGCGTGAGACGACGGCGTCGGACCCGCGGGCTGGGCTTGGCATGACCTACAGCGAGGTAGTGGGCACGCTGTATTCGCTGCAGAAGTCGGGCGCGACGCCGGCGGCGTTCGCGACCGAGCAGGACCGCCTGATGAGCGAACTCTTGTCGGCCCAGCAGGCGTCGCGGGTCAAAGACCGCCCGGAAACGCCGGATGATGTGCCGGAGTTGACGGTATTCGACACGGGCACGGTTCGTCCGACCGGCCTGGACGAACAGCCGGACGTGAAGCCGACGATCACGCCGATTGCGCCGCCAAAGCGCGAATGAGCGGGGGGTGTCGAGCGGCGTTCGAATAGACGCGGAATACTCGCGGACGGGCATGGTTTCCGCTACCATGCGGAGCGCCCGCTCGATGCGGGATGGCGATGGATCGCCTGGACGAGGATCGTCCAATGGGCGACAGGAGGTTGCCGCGGTATGCGTTTGGCCAAGCTCACTCTCAACGGCTTCAAGTCGTTCGCCGATTCGGCTGAGTTCACCTTCGATCGCGACATCACCGGCATTGTCGGGCCCAACGGGTGCGGCAAGAGCAACGTCGTGGACGCGATCAAGTGGGTGCTGGGCGAGCGCTCGAGCAAGAGTCTTCGCGGCACGGAGATGCTGGACGTGATCTTCGCGGGTTCGGCGGCGCGCAAGCCGTCGGGCATGGCGAGTGTGACGCTCACGTTCCAGAATCCGGTGCTGGAGGAAGGCATCGGGCAACGGGCATCAGGCATCGGCGAGGCGGATGGCGAGGCGGATAAAGACGAAGGCACTCGCCAGATGGCACGTAGTGCGGGGGAAGAGAAGACAGGAGAGGCAATCGGAGAGGCGGACACGGGCGCCGGCGAGACGAAGACCGAAGATCCCGTGGCGAGCGCGGAGGTCGCGGTTGTCGAGGCGCATGTTCGTGGCAAGCGCGGGCTCCCGATCGATGCCGACATCGTCGAGGTTGAGCGGCGTCTGTATCGCGACGGCACGAGCAAGTACCTGATCAACGGGCGCGTGGCGCGCCTGCGCGACATCCGTGACCTGTTCCTCGACACCGGCATCGGCGCCGACGCGTATTCGATCATCGAGCAGGGCAAGGTCGACGCGATGCTCCTGGCCAATCCCCAAGAACGCCGCACGATCTTCGAGGAAGCGGCGGGGATCGCCAAGTACAAGCAGCGCCGGCTAGAGGCGCAGCGCAAACTCGATCGAACGCAGGTCAACCTGACGCAAGCACGCGACGAACTGGATTCGACGGAGCGCCGTCTGCGGCTGGTCCGTGGCCAGGCGGCCAAGGCACGCAAGTTCCAGTCGTTGGACCTTGAACTCCGCTCGTGGCGGATGGCGTTGGCGTTTGAGAGTTATGACGACCTCCGCCAACGGCTCGAAGGACTGACATCGCAGCAGGCGCATCTTGACGCGACACGTCAGGAAGTGACGCGATCACTCTCCGAGATCGAGGCGCAGAAGCAGGAACTTGATCTTCGTGTCCATGAGGCGATCGAGGAACTGAAGAACGCGGAGCATGAGCGGCTTTCGGCCGAGCATGAACGCGAGCATGCGACGCAACGGCGAGAGATGACGCAGCGGGCGCTGGAGGGCGCCGAGGCGCGGCTGGTGTCGGACGCGAAGCAACTCGAGTCGTTGGCCTCGCGACTGGCGGAGACGGAGACGGCGGCCATCGAGCAGCGGGAGACGGTCGCGGCGATGGCCGAGCGGCTTGGCGAGTGCGAGCGGACGTTGGCGGCGGCGACGGGCGAGCGTGCGAGCGTGATGTCTGAACTGACCGAGCGGCGATCGCAGGTCGGCGAGCGGCGGGCTCGGGCGTCGCAGATCGATCGCGAGCGGGCGGTGCTCCAAGCGTCGATCCAGGCCGAAGAGCGCCGTGCCGATGCGGTGCGCGAGCAGTGCGATCGCCTCGCGGCCAAGGGCGAACTGCTGGGAACGGAAGCGGCGTCGATCGAAGAGCAGGCGGTGCGTGCCGCGGCGCTTCTCGATGCGGCGCGCGACCAGATCGCGTCGTCGCAGAAGCAACTCGTCGAGCACGACGAGCGTCTGGCGCACCTGGCCAGCGGGCGGCGCGAACGGGCGGCGGCGGTGGCGGAACTCGAACAGGAGTCCGTGAGGCTCGAGTCGCGGCGGGCGACGCTGCGCGAGATGGCGCAGGCGCGGGTTGGATACGCGCAGGTGGTTCGGGAGGTTCTCGATGCACGCGATCGCGGCGAGGCGTTTGCGCGGGTTGTGGCTCCGCTTGCGGAGTTGATTCAGACCGAGCCGGGGCACGAGGCGGCGGTCGAGAGCGCGCTCGGGCCTCTCTTGCAGGCGCTGGTGGTGCCGACGTTGGCGGATCTTCCGCCGGCGGAGGAACTGGCGAAACTGCGCGGGCGTGCGACGTTTATCGCGATGGAGTCGGTGGGCGTGGCGACGGGCGTGATCGCAACGGAAGCGCTGGAAGTGTTCAGCGCCGGGCGCATGACGCGCCTGCGTGAGATGGTGAAGCCGCGAGGCGACGGCGCGGAGCCCGCGAAGATCGACTCGCTGCTCGATCGCGTGCTTGGATCGACGCTTGTGGTTGAGCACGCGGACGCGGCGATGTTGCTGGGCGCATCGCTCGGCACGCCGGCGCGGTTCGTGACGCGTGACGGCCTGGTTCTTGAGGCCGACGGCCGGGTGATCGCCGGACCGCTGGGCGCGGGCGAAGAGGGCGGATTGCTCCAGCGTCGCGGCGAGCTTGAGCATCTCGATACGGTGCTCAACGAACTTGCGGTGAGGCTGGACGCGGCGCGGGCCGAACTTGCGTCGGTGGACGGCGAGGCGGCGGCGCTCAATAAGCAGGCCAGCGAATTGCGATCGCGCCTGGCGGGCGAGCAGCGACAGTTCGCGGCGGATCAGGCGAGGTTGGAGCGTCTCGACGCCGACGCGGCCCGCGCCAAGCGTGAGCACCGTCAGAGCAGCGAGGAACTCGCGCAACTCCGCCAGCGCATCGCGAAGATCGAGAGCGATCGAACCGGGCTGCGTGAGCGGGCCGAGAGCCTGGCACGCCTTCACGACGAGCAGGTGCGCGAAGTCGAGCAGCTCGAATCGGGGTTGGGCGAATTGACGCGGGCCAGCGAGGCGGCCGCGGAGCGGATGACCAGCGCGAAGGTCGAGGTAGGCAGACTCGCGGAGCAGGTACAGAACGCGCGGCGCGAGGCGAGCCGCCTCGAGATGACGCGCGACGACCTGATGCGCCAGCAGCGTGACCTTGCGGCCCACGTCGAGCAGGCGAAGGCGTCGATCGAGCACCACCGGGAGGTGGCGGCCGAATCGGTGGCGCGGATCGACGTCGCGACGCGGAACGAGGCGACGTGGAAGCAGCGCGTCGAGGAGATGCGCGGGCAGGTCGAGGGCGTGCAACGGGAAGCGCTGGAGGTGGGCGAGCGGGTCGCGAACGTGCGCACGCAGGCGCAGAGCGTCGAGCGCGACTGGCACAGCCTCGAGGTCGCGCGGCGCGAGCTTGAAATCAAGCGTGAGAATCTCGAAGAGCGCACCCAGGAAGACGTCGGCATCGATCTGGCGTTTGAGTACTCGGACTACCGCGAGGTCATGCGCGAGGGCGTCACACGGATTGCAGTCGAGGAAGCCCAGCGGCAGGTCGACACGCTGCGAGAGCAGGTGCGTTCACTCGGCAGCGTCAACCTCGACGCGATCGGCGAGGAGTCTCATCTCTCGGCGCAGAACGATGAATTGGTGCGACAGGTTGCCGACCTCGACGCTGCGAAGGTGCAACTCGAGGACCTCATCGCCAAGTTGAACGAGGTAAGCCGCACGCTGTTCGCGGAGGTGTTCGAGCGAATCCGCGAGAATTTCGGCGGCCAGGACGGCATGTTCCGGCGTCTCTTTGGCGGCGGGCGTGCGGAAGTGCGCCTGATGGGGCTCGTAAAGGAGGTCGAGGGACCAACGGGAATCGAGCGAGTGCAGACCGACGAGATCGACGTGCTCGAGTCGGGCGTCGAGGTCATCGCCAAGCCGCCTGGCAAGGAGCCACGCTCGATCAGCCAGCTTTCGGGCGGCGAGAAGACGCTGACGGCGGTGGCTCTCCTGATGGCGATCTTCCGCTCCAAGCCTTCGTGCTTCTGCGTCCTGGACGAGGTCGATGCGGCGCTCGACGAGGGCAACGTCACGCGGTTTGCAAGCGTGATCCGCCAGTTCACCGATCGCTCTCGCTTCATCGTGATCACGCACAACAAGCGAACAATGCAGACGACGGATCAACTGTTCGGCGTGACGATGCAGGAGCGCGGCGTGTCGAAGCGCGTCAGCGTCCGCTTCGAGCAGGTAGGCAAGGACGGACAGATTCACGGCACGAGCGAAGGAAAGAGCGACGCACGGGCAGATGGCACGCGACCCGGCGTGGCGGTCTCGCAGGCCGAACCGGCCGCGGTGGCGGTTGCGCCGACCAATGCGCCAGTGATCGAGGCACCGAGGGCGAAGAAGAAGGTCGGCTCGCTCCGCGACGCGCTCGCGCAGATGCGTGAAGGTGCGAGCGAGCAGGCGAAGTTGAACTAGGGATTCACGAAGCGACGGGGTGTTCTGCACGTCACCGGCTACACTCGTGATCAGCATCCCGAGGCTGTTGACGCGCGCACAGAACCGTCAGCACCGCTTGGCCACGTTGCTCCGATCGCCACTGGTGTTATGGCTCCAGGAATTCGCCGATGATCGCACCGACGGCCTGATCGGCCGCACCAGCGGCGTCGAGGCCCGCGTTGGTCGCGACCAGCACGGCAAAGTCCTTCTTGGGCGCGATCCAAACGACGCAGAACCACATGGTGTTCGAGCCCGAGTGCGTGAGTACCCGCCCGTCGGCCCATGGCCTGCTCGCCACGCCCCAGCCCATCGCGTAGCCCGACGTATCGGTGTTCTTCATGCCCGCGCCCTCGCCGTCAATCGCCTGATGGAGTTTGGTCATCGAGGGTTTGCTGACGAGCTCGAATGCGGCATCGTCGGCCGGTTTGGCGTCGAGCAGCGCACGATCGGCCCGCGCGTGCAGCGCCACAAAGCGGGCCCAGTCTGGCAGGCTCATGTGGACCGTGCCAGCCGGCCCGATCGCGGGAGGGTTGTCGGCGCTGGGCCCCGGCACGGCGGGCATGAGGGTGTCGCGTTTGCCCATATGCCCGCGCGGCTGATCGACCTGGATCGCGGAGCCGGGCGCACCGAAGCCAGCGCTGGTGATCCCGAGCGGCGCGAAGAGTTCGTCGCGCATCAAGTCTTCCCACGCCTTGCCGGTCACTTTCTCGGCCATCGCGCCGGCAACGGCGAAGTTCTGGTTGGAATAGACGAACTTGGTGCCTGGCTCGTATTCTGGCGCGACGATGCACATGCCGTCGAGGAGTTGCAGGCGCTGCGCGGTCGGAGTGCCCTCGCGCCGGAAGAGTGTGGCCCAGAGATCGTTCGGTGTTTCGCGCGGGAAACCACCGCGGTTGGTGAGGAGTTGGTCGAGGCGCGCCGAACGGAACTTCTCGTGTATGGCGGGGCGGTCGGCGAAGACCTGGCCGAGAGTCATGTCCCAGCGCAAGACGCCGCGATCGACGAGGCGGGCGATCATGGTCGCGGTCATCGCCTTGGTGCAAGAGCCGAGGTGGAACTTGTCGTTGATCGTGACTTCGTCAATGGCGGTGACGTCGCGCACGCCGGCACAGCCCTGGGCGAGGATCTGGCCATCTTTGATCGCAACGGCGGCGAGGGCGGGGATGGAGGCCTTGTCGCGAATGGGAAGGAGGAGATCGTGGAGGTCCTTGGGAGCGGCGATCGCAGCCGGGGTTGGCTGCCCGGCCGCGGGCTGAGACTTCTTTGAGGCGGCGGACTGTGCGGAGGTGGATAGAGAGAAGATCACGAGCATGATCGCGATCGAGGTGGTGGGCGACAAACGCGCAACACGTGCGGCGAAATGACGGGAATATGATGCGTGGAGCATGCTGGACTTTCTATGAAAGACGGTCGTTCACGTTGAGTGGACATCCGCGCAACGGCGTTGCGGACAAGCGGAACACCCCCACCCTCGCTCCGCCGTCGGATTGGAATCTGGTTGAGTCTGCTTACTCCAATTTCACACCGCCGACCAGTTCCGTGATGCCGGTCGCGCCCTGCGCCCTGACCCACGTTTCCAGGCCAGCGGCCACTTTCAACGGCGAGCGGGGGTCAACAAAGAGCGACGTGCCCATCTCCACGGCGGATGCACCGGCGAGGATGAACTCCGCGGCGTCTTCCCACGAGAGCACGCCACCGATTCCGATGATGGGCGTGCCGGAGTCCTTCGCGACGGCGCGATAGCAATCATGAATAAGTTTGACAGCGATGGGATGGACCGCGGGTCCGGATAGGCCGCCGGTGATGTTGGCGAGGCGTGGGCGTCGTGTGTGGACATCGATCGCCATGGCGGGCATGGTGTTGGCGAGACAGATCGCATCGGCGCCGGGGCGCTGGTTCGGGCCGGCGGGCTGTGCGCCGGCGTCGATGGCGGCCTTGGCGACGTCTTTGATCGCAAGCGGACCGTTGGCGATGGGGCTGAGTTTCACGAAGAGGCGGGCACGGCTGAGGACGGGGCGGAGCGATCGGACGAGTTCCGACAGCGCTCGTGGGTCCGCGCCGAATTCGGTCCCTCCATGGACGTTCGGGCACGAGACATTCACCTCGACGGCCTGGATCGCATCGCAATCGTCCATCGCGGCGGCAACGGCGACATAATCGTCGATCGAAAAGCCCGCGATCGACCCAATGACTGTCGTTGGAACACGCGCGACGCGCGGCGCGATATCGCGAGCAAAGGCGTCAACGCCGATGTTTGCCAGCCCGATCGCGTTCATCATGCCACAGCGGGTTTCGACGATTCGCCATGTGGCGTTGCCGTCGCGTGGAAGGCGGGTGATCGACTTGGTGACGACGGCGCCGACGCGTGAGAGATCGACTACGTCGTTCATCTCGTCGAGATAGCCGCAGGTTCCGGCCGCGAGGATGACGGGGTTGCGGAGCGTGATGCCCGCGAGACTGACACTCAGGATGCCGGCGGGTGGATTCACGATGAACAGGGTAGCGGATGGCACGGGAGGCGTGCGGACTTCGCGGCGGGAGTGGAGTTGATCGTGGGACGCGACGCAGCGGCGTTTGCCCGCGCCGCACGGGCGGTTCCTATCATCGGGCATGGACATTGAGCAGCGTATCGCACAGTTTGAGAACATGGTTCAGGCCGATCCCGAGAACGACATGGCCCACTTTTCACTTGGGCGCGTGTATGCGGAGGCGGGGCGTGCGCGGGACGCGGCGGAGTCGTTCCTTCGCTGCTGCCAGATCAACCCCGCGATGTCGAAGGCTTATCAACTCGCGGGCGAGCAACTCATCGCGGCCGGCGACACGGCGATCGCGGGCGAGGTGCTGACCAAAGGCTTCACGACCGCGGCGTCTCGCGGCGATCGCCTGCCCCAGAAGGCCATGGGCGATCTGTTGACAAAACTCGGCCTGCCCGTGCCGCAGGTCGGCGGGGCGGCGAGCGCGGTGGCCGATCTCGGCGGTGCGTTTGTGTGTAAGCGGACGGGACGGGCGGGAAGCAAAATGAATCGCCAGCCGTTCCGAGGGCCGGTCGGGGCGTGGATCTTTGAGAATATCTCGGCCCAGACGTGGGAGGAGTGGATCCGCCAGGGGACGAAGGTGATCAACGAGCTTCGCCTCGATCTTTCGCGCGATCAGGACGCCGCGACCTATGACCAGCACATGCGCGAATATCTGGGTATCGACGAGGCACTGCTGTCGGAGATCGAGAAAGGCAAGGCGTGAACTACTACGAGATCTGGTGCGATCTGCGCGAGTCGCGGCGTGACCTTGAGTTCGTCAAGGCCGTGGAGCACTATCTCGATCACCTCAAATCCCAGGGCAAACTGGACCACTGGCGGCTGACACGCCGGAAGTTCGGATTCGGGCCCGAAGGGCTCGGCGAGTTTCACATCTCGCTGGCGTTCAAGGACCTGGCGCAACTGGACCATGCGCTCGATCTGGTCGCCACACGCACGGGCGAGGTGGAGCGCCTGCATCATCCGGTGTATTCGATGGTGACGAATTTCAGGTCGGCGCTGTATCGTGATTTTCCGGACGTGGTACGGGCGTCGGCGCACGCGTGACGCATCACACTGCATGACCAAGCCGATCGCGCAATCCGACTGCTTCATCGCGCTGGGGTCGAACCTGGGCGATCGCCACGCCCATATCCGTGCGGCGATTGACGCGCTGTCGACGATCCCCGGCATGGACATGATGCGTGTTTCCACGATCATCGAGACCGAACCCGTGGGCCCGGCGGGGCAGGAGCGTTATCTCAACGGCGTGGCTCATATCCGCACGTCGCTGGGGCCGCGCGACGTGCTTTCGCATCTGCTCCGCATCGAGATCGAGCGCGGACGTGATCGGGCCAGCGCGCCGCGGTGGGGAAGCCGGACGCTCGATCTTGACCTTCTCTTGTTCGGCGATCGCGTGATCGATGAGCCGGGCCTGACGGTGCCCCACCCTCGCCTGCGTGAGCGGCTTTTCGTGCTCGAGCCGCTGGCGGAGATCGCGCCCGAATTCTCACTGCAGCCCGATGGCAAGCGTGTGTGGGAAGTGCTCGATTTGTTGCGGCGGGGAACCACGGGAGTATCCGTGCGTCGGACCAACGGGTAAAGGTCGGACTCGGCACGCCATGACATCAATCCTCTCCATGCTCGGCTCGCTGGATGAAACGCGCCGCTGCCTGCGCGGCATCGCTCGCAAGACCGCGGCGGCCCTGGGCTTGCTCGGGTTGCTTGTCATGACGGGCTCGATGACGACGACCGCCTTCGCCGCGCCACAGAACGGCACAAATCACGCGAAAGCACTGGACGCATCCGAGGTGCTGGCACGAATCTCGGCGGCGTATCGCGAAGGGGCGTGCGCGGACCGGGTGTCGCTCGTCGCCACACCATATCCGGTGATTGAAGGGCCGCTGCCCGCGCGGGCCATCCGGCGCGCGGTGGCGATCGTGCGCACGGCACGCACCCCGGCTCACGCGCCGATGACCAGGCTCGAACTCGGTGATCTCAGCATTTGTGCTCAGCCGGGGAGCGTCACAGCGATCCGTCAGGGCGATCGCGAGCACGCTGCACGCTTCGAGATTGATGGCGATCCATCGCCGTCCAAACTCGCCCAGCACCTTCCGATGCTCGCGTTTCCGCAACTGTGGCTCGCGCTTGGGAACGACACGAACGAGGCGCTGACAGCGTTCACCGGCGTCATTTCGTGGGAGAGCGCCGAATCTGCCGCATCTGGTTCTCGTCGGCTGCTGGTGGTTCGTGGAAAGAGCGCGACGCATGAGGTGGTGCTGTCCGCGCTGGCGACCACGGGGCGCCTCGATTCGTTCGAGATCACGCCGATCGGCGTCGTGGGCGCGAAGATCGTGGGGCGTTGCACGGCGATTGTGCCGGGCGAGCCGCCGGCGTGGACCATCGATCTCGGCGCACGGACGATCGTGAAGTCGCTCGGTGAACTTCGGTCCACGCCTGGGATTATCGAGGCCGGCGCAACGATCCTTGATCCGCCGCTGCAATCGATGGATCATCGTGCGTGGTCGCTGCTCGGCGAGTTGAAGTCACGCGCGGGCCAGCGTCCGGCGGCCGCGGCAATGATCCTGTTCACGCGCGACGCCTCCGCCGCGATGATCGACAGCGCCATGGCGGGCGTGCTTCGCGCCGAGGTGTCGCTCGATCTTGAGGCGGCCGCCCCCACGCCCCTCGAGGCAGGCGCTGGTCTCACACCTCCAGCGTCGCTGCTCTCGCTGGGTGTCGCGTGCCTTTCTCCGGGCGGATTCGACGCGGGGGCTCTGGCGAAGATCGGCGATGCATGGCGTGAAGGCGCGCGGGGCGTGCTGGCTCGTCTGCTTCCCAAGACGACACCCGAGCCGGTCATGCTGACCTGGACCGGCGCGAGCGACGAACTCCTCGGACGCCTCGCGCCGGGGTCGCCGTGCGCCGTGGTGGTCGTCAGCGATGATCTGCGGCTGCTCGGCGTCATCGAGCCGGAGGGAAAGAGCGGCGAGGATGCCGTCATCGCGGAGCAGATTCGCGCGATTGCCAGCGAACTGCGTTGGCCGCTGCCGCCGCAATGAATGGAGCGGGCCTGCGAGCACCCGCGTGGTGATTGCACCTGGTCGATGGCGAGCCCGAGGAAGGCGCTGAAGTCGAACATCAACGAAAAAGGCCCGCCGGAGGGGCGGGCCTTGGGTCACGCTTCGATCACGTGGAATCACGGGCCTGATGGCGGGTCGATCACACGTTCGCCTTACGGGAAGATGCCGCGGAACTCATAGGCCTTCTGCAGGCGTTCGAGGGCGGCGATGTAGGCGGCGGTGCGGAGTTCGCAGTTGTATTTCTTGCGTGCGGCGCGGGTGCGCGCGGCGGCGCCGAGCATGTGCTTGTTGAGGAGGCTGTCGACCTTTTCGAGTTCCCAGGACTGGAAGGTCTTGTTCTGGACCCACTCGAAGTACGACACGGTCACGCCGCCGGCGTTGCACAGGATGGCGGGGAGGACTTCGATGCCGCGGCCCTGGAGGACGCGCTCACCGGCCGGGGTGGTCGGGGCGTTGGCGCCTTCGGCGACGACCTTGCAATCGAGCCAAGCGGCCTCGGTCTCCTGGACCATCTGCTCGAGGGCGGCGGGGATGAAGACATCGACCTTGGTGCGGTAGAACTCTTCCTTGGTAATGGCTCCGGCCTTGGTGTAGCCCTTCACGCCGCCGTGCTGATCGACGTACTTGGCCAGGTCGTGGGCATCGATGCCCTTGTCGTTCTTGATGAAGCCGGTGTGATCGGCGACGGCGATCATCTTGGCGCCCTTGTCCTGGAAGATCTTGCCGGACCAGGAGCCCACGTTGCCGTAGCCGAGCACGCTGAAGGTGCACTGATCGGGGCGGAGGTTCAGCTCGGGGAGCATCTCAACGAGGGTGTCGACGACGCCTTGGCCGGTGGCTTTTTCGCGCCCGAGCGAGCCGCCGTATTCAACGGGCTTGCCGGTGACGACGGCGGTGGGATTGGAGCCGCCGATCTCGGAGAGGAAGGTGTAGGTGTCGGCGATCCAGGCCATGTGCTGGGAGTTCGAGCCGACGTCGGGGGCGGGGATGTCGTATTCGGGGCCGACGTTGTGGGCGATGGCGGAGGTGAAGCGGCGGACGATGCGTTCCATCTCGCCCTTGGAGTGCTTGCGGGGGTCGACCTTGATGCCGCCCTTGCCGCCGCCGTAGGGCACACCGACGAGGGAGCACTTCATGGTCATGAGGAAGGCGAGGGACTTGACGTCATCGAGGTGAACGTCGGGGTGGAAGCGCAGGCCGCCCTTGTACGGGCCGAGGGCGTTGTTGTGCTGAACGCGGTAGCCCTTGAAGAGTTGGAAGCGGCCGTCGTCCATCTTCACGGGGAAGTGGACCATGATTTCGTTCTTGGGCTGGGCGAGGATCTGCTGGAGGTAATTGGGGAGGCCCATGACCTCGGCGCCGTAGAGCATGCAGCCCACGGTCTGGCGATACAAGTTGTTGGGGTCCGAGGGGAGCCCAAGCTCAGCAAAGAGCGGGCTGTTGTAGTCCTTGGGCTGTGCGTTTTTGACTTTGGGGGTGGGTGCGGCGATGGTGCTCATGGTTGCCTTCCCTGAAGAGTGTGATACATACAGATCGAACGGAAAAACACGATCCGGACGCTCCGAACTGGCCCGGGATTGATCCTACGCGCGAGGTTCCGAAATCCAAGCAAATCCGGGGGCTTTTGGGGGGTCTGTTTGCAGTCTGTTCATGAAGATTATTTCGGAAACAAAGGGCGTAAATGGCCACTCGTCGAGATTCTCGAACGCGGGAATGACACGAGTGTCGAGTCACTCTCAACAATGTCGGCATGATCCTGTACCTGGCCGCAGACTTGTTGTGGGCTTCGAAAATCAAGGGCACGGCGGAAGCGCTGGGAATCCCTTGTCGCCCCGTGCGCACGCTCGAGATGCTGGAGGCCCGGCTGGCGGAAGCGGCGACGGCCATCGACTCGTGCGCGGGAGTGATAAGCGCGACGAACGGAGCGACCGCGAGTTCATCCGAGAGTTCAACGCTGCGAGCGCTCGTGCTCGATCTCGACAAGCCCGACGAGGCGATGGCGATGATCGCGCGGGTGAGGCGGGAGGAGCGGTGGCGCGGCGTGCGCGTGGTGTGCTTCGGGCCGCACGTGGCCAAGGAGTTGTTTCAGCAGGCTCGCGACGCGGGGGCGGACGAGGTCTTGCCGCGGGGCGCGCTGGATGCGCGGATGGAAGATGTGCTGCTGAAACTGGAAAGCGGCGCACGATAATCGCGACGCCATCACGAGGCACGGCTCGTGCTATCGGCGTTCCTGGCGCGTGACGATCGGAACATAGCCGGACTCGAATCCTTTGGGCGGCGTGACGATGAGGCCCGGGTCGAGACGCACAAGTTCGCCGCGGGTGGGCGGCGGCATGTACTCGGCGTCGATCGTCCATGACGTATGAATCTTCTCGACGAGTTGCTGAAGGCGTGCCTTCTTCTCGTCGCTCCAGTGATACTGCTGAAACGACGGCTGGTCGACGAAGCGGTACCAGGAATAGGTCACCAGCGAGCCATCGCGGAGCCGGCTCTTGAACGGGCCCTTGGTTGGCCCGGGCTTGGCCCATGCGCCGGACGTGGGCGAGGTGTAGGCGGGACCCGGCGCGGCGTTGGCGAACTCCTTTGACAGCAGCCGCGTCTCGCGCGGAACGTCGGCGGGCGCGACGACGACGCGCTGATCGCCCGATTGCTTGAAATACTGCGGGAACACCGCGAGCGGGGCGGCCGAGCCGGCGGTCCACTGGAGTCCCCAGACGTTCCCCTCGAAGACCTTGGTATCGAACGAGCGCTCGACGCCGGCGACTTTCTTCCCCGCCTGGTCATACTCGGTGGTGTTGGTGGTGAGCGTCGGCTTCCACGCGCCCTTGGGGTCAAAGCGGCCGGAACTCGCGGCCCCGCCGTCGCGCCATGCCTTGAGCGAATCCCACAGGGCGGCCTTGGAGTAGTACGTCACGTCCTGCACGAGCAGCGTTCGCCCCTGCGCGTCGACGGGGAACTGGAGCTTGGGAATCTTGGAGTAGACGACGCCCGACGCGTCGATCGAGTCGAATCGAGGCACGGTGTTGATCTCGATCGCGCCGCCACCGACCGTGGCGGGGCGAGCGTCGAGGCCGCGCCCGTAGATGTAGGGATAGTTGAAGAGCTTGCCGATCTTGCTCCAAGTCTCGGGGATGTAGAACGCGATGGGCCCCTTGAAATTGGCGGCGCTCAGGAAGCAGGTCCAGCTCTGATCGCCGGTGGGCGGCTCGCCGGGCGCGGCGTCGGTGAACGGCAGCGCGAGCCATGTGTATCCAAGGAACTGGCCGGAGGGCTCGCCCTCGAAGGGCAGGCCGTCGGGCGGGATGAGGATTCGGTTGCTGAGTTGCGCGATGCCGAGGCGATCGTCGGCGAGCGCCTCGTTGCTTTGGAAGAAGGACCAGCCGGGCGAGCCGACTTCGTAGTCGTAGCACTGCGGCGTGGCGTTCATACTGAACTTGGGCGAGGCGTAGCGGAAGTGGTTTCCGGCCCAGAAGCCGACACCGCCCTCGACGGTTTGGAAGACGCTATCCCACGTGGGCCCGCGTTCGGGCCACGAGCGAGCGAGCGTGCCCTGCGGCGCGAGCGGCGTGTCGCGATTGTCGGAGTTGTTGGGCAGGATCCACGTGCTGGCCAGGCCGATCTGGAAGTTGGCGAGCGGGCGATCGACGAGCGGCCAGACGGCCGTGTAGAAACCGACGCCGGCGCTGTACATGGCGCGATCGGGCGGCTCGCTGGTCGAGAAGCCGATGTAGCCGTGGAGCCCCTCGGAGTGGCTGGTGATCGTGCCGGGCTTGAGCGCTGTCGTCTTGGGTGTTGCGGGCGCGGCTTGCTGGGCCAAGCACGCGACGGAGACGAGCGACATGGCGGCGGAGACGACGAGGCGGGTCTTCATGTTCGGCCCCTCAACACCGGGCGAGCAGGACGGCGGGCAATCGAAACGAGAGTCACGCGCGAGATCTAGATTACCGGCGGCGGGCCACATTCGCGTGCCGCTACTTGGAATGGAGTACCCTCAACGCTGGAATGACCTCTATCCAGCAGCCTGAATGAGCAGCAATTCCAAGCGGCTTGCGTGGCGGGGCATGGACGAAAAATCGGCGCAAGTCAGCGAGGGCATCGACATGTGGAAGCACGAGATCATCCCGATCGAGTTGCAGCGGCGGCGGAACGCCTCGCGTTGGTGGCTCGCCGGCGGCGCGGTTCTGATCGCGCTGGCGTGGGCGGTGGGAGTGATCGTGTGCGCGGCGGTGGGCAGTACATCGAGCCGCATGGGCGCAAGCGGACAGATCGAAGAACTACCGCCCTTCATCGCGGGGATGCTCAGTGGGATCGTGGCGTCGTTTGTGGTTCGGGAGGTACTGCAGCGGCGAGTGGATGCGTCGAGCCTGGAGAACGTCGATCCCGCGGTGCTCGCGGCCAACGGCGCGGCCCTCGTGCTGGCGGCGCTTGTCGAGTTCGTGAAGCTCTTCATGACCGCTGGGGGTGCGTAAGGGAGCGGGAACCGGGCACCGAACAGGCCTAGACTTTGACCCGGTGGGTCGGTGGTCCGTCAGTTCCCCGCGTTCGCGGGGGCGGATGAGTCCGAAACGTCGAACAGCCCCAGCGGGGCACGGACGGGAGCGAGGTCGCTCCCGGGCCGGCGCTGTCGAATCCGGCCGTCTCACCGACCGCGGCACGGGTCACGCAGCGCAACGAGAACTCGTCCCATGATCGATGAAAACCTGATCGCTTCTCTTGGTATCTCCGACGACATCGCTAACTCCATGGTGCGCGACGCGCTTGGCAAGAAGGCCGGCGACGAGGAATACATGGACTCCCTGCTCGGGCAGCAGATCAACGATCTGACGCCCGGCAAACTCATCAAGGGCAAGATCATCGGCTATGCCGGTGATGATGTCGTGGTCGAGGTCGGCCTCAAGAGCGAGGGCCTGGTCCCCAAGGAAGAGTTCGAGGGCACGGAGATCAAGCCCGGCGACGTCCACAGTTTCTACCTCGAAGAACTCGAGGGCGAGGGCGGCGTGGTCCAACTCTCCAAGCGCAAGGCCGACCGCCAGATGGCCTGGCAGCGCATCATGGACACCACCAAGGAGGGTGATGTCGTCGAGGGCACCTGCATGCGGAAGATCAAGGGCGGCCTGCTCGTCGATATCGGCGTGCACGTCTTCCTGCCCGCGTCGCAGGTCGATATCCGGCGTCCCGGCGAGATCGGCGACTTCATCGGCAAGCGCATCCGCGCGTCGATCATCAAGATCGACCTGGAGCGCCACAACATCGTCATCTCCCGCCGCAAACTGATCGAAGAAGAACGCGACGCCGCCAAGAAGCGCCTCATGGAGACGCTCAAGGAAGGCCAGATCGTCACCGGCGAGGTCAAGAACATCGCCGACTTCGGCGCCTTCGTCGACCTGGGCGGCATCGACGGCCTGCTCCACATCACCGACATGTCGTGGAGCCGAATCAACCACCCCAGCGAGATCCTCAAGATCGGCCAGAAGGTCGAGGTCAAGGTTCTCAACATCGACCGCGAGAAGGAGAAGATCGCGCTGGGCCTCAAGCAGCGCGAGGCTTCGCCCTGGGAAGA
>JADLFE010000022.1 GCA_020845755.1 Phycisphaerales bacterium
CCGTCGTGATAGCAGTACTGCGGCACGTCGACGCCGTTGGCATTGGCGATCTGGAGGATCGTCTGGCCAGGGGTGAAGTCGCACTTGGTGCCGTTGATGGTGATGCTCGGCATGGCGGGCAATGGTAGCCGAACGTTCCGAGAACGCGACGAATCGGAGCGGATGACTTCACGGACCTTGGGCAGGGAGGTCTGTGGGGCGCGTGCGGGCGTGCGGGCCGCGTGTGGCGGGCGGGGGGACGCGATCGCTGGCGAGGTCTGGCGATTGTGGCAAGGTTGGGGTGTCGAGCGGGCAGTTCTCGCCGCCCGACGGCAAGCCGGATCGTTTGAGAAGAGACGACGCGGACGGGACATGCAAGCGACCAACGTCGCGGCAGACATGGAGCCCCCACCCACCCCCTCCCGTCCGCACCGGTGAGCCCGAACAACGCCCGTCTGGGAAGAGACCCACGGGCTGCCAACGCCGTTCCCACTCGGGACGGCGTTGGTTGTTTTTGGTCTGCATCAACGGCATTTCGGAGGCGTTTGACTGCTACAAACCACTGATTTAAGAACACTTATGATGAATGCCGGAGTACAATGCAGATTTTGCGCTGTATAGTTTAGTGGTCGGGCGATTACCCGATCCGGGCGTTTCCGCCGCCCGCCATGGCTGGATCTGTTTTCAGAGGGAGAGGGTCACATGAAGAGGTATGTGTTTGCTGCGGCGATCACCGCGGCCGCGCTCGGCAGCAATGCGCTCGCCCAGACGCGTAGTTCGTTCCAGGATGCCGATCTAATCGGCGGCGTGAACGTCACGCTCATCAGCGGTCTGACCTATCAGGTCGCGTTGAGCGGCACGCCGCAACTCACGATCGGCTCGACGACCTACAACATCACCGACGTCTTTGGCTTCTGGGCCCTGTCAGACGACATCGACCTTTCCGGCTCGACGTCAGGCTTCGGCGTGTGGGATTCCAAGGTCTCGAACTCCGGCACCGGCGGCATCGTCGGCTGGAAGACCAACCCCAACACCGGCATCACCCCCAATGGCAGCCAGAACTTCACGTTCAACAACCTCGCGGTTGCCAACGTGGACCACTTCGGCTTCCACATCCGCGTGGACGGCACGCTGCCCACCGGCGGCAACACCGCGTACTTCAGCGACGTTCCGGCCCCGAGCGCTACGACCCTCGCGGGCCTCGGCCTCGTGGTCGCCGCACGTCGTCGTCGCCGATGAACGCGATTAACAACCCGCTGATTTCCCGCCGGCCCGGGCCTTCCCGGGCTGGTGGTGTTTTTGCGGCGCGGCATGACTTGCGACGATTCGAGAATTGCTGAGGGACGCGCCGCACGCGGGTCTACACTCGCGCATGCACGGCCTCGGCCCCATCGTCGCGATCTTCTTCGGTTCGATCGCGCTCTTGGCCATCATCATCGTCGTCATGCGCAAGACCCTGGGCGGAAAGAACAAGGCCGCGTAAGCACGCGAGCCCACTGCACGGCACACCCGATCGAGTTCCCGGTCGGCCAAGCCGCCATGCACGATTCACACATTCTTGACATCACGATCCTAATTTCGGGCGACCGATAAAGGTGCTGGTCCGTACAAAAGGAGAGACCATGCACACCAAAGCCGCCATCGTCGTTTTCGCCTGCCTCGCGGGTTTCGCTCTGACCTCGCGGGCGTTGGCCCAGGACTACGGCATCGATTTCGTCTCTGTCGGCGCGCCGGGCAACGAGGCATTCAACAAGCCCAACTGGGAGGACTACCCGAACTCGCCCGCGATCGGGCGTGGCAGGGTCGATTACACGTTCCGCATGGCCAAGTACGAGACCACCACCGCCCAATACCTCGAATTCGCCAACACCTTCTACAGCGTGGCGATCCAGGACCTCCCGCCGTTCCTGCACTGGGCGGGCCCGACCGAGTGGGGCGCGATCGAAGACCCGACCTACGGCGGGCCGGGCACGCGCTGGAAGCTGGAGAACAACGCCGACGCGCCGATGAAGGTGGTGTTCGGCATCTCCTGGCGCGACGCGGCGCTGTACTGCAACTGGCTCCACAACGGAAAGTCCAGCGATCCCGCGTCGCTGTTGTACGGCGCGTATGACGTTTCAACCTGGGGCGACAACGCCGACGGCTCGTTCACCGACGCGCTCACCCACCTCCCCGGCGCGAAGTACTGGCTCCCGACCTACGACGAGGCGCTCAAGGCCAGCCACTACGACCCAAACCGATACGGCCCAAGCCAAGGCGGCTGGTGGCTGAACAAGAACGCCTCGGATTTAGACCCGATCCCCGGTCCTCCCGGTGTCGGCGAAACCAGCTACGGATGGACCGACGGCTTCGGCGCGGAATACGACATCCCGCTCGGCGCGTACCCCGATTCCCTTTCGCCGTGGGGGATGCTCGACACCAGCGGCGGCACGCCGGAGTGGACGGAGCGAGCAGCACCCAAATCGGGCCAGCCACTCGGACGAACCATGATCGGGAGTCGGGCAGGTACGGGGCATGGGGGTGATTCAATTTACGAAGTGACAAGTACAAGCCCCTCCTCGACGGGACTTTATGGTTTCAGAATTGCGTCTGCCATTCCCGCACCCGGGAGTGTCGGCTTGGCTTTGGGACTTCGCATCTTCGTCCTTCAGAGGCAACGAAAGGAGTCGGATACATGAAAACGGCAATCGCGTTCGCATCGATCCTCTTCGCCTGTTCGGGTATCGCACTCGCCAGCATTCCGATCAAGGAGTACGACAACAGCGGAAATCTTCTTACGCCGGTTCAGTCGGTCAGTGGTACCGCAGACGTGCAGGTCACGCTCAAGTCTGCCACGCGGTTCGTTGACATTCTGCCGCCGGATGACTCCACCACGATTCCCAAGATCACATTTGTGGGAGGCCGAACAGCGGGGTTGTGTCGTTCTACATTGGCAGCGACGAGAACACGACGGGCCCGGACTTCGTGAACGCGGACGACATCCCAGTCAAGAAGGGCGGCTTGCTCAGGGGCATCGTGGCCACGGGGCTCGGCAACCCGGCTGGATCGACTACGTCGCAACTCTACGGTGGCGTCAACGGCGACTTTGGGCAAGCCACCAATCCCAACGACTACTCCATCCATGTTACCCAATTGGCTCGATTTGATGTCGGCGGCGGTATCTACGGCGACTTCTCGGTAAGTTCGCCGGGTGGCACCGCCAACAGCCCGGTCTTCGTCATCGAGGGCAACGGTTTCAGCGACGACTGCCAAATCACCCTGAACTCGGGCACGATCAAGCGCATCAAGTCCGTCGATGACATGAAGGCCAAGATTATCGTTGAGAACGGCGACATCGATTTGATCGACGCGGGCGCGCGTATCACGGGCTACGGGCCAGAGCCGCTCTGGGTCAAGAAAGGCCGCATCAAGAAGATTCTCGCCGCACAGGAAATCAGCCAGTTTACAGGGAGTGGGCTCAACCAGGCCATGATCCGCGCCAACGAGGGCATCGACTTCATCGAGACGCCGTTCATCGACGGCTACATCATCGCCAACGACGCGTCCAACGACACGGTTACCGATGGGAGCATCCGTCACATCAAGACGACCGACTCGACCAGCGGCATCCGAACCCACGCCACGATCGTCGCAAGCAAAATCATTAGCGATTCGACCAACGATGGGCGCGTCACCGTTTCCGGGTCGCTCAACGGCGAACTTGTCATCGGCAACTCGACCGGGTTGAGCGGGCAGGTCATCATCAACGCCGCCAACGGCTCGGGCACCTGGAGCGACAAGGTCTTTGTCGGGAGCGTTGAACTCTCATCGACCTCCCACGGCGCGCCGTACTACGACGTGGCCAGTTCGTCGCTCGGCGGCGGCGCGGTCGGGCTGGTGCCGTACCACTTGTATGGCGTGGACTGCCAGCCCGTCAGCGGCTCGTCAATCCTCGATTCCGCGTTCAACCAGAAACTGATCGGCGGCTTCGCCGGATACAACACGAGCATCAAGCTCCGTTTCTATGGCCCGGTGTTCCAGAACGACACCGACCCGGCGATCAAAGTCGAGCAGCTTCTCGGGAGCGAGTGGATCGACCTGACGGACAGGGCCGTCGTCACGTTCGGCTCGGCGACCGGCGGCAACCCACGCGAGATCACCATCCACGGCACCGACGGCACAACCGGGAAGATTCCCTTCCTTCCTGGACCCTATCGCATCACTGGAGTCGCGGGTAAGCTCAAGTGCGGCGGAACGCCGGCCGACCCCGTGCCGGACTCCCAAACGAACTTCACCTATGACTTTTCGCTTACCAGCGATTGTAACAAGAACAACAGGGACGACGCGACGGATCTGGCCGAGACGGTGACGTATGAAGGAGATACATATCATCCATACAATCTGAATGAGAACGACTTTATCGATGCGTGCGACCGCGAGACGCACGGAACGTGCCCGGCCGACATCGACGGCAACGGCTTCATCAATGCGCTCGATTACGACTGGTTCGCGGTGCTGTTCGAGATCGGACACCCGCTGGCTGACATAGATGCCAACGGCTTCGTGAACGCCCTGGACTATGACCTCTTCTCGGGCCTGTTCGAGACCGCGTGCCAGTAGGGCGCGCGATGTCGCGGGCGCGGCGGGCGCATCGAGGCGGCCTCTGCCAGTGCGCGGGCAACCCGCCTGGGTTGCTCCGCCCCTCCCCTTGACTCAACCCCTCGCCCCTCCTCCAATTGCTTGTGCCCAGCCGCGGGCGCTCCCGGCCTTGTGTTTGACGCCCGGGCGTCCGCCGTGGTCCGCGGCCATCCGCCGCGTGCATGGGGCCACGCGAATCAGCCGCCGCGTTTCATCGCTCGGCGGCCAGTCCGCTGCATCCTCTCGAAACACGCCGCCCGTGTTCGTTTCGGTTTCGTGTGATCTGGTGTGATGCGGCCTGATTCGGCGGGACGTGTTCCGGGATTTGGTTTGTGGCAAGGGCCCACGCTCGCCGGCCGCTTCCGACCAGCGCGACGAGGCCAAGCCTCGGAGACCCGCGTTTCCTGCATCTCCGGGCCATCGCCCGGGCGTGCGATTGACCTTGGCCGCCTCCTGCGCTTTCCGGCGTGGCGTGCCCGCCTTTCCGATCGACCTCCGTCCCTGCGATCGGCCTTGAAGGAGTTCCGTTGAATCACGGCCATTCTCGTTGGAAACGTCGACGCCGCCGCGGTGGTGGGGGCGGTCAGCAACAACCTCACGCACCTCACGGTTCGGCCACCATCCAACCTCACGGCGAACAAGGCGGCCAATCAGGCGGCACGCCAGGTGCTTCGCAATCCGCCCAAGGCGGCCAAGCACGCGTCGCCGCGCCCGGCGGCAAGCCCCTCCCGCCGCAACTCGACTTCGGCCCGCTCTCGCCCCTCAAGCCCTTCGACCAACTCACCAGCATCGATCCTCAGCCGCGCCTCACACTCGAATACCCCGGCTGCCCCGCTTCCTGCCGCCTCATCGACCTCTTCTGTCCCATCGGTCGCGGGCAGCGCGGCCTGATCGTCTCGCCCCCCAAGGCCGGCAAGACCACCCTCCTCAAGGACATCGCCACAGGCGTCCTCCGCAACCACAAAGACGTCTACGTCGTCGTGCTCCTCATCGACGAACGCCCCGAAGAAGTCACCGACTTCAAGCGCACCTTCGCGCCCGGCGGCCCCGCCGGCGCGGGGACCTTCTTCGAGCCCGAGCGCTGCCGCGTGCTCGCCAGCAGCAACGACCACGGCGTGGAACGCCACATCGAAGTCGCCATGCAGACCATCGACACCTGCAAACGCCTCTGCGAAGCCGGCCGGCACGTCGTCGTCGTGCTCGATTCCCTCACACGCCTCGGCCGCGCCTTCAACCAGTCACGCAAGCACGCCTCCAGCGGGCGCACCCTCACCGGCGGCCTGGACTCCCGCGCCCTGGAAGTCCCCAAGCTCCTCTTCGGAGCCGCACGCAACAGCGAAGAGGCCGGCTCGCTCACCATCATCGCCTCCTGCCTCGTCGACACCGGCTCGGCCGGCGACCAGATCATCTTCGAGGAGTTCAAGGGCACCGGCAATATGGAGCTCATCCTCGACCGCAAAATCTCCGAGCAGCGCATCTTCCCCTCCATCAACCTCGCCGCCAGCGGCACGCGCAAGGAGCACCTGCTCATGTCCGAGCGCGAGATGAACACCATGACGGCCCTGCGCCGCCGCCTGCTCCAGATGCCCCCGCCCATGCAGATCGAACAACTGCTCAACGCGCTCAAGCGCTTCAAGACCAACGACGAACTCGTGGGAAGCGCGGGGTCGTGACTGATTGTGTTGGTATTACACAGATAGTCGATGCCAATCGAAGAAAACCACCCGCGTGGTTTATTGATCTGATACTTTTCTAGAATTTCGCGGACGCCCGTTGACAGAAGAGGGGGGGGGGGGGGTAGTCTCCGTGGAGGCCGCAAGGCCGTCGAAAGGAGCACCGCATGGGCAGCAGCGTTTCACGTTCCAAGTGGGCCAATGTTCTTGGGTTTGCCAGTGTCCTGACCACGGCGGTCGGGGTGGCGTTGGCGGCGGACAGTGGGCCGGGCAGCACGACGCCCCAGAAGAACTGGAATTGCAGCGTCACGCGGGAGTGCGCGAGCAAGACGCCAAATCACATCACATGCAATGGAACCGACGATGGTTGCTGTGTCGGCAAGGGCGCGGCCGCCGCGGTCGCGTGCAAGGCGAACGGAACGTGCACGAACCCAGACGAATTGTGCCAGTGACAATCCGACGACCACGCTCGAACATGACCAGCCGAAAGCGAATTGTTGGAATTACAATCGGGCTGATCGCCATCGCGGTATTCGTGGTGGTGTATCAGCGAGGGATGTGGCGCATCGATGCGGACAAGTCGGCACACGCAAAGCTCGTGAGCAGCGCAAGGCAGGCGATGATGCGATCGCCCATGGGCGATCTCGCGGAAGCGCTACAAGCTGGCCTGCGCCGGTGTGAAGCCGTTTCCGCGGTCGATGGCTTGGTACCCGATCGGGCGAAGGTGGATGCGGTTCGGCGTCTCACGGAGGAGTTTCTGCGGGCGCGTTTCCAGTCGAGCCCCGGCGAGTATGTTGCATGGAGACAAGGGCAGGGGGATCAACCGGCAGTAACGATGTCCCAACTCCGGGCGTGGTTCGAGGATCACGACCCCGCATTGACCCTCCTCGAGGATCCTCCACGCGATGACCAATCGCTCGATGACTACTTCGCGCGGCTCGCGCCGGTGATCGAGCGTGCGAGCGATGGTCGGGGGACTCTCAGGCGGCTTGCCGCAAGCGCGGGCTACTGGACCATTGTCTTCACGATCCCCGCGCGCGAGGCTCGTGGTTCATCACGAATGGACGCCGCTTCGCCAAGGACGGCCCTGCAGACGAGCGCGGCCATCTTCGGCATGAAGCCATTCTGGATCGGAAAGGAAGCGATCAGCAACTCTCAGGAATCCCTCTTTGCGACGGTGTGCTTCATTGCTGAGTTCGGGGACCGTGTGTTGCGCCCGGTCGCGATCAACTGGTGGTGGTCAGAGAAGGAAGGTCGTTGGATGCTGACGGGATTCGACGTTGGCCAAAGAAGCAGCGACGAGACCACGCTCATTCCCTATTAGGAAAACCATGAGAGCCCCAATCGGCTTGATCTTGCGAATCGCCGTTGCCCTGACTCTCCTGTGGGCAGGGGGAGCGAAGATTGTTGACCCACAACCGACGGTGAAGTTCGTGCGGTGGCTGACGCAATCAGCGTTCGGTCCTGAAGCGGGAACCATCGCAATCGTTGGGATTGTCGCGGCTGTTGAGGCGGCGCTCGCGCTCTGGCTTGTTCTGTGCCGAGATTCGCGCAAAGCGGCGATCGTGGCGTCAATGCTGTTTGGCTCCTACACGCTTATTCTCGCGTGGGCTGCAATGCGCCCGCAATCGCCTTCGTGCCCGTGCTTGGGTACTCTCGGGATCGGCGGACCGCTCGGTCATGTGGCGGGAGTGATTCGAAACACGGGAATCATTGGATGTCTCTTGGTCGGCTTGATTCGGCCCGTAAATTCTCCCGATGCCGGTACGGTTGATGCCGCGCGCCGAGTCGCGCGCCGTGCGTTCACCCTGATCGAACTCCTGGTCTGCATCGCCATCGTCGCGGTGCTGATCGCCATTCTGCTCCCGGCACTTCGAGGCGCTCGCGCGCAGGCCGCCATCGTCAAGCGAATCTCGGTTGTGCAACAGACCGGCGTCGCGCTGGCTCTCTACATGGACGCCAACGCCGAGGTGTTCCCTTACATGGGGACACGCGGCAACCCCGACGCGAAACTCGTTCTCGACCATCGTCCTATCGAGTTCACCTCGCCCTACTTCTTCCAATGCGCTCTGTACATCAATCTCATTTCACCCGCCTACGCGCCCATCGACCCTTCGCTCGAAGTCCTTGTCCATGAGGCACGCCCCGACCTGCGCGATGTGCTCCGCTCACCTCTCTACTTGACGCAGACGGCCTTTGCCGCCCCGTCTTATTTCGGCCCGTTCGAAACTCCCGACGACCGGTCCTTATACCGTCCGGTGCGCCGGGCCGAGATGACCTTCCCATCCCAAAAAGCCCTGCTGCTTGATCTCCGCTCGGGTTCTCACGCCGAGCAGGGCTCGATTCGATGGGCGTCGAACCGTGTTCTGGTTTCGATGGGTGACGGTTCGACGCGCCTGCGCGAGTTCGTGCTCGATGAAGAGAATGGAAATTGGAGTGCCCGCTCGTACTACGGCCTGCTCATCTGCGGTATGACCACCCACAACGGCATTGCAGGCCGCGACTTCTGAATCAACCCACGATCTTCATCGTCACAAACGCCGCCACATACGCCACCGCGCTCATCCACCCGAGTTGCAAGAGCGCCCACTTCACGCCGCCCGCCTCGCGCGCCGTCACCGCCAGCGTCGGCAGGCACTGCATCGCCAGCACATAGAACACCAGCGCCGACCACGCCACGCCCGTCGTAAAGATCGGCGTCACGCCGTCGTCCCGCGTTGCGTGCGCGATCTGGTCGCGCACGCCCGCGTCCTCCGCGTCGTCAACGCCTGTCACCATGACCGCCATCGTCGAAACAAACACCTCGCGCGCCGCAAAGCTCGTCAAGACGCCCACCGACAACTGCCAATCAAACCCCAACGGCCTAAAGACCGGTTCGATCACCCGCCCAAGCCTGCCCGCGAACGAATTCGAAAGCGCATGCCGCGCCTCCGCTCGGTCCGCGCCCGCCTCGAGTTCTTCGACCTTCGCGCGTGCCGCGGCCTTGTCCGAGTCGCTCATCACGATCACCACGCCATCCCGCCCCGCGCTCTCCATCGCCTGCCGCAGCGTCTGCGCCTGATCGCGCATCACCACCGACTCGCCCGGCGGCGGGACATGCGGGAACGCGCTCATCCACCACAGCACCACGCAGATCGCCAGGATGTTCGTCCCCGCGTTCTTCAGGAACGTCATCCCGCGGTCATACGTCGCGATCGCCGCAGTCCGCACGCTCGGCACCTTGTACGTGGGCAATTCCAGTGCCATCGGGCGGCTCGGCCCACGCAGAATCGTACGGCGCGCCACCAGCGCCGAGAACAGCCCCGCCGCGATCCCCAGCGCATAGCACCCGACAAACGCCAGCCCCGCCGCGATCGGTCGATCACGGAACAAAATCGAGATCATCAGCACATACACCGGGATGCGCGCCGAGCACGTCATGAACGGCGCCACCAGAATCGTCGCCAGTTTCTCGCGACGATCCGGGATCGCCCGCGCCGACATGATCCCCGGGAGAGCGCACGCGTGAGATGACAAGAAGGGAACGAAACTCAGCCCCGGCAAACCAAACGGCCTGAGCAGGCGGTCCATCAGAAACGCCGCCCGCGCCAGGTACCCCGTGTCCTCGAGAATCGATATCAGGAAGAAAAGAAGGCAGATCTGCGGCAGGAAGATGACCGTCGCGCCGATCCCGCCGACCACGCCCTGAGACAGGAACGCGCGGAGTATGCCCTCCGGCATCGCGCCCTCGATCAGCCCGCCCAGCCTCGTAAACACGAGTTCGATCCAGTCCATCGGATACGTCGCGAGTTTGAAGATCACCATGAACAGCCCGGCCATCACCACCGCGAAGATCAGAAGCCCGCTGACCGGGTGCGTCAGCAGGTTGTCCAGGCGATCGGTCAGGCGCGAACTCGCCATCCATCGCGCGCTCCCGTGCTCGCCCGCCGCGCACGGCAGGCTGTGCTCCGTGGAGAGCGAATACACGTTCTCCGCCCAGCGTTCCAGCGCATCGCGATCGCCCGGCGGCGTGCGGTTCGACACCCGCGCCCGCTCCAGCGCCGGCAGAATCTCGCGCACACCCTCGCCGCTCCGCGGATTGCACAGCACAACCGGACAGCCGATCTGCGCCTCGAGCTGCTCGGCCACCACCCGCACGCCCATCCGCCGCGCCAGGTCGATCATGGTGATAACGACCACCGTGGGCAAGCGCTGCGAAAGCCCCTCGCCCACCAGCGACAGATTCCGGATCAGGTTCGTCGCGTCCGCGACCACCAGCAGCGCGTCGGGCTCGCGCGTCTCTTCCCCCTTGGGCGACAATTTCCCCGCCAGCACGCGGCGGCAGATCTCCGCCTCCGTCTGCTCGAGTTCCAGCGAGTAAATCCCCGGCAGGTCGACCAGGTGTGTGTCGAGCGCGCCTCCGCCAGCCGCGCCGCCCGAGGCGCGGATCACGCCCACACGCGCCTCCTGCGTGGTGCCCGGGAAGTTGCTCGTCTTGTGACGCAGGCCCGACAGTTGGTTGAACAGCGTGGTCTTGCCCGTGTTGGGATTGCCTAAGAGCGCGACCGTGCGCACCGCCGAACCTTCGGCGCCCGTCGCCACGGCGCTCGCGACGCCATCTCCGTCATCACATCGGGGACAGTCGCCGCTCACCCGTGCGCTCTCCGCTCAGTCGTTGACGCTGTCAATGAAAATGCACCGGGCCAACTCCGGCGCCAGCCCGATCCGACACCCGCACCCCTCACGCCCCATGATCTCCAGAATGCACGGCGTGCCGCGACGGCACACCCGCACCCGCACGTTGGGCGACAACCCCATGGCCCGGAGCAACGCCGCGTCCTTGGCGTCAAGATCGGCCATGGCCACGCTTCCGCACATCCCGGGTTGGGCATCAAGAAGGCACGTCACGCCTCATTCTAGGCGTCCCGTTTGTGGCGTTGAGACTCGGTCGCAACAAACACCAGGGGGGTGCGGGCCAAACCCGCGTGTGCGGTCCCACCAGAGATCAGGCTCCCATTTTGCTCGGCGCAGGCGGCACCACCCCCGTATTGCCACGTCGCCAGGGGTTTGAGTAGGTGCAATCACGACGTGCTCCTCGCCGGTTCGGTGCCGATGCCACCGGCCAGACGCAGCGATCGACTCGTCGAACGCCGCGATCGAGCGCCTCCGGCGGCGGGGGCGCCACTCAACCTCGCCGGTTGCGCGCCACAGTCGAACATCGTGTTGTGAATGCGCAATCACTCGCAGCGCGGTCGCGCGTGCTCTGCCGCAACTCCGCGAATCGGTCTGCGCTGGCCGGCGCGTACCCTTGCCCGTGCCACGCTACAAACTCACCCTCGCATATGACGGCACGGACTTCTGCGGCTGGCAGAAGCAGGAACCGCCCGCGCCCGCCTCGACCGCACTGGCCGCGGCCACTGATCCGTCGCACGTCGCCAACACCACGCCGCCCCAGCGCGACATCCCCATGCACGCGCCGCCCGCAAACAAGGTCCTGGGCGTGATCGAGCCCGGCGCCAGCGGTATCGCGCGACTCGAACTCCGCACCGTTCAGGCCGTCGTCGAGCGCGCCGTGCGAGAGATCGTCCGCGAGCCCGTCATCCTCACCGGCGCCAGCCGCACCGACGCCGGCGTCCACGCCCGCGGCCAGGTCGCCTCCTTCGCCTGCTCCGACGGCACCGGCACCCAGCGCGGCATCGGCTGGCCCGTCGAACGCGGCACGGACCGCCTGCGGGCGGCCCTCAACGGCCGCTTGCCCGCCGACGTCCTCATCACCGCGATCGAACCCTGCCCCATCGACTTTGACCCGATCCGCGGCGCGACGTCCAAGGCCTATTCCTACACCATCCACGACTCGCGCGAGCGCCCGCTCTGGGACCGGCGCTTCGTCTCGCACGTTCCCTACGAACTCGACGAGCGCGCCATGCACGACGCCGCCCAGCGCCTGGTGGGCGAGCATGATTTCGCGGCGTTTGCGGCCGCGGGGCATGGAAGGCTCACCACCGTCCGAAAGGTCTTCTCGTGCGGCGTCGCGCGCCCGAAGAACGACGACGGCACGCCGTCGCGTCGCGTGCGCATCGACATCACGGGGAGCGGGTTTCTGTGGAACATGGTGCGGATCATCGCGGGCACGCTGAGCGAGGTCGGGCGCGGACGGATGACGCCGGAGGATGTGACTCGGGCGCTGGAGTCGAGGCGCCGCGAGGATGCCGGGCCGACCATGCCGCCCGAGGGCCTGTGCCTGGAGTGGATTCGGTACGCTGCGCCCGCGTGAGGCGCGTGCGGCGGCGAATCGTCGTTGCGGAGGCCGGCGAATGAAGAAACACGGCCGAGTCAAATCGATCGCGCGATTGACGACGTGGGTGCTCGCGCTTCTGCTCCCGGCGATGGGGGCGATGACCTTGTGGTGGACGATGATACTTACTATTCCCGGCGGGAGCCGCGGCCCCCAATTTCTCATCTGCGTGTGCGACTGTGGAGTCTCCGTGGGATATGTGCCGCAAATCGAACGAACGGATGTCGGAGCTTTCTTGCGCGACGTCGTCCACAGGAATCCGTATGGATTCGAGTTGACGACCGAGAGTCTACTTCCATCCAAGATCCACGAACCCATGATTGCGGGAGTTTTCATTCCGCTCTGGATGCCCTGGCTCGTCGCGCTTGGCTTTTCCATCTGGTTCTACCGCGAGCATCGCCGCGAGAAGCAATGCCGGCTGCTCGGTGCCTGCCCGGGCTGCGGCTACTCGCGCACCGGTCTCGCGCATGGCGCTCCCTGCCCCGAATGCGGCTCGCTCCCCACGCCGGGAGCCATCGGATGAAGAAATGCGCCCGAGTCAAATCGATCGCGCGCACGATCATCTGGTCGCTTGCAGTGTTGCTTCCGCTGATGTGGATCGCGTCGCTCTGGGGGACGTGCTATGGCAGCGTTCAACTCGTGCACAACGGACTGCAACTCGGGGCCTTGGTGGGCGACGGCGAGCTTGGCTTTGGAATCAATTCAAACGGCTGGCTCCCCGCGAGCTTCATCGCAGGGCGCGATACGCCGGCGTGGCCAAGAGAATGGCTCCCGCACATCACCACCTCGAACAGCATGATCGGCGTGACCGTGCCGCTGTGGATTCCTTGGATCATGGTCCTTGGCCTCTGCTCACTCATACGCCGCGACCAACAGCGAGAGAAGCAACGCCGCCTGCTCGGTTGCTGCCCGGGCTGCGGCTACTCGCGCACCGGCCTTGCGTCCGGTGCTCCCTGCCCCGAATGCGGCACGCTCCTCACGCCGGAGGGCGTTGGATGAAGAAACGCCTCCGACTCAAATCGATCGCGCGATGGACGGCGTGGGTGCTGGCGGTCCTGCTCCCGGTGATGCTGATATTTACGATCTGGGGCAACGCGTTGCTGAACATGCCGCTCGGGCGGGGACCAACACGCATCGTCGTAAGCCTCACTTGGGGAGCCCTCCACCTTGGCGTGGGTGATAGCGGGAGCTTTCGACCGACGTTCTGGGAATGTCGCGGCTATCCGATCTTTCCGGCCGATTGGTGGCCGCGTTACGACCACTTGCCCGGAACCACAGTGGTCGTCCTGCCGCTTTGGATGCCGAGTATCGTCGCGATCGCCTTCTCCGTCTGGTTCTACCGCGACCATCGCCGCGAGGAGCGAGAGCGCCGTCTCGGTTGCTGCACCGCCTGCGGGTACGATCGCTCCGGGCTTGCATCCACCGCCCCCTGCCCCGAATGCGGAGCCGCCGCCACACAACCATGACCATCCTCCACATCTCAACCCGGCTCATCCTCGGCGGCTCGCAGGAAAACACCGTCCTTTCCTGCGAAGGTCAAGCACGCCTCGGACACCGCGTTCATCTGGCCTTCGGCCCCATTTATGGCCCCGAGGGCTCGCTCCTCTCGCGCGTGCAGGCCTTCAACAAGCGCTGCGCCCGCGGCCAGGAGCGCACCAGCGCGGGCGAGCCCTGCGCGCCCATCGGCATCCACGAGGTGCCCGACCTCTGCCGCGAAGTCTCGCCGTCGCGCGATCGTCGCTGCCTGTCGCAGCTCCGCGACCTGATCGAGCGCCTCGAGCCCGACATCGTTCACACGCACTCATCCAAGGCCGGAATCCTCGGGCGCATCGCGGCGTGGAAACTCAACACAAGCAATCCCGATCGCTCGTGGATGCCGTGCGGCATCATCCACACGATCCACGGCCCGCCGTTCATGCCCATCGAGGGCTCCCTCGTCCGCCGCCTGAAGATCCGCGCGATCAACCTCGTCTACACGCTCGCGGAGCGACACGCGGCACGCTCGTGCCACCTCATCGCCTCGGTCGCCGACGCCATGACCCAGCAGTTCCTGGCCCGCGCCATCGGGCGCGCGGAGCAATATGTCACGGTGTTCTCGGGCATGGAGGTCGAGCGATATCTGAATGCCGCCGAGGGCGAGGACCGCGCCGCCATGCGCAAGGCGCTCGGTTTTTCCGACGACGACTTCGTCATCGGCACCGTCGCTCGTCTCGCCGAGCACAAGGGCCACGACGACATCCTCGACGCGATCACGAGCGATCTGAAGTCCCACCCGAACTGGAAACTGCTGTGGGTGGGCGACGGGTGGTGGCGCGATCGGTTGCTGGCGCGCGTCGCGGGTGAGGGATTGGCGGCTCGGGTGGTGACGACGGGATTGGTGCCGTCGGAGCGCGTGCCGGCCCACATGCGGGCGATGGACGTGCTGGTTCATCCCAGCTATCGCGAGGGATTGCCGCGGACGGTGCCGCAGGCGCTGCTCTGCGGCGTGCCGGTGGTGGCCTACGACGTCGACGGCACGCGCGAGGCGTGCATCGAGGGCCAAACGGGGCGGCTGGTTCCGCTCTCGGACCGGAACCGTTTGCGCGAAGCGATCGCATGGATGTACGATCACCCGCACGAGCGTGCCGAGATGGCGCGGCGCGGGCGAGAGATGTGCGCCGATCGATTCTCCACGCGCCGGATGATTGCGCACCTCGAGGAGGTCTATGCACGCGCGGTGCGACTGGCCAGGGCGAAGTGAGGACAAAGGGGTCTTGATCGAATATCGGGCCGCTTGACGCGGAGTCGGGTGGCAGAGAGTCGAGATGTCGCGAATGGATAGCAGAAGGCTCGTCCGGATGACCCGATGGGTTTGGTGGGTCGCCCGTGGGGCGCTCATGGGCTTCGCGCTTGTTGTGATTGTGAGTCTCGCGTCGATACTTCACGACGGTGAGTGGTCAGACGGCGATCGCTACCTTGCACGCGCCAGCAATCGGATGATCGGAGTCGAGGAATCCGTGTGCTGGTGGAAGGTGCAGGTGGCCGTGGCCATCATGTCCGCGGGAGATGGTCCGGCAGACAACACCATTTCCATGTGGCCGACCGGCGCGAAATGGCGTCGTGCGGCGATCGAACGAACGCCGACTGGCACTCGTGCCACCGCGGCCGAACTCGGCTGGCCTTGGCCTATCGCAACCAGCTACGAGACCAACCGGGGTATCATCCGGCCCGGCGCGCCAACACAGAGCGACCTCAGGACTGTCAGGATCGGTGCCTTTCAACTCGAATACCCCGCCCACCTGTACCTGCCCGGCCTGCTTGGGTGGATTGTGGTTCTCGGCACGCCAGCATGGGCGGCTCTTGCGGCGTTCACATGGTGTGTGGCAACGATTCGGCGGCGGCGGCGTATAGCCCAAGGCCAGTGCGTCTTGTGCGGGTACTCGATGAGTGGAATCGACTTGAGCCGATGCCCGGAGTGTGGTGCGGCGCCTTCCACACCATCACGCCGAGCAGCCTCTCCAGCTTCATGCGATACACTGCCCAAGTGAGGAAGCACCCCAGCCAATGACCCAACCTCCGCTCAATCCTCGGCCTCCCCTTGCGTTAGTCTTCCAATCTTCCCCGTGCCCCTTCGTGTCACGCCGTGGTAAGAAGCCTCTTCGAGCGCACGCTCTCGCCGCCGCCCTCATGCTCGCGTGCGGCTCGCTCGCGCCCGCGCAGACGCTCAACCTCGATCAGACCGCCGCACCCGCGCCCGGCGAGGGAATGAACTCCCTCGCGCTGATCGAGTCCCTTCAGAAGGAGATCGCCGAACTCTCAAAGCCCGGCGTGCCGGGCGCCGGCGTGCGCGCACTGGTCCGCTCCATCGCCATCGATCTCGTCAAGTCCGGCGTGGCGCAGGGCCCCTCGGGCTCGGCCCACGTTGTGCTGGGCCGAACGCTCGCGCAGCGCCGCGAATCGATCGATCACTGGGCCAGCACGCACGACGTGCCCGCCGACGTGCTGGCGCTGATGAAAGAGACAGCGGGCGCGGGAGTCCCGCCCGAGCGCGACGCGATGGAGGTCTGGACCCGCGACGCGGTCGGGCCGCTGCTGGTCTTCGCGTGGCCGGGCGAGCAAATCGGCTGGCCGGCGGAACTTTCGCGCGTGTCGGCGCGCGTGCCGACCGAATCGCTCCCCGATCTTGCCATGCATGCCCAGTTTTCCGACGCCGTCAGCGCCGTCTTCGCGCGTGTGGAGGAGCGTCTCGCGGCCGCCGAGCAGTTCGGCGTGACGCGCGCGGGCGCCTGGCGTCTCCGCGACGACATCGCGGCCGCCGCCTCGATCGCCGGCCCGCAGAAGCCCCGCTGGATGAGCGATCCATCCCTGGCCGCGTGGCGCTCCGAACTCGTCGCGTGCGTCACGAGCCTGATCCCCTCGAACGGCGCCGCCGCGTACACGCCCATGCAGGCCGCCGCTCGCCTGCGCGTCATGCGTCTCGCCTCTGAACTCGCCGCCAAGCTGCAAGCGCTCGAGCCCGCGTCCTCCGGGCGCGCCTCGCTCATCGCGCTCGATCAACTCATCTCCGCCTCGGAGTTCCGCAACGACGCCGGCGTGGCCGATCGGTTGCTCGCCGCCATGGACGCGCTTTCGCTCATCCGCAACGCATCCACCGACGACAAATCGCTCCTGCGTCAACTCCGCCCCGCCGCTCGCGCGCTCGAGCCCGCGGCCCGCAACGCCGCATCGCAACTCCTCGAGGACCTGCCCCGCCTCATCAAGCGCAGCGACGCGCTGGCCGATCCCGGGATGCTCGCGTCGATCAATTCCGCCCGCCGCCGCCGCGACGATCAGCACCTGGTCCGCCGCCTGAGCGACCTCTGCGCCGATGACACCCGCGCCGCCGCGCAACCCCCGAAAGACAACGCGCCGGCCGACACCGCAACGCCCGACAACACGCCGACACCTCCGATCGCTCCCGGCGACGCCGGAAAGCCCAAGGATTCCAGGCCAAACGAGAGCGTCCCGCCCGATTCCAACACGCCCGACGCCGGCGCTCCCGACAGCAAGCCCGCCGCAAAGCCGACGGAATCCAAGGTCGCCGAGACCGCGCTCGATCCGCGCCTGAAGAATGTCGGCGCCCGTCTGCTCGTGCTGGGCCAGGATCTGTCGCGCAGCGACAAGCGCGATCTTGCGATCGGCGAACTCCGCTCCCTCGCCGACGAACTCGCCAACTTCCGCGCCCTCCCCGGCGAGCCCGAGGCCAACTTCGCCGCCGGAGTCTCCACCGGCTCGCACGCCTCGGTCACGCGCGTTCGCGCCTGGTCGACGCTGACCAACTCCAGGCTCACCGACGTGCTCGCGGCGTTGTCGCGCGTGCGCACCGACTGGCTCGCCGGCTGGTCCAGCGCCAAGGGCGCGCCCCCCTCCGAAAACGCCGCGCCCCTCGGCGCATACCGCGCCGTCTTCGCCGTGCTGAATGACGCCGCCGCGGCCCTCGACGACGAATCGCCCATGAACTCGTGGCCCGGCTTCGAACTCTCGCACGACGCACGGGCGCAGCTCACCGACCCGCTCCCGCGCGCCTGCGCCGCGATGGTCGATTCGCTCCTGGCGGGCAATTACGACGACGCGACACAGGCCGCCGCACGCATCCGCGCCGAGCACGCAGCGGCCCTGCTCGTCGGGCGATTGGAGCGGATGGCGGCCGTCGAATCGCTCGGCGAATCGAGTGACACGACGCTGGGCGCCTTGGCGCAGGTCGTCGCGGGCCGCCCCGACGCGGAGAACGCGTGGCTGTTGGCGGGCTACGCCGACATCCGCGCCGACATCGCCGGCGTGTGCAGGTACGCGGCGGAACTCGTGCCGCCCTGCGATCAGCCAGAGCGATTCCGCGTCTACATCACCAAGCGCGCGGACCTGGTGCTGTCGACGCTCGACGCGCGGAGCGGGGAATGACGCGCGAGCGTGCAATCTTGAATCCCGATTCGTGCATCGTGATTCGACTGTGAGCAGAACGGTGCTGCGCCGATCGCTCAGGAAAAGATGCTCTTGCTCCGCCACCCCGCCGTTTCCGCTTTGCCGCCCGACCCCGCCCGCCTATCAATTCACATGCGTTCCTCTGAGTTCGTCAAGATCGCCAAGGCCCTGGCCGACCCCACGCGCCTGCGGATGCTCGAGGGCATCCGGGCCGCGGGCAAACAGACGTGCTCCGAGGTCTGCTCCTGCTTCAAGCTCTCGCAGCCCACGATCTCGCACCACATCAAGATGCTCGAGTCCAGCGGCGTGCTCCACGCCAAGAAATCCGGCGCGTTCCACGTGCTGAGCGTCAACGAGCCGCTCCTCCGCGCCTTCGCGCGCCACGCCGCGGGCGAAGCTGGCAAGAGCGCAACCGGCCGTGCTTCGCACGATCGCGCGAAGTAGGACGTACGACATGTTCATTTCGACACGCACAAGCGACCGGCTCGAGCATGCTCCTGTCGACTATTTGTCGCGCCCGCGCACGCCGTCCTTGGTATGAAGCAGCGGGTAGGAATCGGCCGGAAAGTGCCCGTTGTAAACGAACTGCGAATCTTCGCCGTCGCCCGATCGGTGAGTGAGCTCGGCGTACATCTGAGACTCCTCGGCGTGCCCATCTGTGAATGCCGCCCACGCGCCGCCCGGTGGGCCCCAATCCTGCCCCGCCGTGTACTCTGCGAGCAGACTCTTGGCCGCCGGAAACACGACCTCGCTCAATCGCGCGGCCCGCAATTGCTGGGGTAGCACCGTTCGTGTCTTTTCGTTGTAGAACTCGGGTGACGCCAGAAACGAGCACGCGTAGTAGTACGATGTGCCGAGCATTTGTCCCGCCCCCCGCGTGTACGGATTGAGCGGAGAAAGGAACGCGGTAGACGACGGATCGCCCGAGTAATAGCCGTCTGCCATCGCGAGAAACCAGAGTTGGGACATGTCAAAGTACAACGCCTTAGCCGCAATTCCCTGGGACTGGCAGCGGACGATGCTGATCCCCGTCGGAAACGTCGCGGCGGGCATGACATCCTTGTAATCGCCCGCATACGCCGTGAAGATCGAAGCATGCGAGCGAAGATTCGAGAGCGTGACGCCAATCCTCGCTCGGTCTCGCACGTGCGAAAGACTCGGCGCCAAGAGCGCGATGAGCAGCCCAACGATCGCTACAACGACCAGTGTCTCGATGAGCGTGAAGCCTCGAGCCGCCTCACGCCCGGCGTGAGCGGCCGAAGGAATTGGCTCAGTCGATACCGACTTGCCCGACATCAGCGACCAACCGATCACCGCGAGAAGAACAACATTCCTCCCAAGCACCCAGTTGAGCGTCTCCAGTTTGGACATGTAGTTCGCCAGAATGCCAACGCAGCCGCAGGTCGGCGGGCCGGACAGGAATCGCTGTATCAGGTATGCAATCGTCATCGTCCCCACAAGTCCGAACACGAACACGCCAGCTCGTTGACGCTGCATACCCAACAACCACGACAACGATCCCACAATCTCAAGAGCGGGGATGCCGATCGCTATGAGCGGCACCCCCCACTTGGGAATCAGTGTCCACGATCGTAATGCGTCGGCGAACACGGGCAAGTCCATGAACTTGGCAAGCCCGAGCAACAGCACGATTAGCATCGCGATAGAACAGAGAATGAAGCGGCGTCTGCTCATGTCGGCTTACTCATGGAGGGACATAAGTGCCCGTGCAAGGGTTTCCGGCGACGGTGACCGCAAAGCAGGTTGCCGACGCCGATCCGACGTATAAGCAGTCATCTCCGCTGGGGGCATAGTCATCCCACGCATATGTGTAGCCTGGAGCGATAGCAATCTTGCGATCCAATCCTGGTGTGCCCAATAGCGCGTCATTATAATGTGGCACCACGGGATTTGCCGTGATCTGGTCCTGGCACCAATCGATTGTGTTGGGCTTGTCGCTGTTAACGGGTAGAATGCTGCAGCAGTTCTTGTTCGCGGATACATAGCACCCCGTGGCGGCGGCGGACCCGACCAACATCAGGCCCGCCAGCGCGCAAGTACTATTGATCCACATTCGCTTCCGCATGTTCGACTCCTGTGTTCAAGATGCCCTTCGAACCCTGAGCAAGACGAGGAGTACGACGAGTGCTCCCGCGGTTACCCACCCCAGTGTGCGAAGTATCCCGCGATCGTGCCCCTCCCGAGTATCGGCAAAGCCCAGATTGCGTACCTCGCCGCTCTTGTCACGAATCACAAAGGACGGCTCCTTGGAAGTCAGGTCCGACAACTGTGCGAAAGTCACCTTGCCGCGGATCGAGTCCTCACCATCGAACGCCGGCATGGTCGTCACTCGCCGAAACTCCGCGTCGTCGATTGGCTCGATGCTCTCCAGTGAGGACACCCGCGCCGGAACGCCCTTGTTCTCGATGAGTAATGGGGAAGCGACCGGCGATCCGAAACCGCTCCTGCTCACGAAATCACGGGCGATTACTTGTTGCAGCACGTCTCCATTCACTGGATCGATGACCTTGCCTTCAAGCAGACTCCCCGAACCAGACGGAGACTCCCAACGGAGTCGCACTTCGTATTTCCGAGGCCCGCGCTCGGTTGTGTCCGATCGAGTCACGATCCAGGTACTGTCTTTCTGCTCGACCAAGTCCAGCCCATCCAGCCTCCCGAGAAAACGCAGCCCAGGTGCCAGAAGATCCCGCACTTCGTTGATAACCGTCTTCGATGAAACATCGAGTTGATGTCCAGCCGGCTGCTCCGAAGGCCCACCAAGTACAAACATCTGATCCGGGGTCATCTTCCAGCCCGAATCCTTCAGACTCACGAAATCAAAGTACTTCGAAGCCGGATCAGCCCACGCCTCGCGATTCACGCGCATCTCGCCGTCGCGGAACCACACTGTCTGCGTGCGAACCTCCGGGCCGTACTTCTCAAGTTGTTCCAGGTGCCGAAGCCGCGCCCTCTCGGGGTGCTCCGGCAGGTTCTTCAACTTCTCTCGCAGGCGGGCCAACTCCCCCGCGTCGAGCTTTTCCTGGGACTCCACCCGGTACACAACCTTAAACGCCCGCCCACCGAAGTTGCCCGAAGTTTCTTCGATCTGCTTGCTCAACCACGCCTTGATGTCGTCGGGTGGAGCGGCCTCAACCCGCGACGCCGCGAGACCCAGCCCAATTCCAGCAACCACGATGGCCGCCAGCTTCCACATACCACCACCCTACCCCCCCCCCCGTACATCTGTCAAGCGGTTTTGTGGAGTTGGTGGATAGGTTGTTGATAAGTCAACTCGGCCACCTAAATGGGTGTGCGAACAAATCGCTACTTCCCCCTTCTTCCCATGTAATCAATCACATCGATCTTCCCGATCACGCCCACGATCTTCTCGGCGTCGACCACGATCGCGACCTGATCGGTCTCGAAGATGCGGAAGAGTTCTTCCACCCGCGCCTTGGGATAGATGAGCCCGCCGATCGGCTGGGCCACGTTGTGGACGGGGCTGGTGTTGGTGACCGCGCCGCTCTGCAGGCCGCGGAGAACATCGAGCTCGTGCACCATCTTCGCGGGGCGCTTCTTGGCATCGAGCACCGGAACCTGCGACACGCCCGCCTTGCGCATGATCTCGACGACCGAGCCGACGGTGTCGGTCTCGTTGCATGTAATAACCTGCTGCGTCGGGCGTGCCTTCATGATGTCCTCGACCACCCCCAGGTCGTAATCGCTCCCCAGGAAGCCATAGTCCTTCATCCACTGGTCGCTGAGGAACTTGGTCGTGTAGCGCGTCGCCGAATCGGGGAGCACGGTGACGACCGTCTTGCCGGCGCCGATCTCCTTGGCGATCTGCACCGCGACGTGGACGTTGCTCCCGCTCGATCCGCCGCAGAAGAGCCCCTCCTCGCGTACCAGCCGGCGTGCCATCAGGAACGACTCCTTGTCGTTCACTTGGCGGAACTCATCGACAACGGAGTAATCCATCGCGTCGCACAGGATGTCCTCGCCCACGCCCTCAACCTTATAAACATGCGGCGTAGGCATGGTCTTCGTATAGAAGTAGTGATAATGCACCGAACCGATCGGATCGACGCCGACAATCTTCACCGGGTGCTTGTTCTTCTTGAAGAAGCGTGCCGCGCCCGACACCGTGCCGCCCGTGCCCGCGCCGGCGACATACACGTCCATCCGCCCCACGGTCTGGCGCCAGATCTCCGGCCCGGTCGACAACTCGTGCGCGTCGATGTTGAGCGGGTTGTGGTACTGGTTGACATAGAACCCGTTCTGCTCCCGCGCGATCCGCTTGGCCGTCTGCACATAGTGCTGCGGCGAATCTCCCGGCACGTCCGTCGGCGTGATCACCACCTCCGCGCCGAACGCCTTGAGCATGTTCACCTTCTCGATGCTCATCTTGTCGGGCATCGTGAAGACGCACTTGTACCCGCGCACCGCGGCCCACATCGCCACGCCCTGCCCCGTGTTGCCGCTCG
>JADLFE010000023.1 GCA_020845755.1 Phycisphaerales bacterium
GCATGTTCACCTTCTCGATGCTCATCTTGTCGGGCATCGTGAAGACGCACTTGTACCCGCGCACCGCGGCCCACATCGCCACGCCCTGCCCCGTGTTGCCGCTCGTGTTCTCCACGATCAGCATCCCAGGCTTGATCAAGCCCTTCTTCTCCGACTCGTTCAGAACATGCACCGCCATGCGGTCCTTGATCGAGCCCGTCGGGTTCATGTACTCGCACTTCACCAGCACCGTCGCCGCTCCCGCCGGAACGACCTTGTTCAGTTTCACCAGCGGCGTGTTGCCGACCGCGTTCAGAATCGAATCGAAGTACGCCATGCCATGCACCCCTGCCGCCGTGCCAACGGGCACGCCGAACGCCCTTGAACGAAACCCGATTTCCCGCCGCGCCGGGTGATCCCCGCACGCCCGAGAACCAGACAATAGCCGCGAATCACAGGCGATCTGACGGGCCGTCGCCGCCGATGGTCGGGGCTTGAACGGGCGACACGCCCCTTTGTTCGCAGGCATCGGGCCCGGATCGCCCCTGCACGCGGCGAGTGTCGACTCTCAAGATCCGGCTTTCCCGCATGAAATCATGCGGAAATTCGCTTGGAGCATGAGCCCCACGCCACTATCCTTGTGCGAGAGACAGACCACGGCGTTTCCGCGCCGGGATTCAACGATTAGGAGGGTTTGAAAATGCGTAAGACTTGTGTGGCTTCGGTTCTCGCTGTCGCTGCGCTCACCGCCAGCGCCTCGGCCGCGATCCAGGCGGTCGGTAACTTCAACGGGTGGGACAACGGCACCGGCGTCGTCCTCAGCGACCTCGGGGGCGGCGTGTGGGGCGCGACCATCCCCAGCACCGGCCCGGGCATCAATGAGTTCAAGCTCAACGTCGGCGACTGGTCCCAGTACTGGCCCTCGACCGGCAACGTCAAGGTCTCGTCCAACGGCAACCCCATCGACATCTTCTTCTACGACAACGTCAACCCCAACGACGGCTGGTCGCCCAACTATCAGCGCATCGGCTACACCGATCAGGGCGGCACCGGCTTTGAAATCATCGGCGACTTCAACGGCTGGTCGGCCCCCATCGGCTCGCTCACCGACATGGGCAACGGCCTCTACGAAGGCACATTCAACATCGCCGCCGGCGGCTATGGCTTCAAGTTCCGCTCCATCGCCCACGGCTGGAGCATGAGCAACGGCGAAAACCTCGCCGACTGGGACAACAACTGCTTCGTCAACGTCGGCGCCGACCCCGTCAAGTTCTCCCTCGACCTGCTCCACGGCCGCTGGAAGACCGAAAACGTCCCCACCCCGGGCGCCCTGGCGCTCCTGGGCGTCGGCGCTCTGGCCGCCGCCCGTCGTCGCCGCTGATTCCTCGCCTGATCGACACTCGCATTCACGCGCACGCGGGCCGCTCTTCATCGGGCGGCCCGCTTCTTTTTTGTTTCACACGCGCCGCCGTATCCACTCACACCACGCGCTTACCCTCCCCCATGCGCATCCTCCTCACCAACGACGACGGCATCCGCGCGCCCGGCATCGCCGCCATGTACTCCGCGCTCATCGATCCAAACTTCGGCCCGCCCCTGGGCGAGGTCTTCTGCGTCGCGCCCCTCGAAGTTCAATCCGCCACCTCCCACGGCGTCACCTTCCACGCTCCCCTCATGACCCGCACCGAGTCCATTGACATCGGCACACCCGTCGTCATGGGCATCGCCGTCGACGGCCGACCCGCCGACTGCGTCAAACTCGCCCTCTCATGCCTCTGGCCCGAACGCTTCGGCGAGGGCTCACGCCCCGATCTGGTTATCTCCGGTATGAACGCCGGCGCCAACTGCGGCATCAACGTCATCTACTCCGGCACCGTCGCCGCCGCCATCGAGGCCGCCTTCCTCGGCGTCCCCTCCATCGCCGTCAGCATGATGCTCACCGGCGAACGCTCCCGCTTCGACGTCGCTGCCCGCGAAGCGCGCCAAACCATTGAGCGACTCATCGCGCAAGGATTGCCGGGTCGCCACGAGTGCCTCAGCATTAACATCCCCAGCGTCGAAGCCGAGCGGGCAATGCCCCCAATTCGCGTCAGCCCCATGAATACCCACGGCTTGGTCGACCGCTATGAACGCCGCGTCAGCCCCGGAGGGCAGGTCTACTACTGGGCCGCCGGCCATGGCCTGGACTTCCACGCCACCGCGGAAGGCTCCGACGTCGACCTGCTCAAGGCCGGCTGCATCACTGTTACGCCCCTGGACTACGACCTCACGTGTCACGGGTCCTTGGAATCATGGCGTTCTCGCGTGAAAATGGCCTAAAAAAAAGGCGGCCACAAGCATTACTTGCAGCCGCCCGGAGGGAGAAAGAGAGAGTCTTATCGCCCGAAGGCGTGATCACTCTTGATTGCCGCGGGAGGTCCCGCCGGTCCCTATTCCCGGATTCGGTGTGAATCCGGGCAAGGTGTTATCGACCTAGGCCAGCAGGTTGCCCACATTTTTCAGAGCCGCGGGCAGATTCTTCCGGATCTCCTCGAACTTTTCGCTCGACAGTTTGATCGCGTCGCGGACATCCGCCCCGACCTCCAGAGTCTGCAGATCGAGCCGGAAGCCCGGGGCAGCCTCGCACGCCAGCCGGTCGGCGATATGCACGATCGTCGTCAGCGTACGGCTCTCGGCCGGCAACTCGAGCGGCGTGTGGTGATAGCCGGTCACGAGTGAGAAACTCTTGGGGAACTTCCACTTCTCCGCCAGCCCCGCGCCGAACTCGGTGTGCGTGGCGCCGAAGACCTTGTGCTCGACGTCGCGCATATTGCACTGCGGCACGCCGTTGCTGTCGCACTTCACCGTCTCGAGCACTTCGATCAGTTTGTTCCGGTCGTACTGCATCTCAACCATCACGCCGATGTCGTGGATCAGGCCGGCCAGGAACGCCTCGTCCGACAGGCCCAGTCGCAGTGAATCCGCGATGACCTTGCAGGTGGCGGCGACCGCCGTCGAATGGTTCCACAGGTCGCGCGCCGAGAAGTTCGGTGTCAACTCCCCGCCCCGGAACAACTTCGCGAGGCTTGCCGCGATCGCGATGTTCTTGACGGCGTTCAGCCCGAGCATCACGATCGCGCGGTTGATCGACGCGATCTGACCGGGCAACCCGTAGAACGACGAGTTCACGACCTTGAGGATTCGGCTGCACAAGGCCGGGTCATTCGAAATCACCTTGTGGAGGTCCTGCGCGGTGGACTTGGGGTCCTCCACCAGTTCCACGATCTTCAGCGTGATCTCCGGCAGGGTCGCGATGTGCGAAATCTCGCGAATGGCGGAGGATACAACCTGTTCCTTGTTCTCTGTGGCCGAGCTCATGCCGCTAGCTCCCTCGTCTGTTCGGGGGACGGTGCACCCTTCAACAACACCAATGGATCGGCACCTGCGGGCAATGACTTTCGGACCGTCTGGGAAGTTTGAGACTGTGCGCGCTGACGGCGCGCTCTCCACCCCGCGCTATCGGACGTCGTGGACCCTGAACCGCCTCCATCTCGCCTCGCACCACCCGCACGCCTCGGTGTCCTCCAAAAACGGAGGAGGCGGGCCCTAAGGCCCGCCCCTCCTGACGCACGGAGACGTGGGTGCGCGAGCAAATTCAGCAGCCGGCCTCGAAGTGCGAGGCAAACAGGTCGTAGTCGATGCCGTTCACAAAGCCGTTCTGGTCAAAGTCCGCGTCGGGGTCGCCCGCCTCGAAGGCCGATGCGAACTCGTCATAATCGAGACCGTTCACGAACCCGTCCCCGTTGAAGTCCGCAGGGCAGGGGGGCTGGGCCTCGTAGCACCCGCGATCGATCGGGGGCGCGCCGACACCCGTGTCGGCCACCGTCGTGATGTCCGCCTGACGTGCCTTCCCGTCCAGATCCAGCGGCGTCTTCTCGAACTTGTTCCCATCCTTGTCCACGTCGGTGGAGTCGTTGATCATCAGGCTCGTGCTCCCCGAGTCGATGCACGGCGACCACGCGGCCACATGGCAGTTATCGTCGGTCGTGCCGAAGATGTTGTCCGCCCCGTCGGCGTCGATGAAGATCGGGTTGGCCGAGATGCCCTCGACCGTCGTGAACGACGTGGTGACCATCGAACTGACCGCGCCGTTGCCGCCGAACTGCTTGGCCGGGAGCGTGGGGCTGAACTGGTCGGTGTTGGACCAGAAGATGCAGTTGTTCAGGGTGGCGTCGGCGCCGTTATTGAGGTAGAGCCCGCCGCAGACCTGGCCGGAGGCGTTCCCGACGACGGTGCAGTTGACGATGTTGATGTCTTGGGCGTCGGTGCCGGTGATGTAGATCGCCCCGCCGTTGTCCGCCGACGCGGTGTTGCCCGTGAAAAGACTGTTGGCGATCGTGGCGCCCGAGGTGTTCACGATCTTGATCGCGCCGCCCTGGCCGGTGGCGTAGTTCCGCCGGAAGTCGCAGTTGGCGATGTGCAGGCTGGTCGCTCCGGTGGCATAGATCGCGCCGCCGGTCGAGTTCGTGTCGTTGTCCCCGAAGTAGATGTTCGAGAGCAGTGGGGCCTCGTTGAACGTCGAGTTCACCCCGCTGATGTACATCCCGCCGCCGTCGCTGGACGAAACGTTCAGCAGCACGCGGCAGTCGCGGATGTCGACGCTCGAGTCTGTGATGATGACCCCGGCGCCCTTGGCGTTGTTCCCCGAGCCGTTGGCGTACCCACGCCCGATGAACCAGCCCGAGACGTTGGTCGCGCTGCTCGTGCTGTTGATCGTCACGACGTGGTACGAATTGTCGGTGTCCACCGCCGTCGCGATCGATCCGAGCATGTACGTCGGATTCGCCTCCCAGTTCCGCTGCGACATCGTCGTCTCGCCCCCGCCGAATCCGCCGTGGAACTCGATCCCGTTGGGGATCGTGAAGGTCTCGGTGCGCGACGTGCCGGTGGTGGGCTTGTACATCGCGTTGGCGGCCCAGATCTCGACGTCAAAGCCGCCGATCAGCGCCGCCTGCTTCAGGATCGGGTTGAGGTCCGCGAACGCCGTGCCCCACGTCATCCCGTCCTGCACCGCGCCCGGTCGCGTGTTGGGGTTCACATAGAAGTGGATGCCGTTGAAGACGCTGGTGAGTTTGACGACCTGCATGCCGGCGCAGGTGGCCCAGCCGCCCGCGTCGTTGTTGATCTTGATCTGGATCGGACCGTTGCTGTTGAGTTCGACGACATGGATCGAGCAGGCGACGCCCGGGATCATGTCGTTGGAACTGGCGTCGACCACGCCGCCCACCGACTGCGCCGAACTGGTGCTCCCCGTCACGGTGACCGTGCAGGTCTGGGCGCTGGTCGGACGCTTGGCATAGACGTACACGGCGTAGGTTCCCGCGGGCATCCCGTTGAAGGTGTACTGCAACTGGGCCGCCGCGCTGGCCCCCTGATAGTCCTCCATCAGGAGTGCCGCGTCATTGATGTATCCGGTGTCGTCGGCGCCGCTGAACGCCTGGACCGTGTCGCGTGTGAACGTGACGAACGAACTGGTCCCGTCCAGGTTCTTGAGTTGGGTGGTGCCGGCGCTGGCGCTGGTGATGGAGTTCCAGAAGCCGGGCTGGCGAGCCGCCCCGCCGTAGGTGTCAGCGGGCGTGCCGGCGCCCGTGCCGCTGGTGCGATTGAGGTCGACGTTATACCTGTCTGCCTGCCCGAAGGCCGTGCCTGCCAGCATGGCCAGCATCGACGCCGAAACTGCGAACTTGGTGAGTTGAGTCATTGTGTTCTCTCCGTGTGTGGGGTGGAAAGGTCTTGGCTCCGCCCGGTGCGTTTAGGCGGGCAACGTTCAGTGCGGCGTGCCCACTCACCCGGGCTAACCCCGAGGACGAAAATGTGTCCGTCCCGGAGTGTGACGCTGCCTGACCGCAGTAGACGCGCCGCACCGGCCGGGTGCTCTTCTCCTTCACCCGGGCCGGCGTCGTGCGCGATCTCTCTCTGCGCGGCCCCTGGCCGCGCCCACCGCGTCGCGCGGTGCTCTCCCATTCATGCGTCGTCGTCGGGCCCGGCGGCTTAATGCGATGTAAAAGATCGCGCGACACGTCCGGATTCTCGGCCCCGCCGTTTGGTGACCGCTAGGGGCGCGTCACCATCTCGACCAGAGCCGCGAGGATCGCTCCCTCGTCCTTCCCGTCGACCTCGACGACCTCGTCGGCCAATGCGAGATAGATCGGATCCCGCCGCTCGAACACCGCGTCGATCTCCGTCAGCACGTCGGCACCTGACAGGCTCGGGCGGCTCGCGAGATCGGTGGCAGCCAAGCGCGCGCGCAGCGTCTCTGGCGTCGCGCGGAGATACACCAGGGTTGCTTTGGATTTTCGGAGCGCGTCGGGCGCCCCGGGGGCGGTGGGGGTGCCTCCGCCAAGCGCCACGACCTTCGCGCGCATCACGCCGGGCGACGACAAGGCTTTCAACTCCGCCGCGCGAAACGCCGCCTGCCCGTGCGTGTTCAGCGCCTCGGCGGGTGTCACGCACTTCAGGAGCGACGCGGTGACATCGTCGAGATCGACGAACAGCACGCGGAGCCGAGTGGCCAGCGACCGGCCTAGCGTCGACTTGCCGCTGCCACGCAGGCCAAGGAGATAGATCGGGAGCGCCATGGCGAATCCTTGCACGCTCGGTCCCAAAAAGACGCCCGGCGGGCTTGTGGGCCCGCCGGGTGGACGAACTTCGTCATCGGGGCCGCTTCACGCGACTCCGTCGAGCGCGCTCTAGAAGCGCGGCCCCTGTTGAGTCTCAGCCTTGATCACTGGATCACCTCCTTTCACGTGTTGCCCCGCCCAGGACGAGCGCCGAACTCGTTCGCTGTCGCGCTGTCGCGACAGACCCGTCCAAGGCCCCGGTCCATCATGGACCGTTCCCCGCGGGCCGTCACCCGCGGCACGTCGCCCGGATAACCGAGCGGTTGAGGGGTCGAGTGTCCGAACCCTTCAACACCTCCAGTATGCAATACCCGACGGCGAAATGCAAGCGAATCTCGCGTCGTGCGGGTCGTGCCGATTGCGCTATCCGCGAACCCATCCGTTCGAGAATTCCACCGGGGTCGAACCTGACCTAGGTATCCAGCATCGCCGATCCTCTCGGTGAACTCCGAGGGCGTGCTTTGAAACTGACCACCAAGGTCATCCTGGGTCTCTCTACCACAGTGGTGTTGCTTGTACTCGTGCTGGGCGTTATCGGGCACTTTGTCCTCGGGCACAGTTTCGAGCAACTGGAACGCTATTACGCGGAGCGGAACCTCGCCCGAGCCAAGGAAGCCGTCGAGTCCCGCGTCGAAGCCATCAACGTCAAGCTCAGCGACTGGGCCAACTGGGACGACACCTACAAGTTCGTCGTGGACAAGAACGAGGCGTTCAAGGAGGCAAACCTCCAGCCCTCGAGCATCGCCAACCTGAAACTTGACTTCATGCTCTTCTACGACCCCAGCGGGAAACTCCTCGAGGCCCGCGTCTTGGCCGACGAAGAACACCTCGTCGAGAGCCCGCCCGCCGCCATTACAGACGCGATCCGCGTGACAGGCGGATCCGCGGGCTTTGAGAAGGACGGCGACATGCGCTCCGGGCTCATCAACCTCGGTGGCCGCACCGCCATCTTCTGCGCCAAGCCCATCCTCACCAGCAACGCCGAAGGACCGACCCACGGCGTGCTCATGTTCGGTGAGTTCGTGGACGACGAACTCCGCCAATACGTCGAGCGATTCACCAAGTGCCCGGTCACCATGACCGACCTGGCCGCCGACGGTTCCGACTTCGATACCGCCGATCTACCCCTCGAGTCGCTCGCCAACTCGAAGGACGACATCCTGGTCGCGCCGGCCCTTGGGTCGCCGGACGCCGTGCGCGAGGGGTGGACTCTTGTCCGCGACGTGCACGACTCGCCCGGGCTGGCCTTGCGCCTCGACATGCCACGCCCCATCTTCGCCCAGGGCCGCGCCACCCAACGCTACATGCTCTTTGCTGTCTCCGGTGGCTGCGGGTTCTGCGGGATCATTCTCGTCCTCTTCCTCTCCCGGCGCGTCCTCAACCGTGTCGACCGTCTCGCCCGCGAGGTCGTCGCGGCCCACGAGTCTCTGGCCGTCCGCATGTCCGACGCCGGACCCGACGAGATCGGGGCCCTGGCCTCGCGCATCAACGAGATGCTCAGCACCATCGAGCAGTCCCAGCGCGAACTCAACGAGGCCCGCGTCGTCGCCGAGTCGGCAAATAAAGCCAAGAGCGAGTTCCTCTCGACCATCACGCACGAGATCCGCTCGCCCATGACCGCCGTCATCGGGTACGCCGACCTGCTCATGGAGCCCGGGCTCTCCGAGGAACAGCACCGCGACCACGTCTCACGCATCCGGCGCAGCGGCGAGCACCTCCTGGGCGTCATCAACGACATCCTCGACGCCTCCAAGATCGAGGCCGGCGCCATGACCATCGAGAGCGTCCCCTGCTCGGTGCGTCAGATCACCGACGACGTGCGGAGCATGGTCGAGACCAGGGCCAAGGCCGCGGGAATCTCGCTGGTCGTCGACGTCGCCCAGTCGGTCCCGGGCATGATCGCCTCCGATCCGCTCCGCCTCCGTCAGTTGCTGGTCAATCTGGTCGCCAACGCGGTCAAGTTCACCAAGCAGGGCTCGGTCACCATCCGTGTCGACCTCGCCGACGAATCAACCCTCCGCATGCGCGTGGAAGACACCGGCATCGGCATGTCCCCCGAGCAGGTCGATAAACTCTTCAAGCCCTTCTCGCAGGCCGATTCTTCGACCTCGCGCCGTTACGGCGGGACCGGCCTTGGACTCACCATCTCCCGCAACCTCGCTCGACTCATGGGCGGCAATATCAGCGTCGAGTCTCGCCCGGGCGAGGGAAGCATCTTCACCGCCACGGTCCGGTTCGTCCCCTGCAGCACCGCCGCCGCCGTCTCGGCTGCCAAGCGCACCGTATCTCTGGCGGGCATGCGCGTCCTCCTCGTCGACGACGCGGAAGACAATCGCAAACTCCTCTCACACTTCCTCAAGGGTGCCGGCGCCGACGTCGTCCTGGCCAACGACGGCCAGGAGGCTCTCCACGTCATCCAGGAAGAGATGCAGCGCCGCGGCACCTTCAACGCCGTCCTCATGGATATGCAGATGCCCGTCTGCGACGGCTACGAAGCAACTCGACGCGCACGCGACTTCGGCTATCGCGGCGCCATCATCGCCCTCACCGCCCACTCCATCGCCGAGGAACGCGGCAAGTGCATCGCCGCCGGTTGTGATGACTTCCTGAACAAGCCGATCGAGCGCTGCAAACTGTGCGGCGCCGTGATGGAATGGGCCCATCGCACGCACAAGGAATTCGCGGCCGAATAGCCACCGTCCCGCCGAGTACGACAAAAAAGGGCGATCGGCGGGACTTGAACCCGTGACCCCCGGGATCACAACCCGGTGCTCTAACCAACTGAGCTACGATCGCCATCGATGGCAAGGCACAGGCTCTTCGCCCACGCCCAAACACAGAGAATAGCGCCCGCAAACCACGCCGACCACTCCGATCGGTCTCCGGTCGGGTCCTGACGTCTCCACCGGGTTTGGGTGGATGAAGACGTGGGTGTCCTCTAGGCTTTCAACCCGCGGCACATCAGTCGCGGGTTATTTCCGTAAAGGAACCCCATATGTCGAAAGCCCTCGTCGATCTGCTCAACCTCTCGGCCTCACGTTTCCGCGTCAACCTCTCTTCCGCCGAGCTGATCGAACAGGCCATTAAGGCCGGCGAGGGGACACTCGCCAGCAACGGTGCCACCGTCTGCATGACTGGCGACCGCACCGGCCGCTCGCCCAACGACAAGTTCCTCGAAGACGTCCCCGCCATCCATCCCAAGATCTGGTGGGGGAAGGTCAACCAGCCCCTCAAGCCCGAGGGCTTCGACCTCGCGCTCAAGATCGCGATCGACCACCTCAACTCGCGCCCCGGCCTCTACGGCTTCGAGGGCTTCGCCGGCGCCGACGCCAAGTATCGCCTCGGCGTGCGCGTCGTTACCGAGCAGGCTTGGCACGCGCTCTTTGCTTCCACGCTCTTCATCAAGCAGGGCAGCCAGGCCGCGGGCGGGCCCGCCGGCAACACCGGCACGCTCGTGGGCAAGACCGCGCCCGACTTCAAGCACGACTGGCTCATCCTCAACGCCGGCAAGCGCCGCCTCACCGCCGACGAGGCGAAGGCCATCGGCGTCAAGGGCCCGGTGCTGATCGCCCAGTCCCTCAACCGCAAGATCGTCGTCATCCTCGGCACCGAATACGCCGGCGAGATCAAGAAGAGCATCTTCTACGCCATGAACTACGACATGCCCGAAGTCGGCGTGTTCCCCATGCACTGCTCGGCCAACGTCGATAAGAAAGACCCCTTCAACGTCGCGCTCTTCTTCGGCCTTTCCGGCACCGGCAAGACCACCCTCTCCGCCGATCCCAACCGCGCCCTCATCGGCGACGACGAGCACGGCTGGTCCGATCGCGGCGTCTTCAACTTCGAGGGCGGCTGCTACGCCAAGTGCATCAAACTCTCCAAGGAAGGCGAGCCCCAGATCTGGAACGCCATCCGCTTCGGCTCCGTCCTCGAAAACACCGTCATCGACCCGGCCACCCGCACCCCCGACTACGACTCCGCCAAGCTCACCGAGAACACCCGCGTCACCTACCCCGTCGACTTCATCGACGGCGCCGTCATCCCCTCCGTCGGCGGCCATCCCAAGAACGTCATCTTCCTCACCGCCGATGCCTACGGCGTGATCCCGCCCGTCTCGAAACTCACCCCCGAGCAGGCCATGTACTACTTCATCAACGGCTACACCAGCAAACTCGCGGGCACCGAGGCCGGCGTCACCGAGCCACAGCCCAACTTCTCCCCCTGCTTCGGCGGCGTCTTCCTCCCGCGCCCGCCCGTCGAATACGCCAAGCAGCTCGCCGAGAACATCAAGAAACACTGCGCCAACGTGTGGCTCCTCAACACCGGCTGGTCCGGCGGGCCCTACGGCGTGGGCAAACGCTTCAGTCTCAAGTACACCCGCGCCATGGTGACCAGCATCCTCGATGGCTCGCTCGCCAACGCGGCCTTCAAGCCCGATCCCATCTTCGCCCTGCCGCTCCCTGATAGCGTCCCCGGCGTCCCCAACGACGTCCTCCATCCGCGCAACACATGGGCCGACGGCAACGCCTACGACACCCAGGCCAAGAAACTCGCCAAACTCTTCCGCGAGAACGACGCGAAGTTCGAGATGCCGGACAATGTTCGCGCGGCCGGGCCGAAGGGGTAAACACGGAGCGCGACTATGGGTTGGAGCAACTTTCTGCGCTGGCTCCGCGGAAAGGCCATGCTCCGCATTCTGCGGAAGCGCGGCAATGCCTCGATGGTGATGACCGTCATGGAGGAAGTCTCCTCTGAAGATCGGGGAATTTTCATCGACGCTCTGTGGGTGCTGGCGCCCAATGATCCGCCCCCGCACAACTACAAAGAGACCCGCTCGGTGATCTTCATCGAGCTTGTTCTAGCCCTCGCCCGCACGAACACGCGCGAACTGACTCCCATACTCCTCTCCTACGCGCGGATCAATCCACTCCACCAGAGCGTCGTGGAGGGGCTCGCCACCCTCGGCGATCACCGAGCGCTCCCCGTCGTTCAGAAGGCTTTGGAGTGCGACGAGGAATCCGTCCGTAACGCTGCCGTCATGGGCATCTCCTCCAGCGCCGAGCACCGATTCGGCGATCAGAAGTTTCTTCAGCACTCTTTCGAACTCGTTGCTCGTAGCCTCGCGACTCCCAAGCACCTGGATGTTCGCCGTGCCTGCGAGGCGCTCCTGAGGCTCGACTATGCGCAGGCCTCCGCGATACTCACCGCGCCGTCGATGATCACCGTCGGCAATCGGGACCTGGGCAGCGTGCTGAACGCCCTCCGCGAAGCGAGGGTGCGAGTGCCGCCCGAATTGACGCGATCGGTTCTCGACGAACTAAAGAGTGTACCCGAAACCTATTGGACACTGAGAGCCATCCGAGAGCTCCTTCCCGCTCTGGCACGCACATCTCCGCACGACGCGATCGAGCGTGCGACCGCGTACCTCGATCATCCGGACCAATGGACACGCCAGGCCGCATCCGAAGCGATCGCTCGCGCGAATGGACTGCGGGGCCCGCTCTTTGGCTGCACCTCCGCCGAGTTGGAGCAACTCGGCCAGCCCGCCAGGTTGATGATCCGCATCGGTTCGGCCATGTTCCAGACTGAAGCCGAAGGGATCTCTGCCCTCTTCTGCAACTGGGGCCCCGGCGAGTGGCGGGAAGCAGTCGACGCTTTTAGAACCATTGGAGCCGCGGAGTCCGCCGCCATCATCGAAGAGTTCTCGAGGTACTACACCAAAGATTGCCGACGGCTTGAAAGGGTGCCGGGCTTGGAAGAAGACTCGTCCCAGGCCGAAGAGCGCCTCGAAAAACTGTGGTATCTCGACAACGACCGTCGTGATCGCTTGATGCTCGACTACGTTCTCAAGCACCGGGAGCACTTCCGACTCCCGCCCGATGAGACGTGGTGAGTTGACGGCTTCCGCCCTTCACGACATTGTCCGCACTGCCCATCAGCCGACTGCCTCACACCCCCGTGCCGCCGCGGGGTTTTTCTTTCGTGCCACGGACGTCTTCGTATCCGTGCTCTTGTCATCGTGCCACCGATGTCGCAGCGACATCGGTGCTTCGTGCTTCGTTCCCATGGGCCTGAAGCGCCATATCGAGGTCTGTGCCTTGGTTGGTACCGCGGCCGGTGCCGGCTCCGCGCCCCCATCCACAATCGTGCGACCAACCGGCGTGACTCTCCCGCCGCGATGTCGCTTGTCTCCTAGCCATCTGTCAACTGCCATGTCGGCGGGCGCGGGTTGGCGAAGGAGCCAGCCCGTGAGCAACCAGTCCCATTCAATCGTCTCCCGTACGTCCAACCCGCCCAACCGCGCCTTGGTCGGCCTTCTGGCCGGCGGCATCGTCGCGGCGATCGGCGCATCCGCCTCCGCGCAGTCCTTCAACATCGACCTGGATGTCGTCGCGTCGTCCATGGCCGGCGCACCGTCCTCGGCGTTCGGCGCCGCCGCCGGGCAGACCGGCTTCTGGAACGCCGTCGACACCTACTGGACCAATCCGGTCGCCCTGAACGGCCTGTCGAACAACGCCACCAGCGCCACCCTGCTCATGACCACCAACGCCCCCAACGGCTTCGCGCACTGGTCGTACAACAACACCAGCAACACCGGCGACTATGCCAAGCTCCTCAACGACTGCCACATCGTCAACAACAACCCCGGGCCGTGGTCCAACACCTACACCTTCAGCGGCCTGCAGTCGGGCATCTACCAGGTCTACACCTACGGCGTGCGTCCGCTCACCGGCCTGAGCGCGACGCGCGTGACCGTTACCGGCGGCTCCGGACCCGCGACCATCATGGGCCCGATGCCCGGCAACTCGTTCGCCCTCGGTATCACGCACGCGATCGACACCGTGACCGTGTCCAACGGCACGCTCGTCGTCACCGTCGATCGCGATCCGCTCCTCATGCCCGACGGCGCGTACGTGAATGGCTTCCAGTTGATCCACCACGTACCCGCGCCCGGCTCCGCGGCTTTGCTCGCCCTGGCGGGTGTCGTGATCTCACGCCGTCGTCGATAAGGGACCCTCAACTCACACGCATGCCCGAGAGAAAGCCTCCTTCAAAGAACCCCGCGCCACCTGCGGGGTTCTTCGTTCGTACCACGGACACAACTTCGTGATCGTGCTCCTATTGGGTCGGCGCTCCGTGCCGAGGCCTTCTGTCCCTACGCGCTCTTCTCTTCTACCGGTGCCGAGTGCCTGATGCCAAGTGCCTCTTGGTCAGTCCCCGCTTATCACTGCGCCTGTGCGCACCAAAGTGTCCGTCCGCCCCCTGGGTGGAGGGCGTGTCGGCCACAGGACGGCCGCCGCGCCCGTGCGCTTGCCCGGTCTGTTTCTTCTCGATGCCTGATGTCCGATGCCAGATGCCGGAGGTTCCGCCGAATGCCGAATCACGATCGCCGAATGTCGGGACCCCGACTACTCAACCACTCGCGCCAAGGAGGTGAGGTCCGCGGTGTACTCGCGTCTTGCGAAGCCCGGCGGGGCGCTGTCGCATTTGTATCGGATGCGCAGCGACGCGGAGCCGGCGAGTTTGACCTCGCCGCCGATGATGGCCGCTCCTTCGAGCGTGCACACGCCCGAGTTGATCGAGAAGTCGCTGGCGGAATACACGACGCCCTGGAGCATCGACGGGTACGAATCGACCTTGTCGAAATCGGTGGAACCCTGATATGGCATGTTGCTCGGGTTGAAGTTTGCTCCGGCCGTCGACTCCGACAGGTTCAACGCGACCATGTCGGAATGGATCGGCCCCGAGCAGATGACCAGCGGCCAATCGGCGCGCGGTGTGGTCCATAGCACGGTGTTGGTCAGCGTCAGTTTCAGGCAGTTTTTCAGAACCAGCGTGCAGTTGAGGCGCGCGTCGCGCACCTCGAAGTCGTTGCCGGCGCAGTCGATCACATAGACGCCGAGCGGGTTGGTGCTCCCGAAGGGATTCTTGGTCGGGCCCAGCACGTTGTACTGGATCTTCCGCCCGCTGAACGACGAGAGCGGGATCGTCGTGCCGATCGACTCATACCGCGCCTCGAGCCCCGAGGGCATGGCGAGCGCCGAGGTCAGTGTCGTCTGCGTGCCGCTGACGGTTGCCGCGATCGAGCCGAGGGCGGCGAGATTCGCTCGGATGGTGCCGCCCGTGACGGAGGCATTGGTCGACACGCGCGCGGTGGACATCAGCACCGCGCCAGTCGAAACAGTGATGTTGCCGTGCACGTGCAGGGCGGAGCCCAGCGCGTCGGAGAGCGAGTCGTCGGGGCTGAGTGTCATGGAGACCATGCGCCGTGCCTGGCCTTTCATCGCGGTCGCCAGGAACGTGACCCGCCCGGTGAGGTCGTTGGAGAGGTCCGCGTCGTCGGGGTCCGTCGCGGTGGCGGCGATCGCGATGCCGTCGACGCTCAGCGACAGCGGCGGGGCGGCTTTGGCGGCGGCGCGCCACGCGACGCTGTTCTGGGCGTTGCCGGCCGCGGCTCGGAGCGCGCCGATGGCGGCGTGCGAGAGCGCCGAGCCGTCGGAGTCGAGTTGCGCGGCCTTGCGAGCGGTGCGCGACGCGATCGCGCCGCCCACGCCGATCATCGCCACGATCATCGCGGCGCCCAGCACCAGAACATACGCGCTCCCGCGGCGGGATGGCGCCGAGTTGTGGCGATCCCGCGTCATGGCGTGTACTCCGACATCGACTCGAAGTTGACCGAGCGGATTGTCCACAGCGTGGCGAGTGGCTTTCCGTTGTGTTTCACGGTCACCACGACCTTGCGGAAACCGCTGCTGGGTGATCCCGACGCGAGGGTGGTAGGGCTGACATTGGTGACGCTGACGGAGCGCGAGAATCCCGCGGTGCCGGCGATCGCGGTGCCGTCGCGTTCCTTGGGAGGTGAGTCATCGAGGCCCGAGTAGTCGCCGACATCGTCGAAGGCGCTGCGGTTGGAAGCGCCCAGCGCGACCGCCAACATGCCGCTCCCGCAGGGGACCTGGTCGATCTCGCTCATCAACGCCTCGCCGAGTGCCTGGGCGGTTGCGGCGTTGGCCATGGAGACGCGTTCCCTGGCACTGGCGGCGACTGCGGAGAGCGCGGCGGTCATCATCACGCCGACGATGACGGTGGAGACCGCGACCTCGACAAGGGTCATGCCGCGGGCGTGGGGATGGCTGATGCGACGGTTCATTGCGTCAGCAGATCGATGGTGGGGTTCTCGGTGGCGGATGGTGTAACGCTGATATCGAGCGTGAGCGTTCCGGCGGGGACGACGGGGCGGGCCGCGATGCTGGCGGTCGAGCGGCCCGCGGGGCGTGAGGTGTCGTACGACACGATTGAAACAGTGGCGTTGACGAGTCGCGTGAACGTGGTCGGGGTGCGTGCCGGACGCGTGACCTTGCCGTAGACCCGGAGGTTGAGCGCGCCGTCGACGTAGGTTGTCCACGTCGAGCCGGCGGTGGATGACGCGGAGCGGAAGGCGACGGGGTGGGCCTCGCAAGCGTCGCAGTAGCGCATGCGTGCGGAGTTGGCCAGGAGTGAGATGGCCTCGAACGAGATCGAGACGGAAGAAGACGGCGAGATGCCGGTCACGCCGCTGACGGGAACGCTGGTCCAGCCGTAGACCGTGGGGAGATCGGACTCGTTGACGGTGATGGTGGAGCCCAGGAGAGAGGTGAGGACCGAGAGCGAGTTGCGGACTTTGATGAGGAGTGTGCCGGTGGCGGCGGCGTCCTGCTTGGCTTCGAACTCGATGCGTGTGACGCTCCACGCGGTGGCGTCGGATGGGAGCGTGGGCGCGATGGTCATGGCGAGCCACGAGGTGGTGGAGATGGGAACGTTGCTGAGGTTGGCGTCTTCGAAGGCGTAGAGGAGTTGCTCGGCGCCCTCGGCGGCGTTCCCGACGACGGTGGCGCTTTCAGTGGTGGTGTTGTACGTGAAGGCAAGGGAGGCGATGTCGGGGGCGAGCGGGGAGGAATCGCCGTTGATGGATCGGTAGACGGCGTCGCCGACGGTGCCGGACCATTCGTAGCGGAGGGTTTCTTCGGCGCCGTCGTCGTCGCGATCGGCTACGGTGAACTCGACCGCGGTTGTGGAGCCCTCGACGATGGAGGTGGCTTGCGCGAGGTCGTCGGCGATGAGGCGTGCGACGGAGCGTGATCGAGCCAGGGCGGTCTGGGGCTGCTCGGCGTCATAGGCGGCGCGCGAGGCGACGACGATGGAGGAGGAGATGCCGAGCAGGAGCAGCGAGGTGCCGGCCAGGGCCAGCACGAGTTCGACGAGCGTGAAGGCGCTTCGGGTCTTCATCGCGTGGTGCTCCAGGAGACGTTTCCCAGGAGGTCGACGGTGACGGTGGAGCGGATGCCGTCGGACGTGACGGTCACCCGTCCGGGGGCGCTCGGCGTGCCGAAGCCGTCGAAGGAGAAGCGGGAGTCCGCGAGGAATTCGGCGTTGGAGAGGGAGGCGTGCCAGGGCTCAGAGGTGATGACGAGGGTGAGGTCGTCGGAGGTGTCTGCGGAGGTGTCGGCGGGCGTGGCGCAGACGACGCCCTCGGTGAGGCGGAAGGTGACTGTCCATGCGCGGCTGGAGGCCATGGCGCGGGCGCGTACGAGTTTGAGTTGCTCGGTCACGGCGCGTGCGGCGGCGTCGGCGCGATAGCCCGCGGCGGCGCGGGCGTATCGTGGCATGGCGATGGCGGCGATGATCGTGATGATGGCGAGGACCAGCACGACCTCGATGAGTGAAAAGCCAACCGCCACTCGACGCTTGGCGGAGTGGCCAGGGGTCGAGCGGCGGGTGTGAATCACAGCATCCATGGCTGGCTAGTTGATCTGCATGACCTTGGCTTTGCCCCCGCCGCCGCCGGTTCCACCGGAGGCCGAGGCATCCCCTCAATACGTGTTGTACTTGGTGCCGGTGTCGTCGGTCTCCGACGCGGTGGTGTTGGCGGAGATCGCGCCGGTGGCTTGGTCATAGATCCATCCGACGCCCGCGCCGTCGGCAGCGGCGATGCCGGTGCTGCCCTTCTGGGCGCCGACGGGGAGTGCGGGGACATCGCGGAGGTACGGGCCGTAGATATAGGCGCCGGTCTTGGTCGCGTTGGTCGCGCCGGAGATATCGGTGTACTGGGTGAGTTGGGTGGCGATCGAGCCGACGGTCGGGTAGGACCCGTTGTGCTCGGTCTGGTAGAGATCGATGGCGCTGCGGAGGACGGCGAGGTTTCCGGAGAGGGCGGAGTTGGCGGCCCCGGCCGATCCACGGCTCATGCGCGGGATGGCGATGGCGGCGATGATGCCGATGATGACGACGACGATGACGACTTCGATGAGGCTGAAGGCGCGCCGGGCGAATGTACCACGTGCCAGCATTGGATGAACTCCATGACTCCCGCCTCTCGCGACGTGCGATCACCGGGTCGACAATGTCATCGGGGTTCGTGCCAGCAGTCTTTATTGGCCGGAATTCACATCGGTCCGCTTGGGCGCGCCCCCGCCGGGTCCGGGCGTTACAGACGGCACAGGCGAGCGCTCGCGGGCGGAGCGCATCGAATCTGAGATCGCCAGTTCGGTGTTGCGTCCGTTGATGCTGATGACCGCGATGTTGCGCGCCTCGTCGAGTCGGAGCAGGATGCGTCCGGACTTTCCGGGCTGCCCGGTCTTGAGCGGCTCGCCGTCGAGGATGATCGAGCCGGCGCGTCCCCACACGACGCCTGTGATGGCGTGGGCCTTGCCCAGATCGTCGGTGGTGGCGCTGGTGGCTTGCGCCTGGTCCTTCGGGGCCGCCTGCACCCATGCGGGGTCCGAGAACAGGGCGTCGAGAGATACGGTGGTGTCGCGGCTTTCGGGGACAGCGTCGATGAGGGCCGCGACGGAGAGGGTCTGGGTCTGCATGGCGGACTTTGTCCGCGTGGCCATGGGCGCGACGGCCTCGCCCGAGGCGGCGGCCTGCGTGGGCCCGAGGGCCCCTGGCCGGAGCACCAGTCGATCAACCGCCAGGGCGCCGAGGCCCAGCGCGACGACCATGAGACCATTCCGTTGACGCTTCGTGACTTTCACGCCTCTACAGGCACAAACGATCGAGGCGGCGTCAAGGCGTTTCTTCTGTATTCGTAGTCGTCGAGGTGGTGCCGGCGGCGGAGCCCGCGGGATCGGCGGGCGTGGTATGCGCAGCAGAGGGCGCATGCTCGACATAGGAGGTCAGAAGGAGCGAGAACTCGATGGGGGTGGTCCCCTGGCGTGCGCCCGCGGACCCGCCGCGGATGTCGAGAGATTCGATGGCGACGTCGGACTGTTTGGCGTGGAGTGAATCGAGGAAGGAGGCGATGCCGGTGAGCGTGCCGCGGCCGCCGAGTCGGACGGGGATGGCGTCGAACTCGTTGCCCGAGCGTGGCGCGCCGGGTGTGGATTCGGTGAGTTGGAGTCCGAGGGACTTGGCGAGTTCGACGAGAGAGGAGATGCGGTCGTTGACGGAATCGGCGCGCCGGAGCGAAGAGCCGAACCTGTTGAGTTTGTCGGTGGTCGCGGCAACGGCGATGCGTGTCTGACGGAGCGAGGCGGACAGACGCACGATGCGGTCGTTCTCGTCCTTGACGGATTCGGCGGCGTCTCGGGCGTCGGACTGGCGTGAGAGGAGCGGCGCGGCGGCGAGGAAATAGAAGGCGGCGACGATCGCGGCGCAGAAGGAAAGGCCGACGGCGTCGACGGAGCGTGGCGTGAGAGAGGTGTTCTTCATCGCTCGCTCCCTTCCGCGGCCGAGGCGCTGGCGCGGACGCGTTGGGGTGAGAGGGCGCACTCGATGGAGAACTCGATGACCTGCTTGTCGGCGACGGCGCGTGCGCCGGAGTTGATGGTTTTGACGCTCTCAAAGACGCGGAGGGATTCGAGGGAGCGGACGAAGGTCCAGAGGGTGGGCTGGGAATCGGCCACGCCGCGGAGTCGGACGAGGAAGTATTCGGGTGGGGCGGAGGCGGAACGTTCGACGGGCTTGGAGGACTTGGCGCTGGGCGCGGGCGGCGTCCGCGGCGAGATATCGATGTTCTCGAACGTAACACCCTGGTCGCGTCGGGCCGCGATGGCGCGGAGGAGCGCGCTCCAGTCGGGGTGGCCGCGCATGGCCTGTGTGATGGAGAGGCGATGATTGAGATCGGCGAGGTTTCTGGCGGCGTCGGCGGCCTGGGATTCGAGTTGGAGGCGCTGGGCTTCGAGCGTGCGACGTTCGGAGGCCTGGCGTGCGACCCGCGAGGTGTGGCGTGTGAAGAGAACACCGGTCGCGAGCGTGCAGACGACCGCGCACACCACGCCCGCGATGATCCACCCGCGCAGGTGGGCGGCGACGGCGCGGGCGCGGCGGATGGAGAGGGGGATGAGGTTGACGGCGGGGGTCATGCGGCGGCCTTTCCGCGTGATTCGCCTGGGTGGAGCGAGGCGCCGACGGCGGCGAGGAGTGCGCCCGGGGGGATGAGGTGCTCGGGCCCGCGGGTGGTGTCGATGGAAAGTGATGTCCAGTCGGAGACACGCACGGACTCGAGGGGCGCGGGCGACTCGAGAGAGTCCAGGAACGGCGCTGGGGCGGCGAGAATGACCCGGGTGATGTGGCGGTCGAACTGGTGCGAGAGGTACGAGGCCGAGAGCGCGATCTCGTCGCGGACGCCGGCGCGGACGGTGTCGACGAGTCGGCGGAGTTTGGCGGAGGTGTCGGGGGCGGCGCGGTGGTCGTGCTCGTTCGAGGCGTTGACGGCGGCGAAGCGCTGTGACAGGGCCCGCTCGTCGCGCACGCCCAGGATGCTCGAAGCCAGCGGAGAGATTGCCAGTTCATCGATGCGGCGCTCGAAGATGGGGGCGTCACCGGTGGCGGCGATGAGATGGGCGGCGTCCCAGGCGAGTTCGACGATGATGGTGATGTGCGGGCCGGGCGGGCGGAGGGATTCGGTAGCGCGGCAAAGGGCCGAGGCGCGTGCGTCGGCGGCGACGACGCGGAGGCCGGCGTCCTCGAAGAGCGCGATGCGTGCCGCGATCTCCGCGCTCGGTGCGGCGACGGCCAGGACGTGCCATCCCGAGGCGGCTCGGCGCGGGGCGGGGGTCTCCCACAAGTCGAGTTCGAGCGAGTCGGGAGATCGGCCGGCGACGCGTGCCATCTCGGCGCGGGCGAGTTGATCGACGGGCGCGCCGGAGGCGCGTGGCGGGAGGGCGAGGGTAGCGCTGGTGGTGGCGGCGACGCCTTTGGTGGGGAGGGTGAAGACGACGTCGGAGCCCTCGAAGCCGTGGCGCCAGAGGACGCGGTGGAGGCTGGTCGCGGATGCGATGTCGGTGAGAGGGCCGACGGGAGCGCGAAGGGCGGCGTGGATGGCCCAGCCCCTGCGTCCGCGGCGCAGTTGCACGGCGCAGGCGGCGGGTCCGGACCAATCGAGGCCGATGGGCGAGAAGCGGCGGGTCAATGCGCACCCCCGTGCCCGCTGGCGCTGGTGAGGTCAAAGAGGGGGACGAACATGCTGAGGGCAACGACACCGACGACCAGTCCCAGCACCAGCAAGATGATGGGCTCGATGATGCTGGTGAGTGAGCGGACGACGATCTCGTTGTCTTCGTCGAGGGCGTCGGCGATGTTGAGGAGGACGGGCCCGAGTTTGCCGGTGCGTTCGCCGGAGCGGATGGATTCGCCGGTCGCCGGGCCGATAAGCGCCGCGCCGCCGGACTTGAAGTCGGCGAGTCCCGGGCTGATGGATTCGCCGCGGGTGGCGGCGTCCTCGGCGCGTGCGATCATGGTTGAGTAGGCGGCATTTCCCATGGAGAGGCGGGTGAGGCCGAGAGCGTCGAGGAGCGGGACGCGGCCTTCGAGGAGAACGCCGAGCACGCGCGCGAGGCGCGCGGTGAGCAGGCCGCGGATCAACGTGCCGAAGATGGGGAGTCGGACGACGGCGTTGTCGAGGGCGGTGCGCCCCGCGCGGCTGCGGGTGTAGAAGACGGCGGAGGTGACAAGCGCGACGGCGCCGGCGAAGACGGCCCACCACCACTGCGCCATGAACCCGCCGAAGGCGAGCATGAACCTCGTGGTGGGGGGGAGCGGTGCGTTGAGCGACTTGAAGAGTTGCTCGAAGCGCGGGAGGACGAAGCCGATCATGAGCGAGAGGACCACGAGCGAGACGCCGATGAGGAGCACGGGATAGGCCATCGCGCCCATGACCGACGCGTTGACGCGCTGCTGCTGGCGCGTGAGTTTCGCGAGGCGGTCGAGCATGACGGGGAGTTGCCCGCCGCTCTCGCCGGCGGCGATGAGGCTGCGGGAGACGGCATCGAAATACTCCGGGTGCTGGGCGAGCGACTCGGAGAGCGAGTGTCCCTGCTCGATGCGGGCGCGGATATCCGAGAGCGAGTCCTTCCAGTGGCCGGCGGGCGTCTGGCGCTCCAGCGAGACCAGCGCGTCGAGGATGGGGGTGCCGGTGGAGAGGAGCACGGCCATCTGGCGGCTGAAGCCCGTGAGGGCATTGAGACGTGCGCGTGAGCCGACGTGGCGATTCGACGAGGACGCGCCCGACGACCGGGCCATCGCGGCGGCCGACTCTTCGGTGACTTCCGCGACAAACAGGCCGCGACGGCGCAGGATTTCCGTGGCGGCGGCGGCGTCTTGGGCATCGACGGTCTCGACGACAGCCTTGCCGGCGGAGTCGAAGGCCCGGCAGCGGAGTTTCATGCCGCCTCCTTGGCGCTGGCGGCGCCGGCCGCGGGCTCGTCTTCGTTCTGGGTGACGCGGAGGATTTCTTCGAGGCTGGTCTTGCCGTCGAGGGCCAGGAGGACACCCTCGTCGCGGAGGGTGAGGCCGCCGTCGCGTCGGAACTGCTCGCGGAGTTCGTGCGCGGGGCGTGACTGGGCGATCAGGCGGCGCAGCTCGGGGGAGACTTCGAGCATCTCGTAGACGCCGAGGCGCCCGCGGAAGCCGGAGTTGTGACACTGGCGGCATCCGGCACCCTTGCGGAAGGCGCGGCCGGCGTGCTGGGAGATGCCGGCGTCTGCGAGGGCCTGGTCGCTGGGATAGTACTTGGTGGCGCACCCGGCGCAGATGGTGCGGGCCAGGCGCTGGGCGACGACGCCGTTGAGCGCGTTGGCGAGGAGGTAGGCCTCGGCGTCCATGTCGGCGAGTCGTGCGGCGGCGCCGACGGCGTCGTTGGTGTGGAGGGTGGCCAGGACGAGGTGCCCGGTGAGGGCGGCCTGGATGGCAACGCGGGCGGTCTCGGGGTCGCGGATCTCGCCGACCATGATGACGTCGGGGTCCTGGCGCAGGATCGAGCGCAGGGCGCGAGCGAAGGTCATGCCGATCTGCTCGTTGACCTGGATCTGGTTGACCAGATCGAGTTGATATTCGACGGGGTCCTCGACGGTGACGATGTTGACCTCCGGGCCGCGGAGGAGATCGAGGGCGGAGTAGAGCGTGGTGGTCTTGCCCGAGCCGGTGGGTCCGGTGACGAGCACGAGCCCGTGCGAGAGTTCAAGGACACGGCGGAACCTGGCCATGGCCTCGGCGCGGAAGCCGAGTTCGTCGAGGCGGACGCGAAGGTTCTGCTTGTCGAGGATGCGGACGACGATCTTCTCGCCCAGGAGCGTGGGCATGCTGGAGACGCGGAGGTCGATCTCGCGTCCCTCGGCGACGATACGCACGCGGCCTTCCTGGGGCAGACGCTTCTCGCCGATGTCCATCTTTCCGATGACCTTGACGCGCGAGACGATGGCGGCGTGGAGTCCCGGCGGGGGCTTCATGAGGTCGCGGAGCACGCCGTCGATGCGGTAGCGGACGCGGGTGCCGCGTTTATCGGGCTCGATATGGATGTCGCTGGCCTTGTCGCGGACGGAGGTGAGGAAGGCGACGTTGACGAGGTTGACGACGGGGCTTCCGGCGACCATTGTGTCCAGGTCGGTGGAGGGGCCCTCGTCGATGCTCTCGCGGTCGACGACCTCGACGTCGGATTCCTGGAGGCTGGTGAGGAAGGCGTCGATGTCGACATCGCCGCCGGAGTATTTCTTGACGTACTCGAGGATGTTGGATTCGAGGGCGAGGACGGCGCGGACGCGGCATCCGGTGAGTTGGCGGAGTCGGTCGATGGTGGGGAGGCTCTGGGGCTCGGCCATCGCGACGGTGAGCACGCCGCGGACCTTGAACATGGGGATGACGCGGAGTCGCTCACACTCGTCGGCGGGGACGAGTTTGGCGGCGGCGGGGTCGATGAGGCCGTGCCTGAGGGTGCATCCTCGGAAGCCGGCGCATCGAGCGAGGGTGTGGACGAGGACGGCGGGGGAGATGACGCCGTCCTGGACGAGCATCTCGCCGAGCATGCGTCCGGAGCGTTTCTGCTGGGTGAGGGCGGATTCGAGTTGTTCGCGGGTAAGCACGCCCTGCTCGACGAGCGCTTCTCCCAGGCGGAGACGCGGCTTCTGGTCGGGGGCGGTCCCGGGGCCGGGATTGGGCGGGGTATCGGAGGGCGGCAGGTTGCTCACAGGAAGCTCCTGGCCGCGGAGTTGACGTCCTCGAAGTGCTCGAAGGAATCGGAAACGCCGGTGAGTTCGAGGACTTCGCGCAAGGTTTCGTTGGCGCCGCAGAGGCGGAGGGACTGCCCGCCGGTGGCGAGGGCTTCGGATGCGTCGAGGAGTGCTTCGAGCCCCTGGCTGTCGACGTAGGCCACGGACGAGGCATCAACGACGTACCGTCCAAGGCTGCGCGCGTGGGCATCGGTGGTGGCGGCGCGGAACTGATCGGCGTCGCCGAGCACGATGGGTCCCATCGGCTTGAGGACGGTGACGGCGCCTTGTCTGGATTCCTGGATATCCATTGTTTACGCGGCGGCCTTGGTGACGCTCGTCGAACTCGCGCCGGGTTGGAGCGGGACGCTGAGCGTGAACGTGCTTCCCTTGTTGAGTTGTGACTGGACGGTGATGTCTCCGCCGTGCATGCGGATGACCTGGCGTGCCAGGGCGAGGCCCAGACCCGAGCCGACGATGGCGCTGATGCGCTGGTCCTTGGCGCGGTAGAACTTTTCGAAGATGAGTTCGTGCTCGTCTTCCTTGATCCCGATGCCGTTGTCCGAGACATGGACGGTGAAGAGGGAGTCGGCTTCCTCGGCCTTGACGCGGACCTCGCCGCCGACGGGGGTGTACTTGAGGGCGTTGCCGACGAGGTTGTGAAGGGCCAGGGAGATCTTGTCGCGGTCGCCCTGGAGGACAGGGAGTTTGGGTGCGAGATCGAAGACCAGGCGGATCTCGCGGTCCTGTGCCTGGGCGTTGTAGTCGTTGCGGAGTTCTTCAAAGATCTCGGCGGTGCGCACGTCGTCGACGTGGAGTTTGAACGAGCCGGCCTCGATCTCCGAGACGCTGAGCATGTCCTGCACGACGCGCTCCAGGCGTCGTGTCTCCTGCCCGATGACGTTGATGCACTTGGCGCGGACGGACGGGTCGCTCTCGCCCTCGTCGTGCAGGGTTTCGAGGTAGAGGCGGACGTTGGTGAGCGGCGTGCGGAGTTCGTGGGTGACCTGGGCGACGAACGAGCCCCGTGACTCTTCGGCGACGCGCTGCTGGGTGACGTCTTCGACGACGATGAGGATGGCGCCGGCCTCGTCGCGGAGTGAGCGGAGCGTCAGGCGGAGCACGCCGCGCCCCGCGGGGTCGGGCCCGCCGCGTTCGAGTTCGAATGTGAGTCGGGGCTTGGCGAGTTTGCCGGCCTTGGCGCCGTCGCGGACGGCGGCCAGGACCTCTTCGTCCTTGATGACATTCTGGATGTCGCTGCCGATGGATTCGTCGCGATTGACCGAGAGGAGCGTGGAGCAGGCGCCATTGAGATAGCGCACTTTGGCGTGGCGGTCGACGACGATGACGCCGGTCCAGAGCGCGTCGCAGGCGCCGACGGCCAGGGCGTCAACGCCGGTGGATTCGACGGTGGGCGCGGCGGCGCAGGCCTCGAACGAGCCGCGCGACGCGCGGTCGAGGAGCGAGTTCCATGCGACGGCGGCGGGCCCGAAGCGGGCGTCGACGGCGAGGAGTTCGGTGTCGGTGAGACCTTCGTGGGCCGCCAGGAGGGCGTCCTGAACGGCGCCAATGGCGCGCAGTTTCCGGCGTGCGCCGCGGTAGGTGAAGAGGCCGACGAGGAGTGCGCCGCCGCCGATGGCGCCCATGCCGATGACGGCCTGATCGGTGGAGGGGTCGGGGGTGAGGGCGGGGTCGACCTCGAGCGCCAGGCGTGTGCCGTCGAGGGGCTGCCGCAGTTCGGCGCTGATGGAGGCGACATCGGCCGGGACGGTGTCGGGGGTTTCGAAGGACTCGAGGATGTTGCCCTTGTCGTCGACGAGTCGGACGCGGGCGAGTTCGGCGGAGGTGGCGATCTCCGCGAGCGTGGATCGGATGAGCGAGTGTTTGTCCTGGGCGATGAGGTCGTCGATGGTTCGGGCGGCGAGTTCGGCGCTGATGGCGGCCGAGCGCTCGGTCATGTCGGTGATGGTCTGGTGGTGGTGGCGGATGGTGAGCCAGCCGATGCCGCCGGCGGCGACAATGAGCAGGCCCGCCAGCGGCGCGGCGGCGGAGGCCAGCAGCGATTCGCCGCGCGAGAGCACGCTCCAACCTCGTCTGCGTTTGCCCACGATACCCTCCGCGCGCACTCCGAGGGGGCGCGATCTCGCTAGGAGCATCGGCAGGTTGGCGCGGTCCATGAACTTCGCCCCGGGGCTTGTCACTGGCGGCGCACGAGGAGTGCGCGGCAAGGGCGGCACAGGCATCGGGGTCGTTGCAGTCGTTACAGGCCGCAACGCGGGGCCCGGCGCCGCGGTACGCTCTATCGTCCGAAAACGGAGCCACATCAGCCATGAACACTCGTCTCTCAGCCGCCGTTCTTGTCGCGATCGCGTCGCTTCCACTTTCTGTGTCGGCCCAGTCCGCGGACCTGAAGGGGTACTACCGGTATCCGGCCATCGGGCCCGACCGGATCGTCTTCACCGCCGAGGGGGATTTGTGGAGCGTGGCGCTGGCGGGCGGCGTGGCTTCGCGGCTCACGACGCACCAGGGCGAGGAAACGCGCGCGGTGCTGTCGGCGGACGGCACAACGCTCGCGTTTGCGGCGACCTACGAGGGACCGACCGAGGTGTACACCATGCCGACGGCGGGCGGATTGCCTACGCGCCGGACGTATGAGGGCGGCCGGGCACTTCCGATCACGTTCGACCCCGCGGGCGCGCTGGTATACAGCACACGCAGGTACTCGACGCTCCCGGCGGTGCAACTGGTGTCGATCAACCTGGCGACGAGCGACACGACCCGAGTGCCGCTCTCGCAGGCGGTCGACGGCGTGTACGCCCCGGACGGCTCGCTCTATTTCACGCGCGTGGCGCAGGGGAGTTTCACCAAGCGGTACAAGGGCGGAACCGCACGCCAACTCTGGAAGTTCCCCGCGCCTCAGACCGGGGCGGCCCGCGAGGCGACCAAACTCTTCCCCGACTACACGGGCGAGAGCACGGCCCCGATGTGGTGGAAGGACCGCGTGTACTTCATCACCGATCGCGACGGCACGATGAACGTGTGGTCGTGCGACGCCGGCGGCGGGGATCTCCGCCAGCACACCAGGCACGTGGGGATCGACGCCGCGTCGCCCTCGCTACGCGACGGGAAGATCGCGTATCAGTGCGGGCCGGACATCTATGTGCTGGATATCGCCGGGGGCAACACGGCGGCGGTGCCGATCACACTCGCCTCGGACTTTGACCAGACGCGGGAGAAGTGGGTGAAGAAGCCGGCGGACTACATGACGTCGGCGCACCTGTCGCCCAGCGGCGATCGCGTGGTGATGACGGCGCGCGGGCAGGTGTTCGTCACGCCGCGGTACCTGAATCGCGGCGGGCGGACGATCGAGGCGACGCGTGGGGCGGGGGTGCGATATCGCGACGCGCGTTTCATGCCCGACGGCAAGACGCTGCTGGTGCTGAGCGATCAATCCGACAAGCCGAACTCACCGGGCGAGGTCGAGTTCTGGACGCTCAGCGCCGACGGGAGCGGCGGGGCCAAGAAGATCACGAACGACGCCGAGGTGCTGCGCTGGGAGGGCGTTGCGTCGCCCGACGGCAACTACATCGCGCACCACGACAAGCATTTCCGCCTGTTCATCTTCGACGTGAAGGCGGGCGTGTCGACGAAGATAGACGAATCGACGGTGGAGAACATCGAGGGGCTGGCGTGGTCGAAGGACAGCGCGCACCTGGCGTATGCCGTCGTCGCGCCCAACACGTACCGCCAGATCAAGGTGTACACGCCGGCGAGCAAGGCGAGCACGGTGCTGACGAACGATCGGTTCGACAGCTATTCGCCGGCGTGGAGCCCTGACGGGAACTGGGTGTACTTCATCTCGGACCGCAACTTTGAGTCGGTGGTGGGGAGCCCGTGGGGCCCGCTGGCGCCCGAGCCGTTCTTTGACAAGCGAGGCAAACTGATGGCGGTGGCGCTGAAGCCTGGGCTTCGCTCGCCGTTTGATCGCACGGACGAGTTGGCGCAGGCCAAGGACGAAGCCAAGAAAGACGAGCCGAAGAAGGAAGAGATCAAGCCCGGGACGCCGGGCGAGCCCAAACTGGATGAGGGCAAGAAGGACGAAGCCAACCCCGGCGCGGGCGAGAAGAAGGACGATGCGAAGAAGGACGACAAGAAGGACGCTCCTAAGCCGATCGAGATCGACGCGAACGGGATCCAGGAACGGTTGATCGAATTGCCCGTGCCGCCGGGGAACTACAGCGGCTTGTTCGCGACCGAGAAGCGCCTCTTCTGGCGTTCATCAGGGAGCGGCGATGAGGCCAAGACAAACCTCATGGCGCTGGATATCGATGCCGACACGCTCAAGAAGCACGAATTCGACGCCAAGGCGATCGTGAGCGACATCGGCAGCGCCGAGGCGAGCGATGATGGCAAGGTGGTGCTGGTGCGCAAGGGTGATTCGCTGTTTGTGATCGACGCCGGGAGCGGGCCCGGGGCGGACCTCTCCAAGGCGGGCGTTGATCTCTCGGGCTGGCAGTTCGTGATGACGCCGCGCGAGGAATGGCGGCAGATGTTCGTGGAGGCCTGGCGCCTGGAGCGCGACTATTACTACGACCGCAAGATGCACGGCGTGGACTGGCGCGGCATGCTCGACAAGTACATGCCCATGGTCGATCGCGTCTCGACGCGCGAGGAACTCAACGACGTGATCGCGCAGATGGTGGGCGAACTCTCGACGCTGCACATCTTCGTGCGCGGCGGCGACGCGCGACGCGGGCCCGACGACGTGCAGCCGGCGTCGCTGGGCGCGACGTTTACCAGGGACCAGGCCGTGGGCGGCTTCAGGATCGATCGGATGTTCATCTCCGATCCCGACGAGCCGTCGCGGACGGGCCCGCTGATGCAGCCGGGCATGAACATCCGCGTGGGCGACGTGATCACGAGGGTGAACGATGTCGACGCGCTCAGCGTGCCGGACATCCACGCGCTGCTCCGGAACCAGGCGGGCAAGCAGGTGCTGATCGAGGTGAAGCACGCGACGGGCGAGACACGCAGGCACGTCGTGACGCCGATCTCGATGGGGAGCGAGAGCGACCTGCGTTACGACCAGTGGGAGTATCAGCGCCGGAAGATCGTGGACGAAGCATCGAACGGCACGATCGGCTATGTCCACCTCCGCGCCATGGGCTCGGGCGACATGGCCGACTGGGCACGGCACTTCTACCCGGTCTTCCAGCGTCAGGGCCTGGTCCTGGACGTCCGCAACAACCGCGGTGGGAACATCGATAGTTGGATCCTGTCGCGTCTCCTGCGCAAGGCGTGGTTCTTCTGGCAGGGGCGTGCGGGCGAGCCGTATTGGAACATGCAGTACGCGTTCCGCGGGCATGTCGTGCTGCTGTGCGATGAGAACTCGGGATCGGACGGTGAGGCGATTGCCGAGGGCTTCCGCCGCCTGGGCCTGGGCAAGGTGATGGGCACGCGGACCTGGGGCGGCGAGATCTGGCTCTCTTCGAGCAACTTCCTGGTCGATCGTGGCATCGCGACGGCGGCGGAGATCGGCGTGTATGGGCCGGAGGGCACGTGGTTGATCGAAGGTCACGGCGTCGACCCCGACATCGTCATCGATAACCCGCCCCACGAGACGTTCAATGGCGAGGACCGCCAACTCAAGGCGGCGATCGAGCACCTGCAGGGCCTCATCAAGGAAGACCCGAGGGCGGTGACGCCTGTGCCGGCGTATCCGGACAAGTCGTCGGGGGACAACAAGAAGAGGTGACGAGAACGGTCGGGTCGCCGATTGTCCCGTCAATTGGTCGCGTTGATCGTGATGGTGGCTTTGGACTGGCGCGGGGCCTCTTGGTGGGTGCGCTTGGCGCGATGGGTCGACCAGTCGGAGACGAGGCGATCGGGCGAGGACGGACCGTCGTGGACACGCAGCACGTCGTAGGTGTTGTTGCGCTGCGCCGGTATGTAGCCCGATTCGCGGATGAGGCGGCAGAGGACGGCCTCGTCGAGGCAGTAGGTCGTGCCGGCGCTCGACACGACGTTTTCTTCCATCATCACGCTGCCCATGTCGCTGGCGCCGAAGGCAAGGCCCATCTGCCCGACGTGCGGGCCCATGGTGACCCACGAGGCGCCGATGGAGTAGATGTTGTCGAGGAAGAGGCGTGAGAGGGCCTGCGTGCGGAGGTAGTCCGACGAGCCGCTCATGCGGACGCGCCGCCCGAACTCGCCCGCGTCGGGGCCCAGGTCGCGATAGTCAACATCGGGATTCGATCCCCACGCGAAGGCGCGAGCAACCACGTCGCCGGGGAACTCGCGCGAGTGCTCGGACGGCTCCGCGCCCCAGTGCCGGACGCGTCCCAGCGGCGTGTTCTCTCGCTGGAACGGCCAGGCGATGAACGCCTTGTAGTGCCCGAAGTGATCGGCCTCGCTCGCGGCCACGCCGAGCGCTTTGTCTTGCCACTGGCGTACCAGCCACATGTGGTGCACGCGATCGGCGAATCCCTCGATGTGCCCGAACATCATCGTGGCGCTGGTGAACATGCCGAGCGAGTGGGCGGCGTACATGACGGTGAGCCATGCCTCGGCGTCGCACTTGCCCAGACCGATCTTGCGGCGGACAGGCGCGGCGAAGATCTCGCCACCGCCGCCCGGCAGGCTGTGGAGCCCCGCGTCGCGGAGTTTGGAGAGCACCCAGCGGCACTTGTCGAAGAGCGTCGTGCCCGGCGGGTTGAAGAAGTGGACGAACTCGATCATCTCCGGCGGGCTGAAGGCGTGGACGTGAATGGCGGGGAACTTCTCGCGGATCGAGTTGAGCAGGTCGAGGTAGTACTCGAGGGGGAGGTCGGGGTTCATGCCGCCTTGCATGAGGATCTGCGTGCCGCCGATCGCCTGCAGTTCGGCGATCTTCTGGTGGATGGTCTCCTTGGGGAGGACATAGGCGTCCGCGTCGCCGGGATCGCGCCGGAAGGCGCAGAAGGTGCAGCGGGCGTTGCAGACGTTGGTGTAATTGATGTTGCGGTCGATGATGTAGGTGCGGATGGAGTCGGCGTGCAGTTCACGGCAGCGTGCGTCGGCCCATCGCCCCAGCTCGTGGAAGGGCATGCGGTTGAAGATGTCGAGCCCCTGCTCGCGCGTGAGGCGCGCCTCGCCGGCGACGACGCTGCGGAGGAGCCCGGCGTCGAGCGCGTCGAGGTGTGGATACTCGCGGGGTGTGGCGGCGTGGTGGGTCGTGTTCATGCGGGGCCCTGGGTGCTTTCAGAGGTTCCTGAAAGCATTGGGTGATGGTACGGGCGGGGCGGCGCGCGGTCCACGCACGCGCTCGCGGACACCGTAGACTCTGCGGGGGTCATCATGGCGGCACGCAAGCACAATCCGGGTCGGCGCAGGCCTCGGGTCACCAAGACTTCGGCAAAGGGCTCGCCCGCGCCGAAGAAGAAGCGCGTCGCCAAGAAACGCACGGGGAGGTCATCGCCCGCGCCCGCGCGGCGCCATGCCAGCGGCAGACGCAAGCCCAAGCCTGCGTCGCCGGTCGCTCGCGCCGGCGGGATCAGCACCGACGCGGTGCAGAAGGCGACCGGATTTGGCTGGGACCACTGGCTTTCGGTGCTCGATGCGTTTGATGTGAAAGCGTGCGGGCACAAGGCCGCCGCTGAGTTCTTGTCGCGCGAGCACAAACTCGGCGACTGGTGGGCGCAGATGATCGTGGTGGGCTATGAGCAGGCGCGGGGGCTTCGCCAGAAGCACCAGAAGTCCGACGGATTTTCCGTGAGCGTGACCCGGACGTTCGAGGCGGCCGGCATGCGGGTCTTCGAGGCCTGGAGCGATGAACTGATGCGCTCGCGCTGGCTGACGGGCGCGTGGCTCACAATCCGAAGGGCCGTCGCGCCAAAGTCGCTGCGGATCACGTGGAACGCTGGCGAGGGGCTGCCCGCGGCCCCAAAGGCGACCGGCGTCGAAGTGAACATCGACGCCAAGGGCGATGGTCGCTGCCAGGTCTCGGTGCAGCACAACAAGCTGCCGACAGCCGGTGACGTGGAGCGCCTGCGCGCGTTCTGGGCGCGATCGCTCGACATGCTCCGGGTGTTGCTCGGCGGCTGAAGTACCCGGCGGCTACGGCCTGGGGTGGAACTTCTTGTGGACGCCGCGGAGGCGAGCGCTGTCGACATGGGTGTAGATCTGTGTGGTGGCGATGTCGGCGTGCCCGAGCATCTCCTGCACGACGCGGAGGTCCGCGCCGCCGGAGAGCAGGTGCGTGGCGAAGGAGTGGCGAAGGGTGTGCGGATGGATGCCGCGCAGGCCGGCGAGGCGCGCCGCGTCGGTCACGATGTTCCACACGCTGTCGCGTCCGAGAGGGCGTCCGGTGCGTGAGAGGAAGAGTTTTCCCTTGTCGCGTCCGTCGGGTCGCAGGAGTTTGGGGCGGCACTCGTCGAGGTATCGCGTGATCGCCCGGCGCGCTGGCGTGCCCATGGGGACCAGGCGAGCCTTGTCGCCCTTCCCGACGACGCGGACGACGCCGATGTCCGCGAGGATGTGCTGGTGCTCGACACTCGTGATCTCGGTGGCGCGCAGGCCGCTGGCGTAGAGAAGTTCGAGCATCGCGCGATCGCGGATCCAGAGCGTGGAGTCGATGGAGTTCTTGGGGTTTTCGAGTGGTTGCGGCGCGGCGAGGAGATCGCGGAGTTGGCGCGGAGAGAGGACATCGGGCAGCGATTTCCAGCGGTGGGGGCGTTCGAGCAGTTCGGTCGGGTCGTTGTCCATGCGCCCACGCGCCCGGAGCCAGCGATAGAAGACCTTGATGGTCGCAAGGTGGCGGACCACCGAGGCGGGCGAGAGCGATCGGGCCGTGCGGAGCGAGGCAACGTGGGTGGACAGGTGTCGGGGCGTGGTGTCAACGGGGTCCATGATGCCCTGGCCGGCGAGATCGGAGAGGAGGGTGTCGAGGTCGCGTGCATAGGCGTCGAGGGTGTGTCGTGAGGCGCCGACCTCGACGCGGAGGTACGCGACGAAGGCCTCGCGGGCCTTGAACGAAGGTGGAGGGAGTGTCGGCGGGGTTGGGGAGGCAAGATCGCGGGTGCTGACGATTCGGCGTGGCACGCGGGATTGTTGGCGGGGTGGGCGGAAAAGAAAGAAGCCCGGGTCGCGTGGGCGACCCGGGCTCGGAGCTACGGAGGTTGTCCTATCTCAGCCTCGGATTAGCCGAGGAGCTGGAGGACGGTCTGCGGCTGGCTGTTGGCCAGCGACAGGATGTTGGTCGACGCCGACACGAGGATCTGCGAACGGGTGAGGTTCGCGGTCTCGGAGGCGAAGTCCGCGTCACGAACGACGCTCTGAGCCGCCGCGGTGTTCTCGGCCGCGATGTTCAGGCTTCGGATCGTGGCACCGACGGTGTTGCGCTGGAAGGCGCCCAGTCGGCCGCGGAGGGTGGAGACCTGTCCGATGGCGGCCTCGACGACCTTCTGGGCGTCGTTGAGGTCACCGCTGACGAGGTTCATGCCCTTGCCCGAGCCCAGGGCCGAGAGGTACCCGCCGGCGTCGGTGTTGCCGAGTTTGCGGGTGGCGACGTCGCCGATCCCGATGGCGACCTTGCCGGCGATGTCGACGCGGCCGGCGAGTTGGAAGTCAGCGCCGCCGCCGGTGATGGCGAAGGCCGGGCCGCCGCCGGAGCCGACGTTGCCGAGGGTCTGCGACGTGCTGGTGTCAAGGGTGACCTCGACATCCAGGAAGTCGGTGTTGATGCGGGCCGACTTGCCGCGGGTGACGGCGGAGATGCCGTTGATGGTCGCGGCGAGGTCCTGGCCCGAGTCATTCACGCCGTTGGCGGCGGCGGTGCCGTCAAAGGCGCTCTGCCCGCTGGTCTTGGAGGTGCTGAAGTCGGTGTCGTTGAGATTGTAGATGCCGGTGTTGCTGGCATGACCGATGCCGCCGTCGTCGATCACCTTGACCGACACGAACTGGTCGGAGCCGAATTCGCTGCTGTTGAGGACGATGCCGGTGCTCGAGACCGTGGCCTCGACGCCGGTGACGTCGGTAAAGCTGTTGATGGCGTCGGCGATCTTGGAGAGCGAGGTGCCCGAGGCGAAGGTGAGTTCGCGGGCGCCCAGAGAGCCGCCGATCTCGACGACGAACGACGAGGTGGCGCCGCCCAGGTCGATGGCCGTGGCGCCCATCGACATGAAGAAGCCGCCCTGCTGTGCGGAGGCGGTGACGGCGACGTCGATGTTGAGCGACGCGCCGCTGAACTTCGCGCTATTCACGCGGTAGTCGCTGACGCCGGCGACGACGCCCGATGACTTGAAGTCAAAGTTGCCGTTGAGGAGCTTGATGCCCTGGAAACTGGCCGAACCGGCGATGCGGTCGATGGTCTGCAGGATCGAGTCGACCTGCAACTGGTTCGCTTCCTTCTCAGAACGCGAGAGACCCGCGTTGCTGGCTGTGGTGGTGACCAGGCCCTGGAGTTCCGTCAGAAGGCCCGAGACCTCCTGCAGACCGCCCTCGGCGATGTTCACGACCTGATCGGCGCGTTCGGCGTTGCCGATCGCGGCGTTCATGGACTTGAGTTCCGAGCGCAGGTTCTCCGAGGCAATCAGACCCGCCGGGTCGTCTTTGCCGCGGTTCACCTTCAGGCCCGTGCTGAGCCGCTCGAGCGCCGTGCTCAGGCCCGATGAGTTCTGGGCCAGCACGCGCTGGGCGATCAGCGACTGAACGTTCGTATTAATCCGACTCATTGAGGATCCTCCGTGAACTGCTCCGGCGGTCGCTCGTCGCGGGTCCGCCCTCGACCTGTGGCCCC
>JADLFE010000024.1 GCA_020845755.1 Phycisphaerales bacterium
CGTCAGGTACGTGAACTTCTTGAGGAGCGTGAACGTCGAGAACGTTGCGCTGTCGCCATTGCGGATGCGGGTTTCGGTGATCCGGTGCTCGCCGTTGTAGTCAAAGCCGACGACGATACCGGCGCTCGTGCTGACGGTCAGCGCATAGCCCGAGCCGTCGTCCACCGGCCGGTAGGTGCTGATCGCGGACGGGAGCACGACGCGCGTGACGTCGTACGTGCTGGTGTTCCGTTCGATGTGCGTCACCCAGCGCTTGCTCGTGTCCGCCGCGTCCACGATCGCCACGGTGTCCAGATAGGGCACCCCGGAGATATTGGTCATGTCGTAATAGGTGTGCCGGTACGCGGAATAGCTCCCGCTGCTCTCGGTCGACTCCGTCACCTTGGTGGTGGGCTGATCGGTGCCGCGCGAAAGGTACGAGAACGCCAGCTTGGTGCCGTGGGCCGAGCCCGCGCAGCCGCAGGAGGTCTGCAGGTACTCGTGCGAGACCTTGCCGTTGGAAAGGTCCGCGTACGACACGATCTTGGAGGCGTAGTCCAGCACCTTGCGGGGCGAGCTTGTGTAGAGCGACGCCGAATCGGCCAGGCCGCGGATGTACGCGGCGGCCTCGAGCACCGACACGTCGGCCGACCAGGTCTGCCCGCCGCTGGTGACCAGCTCTTCGGCCGCAAACTCGATCTGCTCGGGGTTGAAGACGCTCTTGAGCTGATGCAGGCTGCCCTTGGCCATCAAGCGCTCGTCGCTGTTGGACGACGGCTCACTTCCGTTGTGATAGCGGTACAGCGTCACGCTGGGGTGGAAGAGCGAGTCCGTGGATTCGGGGGCCTTGTCGAGGCGCGTGTGGCGCGTCACCTGGACGAGATCTCCCGCGACGCCCTCCTGGTTGGCTGAGGTGGCCGTGCAGTACGCATAGTCCACATGGTTCATCAGGCGCGACACGCCCGATGAATCAAGCCCGTAGTGCTGGATCGACTTGAGCTTGCCCTTGGTCGCGTCGGGCGAGCCGGTGTACCAGTTGAAGACCAGCGACGCGCCGGACCCGTTCCCCGGCGTGCCGTCCAGGAAGATGCGCACCAGGCGCGCGTGCTGGGTGCTCGATCCGAAGAGCGCGTACTGGTAGGTGTGCAGATTCCCGTAGGCGTCTTCTTCGGCCAGGAGCAGGCCGTCGTACTCCTCTGTCGAGGGGTCGCGGTAGAAGTGCAACTTCCAGGCGCCCGGCTCTTCGAGCGTCCACACGTTGATGGCGGTGCCGTCGATCGTGAGCGAGGACGAAGTGATCTGCTGGTTGCTGGTGCCGCTCGGCTTCCAAATCCCTGAACCCGAGCCGGTCTCGGTGTAGTTCACTACCCGGTCCGAGGGCCAGCCGTCCAGCGTGATGACCGAACCGCTCACCGGCGTGCGCAGGAATGCGCCCAGCGAGAACATCCAGTGATTGCCGAGCAGGTTGGACCCGCCCATGTCGCCGTCGCTGCTGTACGCACGGCGGACGGCGAAGGAGCCATGGCGGGTGGGCACAACAAGATCGGTCGCGGCTTCGAGCTTCATGCCGCGGGTCAGGTTGACCGGCCAATCCGACGAGGGATCGCTGCCGCCATTAAGCGCCGCGTTGAGCGCCGCCTCCTGCTCCAAGAATCCGGCGTACTTGTTCTCGTTGTCGCCAATGGCACTGCCGACGGCGCTGCCGGTCGAAGGGCCGGAAGCGCCGGGACGTGTCGGGTTGTTGCCGCCCCCAGGGGGGCCACCAGGCGGACCACCGGGGCCCCCGCCACCACAAGTGTTCGGCAACGGATCGGCGGGGGGATTCTCGGTTTCCTCGTTCGCATCGTTGCCGACTTCGCCGAGATTACACACGCCTTCGCCGTTTTGGTCTCGAAGCGGAAGCGTGCATATCGCCCAGTATCCAGTAACCACCCACCCAGTGGTGTAATTGTCCGTGCAGGACTGTTCTGGAAACGGGGGAGGATCATTGCCCGCGAATTCTGAGATCGGCTCGTCGTTGGAGACCGTGCTCCAGAAGAGATACGTTCCGTTCGGGGCAACTGGCGAGCCATCGCACGGCCCGTCGCCTCTCTCCTCGGACCTCACATAGATTCTCGCCTTGCCGACCCAGTTTGGCTGAAACTCCACTTCGAACTTGGCGCGACCTGCCTCCCACCGAAGACCATCTACATAATAGTCCGGTGGCTCCGAAGAGGTGCCAAGGTCGACGGAAGCGAAAACCCCGGTGGACGCTGGCTGGGTCCACTCTTCAACGAAACCCAGGATATCGAGCGTATCCAGCGCCGCCGTCCACGCGTCGGCGCAATTGTCCTTCGGGCTAGACCCGCCAGCGCCGCTGGCCGTGCCGCCTCCCATGTACCATTCGTCGATCATGTCCGGCGTTGTGCCCTTGTAGATCAGCTTCTGAATCGCCGCCCAGCAGGCTGTCAGGACCGTCGAGGCGGTCGCCTTGTCTGTGATTGTCGTGCTCAGGCCTGAAAAGTCTGACACTTCATACGCATCGTCGACGTAGGTCGCCTCGCCCTGTTCAAGCGTGGATTCCTTCAGAAAGTTGCCGTTGTTGATGAGCCAGATCACCGCCGTCTGAACGGACGCCGCGAGATCTTCGTAGCACTCGTCGGAGATGGTCTCTCCGTAGTAGCCAGTGGGTGGATAGGCCGGCCCCCCGGACGAGGAGCAGTCACAACCCGGCCAGCCGAAGAGAGTCGAACTCACCAATGTCCGCCGGTCTTGCGCATACCGCATCAACTGTTCAATCGATGGGCGATCTTGGGGCGGTTCCTGACCTTCTGCGTTCGCTGCACCCCATGTGAAGAGCCACGCCATCATCAGAGCGGCGAGGAAGCGATACATAGCGATCCGCAGCATCGGTGCATCTCCAGGCCGAGATCGGGGAACCGCGTCGGTCATCCGTCGAGCGCGGGCTCCGGCAACCTCTGACGTGGGTGGTTTACCACCAGCGGAGTATTCCGTCGAGTGAGGTCCGGTTTATCCACCGCTTGTGCACAGCGACTCTGTCAATTTGTATGGTAATTTTGTTTTGTATTGAAAAGATGGGCGATCTGAGGC
>JADLFE010000025.1 GCA_020845755.1 Phycisphaerales bacterium
CCCCCGAGGCCATCGTCGCGGCGTCCGGTGCAGAGCCGGGCTCCGCGGCGCTCCGCCCGGCTCTGCACCGGGGCGGGAGCATCCCTAAACTAACTCTCTCGGTGGTATGAACCGTGGGGGCAGATCACATCGAGCACGACGATCAGATGTACTTCTACACCGAAGTCCGCCTGCCGCACCAATTGTCAGCGAGCGGGCCTTTCGACGGCCCCGCCTCGGTGGGGATCAGCAACGCCGCGGGGAACACGATCGAATCAGCGGAGTACACGCTCACGCAGGCGGGCTATGACCCGCCGGGGCTGTCGTACGAACTCAGTTCGGCCGCGATTTCAAGGCGAACGGTGCAGACCGACTCGTCAGGCCTGGTCGAATCCACGCGCGCGTATACCAGCAACAACCCTACCGCGCTGGAGTACGACCAGACGTTGTTTGCTCACGACTACCTCGGCCGCCTGATCACGACGACCGATCCGAACGGCACCATCACCAAGAACTCGTCCTTTGACCTCTTCGGCCGCGTGCTGGCGGTGCAGGTGGGCACCGGCAGCGGCAACATGCAGACCATCGCCGAGTACTTCTATGACTCAGCCTACGGCGGCACGCCGGCCCAGGGCGTGGGCGACGGCCTGCTCACCCACGTGGTCCAGCACACCGGCGAGACCGGGACGGGGGCGCTCTGCAGCGCCGAGAGCCGGACCACCGTGCGCCGGTTCGACTGGCGGAACCGGCTGGTGATCACCGAGAACCCCGCCGCGCCGCACGAGGTCATGGAGCGTGACAACATGGGCCGCGTCACCAAGCGCGGGCTCTTCAGCAGCGTTCCCGACCCCGAGGACCTCATCGACTCCTCCGGTCGCGGCCTCTACAGCCAGACCTCCTACAGCCAGCGCGGCATGGTGTACCGCCAGGAGACGGCGATCGACGCCTCGGACCTGGGCGACGGTTACCTGGCCACCAACCGCTGGTTCGACGCCGACGGGCGCGTGATCGCCGAGTGGGGCCCCAACGGCCCCGCGTCAAAGTCGGTGTATGACGGCCTGGGTCGACCCACGGTCGTGTATGTGACCGATCGCGCCGGGGACGCCGCTCCCGGCGCCTCCGGCAATCATGCCGACGCCGCGGCGCTGACCGGCGATCATGTCGCCGAGCAGGCCGAGTACCGCTACGACTCCACGGGGCGCACGGACCTGATCACCACGCGCCGGCGGCCGCACGATTCGTCGGTCACGGGCGCGATGGGCGCCTCCGACGGGATCAACACCTTCGTCGCGTATTACTACGACGCCGCGGACCGCCGCACGCACACGGTCAGCTTCGGCACCAATACCTCGAATGACCGGTTCGAAGCGGGCGGCTCGGCCCCCACCTGGCCGCCGGAGGAAGCCCCGGATCGCGAAGATAGCGCCTACGACAACACCATCATCACCAGCGTGTCGTTCAACGATCGCGGCCTGACCGATGAGTCGGTCGACGGCGAGGGCAAGACAACCAAGTATTTCTACGACGACCTCTCGCGCCGCATCGCGGTGGTCGAAAACTACGTCAACGCCACTGTCACCTGGAGCACGGAAGACAATCGTTGGGAAGCCGGGGGCCTGAGCTCCTCCGAGCCCGACACCGACCGCGTCACCAGCTTCGTCCACGACGCCGCCGGCAACGTGGTCAAGCAGGCCGCGCACCTGATCGAGGGCACGACCGAGAAGGCCCAGGTGACGGCCTACGACTACGGCACCACCGTCGGCTCGGTCTCCACCTCCACCGACAGCCTCGTCGCGTCCAATTCGCTCCTCCTGCGCGTGCGATACCCCGACGAGTCCACCGGCGAGGCCGGCGGCAGCACCGACTACGACCTCCAGGTCACGTACTCCTACAACCGCCTGGGCGAATTGCGCTCCGTCATCGATCAGAACGGGACCACCCACGTCTACCGGCGCGACGCGCTCGGGCGTGTCGAGTCGGATACCGCGGACGACGTGCCCGAAGGGATTGATGTCGCCGTTCTGCGCATCGGCGTCGGCTACGACAGCTTCGGACGCACCGACACCGTCACCTCGTATTCTGACGAGAGCGGTAGCACCACCGCCAATCAGGTGAAATTCACCTACAGCCCCCTGTGGCAGATTGCCAAGGTCTACCAGGACCCCAACAGCGCGGTCGGCATCGACGGCTCGGGCAACCCCACCGGCGACACCAAGGTCGTGCAATACGGTTACTCCACCTCGGCCGCGCCGTCCTCCGGCACCAGCCACGCCAACTACAGCCGCTTGAGCACACTCACCTATCCGGATGGGCGCGCGATCACCTACGACTACGGAACCGCGAATGACGTTGACGATCGCCTCGGTCGCGTGCAGAAGATGACGACCACCAATCTGTCGTCCTCCTCGTCGACGGACATCCTGGTCGAATACTCCCGCCTGGGCCTCGACATGTTCGCCGAGGTCGATTTCCCCATGCCCGACGTGCAGCTCGACCGCACGCTCTCTCATGATGGCAAGCGCCACACGGGCACCTATGACTCGCAGAACTCCGGCGTCTACCCCGGCTTCGACCGCTTCGGGCGGGTGGCGAGGCAGGCTTGGGCCGACGGCGTGCTCACCACGCATTCGTCCGTCAACACCATCTCCGACCGTCCCCCGATTGTCGAGGAAACCTACACCTACGACCACGCCAGCAACCGCAAGAGCAAGACCGACGCCCGCCAGGGGGCGTCCTGGAACAACCGCGACTTCGCCTACAACTACGACGGCCTGCACCGGCTGATCGAAGCCAAACGCGGCGACTCGACGACCAGCTTCGCCACGCCGCGCCCGGGGACTCAGAACTGGTCCCTGGACATGCTCGGCAACTGGAACAGTATCGGCACCGACACCAACGGCGACGGCGATGCCAGCGACTTGAGCGAGACCGACACGCGCACCCACAACATGGCCAACGAGCTCCTCAGCCGTTCGCTCACCTCCACGCTCCCCGTCTACAACTACGCCTACGACGCCGCGGGCAACGCGACGGAAATCACCACCGGCTACAACGCCAAGCGTCGCTACACCCACGACGCCTGGAACCGCCTGGTCAAGGTCGAGAACGGCACTACCAGCGGCGGAACCACCACATGGGCCACCGTCAACCAGTACCAGTACAACGGCCTGCACTGGCGGGTGGTGGCGGATTCCGACCGGGCCACGCCAACCGGCCTCGATCGCCGGACGTACATGTACTATTCTGCCGGATGGCAGCTCCTCCAGGAGGACATTGACGACCACGCGAACAACGAAGGCACCGACGGAGTGAATTCGCGCTCGCAGGAGGTGTGGGGTCTGCGGTATATTGATGACGCGATGGTGCGGCTGCACGACAAGAACCTCGACGGGGATAGCCGAGATGCCGGAGAACTCTTCTGGCAGTTGTCGGATGCGCAGTTCAGCAGCGTGGCCATCGTTGATAAAAATGCAGTCCTTCAAGAGCGCGTCTCGTATACGTCGTACGGCGCCGCGACGCATCGCTGGCCGCACGAGGTGAACAACTCCGGCGGCGTGACGACGTCGGGGACGACCAGCGATTACGGCGTGATCGACGGCTTGGCGCAGGCATTCTCCGGCGCGGGCACGCCGATCAGCGACACGACCTACAACGTGGCGGCGGACTTGAACCGCGACGGCATCATCGACTCGACAGATACATCGATCTTCACCTCGACGTTTGGCGGCGCGAAGTCAGCGCTCGCCTCAGGGCAGATCTCCGACGCCTCCGGCCCCGACAATCCCTTCGGCTACGACGGCTACGTCTACAACCCGGATCAAGGGCTCTACACCGTCAGGTTCCGCTGGTACAACGCCACGTTCGGCCGCTGGCTCCAGAGAGACCCCGCGGGGTATGTGGATGGGATGGCGCTCTACTCGGCGATGAGATTGCAACCAAACAGATTTATCGATCCATCCGGTCTCGCTTCGGATGACGAAATTCATCACGCTGTGCCATTAGAAATCGGCGGCGATCCCAATCCTGGACCCATGCCTGTCCTTGATCGACAGAGACACCGAAAGGGACCTAATAGTTCTCAGCAATTCATCAATAATCGCTTACATGTCGAGATGTCATCGCGTGGGTGTGCAACAAAGGCAGATGCATTTGCAAAGATGTCGGAAGAGGAGCGCAAGCGCCTAATCAAAGACAGTCTCTTGAGCGCTGGTGTTGACGAAAAATGGATTGACAAGCACTTAGACGACTTCTTCTCTGGATGGAAGCCTGGACAGAATCGAACCAAGGAGAGAGGAAAGTTCCGCCCAAGCAAGAATAATCTATTTGACAGACACGGAATAAAGCTCACTGTCTTGGCCGGCATGCTTGCAGGAATTTCGGGGCTGATGAATTCAGCAGAGGTCGCTGCCGCAATGGATTTGCCGATTTGCAGGAACACCACTCGAGCGATGCGTGAGTTTGGTGCTACGAAGTCCTGCAGCACGCTGCAAGCAGCCAGCGGGGATGCAAAGGCTTGCTTTGCTGAGATTGGCACGATCATCGGCGGCAGTGGAGGCGCAATTTTCGGTTTGGCAAACTCAGGAGCCTGGGATGCTCTAATCGAAGAGTGTAACAAATCTAGCGGTTCGTGTTGCGGAGCTGGAAATAATGATTAGCGATAAGCTTCGATCGCTTATATCTCAATTTCGTCATCGAACAAGACCCACGCTCCGTTCAATAGATATCGACATAAAGACGAGAGAGCTGCTGCAAATATTCGGCAACGATATACCGGCATGGTTTGTTGAACTATTCTTGACAACACCATTTGGGAATAATTACGTTAAAAATAATCATTTGTCAAAAAAGATACATGGTCTTTGCGGCGATGCCATACGTATTCTTGACGCGAGCGAGATACTGGAAGAGCTGCAGTGCTACGAAGACGGTCGTCCGTTTATTGTCAATAAATGTGTGCCTATAATGCGAGGCTATCATTTTGTCGGAGACAGGTCGATTTGCATTCCTGATCCGATTTGTATTGTATTTAATGCAAACACCGATGACCCCGGAGTGATATCCGTCTCGCACGAATCAGGTCCAAGTATTGAAGGCGATATTCAAATATGCACAAGACTAAGCGATTTTCTGAAATTATACTCGCACGATTAGATGAATAGGAGTCACACACGCAACGCTCTCGTCTACTTCGCCTCGATCGGCGGACGTATATGCACAACTCCGCCAGGTGGCAGCTCTTGCAGGAGGACATCGACAATCACCCCAACAACGAAGACCCCGACGGCGTGAATTCGCGCGCGCAGGAGGTGTGGGGTCTGCGGTATATTGATGACGCGATGGTGCGGCTCCTGGACAAGAACCTCGATGGCGACAGCCGGGACTCGGGCGAGCTCTTCTGGCAGTTGTCGGATGCGCAGTTCAGCACGGTCGCGGTGATCGACAAGAACGCGGTGCTGCAGGAGCGGGTGAGCTACACCTCGTACGGCGTGGGCACGCACCGCTGGCCGCACGAGGTCAACAACACCGGCGGCGTGACGACCTCGGGCACCACCAGCGACTACGGCGTCATCAGCGGCCTGGCCGGCGTCAACGACGGCGCGGGCACGCCGATCAACGATACGACGTACAACGTGGCCGCGGACTTGAATCGTGACGGCGTGATCGACTCGGGAGACACGTCCCTCTTCACCTCGATGGGCGGGGCCAAGTCGGCGCTGGCGAGTGGGCTCATCTCCGATCCGAACGGGCCGGACAACCCCTTCGGCTACGACGGGTACGTCTACAACCCGGACCAGGGGCTCTACACCGTGAGGTTCAGGTGGTACAACGCGACGTTTGGGAGGTGGCTGGAGAGGGATCCGGCTGGCTACCGCGGCGGCATGAATTTGTTTCAAAACGTGAAAGACGATCCAGTGAGCAGGATCGATGCATATGGTTTGATTGATGATTCTGAGGTGCGGCCGGTACGTGGCGTGCATTGGGACCAAGACAAACAGAGGTGGCGACCGAACCGATATCCGGAACCGATATTCAAGAGTACGGTTTACTTTGCTGATGATAGTACGACTTGTGCACATGCCACTAGTGAGTTAGACAGAATTCTGAAGAAGATGATCAATATGATTAGCGCCATGGGTACACGCGGGTGCTTTGGAAGCCGCGCGCCAACCGTGCTCCCAATTGCATCAATCAGTGAGGATTCGGCACGAGGGGCCCTCTTCGGTGAAATGTGTGAGCACGTTACCGAAGGGCAGCTCGCCTCGCGGGGTCCTTCATGCAAGGCATTCGCCGGTCCCGGCGCGGGCGCCCTAGGAGGCATCGTGATCGACGCGGCATATAATGGGCGAGAATGGATACGTGAGCGTGATGGTTGGGGAGCCGGCGGGTCGTTGCTTCGAAATGCTGGAGGCGCATATTGTCTGATTGGTGGTTCGATCGGTGGGCCGATCGGTGTGGGACTCGGCCTGATCATTGGAATTGGATCTGATTGGGCCGCCGGTGAATTAGTCAAACTTGTTGAATCACACTATGCCAAAGTTGCGGACGAGAGCATGCGTGCTCACTGTGGGCACCTTCTAAACAGCTTCAGCGACTACACCACAGCTGCAACACAGGCGGCCGCAGAGCAATCATTTAGCTGCAAGAGATGTTCTAGGAGTTGCTCCGCTTCAAGATGATTGAGACATTTATGATTCACATCTCAAGGAGCAGAAATCACCCAGTTAGACGCTTGAGCGGGACCGGCCGACAAGCCACCGTGTGCGAAGAGCCGATCCCGAAGGATTTTTCTATGGAACTGAGTGGTGACGATACCTACATATTCCGTGAGCGGACGACGGTTTCTCGTCGGATGATTAATGGACTTGTCGCTGCTTTCTCCATCGTCTGGGGTCTCGGATTGGTGTTTTTTGTTGTATTACTAACAAACAGTCATGCTTGGAAGGACATTCTATTTGATGCGAGAGAAATCGCGCATATTCTTATACTGGCAGTCGGCATCATTTTTGTCGTCATATTGTGGCGACAAAAGAAAGTGATCATTTACGCGTTTAGACGCATCGAGATATCGGGTTGCGATTCGCAGGTAATCGAAAGCGGTGAGTTCGCTGATGGTAGATTGGGTGAGCGGCGCGTATGGCCATTGAGCGCCTGTTGGATTCAGGTGTGTGATATTCGACTCACCAACTCGGGGTGGATTGGGTCAGGACTTGTTCTTATGGCGGAAGGATTATCTTACGTGCTAGTTGCCAGCAAGGACGATGAACGAGTAGGCAAGTGTGCAAAGGACCTCCCGGAGGTCATGCAGCGCATGCTCATCGAAGAAAGAGGCGTTCTCAGCGGTTTCGGAGATGTGTGGCTGAACCGCAAGCGTGAGCGTGTCTAGCACCGCCAGTACATGCAGGGGCCTGGACCTCCGGACCCGTGGTGGTCAAAAACTCGTCGCACGCTCACGGCCGCTACGATTCTGCTCACGCCGCCCGCCGGTGATAGTGCCTGAGGACGCCGCCGAGGCGCTCTTGGCGCCGCACCGCGCCCGCCGCGGGCGGATCGGGGGTTCGATGGACATTGACGACCACACCAACAATTCAACTCCCGACGGCGTGAATTCGCGCTCGCAGGAGGTGTGGGGTCTGCGGTATATTGATGACGCGATGGTGCGGCTCTTGGACAAGAACCTCGACGGCGACTGCCGGGACTCGGGCGAGCTCTTCTGGCAGTTGTCCGACGCGCAGTTCAGCACGGTCGCGGTGATCAACAAGAACGCGGTGCTGCAGGAGCGGGTGAGCTACACGTCGTACGGCGTGGGCACGCACCGCTGGCCGCACGAGGTCAACAACACGGGAGGTGTCACCACCTCCGGCGGCACCAGCGACTACGGCGTGATCGACGGACTCGCGACCGCGAACGGTGGGGCGGGGACCGCGATCAACAACACCAACTACAACGTCGCGGCGGACCTCAACCGCGACGGCATCATCGACTCGACCGATACGAGCATCTTCACCTCCACTTTCGGCGGCGCGAAGTCCGCGTTGGCGAGTGGGTCGATCTCCGACGCGAACGGGCCGGATAATGTGTTTGGCTACGACGGCTACGTCTACAACCCGGATCAGGCGTTGTACACCGTGAGGTTTAGGTGGTACAACGCCACGTTCGGGAGGTGGTTGCAGAGAGATCCGGCGGGGTATGTCGATGGGATGGGACTGTATGCATACGCAAATGCGAGCCCCATTGACTCACTGGACCCGTCCGGACTCGATGCCGATCCGCCATCCTGGACAGATGATCTTTCGGACGAAGAAATCGAGGAACATCTACGAAAGACGCGAGAAGAAAAACGCCAAGTGGAGCAACAACTCAGAAAAGCTAAGGGTGATGAGTGTAAAGAACTTTCTAATAAAAAGAAGCTACTTGTTCAAGAAGAACGCGGACTGAGCACTGCAAAGAAGGTGCGTGATCAGATCAAGCGTATCAACGAAAGCCAAGGGAAGAAGGGTGGCGGACGTCAAGATCCGCGGCAAGGCCGTGGCAAAGGACGAGGGAGGGGAGCAGGATTTATTACTCCAGGCACGGCGATCGCAATCGGTCTAGCAGGCGCATTTTTGCTAGACAATGCAGCCGACGCGTTGCGCGACGACCAGGGAAAGTGTTATAGATTCATGCAGAAGCTAAAGGATGCAGGCAAGACGGGCGAGTGCCATCCTGAACTTATTCAGGCGGGTCGCGAGTGTGCGCTCGACCTCGGGGACAAGACAAGACAAACAAGCGCATGGGGAGAGTTTGATACATATATTGACTATTTGCAGGAAGCGTGCGATGCAGCCAAGAAAAACAAACAATCATGCCCAAACAACTCTGGCTGCGACAACGAATAATCGTCGACGTTGCAGCATTCCGTTGCCGCCATCGGAAAAGGCTTGTGTGAAGCGGATACAAAAATTGTTACGAACCCGATCTGCGAGGAGCCTCGATCACGCCCTCCTGATTGCGACAAAAGGAGTGCTAAAATATCCGAGATCTGCGCAGATTCGTGCATGGCGAGGTCATGTCTTGCTTCACTTTTATCCACGAATTGCGTTACTGGATGATCTTACCGACGAGTATCGGCGTGCATTGAGACTTGATAATCGAAACACAGACGCTATGCTTGGACTTGCATTTGTATATCATATGAGAAGCAAGAATGCGTCTGCGAAAAGACTAGTATCTCGCGCAAGGGCCATTCGCGATTCTGCAGCTCTAACGGAGTTTCTCGCTAGAATAATGGCCGACAGCGGCGAGTGGCAAAGGGCACTCCAAGTTCTTAAGTCCTCAGTATTTTCTCGTAGTAGACTTGTTCGCTCCGCCGTTCAGAGTATTAAGATGGAGCATGGCGTTGCACGCCGATCGAATCGACTAGATTGTAGATGATGGCGATCATGATTGAGTTGAGCCGATGTAGACCAACGCCGAACGATGTACTACTCGGCGGGATGGCAGCTCCTGCAGGAGGACATCGACGACCACACCAACAACGAAAACCCCGACGGCGTGAATTCGCGCTCGCAGGAGGTGTGGGGTCTGCGGTATATTGATGACGCGATGGTCAGGCTCCTGGACAAGAACCTCGACGGCGACAGCCAGAACTCGGGCGAGTTCTTCTGAACGGCCTCCGAGGGCAGTTCGGCAGAGCTTCGGGCGTTTCAGCCCGATGGTGTTCCTGGGCATGAAGTACTGCACCGAAGCGCTGCCGGTTGAGAGGGTGCTCAGAACCGAGCAGGACTTCGAGAAATGCGTGCTGCTCATTGACTGCGTCGAGGAGGTCAAGAACTTCCTGATCGCGGCGAACGCGCTTCGCACATCCGTGGCGAGTTACCCGGCGCTCTTCCGGCTCAGCTAGGGAGCACGCGTCAGAGCCAAATCACGTGAGCGTCCAGCGGACCGCATCTTGCCGGGCCGGTTGCGTCGGCGAAGATGTGGTGCATGAGCACGACATCGATGCGGGCGCGGGAGAAGTGGACGCGGATCATCGAGGAGCAGCGTGTCAGCGG
>JADLFE010000026.1 GCA_020845755.1 Phycisphaerales bacterium
CGCGTCTCTTCGAGAACACCGACGACATGGTGGAGAACCGGCACCGGCTCAATGCCGTGGTGTTTCGGCGCACCCAGGCCGACGCTTGCGACGCCAACGGCGAGCCCTTGTTCGCGCGGCGGCAGGTTCACACGAGTGCGTTCCACCTCTCCGAGCCGGAGAAGAAGTTCTATGACGCGCTGATGGCGTACCTGCGCGACGGGTACAACCTCGCGGCGATGGCGGGGAGCAAAGGGCAGGCCCTCGGATTCGTGATGACGATCTTCCAGAAGATCGCCTCGTCCAGTTTCGCAGCGGTCGCCGCGACGCTGCGACGGCGACAGCTCATGCTCACGATCCACGAGGCGATCGTCGCCGATGAGAATCTCGACTCGGACGGCCGCGATCGGGCGTTCACCGAGGCCCGCCAGTTGATCCGTGAGATGCATGGGCTTGGCGATGATCCCATCGGCCGAGCCGGGATAGACCGCATTCTCGCCGATGCGAAGCTGAAGCTCCTGAAGAAGTTGGACGAGCAGGCCCTGCCGGATGTCTACGACTCGGAGGTCGGGGCCGCTGGAGCCGAAGAGTCCGTCGCGGCGCTGGTGTCGGTAGCGCTACCGGAAGAGCGCCGACGCATTCGTGAGTTGCTTGCGGAGATGCCCAGCGGGATCGAGAGCAAGACGGACGAGCTTCTGCGCGGCCTGGGCGACCTTTGGCGCTCCAACCCCAGCGAGAAGATCGTCGTGTTCACGACCTATCTCGGGAGCGTCGATTCCCTCCGCGACGCCATCGATAAGAGATTTCCCGGCAAGGGCGTTGAAGTCCTCAAGGGCGGCGACCACGGTGCGAAGATCGCCGCGGAGAAGCGGTTCAGGCGAACGGACGGCCCGCGCGTGCTGATCTGCACCGCTGCTGGCCGCGAGGGCATCAACCTCCAGTTCGCCCGCGTGCTGTTCAATCACGACCTGCCGTGGAACCCGATGGACATGGAGCAGCGGATCGGCCGCATCCATCGCTACGGCCAGAAGGACACCGCTCAGGTCTACAACCTCGTGTCCGCCGACACGATCGAGGGCCAGATATTCCTCCTGCTGGAGCAGAAGCTGCTAGCCATAGGCGAGGCACTGGGCAAGGTTGATGAATACGGGCAGGTGACGGAGGACCTCCGCAGTCAAATCCTCGGCCAACTCGCAGAGCGCATCTCCTACGACCAGTTGTACCAGGATGCCGTCCGCGATCCCACGCTGAAGCGGAGCCGCCAAGAACTGGAGGTCGCGCTCACGAACGCGAAGGTCGCCCGCGACGTGGTGTTCGAGTTGTTCCAGGATCTGGAAGGCTTCCGGCTCGACGACTACCGGCAGTTCGACGATGGCGGGCAGGGGATGCAGCGACTGCTCGCATTCACGCGGGAGTGTGTCCGCGCCGCTGGCGGCACGGTGCGCGATGCGGGCGGCGGCATCCACGAAGCGTCACTCCCCGGCGGCCGCGTGGAACGGTTCACGACCGATCGGGGCAAGGCGAAGGATGACGACAACCTTGCGCTTCTCGGCCTTGAGCACCCGCTCGTGCGGGAGTTCATGGATGAGTACCGGGCGCTGCCCGCCGAGCAGCGTGCGGTTCGTGGGCGGCTCCGCGATGGCGTCGGGGCGGGCTCGACGCTCACGATCTGGCGCGCCGAGGTTCATGGTGCAGGCGGGCAGTTCAAGCAGGTGGTGTTGACGCTGGGGCTGTCGGGGGACGGCGAACGCGTGCCACAGGTCGAGGCTCTGGGCCTCCGGCTCGCCGAACTGGCGGCGTCGGATGCCGGGGGGCCAATGCCGGTCAGCGCGGCCGAGCAGTTAAGGTCCCGCCTGCCGGACATGGTGCGGCGCGAACTTCAGCACCGGGGGCTGCTGACCGACGATGCGTCGGTGGCGATGAGGCTGATTGCGTGGGTGAGTCTATGAGCAGGGAAGTGCGGCATCACACCCCAGATCACAGACGTGTGCGCAAGTAGTAGAGATATTGTCCCTGCAATGCTCCAGAGTCCGTCTCATGCCGTCACCTCTCGCTTGGCTCGACTTCGCCGAATCTGATCGCCAACGTGCGATGCAGGTGATCGATCTGTTCCGCGAGAAAAACACGGTCGACGAGATGGGCTTTGCGCCGATCCGGGACGCCTTCGCGGATCATTTCTTTCCGGGGACATCGACGATCCAGACAAGGGCGCGGTACTTCCTGTTCGTCCCCTGGATTCTGAGGCGGTATGAGCGACGCAGGCTCACGGCCGCAGAGCGATCAGCGAAGCTCCGTCGCCGCGAGATTGACCTGATCCAGTCGTTGCTGACGGGTTGCACGGACCCGACTGGCATCATCGGCCGTGATGCGCAGGCAGGGCTTCAGCGAATGCCCAGCAGCGTGTATTGGCGAGGACTGAGACTCTGGGGCATCCGTCTATTCGACGGTTCGATCGAGCAGTACTTCCGTCGGTTGTCGCGTGAGGGCGCGACTCCGAGCAGATCCTTGAACACCGATGATGGCGAGCCGTTGGACGGGACGTCGCGTGACTGGCACCCCGCGTTACCCGCCGAACCGGAGGGACTGTTTGAATCGACGTCCTTGGAGCTTCGAGCCGAGGAAGCGGAGTTTCTGCGAGATCGGATCTGTACCCACCAGCCCGGCTCCGTGTTGGCGCGACTTGTGGCGTGCAACCTGCCGGAGCTCGGCTCACCGTTCGTCTGGGAACAGGAGATCGGCCAACTGCTCCCGTCCGATCTACGTGCTGATATCGAGCACGCTCGCATGTTTGCCATCAGCGCCTGGGGCGGGCCTCTGGTCTATTCGTTCCAACTCGCGAGAATGAAGACTGGCTCCGAGGAGCTGCTGGGACAACTTGAAGTCGCGCTTGGCGAATGGCAGTCGGCGGTTCGTGCCGAGGAGGCGGCACTTCAGGACTGGAATCGCTCGGCCTTCTGGGAGCTGGTGCGGCGTTTGAACCCGCGCATCTCCAGCCGAACGCAGGAGTTTGCTGAGACGTGGATCGGCATCGCTCTCCGTGCTGCAGCAGGGGAGCGTGTTTGGGACGATCAGCGCGTTGGCCAGTTGATCGCGACCCGTGAACGTCAAATCAAGGGCGGTCGGGCACGTCTGCTCCCGGAGAACCTGCGGGCGCGAGACCGCTGGCAGGGTGACGCTTCCGGTGGCCCGATCGATTATCGCTGGGGCCAGACGCAGGTCATCCTCAACGACATTCTGCGCGGGCGTGCGGCGGAATCAGACGGGAGCCAGCGCGATGCTTGATCCTCGCGGCAGGCAGATGCTGCTGGGCTCGCTGAGGCCGCCGGACGGCTTTCGCTTTGACTGCGCCGTCGGAACGACGTTCTCGCTGGATCTGATAGCGCTCCTGACTGCACCTCTGGCCTTTGCGATGTTCGATTGGCAGGATGACGATGGTCAGCTCGCGGCCGACCCTTCGTCCGCCAGGGGTGACCCTCTGGCACTGCTGGAGTCGCTGCGGCGCTGCGCCGACCGCATCCACATCTACTGCCAGGCTGGTCAGATCAAGGTGCCCCCAGCCAATCAGCGTCTACTCACGTACCTCGAGCAGTCGGTGATCGAGGTGCTGCCCCCCGCGGCACGCGCGGGGCGAACTGGGGTCTTCCACCCCAAAGTCTGGGCACTCCGATTTGTGGATACCGCCGATGGAACAGCCGTTCGATACCGACTGCTTTGCCTGACCCGCAATCTCACCTTCGATCGCTCCTGGGACACGGTGCTCGTGCTTGAGGGCGATAGGTCGGACCGGCAAAAAGGCATCGCAGACAATCGCAGCCTTGCTGCGTTCGTTGGTGGTCTCCCCGGCCTCGCGGTCCGGGCCGCCGCTATGAGTCCTAAGGCGGTCGCGGACACGGCGCTCATTGCCGACGAGCTGCGGGTGGTGAAGTGGAACCTCCCCGAGAGCGTGGATTCAGTTCGATTCTGGCCCCTTGGCATGGACGGCAAGCCGTCATGGCCATTTGGCGACCGCGTCGACCGACTGCTGGTGGTATCGCCATTCATCGCGGCTGACTTCCTGACACGGATCGCCGCACCGAACCGCGCCCAGTTCCTGGTAAGCCGCCCGGAGTCTTTCCGCGAGATCGAGCCGTCGCTTCTTCGGGATCACTGGACGTGCTTCACACTGGAAGAAGGGTGTGAAGCGATCGCCGGAACGGAAGACCCATCTGATCAGCCCGCGGCATCGTTCTCCGGGCTCCATGCCAAACTCTTCGTTGCCGACACGGGATGGGACGCGCACGTCTGGACGGGATCGGCAAACGCTACGTCAGCCGCCTTCAGCGGCAATGTGGAGTTCTTGGTGGAGCTGATCGGGAAGAAGTCCAAGCTCGGTGTGGATGCGACCATCGGTGATGGCGACAACCAGCCCAACCTGCGTTCGATGCTGTCGCCGTTCTCACCCGAAGAGCATGCGGTCCAGCCCGATGCCGATGAGCAGGCGTGTGAGGCGATGGTGGACTCAATTCGTCAATCGCTGGCAGCGATGAGCCTGGAGCTGCTCATCGAGCCAGACGGCACCGACGGCAAGGCGTACACGACAACCCTGCGGTCGTCTGGCCCGCTCGCCGTTGCACAGGGAGCGACCGTGCGCTGCCGTCCGGCGATGCTGGTCGGGGAAGCCAGGACGCTCCACGCGGGCGGCCCCATCGAGGCCCGCTTCGGCCCACACGCGCTTCAATCTGTGTCGTCGTTCGTTTCATTCGAGGTGAGCGCCCGAGTCGGCGACGCGGAGCGCACTGAAGCCTTCGTGCTCAATCTGCCGCTCGTGGGAGCGCCGAGCGATCGCAAAGAACGATTGCTGCGTGACTTGCTGTCGGATTCACGCACGCTCATTCGGTTCCTGCTCATGCTTCTCTCCGATGATCCGGAGAAGCTCCTGAGCGAGCTTCGGCAGTTGACGACGACTTCTGAGGTTAACCCTGCGGCACGTGGTCACGACGGCCTTCCGCTCCTGGAGCACATGCTGGCATCGCTGCACCGCTGCCCCGAGAAGCTGGACCAGGTCCACCGTCTGATCGAGGACCTTCGCAAGACCCCCGACGGACGGTCCATTCTGCCACCGGAACTCGAGGCTGTCTGGGGACCGATCGAGCAGGTTCGGCATGAGCGCGTGGGTAGTCCGGTGGGGGGCACCCAATGAGCAGCCTGGTTTATGCCCCGCCCCGCGCACGCGACGCCCTGGCCGGCCTGAAGGCCTTTCAACGGCGCACGGTCGAATACGCCTTCCGTCGTCTGTACCTCGACGAAGACTCCACGCACCGCTTCCTTGTCGCGGACGAGGTCGGCCTTGGAAAGACGATGGTCGCCCGCGGAGTCATCGCCAAGGCCGTCGAGCACCTGTGGCGCTCCGTTGATCGCATTGATGTGGTGTATGTCTGTTCGAACGCCGACATCGCCCGCCAGAACATCAACCGGCTCCGCCTCGACAAGTCGCACGAGTTCGCCCGGGCGAGCCGGGCCACCCTGCTTCCTATCGAGCTGCGTGACATGGCGAAGCGGCGAGTGAACTACGTCTCGATGACGCCGGGAACCTCCCTTGAGCCGCGCGGCGGCATGGGCATCGCTCAGGAGCGGGCCTTGATGTTCCATCTCCTCCGGGAGCACTGGCGGATTCCCGAGAAGGACGGGCTCAGCCTGTTTCGGGGAGGCGTGAAGCGAGCGAACTTCAAGTGGTGGGTTCAGGAGTGGATGGCGGAGCAGTCTGTCGACGCCGCACTCCACGCAGGCTTCCTCCGGGAGCTCGATCGCCTCGAGGCCCTTGATCGGAAATCCGGCAAGCCGACGTTGCGGGAGCGAGCACTCGCCTTGGCCAGCGGCGAGGAAGCGGCCGAGTCCGACGAGGATCCTCGACAAGGTCGCCGGTCGATCATCGCCGAGCTCCGAGCGATCCTCGGCAGGACATGCATCACGGCGCTGCGGCCCGATCTTGTGATCCTGGACGAGTTCCAACGATTCAAGCACCTGCTCGATCCCACGGATGAGGCCGCCGAGCTTGCCCGCTCGCTGTTTGAGTACGCGGACACAAAGGAACAGCACCACGAGGCGGTGCGGGTTCTGCTGCTTTCCGCAACGCCGTACAAGATGTATTCGCTCCAGCACGAGCACGAGAACGGCGAGAGCGATCACTACGAGGACTTCGTCGCCACCTACGACTTCCTCGCAAGGCACGCGCCGGAGGACAACCGGGCGATGCGTGGATTGCTCAAGGACTACCGCAGCGCGATTCTCAATCTGCGCGGCGGCGAGGTCGCCGACCTGCGCTCGATCAAGGCCGAGATCGAGAATCGCCTTCGTCGCGTCATGTCGCGGACGGAGCGCCTTACCGCGACAAGTGATCGCAGCGGCATGCTGCGGGAGATCCCATCGTCGGCGAGACTTGAGCCATCGGATGTGCGGCAGTACCTGACCGCAGCGAGCGTGGCCAGGGCGCTGGATCACGGCGAGATCGTGGAGTACTGGAAGTCCGCGCCCTATCTGCTCAACTTCATGGACGAGTACGAGCTTAAGAAGGACCTCCGGCAGGCGATCGATGCGGGCACATCGGGATCCGTCTCCCGCGCCTTGGCTGGGGCAAGTTCTGGCCTGCTCCCTTCGGAGGACATTGCCGCGTACCGCGCGATTGATCCGGCCAACTCGCGTCTGCGCTCCTTGCTGAACGACACTGTCGACACCGGTGTGTGGAAGCTCCTCTGGCTTCCCCCCAGCCTCCCGTACTACCGCCCCTCGGGGCCCTTCGCAACGCTGCACGGGAATGGCGTCACGAAGCGGCTTGTGTTTTCGTCATGGAAGGTCGTCCCCAAGGTCATCGCGAGCGTCGTGAGCCACGAAGTCGAGCGTCGCATGATGCAGGCGAGCTACGGGAGCAACGGCGAGGTCACGATCCAGAACACGACCGATGGCCGCAAGAAGATCACGGCGCTGCTTCGCTTCGCGCGAGCCGACGGCCGACTCACCGGCATGCCTGTGCTCGGGCTCATCTATCCGTCAAGTGCGCTGGCCGGGGCATTTGATCCCGCGCATCAGGGTGCGTCATCACGCTCCGCCGACGAGGCTACGAGCGCAGCCGCCGAAGTCCTGCGACCTGCGATCGACCAGGCGGTGAAGCAATGGTCGGGCGGCGGAGAGATCGACGAGCGCTGGTACTGGGCATGTCCGCTGCTGCTCGATCTGCTCGAGGATCCAGCCGCCGCGAAGCGATTCTGGTTCCAGGGATCGCTGTCGGAGGCGTGGTCTGGAGAACAGGCCGCTCAAGCCGAAGAGGGACAGGAAGAGCCGGAGACGGCATGGGCCGAGCATGTGCGGCAGGCGCAGGACTTGCTCAAGGAGGTCTGCCGTCCGAACAACCGTCCCCTCGGACAACCACCCAAGGACCTTGTCGACGCGATGGCCAAGGCGTGCCTTGGCAACCCTGCAGTTGCGGCGTTGCGCTCGCTCGCTCGCGTGCTGAGTGACTCCACGCCGCGCGATGTTCATGTCCGACTCGCGGCCGGGCGCGTCGCATGGCGTATCCGTAATCTGTTCAACCTCCCTGAGGTGATCGCGCTCGTACGAGGTCTGAACGGGGCGGAACCGTACTGGATGCGTGTGATCGAGTACGCCGTCGATGGTTGCCTTCAGGCCGTGCTGGACGAGTACGCCCACGTCCTGAAAGACAGCCTCGGCGTGGGGCGAATGCCGCCTGAGGAGGCCGCCGCGGCCATTGCGGAGGAGATGGTCAAGGCGATTGGTCTTCGCACCGCGGCCGTCGGCGTCGATGACATTCGGGTTGATGCCAAGACCCAGACCGTCACCCGCACGGAACGGCGCATGCGGGCCCGCTTCGCGGCTCGTTTCGGCCAGCAGCAAGGAGAGGACGCGGACGATCGAGACCGCGCAGGTCAGGTCAGGGCGGCGTTCAACTCGCCCTTCTGGCCGTTCGTCCTGGCCAGTACGTCCGTGGGACAAGAGGGGCTCGACTTCCACCACTACTGCCACGCGATCGTGCACTGGAACCTGCCGTCAAACCCTGTCGATCTTGAGCAGCGCGAAGGCCGCATCCACCGGTACAAGGGGCACGC
>JADLFE010000027.1 GCA_020845755.1 Phycisphaerales bacterium
ATCGGGGTGGGCGGATTCGAACCGCCGACCTTTTGACCCCCAGTCAAACGCGCTAACCAAGCTGCGCTACACCCCGTGCGGCCGGATGTCTCCCCGGCCAGAAAGGGACAGTAGGCCCCGCCTCCCCCGCTGTCCAAATCCCACGGGTCGCGCCCGCCCCTCCTCCATGCCCGTTCGGCCCGCGCTCGCCATTCCCCGATATCCTCCCCGCATGGCCTCACTCCTGATCACCGGCGGTCGCGTCCTTGATCCTTCCTCCGGCCGCGATGAGCACGCCGACGTCGCCATCTCGGGCGACCAGATCGCCGCCATCGCCAAGAATCTCCCCCGCTCGCCCGCCGACACCGTCATCGACGCCGCTGGCTGCCTCGTCACGCCCGGCCTGATCGACCCACATGTGCACCTCCGCGAGCCCGGGCACGAGCACAAGGAGACGATCGCCACCGGCTCGCGGGCCGCCAGCGTCGGCGGCTTCACGGCCGTCTGCTGCATGCCCAACACCAGCCCGGCGCTCGACAGCCCTGAACTGGTCCGCTTTGTCTATGACCGCGCCCGGACGGCATCGTGCCGCGTCTATCCGGTTGCGGCCGCCACCAAGGGGCGCAAGGGCGAGGAACTCACGGAGATTCTCCTGCTGTCCGAGGCGGGCGCGGTGGCGTTCAGCGACGACGGCGATTGCGTGCCGACCGCGGGCATGATGAGCCGCGTGCTCACGGGCGTGAAACAGACCGGGCGCGTCTTCATGCAGCACTGCCAGGACCCGACGATGACGCGCGGCAGTTCGATGCACGCCGGCGCGATCTCGCAGCGTCTGGGGCTCGTCGGCTGGCCGCGTGCCGCCGAGGAAGTCATTATCGAGCGCGACATCAGACTCAATCGCGGCGTCGGGGCCCGCTACCACGTGCAGCACATCTCGTCGGGCGAATCGGTCGACATCGTCCGGCGCGCCCGGGCTGCGGGGCAGCCGGTGACGGCCGAGGCCAGCCCGCACCACCTGCTGCTGACGCACGAGGCGTGCGACCAGTACAACACGCTGGCCAAGGTGAACCCGCCGCTGCGTGAAAAGAGCGATCGGGACGCGATCGTCAAGGGCGTGGCCGACGGCACGATCACCGTGCTGGCGACCGACCACGCGCCGCACAGCGCCGATGAAAAGGCGCTGCCGTTTGAGGAAGCCCCGATGGGCTTGGTGGGCGTCGAGATCGCCCTGCCGCTCTACGCCGAGGCGCTGGTGCACTCCGGCGCGATCACGTGGAACCGCCTCATCGAACTCCTGACCATCGAGCCGGCGCGCCTGTGCAACCTCGATCGCGCGGGCCTTGGCTCGCTCAAGGTCGGCGGCCCGGCGGATGTCACGGTCATCAACCCTGACCTCGCGTGCACCATTTCCAATGCGGCGCTCATCGGCAAGTCAAAGAACTCGCCGTTCGACGGGCGATCCGTCCGCGGGCGTGCGATCGCGACGATCTGCAACGGCGCGATCACGCACCGGGTGGGCGTGTGACCGACGCGCCCAAGCCCACGAGCGCGCCGCCCGGCGGCCCATCTCCCGCCCGCGCGTTCCTGTCGCGCAACCTGATTCTCGTGGGGCTCGCAAGCCTGCTCACCGACATGAGCAGCGAGATGGTCTACCCGATCCTCCCGCTGTTTCTGACCGCGACGCTCGGCGCCTCGCCGCGTGTGCTGGGGCTCATCGAGGGCATCGTCGAGGCGGTGGCGAGCCTGACACGAGTGATGTCGGGCTGGATCAGCGACGTGATGGGCAAGCGAAAGCCCTTCGCGGTCGGCGGATATGCGCTCAGCGTGCTTGGCAAGCTGTCGCTGTATCTGGCTGCGAGTTGGCCGCTGGTCCTGGGCGGGCGCGTGCTCGACCGCTTCGGCAAGGGGATCCGCACGGCGCCGCGCGATGCGCTGCTGGCCGAGAGCGTGCCACAGGACCAGCGTGGGCGGGCCTTTGGTTTTCACAAGGCGATGGACACGTTCGGGGCTGTCCTTGGCGTGATCTTTGCGTATGTGCTCATCCGCGCCGGTCACTCGGAACTTCGCAGCGTGCTTGTCTGGTCGCTGGCGCCCGCGGCGCTGGCGGTCGTCGTGCTGTGTTTTCTGCGTGAAACAGGCGAAGGACGCCACGCCGCCTCGAAACGCCCGCGCGTGAAGATCACCGATGCCTGGCATCGCGCCCCGGCTCGCCTCCGTCTCTTCTATCTCATCGTCTTCCTCTTTGCGCTCGGCGGCTCGAGCAATCAGTTCCTGCTCCTCCGCGCCCGCGGCATGGGATTCTCCGACGCGAACACGATCCTGCTCTACCTCGTCTACAACCTGACTTACCTTGCGCTCTCGTATCCCGCGGGAAAACTCTCCGATCGCATCGGGCGAGCGCCGCTCTTGATCACCGGCTACTTCATCTACGCCGCGTCGTACGCGGGCATCGCGATGGTCGATCTTCTGCCCGCGCCGACAATGATGATCTGGTGGATCTTCGCGCTGTATGGCACCTACATCGGGCTCACCGACGGCGTGGAGAAGGCGCTGGTCTCCGACATGTCGCCGAGCGACGCTCGCGCCACCTTCCTCGGGTTGCACGCAACCATCACCGCGCTCGGCCTCTTCCCCGCATCGCTCATCGCGGGCTGGCTCTACGACACGTTCTCGCCATCGACGGCGTTCTGGTTCGGGAGCGTCTGCTCACTTATCGCCGGCACGCTCGCGGCCGCGTTCCTGCGTCAACCGCGCGGCGCGGCGTAGCTCTTTGCGGGCGTTCGTAATCTGTATTTATCGACCGGTCGATGCCTTGATTTCACAAAAGTCGCTTACCCGTGCATCACGCGGCGTCTGCCGTTTTCCACTGTGGTTTGCGGGTCTTTTTGAGCGACATTCGCGCCGCGGACTAGAAGATCGTCCGATCAACTTCTACGCTTGCGCGTCGGGCGATGCACCGCATCCGCCCGCGATTCGCACCAATCTCACGGAAGTGAAGCCATGACCATTCGCATCGGAATCAACGGTTTCGGTCGCATCGGCCGCCTCGTC
>JADLFE010000028.1 GCA_020845755.1 Phycisphaerales bacterium
CTCCCCGAGGTCGACGGCCGGGCCCGGTGCACGGATGGCCCGTGAACCTGGTCAGGGCTTGACCGCAGCAGCCATAAGCGGCCGTCGTCCGGTGCCGCCGGTGTCCTGGCCGTCGACCCCGGGGAGACCAACCGCGGAAAACAATGGGCACCCTCCGATTCGCGGGGTGGCCGGCGTATGTTGCCGGGAAGCGGCACGCGCGGGCCGATCGGCGGTTTACAATCGCCCCTATGACGTACACCGTCCTTGCCAGGCGCTATCGGTCCAGGAATTTCGACGAGTTGATCGGACAGGAGCCGATCGCCCGCACGCTTCGCAACGCCATCTCGGCCGGTCGTGTGGCCCACGCGTATCTCTTCTGCGGGACCCGGGGTGTCGGCAAGACCTCCAGCGCGCGCCTCTTTGCCGTCGCCCTCAACGGCGGGACGCCCGACGTCGACGCGGCCATTATGGCCGGACGCGATTCGGACGTGATCGAGATCGACGCCGCCAGCAACACCGGCGTGGATAACGTGCGAGACCTGATCGCCAACGCGGCCTACCGCCCGCTCCGCGGCAAGTTCAAGATCTACATCATCGACGAGGTCCACATGCTCTCGCCCGGTGCGTTCAACGCGCTCCTCAAGACGATGGAGGAGCCGCCCGAGCATGTGAAGTTCATCCTGTGCACGACCGATCCGCACAAGGTCCCTCCCACGATCCAGAGCCGATGCCAGCGCTTTGATTTCCGTCCGATCCCCTCGACGCTCATCGGCGAGCACCTGCGCGCCGTGATCAAGCAGGAAGGGCTGGAGGGCGAGCCCGAACTGATCCACGCGGTCGCCAAGGCGGGCAACGGCTCGATGCGCGATGCGCTCTCGCTCCTCGACCGCGTCATGGCGACGGGCGAAAAGAAACTGAAACTCTCCCTCCTGGAAGAACTGCTGGGCCTTCCCGAGAGTGAACTTGTCGGCTCGCTCCTGGATGCGATCGCCGCGGGCGACGCGGGGGCCGCGCTCACCAAAGCCGATTCGCTCCTTTCCAAGGGGATCTCGATCGATCAGATCATCGAGTCGCTGACCGAGCGTGTGCGTGACCTCATGGTGATGTGCGCCTGTGGTCCGGACACGACGCTGGTCGATCTCTCCGACGCCGCCCGCAAGAGCGAGGCGGCGCGGGCCCAGATGTTTGACGCCGCGGGCCTGGTCCACATGATCGCGCTGTGCGAGAACGTGCAGCGCGCGTGCAAGAGCAGTTCCTCGCCGCGGGCGATGCTCGATGCGTTGATCGTCCGCCTGGCGCTGACGGAGAAGATCGCGGACGTGACGGCGGTGGTGGCGGGTTCCGCTGTCGTGACGACGGCGAGGTCGGAGCCGGCCGCAAAAAAACGCTGACGGCGGACGCGGGACCTGCCGCGCTTCCGCCGACGCCGTTATCACCGCGCGAGCGTGGGCCGAGCGAGATCGCTCGCGGCGATGGCGCGCCGATCGACGGGCGGGCGAACATTGCCGCGATCCGCCAGGGCATGGCGCGGGAGCGGGAACCCCGGGTTGAATCGCCGGTTGGCGCGGGAATCGAGCCGAGCCGTGGCGCCGCGGACGTCGCACCACCGAGCGCCGCGCCGGCGGTGGTGCGTGGTCCCAGTGCGGTGCCCGCCAGTGCACCTGGAACCAGTGCGCCGGTTGCCAGCGCGCCGGTCGCCGGTCACTCGGCGGCGCGGCCGATGCCGCTCGACGTGGCGGCGGTGTGGGCGGAAGTAAACCGCATCGCGACGACGAGCAGGCGCGTGCGCGCGGTGCTGGGCGACCTGCGGCTTGCGAGCCTCGACGCGACCGGCGTGATGCTCGAGGGATCGGCGCTGGCGGTGAGCGCGGCACGCGCGGTGCAGAGCGAACTGGCCGGCGCGTTCCAGCAGGCGTGCGGCCGGACAATCTCGATCTCGCTGCGTGCCGCGGAGAGTTCGGAGGGCGCGGGCGGGCACGGCGTTGAGAATGCCTTGCGAGCGCCCGCCAGCGCGGAGGACATGCGGAAGCACCCGCTGGTGACGGCGGCGGAAGAGTTGTTCGGCGCGCGACTGGTACGGGTTGACGCCCGCCAGGGCGGGCAGAGTTGAATGTGGGCATGTGGAGCGGCCGATGTGAACCCGGCCCCGGGCCGACGATGTGAGGGCACGAGGCGAAGTTCGAGACCACCGGGCGCGAGGCGCCGTCGGTGACACGAGAAACACACGGGCCCAACGCGAGGTCCGTACACGAGAGGAATGCACGATGTTCGACAAGTTCAAGTCATTGGGCGCGCTGGCTGGGCTGATGGCCAATCAGGAGAAGTTGGCGGCGGCGGGGGAGCGGCTGAAGAACAACGCCGACCGCATGCGCTGCACGGGACAGGCCGGCAACGGCGCGGTGAAGGTCACGGTGAACGGGCGCATGCGCGTGGTTGCGGTTGAACTGGCATCGGGCGTGTCGCTCCCGGGCGGCGATGCGGCGGCACGCACACGCGTCGCGGAACTCGTCCGCGAGGCGACCAACGACGCGATGACCGCGGCCAACCAGAAACTCGCCAGCGAACTGGAGAAGGAAGCCAAGGAATTGGGCCTCGGCGGCACGGAACTCGGGCGCGTGCTGGGCAGCATCAGCGAGTTCCTCGGGTGAACGCGCCGGAGGGCGACAGATCGGGCGCGATTTCGTGGGCGGCGCCGGGAGGCGTGGCGTTCGAAGCCGCGCCGCTGGTGAGGCTGTGGCCCGCGCCGGCGCTGCACTCGTTGATTCGGGTCGAGATCGAGGCGGGCGAATCACGGAGCGCGGCCGACGACGAGGCGTGGAACGCGATGTGCGCGAAGAACCCGCGCCTGTTCGACGGATCGATTCTCGAAGTGCGCGGGCTTGATGCGCCGTCGGGCGTGGTGCGCGCGGTGCGCTCGCGCTATCGGCGCCTGGCGGTACGCGATGCGACGGGCTCAAGGATCGTGCAGGTCGCGGTGCGGGCGATCGTGACGGCGACGGACGCCAGCGGGCGTGATCGCGTGTTCCTGGGGCGGCGCGGGGCACGGACGCGGGTGTATCCGAACATGTGGGAATCCGGCCCGGCGGGCGGTGTCCCGCCACCGGATGATGATTCGGAACGCGCCGAGGTGCTCTCGCTGGAGCGATTGCGCGAGCACCTGCGCGACGAAACGCACGAGGAGGCGGGGCTGGGGATCGAGGCGGAAGGATTCGTGCCGCTGGGGTTCCTGGATGATCGAGAGGGCGGCGGGTTTGACGTGCTGATGCGGGCGCACCTGCGGCATCGGTTGGACGCGACGAGCGGCGGCGAACTGAACTGGGAAGTGTCGGAGACGTTGTGGCTGCCGATCGATGAGGTGCCGGAATTCGACGCGCGGCACGCGCGCGAGATCATCGGGCCGACACGGGCGGCGTGGCGGTTCCTGGGCTGGGTGTAGCGGATCGCCGAGTTGAAACCGGGGCGGGCGGGGCACGAACAATGGAGAGTCGGGCGCCGAAGCGTGCGCCCGGATTGGGGGAAGGGCGATGTGGATCGTTGTTCTCTTGTCGTTGTTCATGCCGCGCCTGATCATCGCGGCAATGGTCGTGATGGGCGATTACATCGGGCGTGCGTACCAGAACGACTTCTGGGCGTTCGTGGGCTTCTTGTTCATGCCGTATACGACGCTGGCGTACGCGTGGGCGATCAACGAGCACGGGTCGGTGAGCGGTTGGCACGCGGCGGTGCTGGTGCTGGCGGTGCTGCTCGACCTTGGCTCGAACGGCGGGGGGTCGAAGGAAGTGCGTCGGAGAAGGAAGCGGGGCGAGGGATGAGTTCGCGGTCAATGCGGTGTACGGCGGCCTTGAGACATGAGGTACCGGATTACACCCACTGCGCAGGACGAGTTTAGTGAATGACGAATTTGAGCCTGGGCCGCTGTCTTCAGACGCGAGCAGTGCTTCTGGCTTTGGCGAGCATTCTGCTTTCGGCGCGCTGAAACCTGGACCAGGCCCAATCGAGCAACTCATCGGGGACTGGGCCGGGGCACAAGAGCTTGACAAGCTTGACAAACGTCTCCATCTGATGTGAGTACATGAGTCGAGAAGCGGCACCCAGTCTTCCCCGGCGCGAGCGAGCCGCGTGAAACGCATAGTTCGCCGAGTCTCGTCGCAAGAGGTAGGCGCGGGCGGCGGGCAAGTATGTCGAGTTTGAGACCTCAAGAAACTTGATGTCGGCCATCAGTAGTTCGAAGGCCTCGACCAATTTGTGTGCCGCATCGCCGAGTTCGAGTGATCGTTCGTCGAGCGAGAACTCGAAGAGTCGCTGCAGGTCACGATGCGTCATTGCAACCTCCTCGTGCGCTCCGAAGCATATCAACACAGCAGGGTCCAGATTATCGCTCCGCGCGGATGCGTGCAAGGCAGCGATCGGAGGAGCGTGAACCCGATGGCGAACGCCGTGCAGCGCGTCTACATCCTCCGATCCAGCAACCGATACCCGATCGCTTCAGCAACGTGCTGGGGCTGGATCGCGTCGGTGTTTTCGAGATCGGCGATGGTTCGCGAGACGCGCCGGATCTTGTCGTAGGCGCGGGCCGAGAGGCCGAGCTCGGTCATCGCGTTGCCGACCATGGAGCGGGATTGATCGTCGAGGACGGCCAGCGAATCGAGCTGCTTGCCGCTGAGGCGGGAGTTGGGGATGCCCTGGCGCTCGAGCTGGCGGAGGCGGGCGGCGAGGACGCGCTGGCGCATGGTGGCGGAGCTTGTGCCGACGGGGGCTTTGCTGAGTTCGTTCCACGATACGGCGGGCGCTTCGACGTGGACATCGATGCGGTCGAGCAGCGGGCCGGAAAGGCGCGAGAGGTATTGCTCCATCGCGCGGCGGCCGACTTCGCCGGCGGGCATGTCGCCCTTGGGCGTTGGGTTCATGGCGGCGACGAGCATGAAACTGGCGGGAAAGCGGACGGCGGCGTGCGAGCGTGCGACGGTGACGACGTGGTCTTCGAGCGGTTGGCGCAACGTTTCGAGGACGAAGCGCGGGAACTCGGGGAGTTCGTCGAGGAAGAGCACGCCGTGGTGGGCAAGGGAGATCTCGCCGGGGCGTGGGATCATGCCGCCGCCGACGATGGCGGGGGCGGAGGCGGTGTGGTGGGGTGTGCGCACGGGGCGGGCGGTGATGAGTCCCTGCCCGGGCGGGAGGAGGCCGGCGGCGGAGTAGATGCGGGTGATTTCGATGGCTTCGTCGGGCGTGAGGGGCGGAAGGATGCCGGGGAGGGCCTTGGCCATCATCGATTTGCCGGTGCCGGCGGGGCCGAGCATGATAATATTATGAAGACCTGCGGCGCTTATAACAATAGCGCGTTTGACGGCCTCCTGCCCGCGGACGTCGGCGAAGTCGATAGGGGCGGCTGAGGCCTCGAGGAGACCGGCGAGATCGGGGGGCGAGGCGGGCGTTGGTTCCAGGTGCCCGGTGAGCAGGCCGACGACCTCGGAGAGCGTGCGCACGCCCAGCACGGTGAGTTCGGGAACGGCGGCGGCCTCTTGCGCGTTGTCGGCGGGGACGATGACGCCGGCAAAGCCGCGTTGGCGTGCGAGGGCGGCCAGGGCGATGACGCCCTTGATGGGGCGGACGCGCCCATCGAGGGCGAGTTCGCCTGCGACGACGTAGCGGCGGAGGTCCGGGGTGGTGTCGTTGGTGGGGGCGGGGGCGGGGAGTGTGAGCGCGCCGGCGGAGATGAGAAGGCCAAGCGCGATTGGAAGGTCATAGACGGGACCTTCCTTGCGAAGGTCGGCGGGTGCGAGGTTGACGAGGAGGCGGCCGTTGCCGGTGGTGTATCCGGTGTTGGCGAGGGCGGCGCGGACGCGTTGGAGGGCTTCCTTCACGCCGGCGTCGGGGAGTCCGACGATGAGTTCGCGCGTGTCGGTGGAGGTGTTGTCGAAGTCGACCTCAACCTCGCAGGGGAGGGCGTCGATGCCGGAGAGGAGATAGGACTGGACGCGGGCGAGCACGGGGGGAGTGTAAGGGATGCGAGAGTGGGCTGCAGCGATGCAGCGAAATGGTGAGACTGCAAGACAGGGGAAAGATAAGGAAGGGAGGAGTGGTCAGGTGGTTGGGTGATGAGGCCCCGGAACAGGGGGGGCGGCCTGAAAGGGCGGAGCGTGCGTGATGTGTGCGCGGGCTGAACCACGTTTGGTAGAGTTGCCGACATGAATGCGCAGCCGAGTCTCGCGACCGAGCGATTGGTGCTCCGCCCGTTCCGAATGGACGATGCGGCGAGCGTGGCGGCGATGGCGGGGGACGAGGCGGTGGCGGACATGACGCTGCTGATCCCGCATCCTTATGTTGTTCAGGATGCGGTCGAATGGATCGCGACGCACGCGGAGTCGTTTGCGACGGGGAAGAGCGCGCAGTTTGCAATCACGGAGCGAGCGGGCGGGACGCTGGCGGGGTCGATCGGGATCGACTTTGTGCCGCGGCATGCAAAGGCGGAGATCGGGTATTGGGTTGGGCGCGCGTTCTGGGGGCGGGGCTTTGCCAGCGAAGCGGGGCGGGCGGTGGTCCGCTGGGCGTTTGAGGAGCGCGGCGTGGAGCGCGTGGAGTCATTCTGCTTCACGAACAACGCGGCGTCGGCCCGCGTGCTGGAGAAGATCGGACTGCGACGTGAGGGGCTCGCACGCGGGTATGTCAAGAAGGGAACCACGCGGATGGACTGCCTGATGTTCGGAGTGGTGCGGGACGAGTTTGAGTAGGGGTCGCACGGAAACCAGGAATGGAGTGCGGCGACACACGACCGCGCAGTCCGTGACGCTCTGGGACGAGACGCATCAAGACAGGAATGGCGTGGTGTCCTCTCCGCCGGCCGCTCCGTGATTCCCCTACACTCCTCCCGTTGCAGGGCAGCGCCCGGGGAGTGCGTATGGCGTCCATCGTCTTTTACTTTCAGGTTCATCAGCCGTACCGCCTGAAGCGATACTCGGTCTTCCATTCCGACCCGTTCTATTTCGACGACGCAAAGAACCGCGAGGTGCTGCTGAAGGTGGCTGACAAGTGCTATCGCCCTACGACGTCGCTGATCCTCGACCTGGTGAAGCGTCACAAGGGCAACTTCAAGGTCAGTTACGCCATCACGGGCGTGGTGCTGGACCAACTGGCGGCGTGGGCGCCGGACGTGCTTGACCTCTTCAAGAAACTGGCCGACACGGGGTGCTGCGAGTTCATCGGCGAGACCTATTACCACTCGCTGTCGTTCCTGTATTCCAAGGACGAGTTTGCGGCCCAGGTTGACCTGCACAGCGCGAAGATCAAGGAGCACTTCGGCCAATCGCCGCGGGTGTTCCGGAATACGGAGTTGATCTACGCCAACGAGTTGTCGTACTACCTGGCGGACATGCGGGACGCGCAGGGCAAGCCGCGCTGGCTGGGCGCGATCTGTGAGGGGACGGACCTGCTCCTCGGCTATCGCTCGCCGAATTACATGTACCGCCCGCCGGACCTGTTCGGCACGACGGTGAAGAGCGTGGACAATAAGGCGTTCGCGCTGATGCTCAAGAATTACCGACTGTCGGACGACGTTGCGTTCCGCTTCAGCAACCGCGGGTGGGCGGAGTGGCCGCTGACGGCGGAGAAGTTCGCGGGCTGGGTGAACCAGATCAATGGCGACGGCTACCTGTGCAACCTGTTCATGGACTACGAAACATTCGGCGAGCACCAGTGGGCCGACACGGGGATCTTCGAGTTCCTGAAGACGCTCCCGGAGAAGGTGTTTGACGTGAATCCCGGGCACAATCACTTCAACACGGTGTCGGAGGCGATCACGCAGTTCCCGCCGGTGGGCGTGTACGACGCGCACAACTGGACGTCGTGGGCCGACACGGAGCGCGACCTGACGGCGTGGCGCGGCAACGCGATGCAGAACAACGCGTTGGACGAGTGCTACCGGGTCGAGGGGCTGGTGAAGGACTTTGTGAAGAAGGCGGTGGGCGACAGGGCCAAGAGCGAGAACGCGGCGCACGTGCTGGCGGACTGGCGGAAACTGACGACCAGCGACCACTTCTACTACATGTGCACGAAGTTCTGGGCCGACGGCGACGTTCACAAGTATTTCAGCCCATACGACTCGCCGTACGACGCGTACATCAACTACATGAACGTCATGGACAACGTGAAGTCGCGGATCAGGGGCTGAGCGGCCCGTGTCGACGCCAGGATGGAATACGCGCGCCGGCGGATCGCGCCGGTTCGCTGTTCGCATCGACCGAATCGACGACTCGCAGGTCGACGGCGAGCACGGCAGCACGGACCCAACGACCGGTGTGTGGCGAGAAAGCAAGAACGCCCGGTCCCTCGCTTGCGAACGGAGTTCGCCGAGGGCGTGCGTGTTTGCCTAGTTGACCCGCTTGAGTTTGGTGACGCGCCCGACCTCGACCCATTCAACGACGAAGATGTTGCCGGCGTGGTCCCAGATGGCGCTATGCGGGCAGATGAACTTGCCGGGGAGGAACTGGTCGCGGGCCTTGTCGCGCAGGTCCATCTTCTCGCCGTCGCAGAGGTGGGTAATCAGTTTGTTGTCCTTGTTGAAGATGGTGACGCGGGCCTGCAGGTCGGGGATGAGCAGGTCGGTGCCGCGCTGGTGGAAGTGGCAGGGGAGTTTGAGTTCGTCCTTGACGAACGAGATGTGCTCGCCGACGAGGGAGAAGTACTGGATGCGGTTGTTCCCGCGATCGGCGACGGCGAGCACGGGCGTACTGCCGCGCGTGTCGATCATCAGGCCGTGCGGGCAGTTGGTTTTTCCGGGCTCGCTGCCGGCGCCGGCGAAGGACTTCTTGTAGTTGCCGCTCGTGTCGTAGATGTGGATCCAGCTCTTGCCGTAGCCGTCGGCGATGAAGAGCGTGTCGTTGTGGATGGCGACGTTGGTGGGGTGGTACTCGCCGGGGTTGGCGTAGAGGCCGTTGGCCTCAGGGACGCCGCGCTGCCAGACGACCTTGCCGGCGAGGTCGGTCTTGAAGACCTGCCCGCGCGCCTGATCGCAGAGGTAGAGGAACTCCTGCCCGTTCTCCTTGTTGATGTGCAGGCCGTGCGCGCCGCCGGCGATATCCAGTTCGGCGCCCCAGGCCCCGACGTACTTGCCGTCCGCGTCGAAGACGACCATCGCGTTCTTCTCCTGGCTCGAGGAGTGGATGGTGTGCTTGATGTAGATCCGGCCCTGGGCGTCTTCGCACACGCCGTGCGTGTTGCCATACGCGATGGTCTTGGGGATCTGTCCCCAGTCGTGGATGACTTCGTAGCGATGATCGCCGGCGCCGACGATGATCGGGTCCTTGCCGGATTTGTTCGACGCGGTGACGACGCGCGGGAACGTGAGCGCGGACGCGGCGCCGACGGCGGCGACTCCCTTGAGGAATGCGCGACGTGAGGAACGAGCAGGCGATGCAGACATCGTAAATCTCCCGGTGTGTGCCTGTTTGTACCCGATTTCCTGCCTTCTTGCACTCTGTTCGCCTCGACCACGCAGGGCGTTCGTCACGAACGGAATCCGATGATGACAGACGGCGGGTTCCGCCGGAAAACCGCTGGTCGGGCGCGAACAGGCGGCCGATCTGGTCGTATCGCCCAGTGGAGGTTTCATATGACTCTACGTTTCGTCGATGGACCCATGCCCACCACCCAGGCCGTGCTTGATTATGTGCGAGAGCGCGTCGCGCACGCGATCGGGCGCTTCGAGCCCAGCATCGCGACCGTCGAGGTTCGCATCGCCGATGTGAACGGCCCACGCGGCGGGATCGACAAAGAATGCCGTATTCTCGCCTCCATTCCGCATCGTTCACCCGTCATCGTCGCCGAACAGGCCGGTGGCTTCTATGAGGCCATCGACCTGGCGTCGCACAAACTCAAGAGGGCCATCTGCAAGGTGATTGATCGGCGCAAGCGCGGTTGAGCCCCTTCGAGGGGGCCGTGCGCGCCCATCGCCCGGGTGATGGGGATCACCCGGGATTTGCCAGTGTGCTCTGAATATCGGGCGTCTTTGCTCGCGGCGCGGGCGGACTGATCTGCTTGTATCGGCCGCCCCGTTCTGCCATACTGCTGTCGTCCATAGGAGAAGGGACGACATGCTGAACAACACTCTTTCGGGCCCGCGCGCGGGCATCGCGGCTGCACTCATCGCCTTGGCGATCGCTCCCTGGGCGAACGCGGGGCATACCAACAACATCATGATCACCGGCTATTGGCCGCCCACCAACTGGATGGTCTCACGCTTCAGTACGAGCACGGAGTTGAACCCCGACGGCTGGATCGGCGGCAATTGGGAGGGACGCGGGTATAACGTCTACTCCTTCTTCCCGACATTCAACCCGGATGATGCGCCCAACTGGGGCAAGGGCACGGGCGATTTCGAGGTCGACTATCAGGACACCTCGGCCGACTGGCAGCGGATCGTGAATCAGATCAAGCCGGCGGCGATCATCACCTTCTCGCGCGGAAACGCGGGCGTGAACTGGGAGGTCGAGTCACGCCTGAAGATGCGTGCCCCCAACGCGTGGTTCCCTGATTACCTCGAGCCCAAGCGACCCAGTGCCGACATGCCCATCTTCGCCGATCTGGCGGCCAACCAGATCGTGCCCAGCACGCTTCCCATGCAGGGAATCGTCGACGCGGTGAAGGCTTCGGGGGCGATCAGCAACGCGTACATCGACACGGGCAACGGATTCGGCGGTGCGTTTTTGTCGGAGTTCATCGGGCTCCACGGCGAGTGGTACAACCTGCAGCATTCGGGAGTGAACGATCCGTATCGCAATTATGCGGCGGGCCACATCCACGTCGGAATCGATACGCCCCTCGCCGCCGCCAACATGGCAACGGAGGCGACACTCCGAGTTCTGACCGATTACTTGGACACCGTGGTTCCCGCGCCGGGAACCGCGATCGCGGTCTCTCTGGGGCTGACGACGCTGGCGCGACGCCGGCGTGCATCTCAGATTTGAGGTCCGAAACCCGGCTTTTTCGCAAGATTCGCACACCCGCTCGACATCCGGGTGCGAAACAACTTTGCCATTGCGTTCCACCGCGTGAGATGGGTACCGTAACGGCGTTGGCTTTCGGGGCGCGAAGGTACCTTCCGCCCCGCCGCGTTTCCGCCGCGGCGAGCCGGCATGTTGAATGTCAAAGAGGAAGGAGCCTGACATGAAGACGATGAATGTGATCGGTGCGCTCGCGATGCTCTCGCTTGCGGGCGCGGCCCAGGCCCAGATCTGGGCTTCGGCGGCACACAACTACATCCAGGGCCTGCAGGAAGATGGGAGCGCGTTGCCCGTGGAGCGCACCAACACCGCCAACGCGCTGGGAGTTCCCGAAAACGACGACAGCTTCCCCGACACGATCAATTTCGTGTCGCTGGGATTCGGCGGGAAGTTGACCCTGTCGTTCGGCGAGCAGTTCAAGGACAACATCTACTGGTACGAGACGACATGGAACGCGTCGACGGGTCACTTCGAGCACGCCGACCTGTTCGTGGGCTCCGGCGCTGACCCCCTCTCGGCAACCTACTACCTCGTTGGCAATCTCTCGAATCTCACCGAGGGCGTGCCGATGTCGCTGGCGACCGTGCAGGGCAACACCGGCATCGGCGCGTGGGACTATGTGAAGTTCGTCGATACCAGCAGTTTCATCGGCCTGTCGTACGCCGACGGCTGGGACATCGACGGCGTGGGCGCGGACCCGATCCCGGCGCCCGGCGCGGCTGCGCTGCTCGCCGTCGGTGGCTTGCTCACGGCGCGGCGCCGCCGCTGACGTGAAACGGCTCCTCGCATGCCCCACATGAACGCGCGGTGTGTTTTCCCGCGCCGTTCCTCGAAATCGGAGAGAGAGAACGCCAACGCCCCCACGATGGGGGCGTTGTGCATTATCAAAGCGTCGTTGGCGAACGTGACGTGCGCGGTGCCCTCCACGAACGGCAAAGCCAGCGCGGCCCGTGCGGCTCCGGCGACCGAGACGCCGAGAACGACGCCGAGCGAATGAGTGCGGTGCTCTTTCCAATCCCCCTCGGGAAGCCTCCCCGGGGTACACGACACCCGCGAGCGATCAGCCGTGGCAAGATGGTGCTCGGACACGCCCCGGCGCTGGTTGCACTCCAGGCACGATCCGGATCGGCAACGACGGGCGCCGGAACACCGGCGTTGCTCGCACCCAATGTCCCGGCGTATCGGCGCTATTCATCCCATGACGGCCGCGAGGAGTTCCTCGATCCCCTGCCCCTTGGTCGCGATGGTCTCGATGATCGGGCGCTTGCCCGCGACATCGCGAAGATCGCGGACCAGGTCGCTCTCGCCCGGGTGATCGGCCTTGTTGCACACGAACACGTCGGCGATCTCGAGAATGCCGGCCTTGTCCATCTGCACCGCGTCGCCCATGCCGGGCGTGAGCACGACCGCGGTGCGATCGACGTGCTGGCGAATCCGCGTCTCGTTCTGACCCGCGCCGACGGTCTCGACAAAGACCAGATCGAAGGCGTCCGGTCCGTCGCACGCGCCGCCGATGAGTTCGAGGATCTCGGGCAGGGCGCGGTAGTCCTCGCCGCTGATCGCAAGGGAGCGGTAGTAGATCGAGTCGCCCATGGTATTGAAGTCGACGCGGAGGCGATCGCCGAGCAGCGCGCCGGAGGTGATCGGGCTCATGGGGTCGAAGGCGACGACGGCGCAGCGCCCGCCGCGGCCCTCGGCCTTGTTGCGCCGTGTGAACTCGGAGGCCAGCTGCGCGACCAGCGTGCTCTTGCCGGCACCGGGCGAGCCGGTGATGCCGACGACGCGGGTGGGGCGGCGGCGCTTCGCGCCGGCGCGGAAGCCCTTGGCGTCGTGGAGCTGCGAGATGTCGCGGGCGAGCTGGGCGACCGCGTGGGAACTGGCGACGCTCGCGGGGCGGGGCTTCACGGCGCCGCGCACCGCCTCGACAATGTCCAGAAGTCCGACGCCGGTCGTGAAGCAACGTGAGACCCCGCCCTCGATCAATTTCGGGATGTCCTCCTGCGGGAGGATGCCGCCCATGTAAACGGGGATGTCGGGGCGGCCAAGATCGCGTAGGTCATTGACAAGCCGCGGGCCCAGCACCAGGTGCGAGTTCGACATCATCGAGGCGCACACGACGTCGCAGTCCTCGTCCCGTGCGGATACGGCGAGGGAGCGCGGCGTCTGCCACAACCCGGAGTAGATGACGTGGACGCCCGAATCGCGCAGCGCACGCGCGATGACCTTGACGCCGCGATCGTGACCGTCGAGCCCCATCTTGCCCAGCAGAACGCGCGGGCGATGGGGTAGGTCGGCGCAGCGGTCGGTCTTCTCGAATTCCGTGGTGGGGACGTTGAGCGAAGTGGTCATGACGCGAGTCCTTGCCGGCCGGATTCCGATCACGCGGGCCGGGTTTCTGCAATGGACTCTACGCGGGCGAATCGTCGCCATCCCGAGTCATGACAACATGCCCCACCGGGTCCGATCAGGCACCCAACACGCCAGGCGCGGGAGTCGCTCAGACGTCGCAGATCTCGACGGCCCTCCGCAACGAGGCCATCGGGTCATGTCGCGGAATGAACTCCTGGCCCACGAAACCCGTATAGCCGGTCTCGACGATGGCCTTCATGATGGTGGCGTAATTGAGTTCCTGGGTCTCGTCGATCTCGGCCCGCCCGGGAACTCCGCCGGTGTGGTAGTGCCCGATGTGCTTGGCGTGCTTGCGGATGGTGTCGATGACGTCGCCCTCCATCCGCTGCATGTGATAGATGTCGTAAAGGAGTTTGAATCGCTCGGAAGCGACCCCCTCGCAGATCGCCACGCCGTAGGACGTATGGTCGCACTGATAGTCGGTGTGGTCCTTGGAGTTGAGGAGTTCCATGATGATGGTGACACCGAGTTTCTCCGCCAGCGGCATGATCCGCTTGAGGCCGAAGATGCAGTTCTTGATGCCCTCCTTGTCGTCCTGCCCGGCGCGGTTGCCGCTGAAGACGATCTGGTTCGGAAGCCCCGCGTCTTTGACCAGGGGCAGACGCTCTTCGAGTTCAGCGATGATCGAGTCGTGATTCTCGAGGCGGTTGAAGCCGCGCGGGATGGGGTTGGACTTGACAAACGAGGCCACGGCACAGGTCAGGCCGTACTGCTTGGCGATCGGCCACTCGTCGGGGTTCAGCAGTTCAACGGACTTGAGGCCCATGGCCGCCGCGTTCTTGCACAGGTCAGCCAGCGGCATGCTGTAGCACCACTTGCACACGGAGTGGTTGATGCGCCCTTTGAGCGTGGGAGTGGACGCCTGGGCCGCAGGCTGGATTGGGTTCATGGTGGTGCTCGCATGGGCGGCGATGGCGGCGGCGCCAAGCCCAAGGGCGCCGATCGCGCCGCGGCGGGAAATGGAATGATCATCGTGGTCGCGCGTGGTCATGGACTTCTCCCTATGTTCGGCCGATAGCGTACCGCGCGCCCGAGCAGATGGGCAAATTCGCCCCTCGACCGTCGGGACGTCCCCGGCGGACGGTTCCATCAAGTGAGGGGCCTTGTCTGTCACGGACGCCGGAGCATCCTCTTCCCCCAATGCCCGATGTCTGTGGCCCAGCGCCTTCTTCTTCAGCACCCCGTCTCGAAGTGTTCGGCGAAGTCGTCGTAGTCCAGGGCGTTGACGAACCCGTCCGCGTTGACATCCGCCGCCGGGTCCGCGCCCTCGAACAGCGTCGCGAAGAGGTCGTAGTCGATCGCGTTGACGAAG
>JADLFE010000029.1 GCA_020845755.1 Phycisphaerales bacterium
CGCTCTTGTCGGTCTGGAAAGAGCCCTCGGGCAACTGCTCCGACGTGCCCACGGTGTCCAGCCAGTCCCGGAACCCGCTCGCCTTCTTGTCCTGACCGAAGAACGGGCCTTCGGACATGATCGCCACGATCCGGCCGCCCGGCTTGAGCAGGTCGTAAGCGTGCCGGACGTGCTCGACGTCCATGCGGTTGCTGAACGGCGGGTTCATCACGATCCGGTCGTACACCGGGCCGGGGTTGAACTCCATAAAGTCCCGGCCTTCGAGCGGGTACCCCTTCTTTTCGAGGATCGCCCGCAGATCGGGGGAGACCTCCGCGACGTCGGGCACCACGCCAGCGGCCTTGATCGCGTCCGCAATCCGCCCATTGCCGGCGGACGGCTCCAGAACCTTCATCCCGGGCTCGATATCCGCCTTCTCAACGATCTCCGTCGCCAACGCCGGCGGGGTCGGGAAGAAGTCGATGCCCACCGTCTTGCCGATCAGGCCCCTCTCCATCTCACGGATCGCGTCCGGCTTGGCCTGCCCGGCCCGGAACCCCATGTACTCGCGGAGGGCCACCCGCATCTCGGCGGACGACTTGATGCCCATATCGGCGACGCGCTGATGGTGCATGAGCGCGTCGTAGACCGCCTGGGCGCTGTAGTTACTGGCGCCCGATCCCTTGAGGCGGGCCGCCACCGCCTTGGCCGCGCCGAAGTCGTACGGGTTGTCGATCTTGACGACGACCGCATCGGCGTTCCGGCGCCGTGTGTACTTCGCCAGCTTGTCGAGCTTCGCGGCCTCCCGCTTGATTCCCGGCGTGGTCAGGCCCTTCCGCGCAATCTCCTCGACGTGGCTGATGTGCGGCTCGGGCATCGGCATCACCGCCTTGGCGATGATGTTCTCGTCCATCGGCAGGTTCCACCAGTTGCCCGACGGGTCGATAGCCCGGCGCGACTCCTCCGGCAGCGAGTACCAATACTCCCGCTGGGCGAGCATCAGCGAACGCTCCAACTCCTCCAACTGGGCCATGTTGCGGATGCCACGGAGCGCCTTCGCCGTTCCGTTCTGGATGCCCTCGGCGATGTTCGCCAGCGTCTCGGCCATCTGCTTGGCCTTGCGGGCACCGGCTTCGGCGCTATCCGCCATGCGGGCCCGGCGGACGGTGTTGGTGTTGCGGTCCCTGCCGAGCTCCTCATCGGCGGCCTCGATCTTGGCGTCGGCCATCTCGATCAGGCGGGCCGCGGCCTTCTCGGCTTGGTTCTCCTCCCGGGCCTTGTCGGTCGCCTCCGTCGTGATCGACTTCTGGTTGATCTGGACGAACTCGTCCGCCGCCGCCTTGGTCTTGAACTGGAACCCGGTCGATTCTTTCTTGAACGACGACCACCACCCGCCCAGCTTCTTCGCCGCCTCGTTCAGCGACTTGTAGGTGTCCCCGTCCACGCGGCCGGACATCTGGACGATCCACAGGGGCACCTTTGCCTTCTCGTGGAACCCTTCCTTGACGGTGAGCTGCACGCCGCCCGTATCCACCTTGGCGATGTAATCCGGCCGGTCATCGCCCCGCATCCGCTTGTTCAGCGACGCCGTGAGCTCGTCGTACTTCTTCCGCTGCTCGACGCTCAGCGCGGCCTCGCCGTGCTTCTCGATGAACTGCCGGAACTCGTCCGGCGTCTCGGGGTTCTCGAGCGCCTTCTTGCGGGCGTCGATTCGTCCCTGGCGGTCTGCCTTGAACTTGCGGATGTCCTCGTCCGTCGTCGCCTCGATCTTCTTGATGAGGGCCGACTCGTACGTCTCCTTGGCGAACGGGTTGTACGACACCGAATCGCCCAGGTGGAAGCGCCCGAGCATGTTCCGGTAGATGGTGTCGATGATCGACGCCTTGGTGTTCCCGCCGGTGCCGTTGGGTGCGAGCTGCTTGAGGGTCTTCTGCCCGAGCTCGGCCTTGATGGAGGACTCGGACCGGATCAGCCACTGCGCGAGGGCCTTGTGCTCCTCGGCGGTCTGGTCGCCGGACATGACCCGGTCGCGGGCCTTGGGGTAGTCCGCCAGCGTCATGGGGGCCGACCCGGGCGTCACCGAAGCCCCGGCGGCGGCGTTCAGCGGGTTCGGCTTGCCCTTCTTGGTCAGCCAGTAGTCGGCCGACGAACGCACGGCGTCATCCGTGCCCGTCTCCAGGTGCCCGCGGAGCTCCTTGTCATCCTCGGCCTGCCGGTCATCGAGCCACTTCTCGGCGGCCTCCCGCGTCTCCAGCCCGCCCGGCCCGGTCCTGGTGCCGTCTGGAGTCTCAAACGCGAACCCCGCCGACCGCTTGTTGCCGGTGTGCCGGACGCCGACCGGGAACCCGTTGGCGCGGTACCACTTGCCATCGGACCCTTCGAGCTCGAACGTCTGCACGATCTGCGGGCGCGGCTTCTTCGCGGCCTCGACGATCGCGTCGATGGTCTTGGACCGGATGGCGGGGTCGATTGCAGACTTGGTGGCGGCTGGTGCCGTCGTGGCTTGGTCAGCCGCTTTCGTCGGAGTCACCGTCCGCGTGTTCGCAGCCTCGAGCGCCGCCTCGACGCTCTGGTACGGACCGCCGATCGTGTTGTGGCCGACGCCGCCGAGCATTCTGAAATGCTCTACGCCCTCCGACTTTCCGGCGCTGTTCCAGGTCTCCCGCAGAAATGTTCCGTCGCTGAGGGTGTACGTCAACGACCTTGATCCTTCGTCGTATTCGGACGGGTCGGGCTCGCCGACGACAGTGACGGGTTGCTCGGGGCTTGGTCTCCCCGTATCTGTCCACTCGCGGTACATGGAGTTGGCCAGCGCCGCCGTCTGTGCCGAAGCCGCCGGGTTCTTGGACACCGCGTATGCCACGCGATGCGCCGCACCGCCCTGATTGGGCTCATCCAGCCGCTCCAAGATGTCGGAGAGCTCAGCGTCGGTCGACTTCATATTGGCCAATGTTTCAAGGATCTGCGCCCGGCGGAACGGATCAGCCTCGGCGTCGTGGCCGACGCGCCAGTTACCTTTCGGCTTCGCGCTTGCCACCCGGCCCCGCATCCCGATCGGGCCATCCGACGCGACGTACTCGGCCGCCTCCGGCGCGATCTCCCACAGCACCGTGGCGACCGCCTCCTGCACCGCCGGCGCCTCGCCGTTCAGCACCACGATTGCGGCCTGGCCCTGCCGGCGCGGGCTCGTCTCGGTCGCCACCTGCTTGCGGAGGATCGCGGTCAACTTCTCGATGTCGGCGGCGTAGGGGTCCGCTTCCTTGGCCGCGGCCTGGTCACCGGCCTCCAACTTCTTGCCGACGGCGTAGTCGTACTCCGCCTTGGTGAGCATCCGCCACGATCCGCCCTTGTGCACCATGTGGTACTCGGGCTTCTTGGGCGGGTTCTTGATCGTCTCCTCGAGCGCCCGGTACTTGATGGTGTCGGGGTGGTTCGGGTTGCCGAAGGGTGGGCCAAGTCCGCCCTCCATGCGGTCCATGCCCTGCTTGCGGCGCTGGGCTTCGTTGACGGCGGCGGTGTCGGTAATCTCGACGGTCCGGGGCGTGCCGCCCTGGGCGATCTCGGAATCGACCAGCTCGCGGCGCGTGACAGACTGACCGGACGGGCTGTTGATCTTCTCGTCCAGTGTCTTCGCGGCCTTCGCCTCGCGGGCACGCTGAAGCGGGGCGCTGGCTGTGCTCGGCTCGGCGCCAAACTTCTCCTTGGCGTAGGCGGTCAGCAGTAGTTTCTCGTTGCCGATGTCCCGCACGGCCTGTGCGGAGACAGCAGCGCCGGTCCGCCGCGTTCCGTTGCCCGTGAACTCGCGCTGTGCCACCGTGGAATGCTGAGCGATGTCCGCCGTCATCGCGGCAAGTTTGGTGCCGATCTGCTCCCGCGTGAGGCTGCCGTAGACGCGGTCGATCCGCTCGTATTCCGGGTGGTCCTTGATCGAGGTTTCTTCGGCGGGCTTTCGGACGCTTGCCAGGTACTCTTTGGCTTCGATCTGCGGTGACTGCTGGGCCTCCTCCGGCGTGGCGTACGCGCCGGTTTTCTGAGTATCCCCATCGAACCACGCCCACTTGCCGGACTCGTTCTGCTTCAATGTCAGGCCCGCGCGGACCGTCGGAGCACCGATCGGATTCGGTACCGTGGCATCCGCCTTCGCCTCAGCCCGCGTCTTCACCGGCATGTCGGTGATGAAGACCTCGTGCAGCGTCCCGCCGCGCAGCAGCGTCCGCACCCGCACGCCGTCGCGGATCGACAGGCCCTTGTAGTCCTTGTCGGCCTTCTTCCACTCCGCCGCGGTGATCC
>JADLFE010000030.1 GCA_020845755.1 Phycisphaerales bacterium
ATGAAAAATAGACCCATGAGGCGGACAACTGGATGCAACCAAGTCGGAGTCATCGAACACCCCCGGTCAGGATCCACTGGATCGCTCTGCCCCTCGCCCAAAGCAGGTAGCGAGTCGCTCCGACTGCAAACAGAAGCATCAAGACTACGCGCGCCATCTCTGGAATATTGTCGTTGTGCTCGACGAACCACGAGCCCACCTGCTTGACGGCGGAAATCGCATTTTCAATCCTGCTCTCTCCCAGTGGCGTGACGAACCAACTCCCCCAGGACATCCGCTCGACGATGCCGGCCGTCCAGTGAATCGCCATGAACCAGGCGATCACGACCGCGCACATGAGTAGCAAGCGAAGTGGGGCGTGATCATCCGGAGAATGTGCCTCGGTCACATGACGAGGAGCCTTCCCGCTCATGTCCCCAGTGTACCGCGCCGAAAGCCACACGTCGTCGAGCATCATCCCCGTCGGCAAGGGCGCATCCGGGCCGCTCTCGCTCATCGCCGCGACCGGATACGCGCAGTAATCAAGGCTGAACGCGCCCGCCGGGCGATGATTCCCCGACAGGCCCACGCCGCCGAACGGCAGCTTGCTCGAAGCCCCCGCCGTCCCCGTGTTCACGTTGATGCACCCGGCCCGGCACTCGTGCAGGAACCGCTGCGCCGCGGCCTGATTCTTCGTGAAGATCGCCGCCGCCAATCCGTACCTCGTCGCGTTGGCCTGCTCGACCGCTTCATCGAGCGACCTCACCACGCTCACGCGAACCAGCGGCCCGAAGACCTCCAGATCGCAACCTGCATCGTGCTCCGTCGGCGTAAACCGGTCCACGCGAACCACGCTCGGCGAGAGATACCACCCGCGCGACGGCGTCTCGATCGCGCTGGACGCCACCAGAACCTCGCCGCCGGCGCGCGCCAGCGAGGCCTGAAACTCCAGCACCGCGCTCCGCGCCTCGCCCGTAATGATCGGGCCCATGAACACCGGATAGCTCGCCCCGGGCTCGCCCACGATCAGGTTCGACGTCGCCTTGCACAACGCCGCGATGAACCGCGGCGCGATCGCCTCGTGAACGATGATCCGGCGCGTGCACGTGCAGCGCTGCCCGGTCGTGATGAACGCGCAGCGCACACACTCAACCACCGCCTGGCGCAGATCGCAATCATCCATCACGACCGCCGGGTTGTTCCCGCCCATTTCCAGCGCGATAACGCGGCTCGGGCGATCGAGGTTCGCCTCCATGATCCGCCGCCCGACGGGCCATGAGCCCGTGAAGAGAATGCCGTCGACTCCATCATGCGACACTAGCGATGACGCGACATCCGCCGCGCCCTGCACGAGATTCAGCACGCCCGCCGGCGCCCCCTCACCCCGCAGCGCCTCGTCGAACAACTCCGCCAAGAGCTGCCCGCACGCCGGCGTCTTGTCGCTCGGCTTGAACACGATCGTGTTGCCCATGAGCAGCGCCGGCACGATGTGCCCGTTGGCCAGGTGCATCGGGAAGTTGTAAGGCCCCACCACCGCCATCACGCCGTGCGGCTTGAACCACGCCCGCCCCGTGCGCGTCGCCGACACCGGCACATCAAACGCCGCGACTCGACGAAGCGCGCCCGTCGCCGAATCGTCCAGCGTGATATCAACCTTCGCTCCGAGCAGCCCCGCCTCCGCCGCGGCGTCCCACTGGACCTTTCCCGTCTCGTCGCGGATCAGCGTGGTGATCGCCGCGAGCCGCGCCTTGCAATTCGCCTGGAATCTCCGCAGAACCGCGGCCCGCTTCTCGATCGGGAGCCCCGCCCACGCCGGCAGCGCCCGCCGCGCCGCATCGATCGCCTGCGCAACGTGCCCGACGCTCGACACTCCGCTCCACACAGCCTCGTCCGGACGGGCCGGGTTCCGCGAAACAAACTTGCCGGATGAATGCGTGATCCATTCGCCACCGATCAGGTCGGCGGGATCGCGCGAAAGCGATGCGTGCCGCGTCGAACGCGGCGTGCTCTGCGTTGCCATGATTCAGCCCTTCTTGGCGCGGGACTTCCTGGGCTTGGGCGCCGAGTAGTCCTCGATCGGCGTAACGCCCGCGATCATCCCAGGCTTGGCCAGCAGCAGTTCCATCGCCTTGGCCGTCGTGCGCACCTTCGCGTCGGTGATCGCCACGTCGGTATCCAGCAGGCGGAACTCGCCGTCCTTGTGGAAGACGCTGATCATCGCACGATGCGTCGCACGCGATGATTCAATCGCCGAGCCCAGCGGCTTCCGCACCGTGGCCTTCACCAGCGTGATCTCGCCCGTCTCTGCCTCGATATGCGGCCCGCCGTCGAACGGATCAACAAAGTTGTTGTATCGGAACCCGAGCCTCTCGAGCAGCCGCTTCGCCGGGATCGTGTCCGGCCCCGCCTGCCCCACCCGATTCAGCACCTCGAGCGGGAGCAACGTCAGGTAGATGTCGTCCGGCGGGAACAACTCCTCGATGAACTGGCGATTGTGCTGGCAGAACCGATCCGCCTCGGAGTATTTCACCGGGATGAACTTCCGCCCCACGTGATCCCAGAACAAGTTATCCCCGCCGCTGGTCGTGTCCGGAGCCATCTCCGCGATCACACGCTCCGCGAAGACATCGCGGTGCATCGCGATGAAATGGAAGCGCGAGAAACTCAGGAACCGCCCGGGCCGATCGCGATGCCCGCGAAACGCCGGCTGTAACAGCAGGCCGCCGACCTCCGTCGGGCTGCTCTCGTCCTTGAACAATCGCCCGACCAGGTGCGTCGTGCCAAAGCCCAGCGACTTGCTCTTGAAATCGCGCTGCGTCACCTTGAACGAGTAGTTGGGATTGCCCGGCCCGCCCATGTGGGCCTTGAGCTGCGCCGTCCCGATCACGCCGCCCGTCGTCGTGTCCTCGATCACGAACATGAAGAGATCGGAATCATCCGCGGTGTAGCCCGCGATCACATCCGGCGGAATCGGCTGCGTCTCCGCCGTGCCTCCCGACGCCACGCGCAGGAAGCAATCCCGGCTGTGCTGGATCTTCCCCGCCAGCAGCCGCTCATCCGGCGGCAGGCTGATGAAATACACCATGCGGGCAAGTTGAAGCAGCGTCCCCACGTCTTCGGCTTTGGCCTGGCGGATCAGGAACACGACGACCTCGATTCGGTTGGCATGTGATAGGCGTTCGACTCAGTTCGGTGCGGTGTCGCACCGCGTCCGGCCTGTCATCATCGGACCGCGCCGATGGTAGCCCTGAGCGGTTCGAGATCGATATACACACCAAACGACAACCGATCGGCGTCGCCCCAGCCAAGCCCCGGTTGCAGCACACGTCCTCACGTCGCCGTCGCCGCCAGGCCCTTCTCGATGCACGCAAACACCCGCGCCCAATCCTCAAGCCTCAGAACCGGTAACGCCGGGAGCATCCGCACGTGATACGGCCCGTGCCCGCACGAGAACAGCACCACCCCGTGCTCAAAGCACGCCTTGCACGCCGCATTGACCTTGTCCTTCTTGCCTGCAAACGGCGTGAACTTCATCATGCCGCCAACGCCGCCAAAGTGCGGGTGCTCGTTCCCCGCGCGATCCATCACCTTCGGGAACCACTCCGGGTGCTTGGCGATCATCGCCTGCATGTGCCGCCGGAACTCGGCGTGATGCCGCGCAAACAGCCCGGCGTCCCCTCGCTCGTTGTCGTAATAGTTCCCGTCGCGCAATCGCTCGATGATCCGCTTGCCCATGCGGAACGAAACGCCCTCGCCCGTGAACGTGCCGGAGAGCAGGCCCGGCTTGGGGTTGTACTCCTCCGTGAACAGCGTCGCGCACGTCTGCGTCATCTTGCCCACGCAGAAGACATCGACATACTCGCCCAGGTTGAACATCTCGTAGGCAAACATGCGATTGGTGCGCCCGAACGACTGGATCTCGTCGTCCCACACCGCCACGCGCCTCGCTTTGCACAATTCCATCAGCGTCTTGAAGTAGTCGCGATCACCAGGATTGAAGCCGCCCTCGCCCTGCACCAACTCGAAGATGAAGCATGCGTGCTGGCCCGGGTAGCGATCCAGCAGCATCTCCAGGTGCTGCAATGCCATGTCGATGTACCGCGCCTTGCCCATCCGCTCGGCCGCCGCCTCATCCCAGAACGGCATGTAGTCCACCAGCGTCGAGAGCGGCACGCCCTGGCGGTAATCCGCCGTGTCGCCGATCTGGCACATCGTCACCGACCGCCCCATGAAGCAATCGCGGAACGCGATCACGCGCGAAGCCGGCGCGTGCTTCTGATAGCACACCTTGATCGCGTTCTCGTTCGCCATCGCGCCCGACGTCGAGAGATACGCGTACTTCAGCCGGCTGTTCTTCTTCGCCTCCGCCAGCAACGTCTCGGAAAACTCGACCGCCTCGAAGTTCGTCTGCAGGTTGCCGTGCTTCAGCGTGTCGTCCAGTCCGCTCATGATGCCCAGCGCGGCCAAGTCCGGATCAGAGTGCCCGAAGAAATGGACACCGATCCCGTTGATCATGTCCCACTTCACGCTCCCGTCCGCCAGTTCGACCAGCGCCCCGTTGCCCAGGCCCGATCCGATGTACGGATACAGCAGCCCGCGCCCACGCACGTCCGCCGCACGCTTCATCAGCGCGTCATACGACACCTTCAGCGCCGGATCAGCCGGACGAACATCCGTGATCCTCGCCGACGCCGCGCGAAGCTCGCCCACCATCGCGTCAACAGCGGCACAAACCCCCGGACTCTTACGGAGTCGCTCGCCATGGGTAGCGGCGGCGGGAATGGAGGGCGAAGCGGCGGATGCGGTCGTCATCATGATTCCTTTCATCGACCAATCGACACAACATCATTCGTCGATCAAAGTCGCGGGACCAACTCGCCGGCACCGGACACCGTGATTCCGCACTCGGCGAACACTCCACCACGCGTCGCGGCCGCCGCTCCCAGATCCGCCCCGCGGCGCCGCCCGACGCTGGTTCATCCCCGCTTCCAACTCGCATCCGCCGACAGCCTCGCCACCAGTACCGCGAGCAACTGGCACCGCTCCACGAGGCTCGAAAGTTCAATCCACTCCTGCGGCGTGTGCAGCCCTCCACCCCGCACTCCCAGCGTGTCGATCGTCGGAAGCCCCGCATCCTGCAGGATGTTGCCGTCGCACACGCCGCCCGTCTTGCCAAAGCCCAGCGTCTGGCCCAGCGACTCCGCGACAACCCGCGCCGCCATCGCCAGCCGCTCGGTGCCCGGCGTCAACGGCTTCGCGGGCCGATTGAAACTGACCTCAACCTTCACGCTCGGACTCGCACCCGCCGCCGTCTCAAGCGTTCGCAACTCCCGCTCGATCGCCGCCGCAATCTCGGGCGTCCCGAATCTCGCGTTGCCCCAGGCCCGCGCGGAATCCGGCACGACGTTCGTCGCGTGCCCTCCCTCGATCGGCCCGATGTTCACGATCCGCGCCGCAGCCGGATCGCTCATCCGTTCCGTCGCCGCGATGCAGCGCGAGAGTGCCAGCACCGCGGACCTCCCCGATGCAAAGTCCCGCCCGACATGCGCAGATTTCCCATCACACTCGATCATGAACTGCCCGCTCCCGGGCCGCTCAATCACCAGCGAGCCGTCCGGCAGCGCCGGCTCCAGCACAAGCCCCACGTCCGCCTCGCGTGCAACCGCACGCAGCGCCGGCTCGGAGTGATACGAGCCCGTTTCCTCGTCGCTGTTCATCACGACCACCCACGAACAATCAACTCCCAGAGCGTGGAGAGATTCCAGCGCGTGGATCGCGATCACCAGCCCGCCCTTCATGTCGACGCATCCCGGCCCCGTCGCTGTTGTTCCGTCCGCGCTGATCGAGAGCGCGCGGAACGCGCCATCAGGTTCATGGACCGTGTCCAGATGCCCGGAGATCAGCACGCGCGTCGCGCCACTCCGTCCGGGCCGCCGCGCCACCAAAGCCGGCGGGATCTCGCTCGACCCCGTCCCACCATACAGCCAACTCGGTCTCGCCTGCCCCGCCACCAGCTCGATCGACGCGCCAATCGCCCGCAGTCGCTTCGCAAAGTGCTCGCGCGTGCGATCCAGCCCGGGCTTGAACCCACACCCCGTGGGCGTCTCCACGTGCCACTTCAGATCACTCAGCAGCGCCTCTCGCCGCCCCACGATGTACTCGCGCAACTCCACCTCCCGCTCGCGCGGCCACGAGGTTGAGCCACCGCCCGATCGCTTAGCCGATTCCGTACCCATGCGTCGATCGTTGGTGCTCCGCCGATCCCGGGCGACCCTCCCTCAACAACCGCGGTCTATCCCGAATCACCCCACCACTCCGCCTCTCCGCCTCTATCTCATCCCTCGTGCCCATTCCCAGTGCCTTCTGTTAGTGCTCGCTTATCACCGCATCTGTGCGCACCAAAGTGTTCGTCTCTTTGCCCACTTACCGGATTCTCGAAAAAAACTTCCGCGCGATTTCTGCCCGCGCGCAACCCCCTCCTCGGCCATGTCTTCCTGCGTTTCGTAGTGCCGAATGCCACGTGGCCAGTGCCTGCTTACCACCGCGTCTGTGCGCACCAAAGTGTCCGCCCGCCCACCGGGTGGAGGACCAGCCATGACCGCCCACGACCTATTTCACCAGTTCGGAGAACCAGTGCAGCGCATACTGGTCGAGCGCGACCGCCGCGACCGACATCGCCAGCACAACCAGCGACGCGATACGGATCCACATGCACTCCCGATCGATCGGGAGTTTCTCCAACGGCAGACCGACAATCGCGCGGAGCCGGGCTTGCCGCGTATGGATCGAGCCGTGGCGCCATGCCCAGCGCCGACGAGGGATGCCGTTCAGGTCGGCAACCGCGTCCAGCGCCCCGATCATCGCGCTGGCGGCCTCATGGGTGATCGCCGGCGACTCCAGCGACGGTCCCGATCGCGACAGCGTCTGCGCCGCAAACGCATCGGCCTGCCACTCGAATCGACGGCTCACGAACCCGAACACCCACAACCCGAGCAGGATCGCCGCTCCGCCGCCGGCGAACTCGCTGATCGTCTGGAAATCCGGCGCCAGCGCCAGCATCCATCGATCGAGCCACGTGAGCGCGATGCTGAGCGAGAAGACGCTCGCCGCCATGCACGCCACCAGCCAGATCAGATGCCGATGCCGCAGGTGCCCGAACTCATGCGCCGCGACGGCACGGACCTGATCCAGCGTAAGGTTGTCGAGCAGGCCGTCGGTCAGCAGGACGAATCGCAGGCCCGGCAGAATCCCGACCGCTGCGCCGTTGATCATCGTCCCGCCGGTGCGCCACACCAGCAGGCTCCGCAGCCGCACGCGCGAATCCTCGCCGACCTTCAGCAGCGCCGACCGCAACTCGCCCTCCCCGATCGGCACGGCGTCCCACACGAACCGCAGCACCAGCGGCGCGATGAGGAAGACACCCGCGACGCCCACGAGCTGAAGCGTTCCCAGCAGCGCCTGCCCATCCTCGGTCGTAAGGTCGTGGCCGGTTCGCTCCAGCGCGACCTCGATGGATTCAGACGTCGTGATGACCAGGAAGATGGGGACGAGTATCACGAGTATGGTCGAGCGGAAGTGGCTCCACACCGCCGCGCCGCGCGAGAGCATGGGATAGATCGGGCGGCATTCGTCCAAGCGCCGGATCATCACCGCTTCGCGCAGGCGTCGCTCGATCGGCTCCTGCACCCACATGATGCCCAGCCATGCCAGCACCACCGGCAAGAGCGCGACCACCTCATCCACCAGCACCAACTCGCCGAGCGAATCCCGCACACTGTCTGGCCAGGCGAAGAGCACGCACGCGAAGGCATGGATCGCGATGGACGCGATCCGCCCCCACCGCGCGATCCGATCGCCCAGGAACGCCGCGCGGATCGATCCTGTCTGGTCCATCGTCCGACCGCACACAGAGATCGCCAGCCACACCACGAGCACCAGCACGAACTGCGGAAGAGCGGCCGCGGTCGTGGCGGCGCGGATGTCGGTCGGCGTGCCGACCAGGTCGGCCAGCGACGGCGCGCTCAGGCAAAGAAAGGCGACGATGACAAGGAACTGCGACATTCGTGGTGCTGCGCCCCCCTCCGGCGTGCCGGCGCGTCGCCCATCCCGGGAACGCGTCCTACTTCATCGACCGGAAGGCGCCGGCCATCGCGGCGGCCCGCGCGGGATCGACCGGATTCTCCCACCACCCCTCGCGCTTGATCCACGAGCCCACAATCACGCCGTCCGCGTGGGCCAAGAGCGACGGCAACTGCTCGGGCATCGCGCCCGATCCGACCAGGAGCGGCAGCTTGACGGCACGCCGAACCGCGGACAGGTCCGCGGGGTCCGTCGGCCTGCCCGTCGCGGTTCCCGTCACGATCACGCCGTCGGCCAGGAAAAACGCGGCGGCCTCGGCGGCGTCGGCGATCGAAATGTCCGCCGTGATCGCGTGCGACGCGTGCTTCTTCTTGATATCCGCGAAAACTGCGATGGATTCGGCGCCGATCGTGCGGCGATACCGCAGCAGGTTTCCCGCCTCGGCCCGCGGGAGCAACCCCTCATCCGCGACGTGCGAGAAGACGAAGTTCTCGCAGCGGATGAACGAGCCGCCGATCGCCAGCGCGATCGCGATCGCCTCGCAGTTGCCGCCGGAGAGCACCTGCACGCCCAGGGGCGTGGAACGAGCCACGTCGCGGATTGCGATCCCCACGCGCGTCATGACCGCGGTGGTCTCCGGGGCGTGCTCGCCGTGGATGTACGGGCGATCGTGCATGTTCTCAATGATGATCGCGTCAAAGCCCGCCCCCACGAGCGCCTTGGCGTCGGCGACGGCGTCGGAAATAAGTTGATCCAGCGTCGCGCTCGCACGCGGCGTTCCGGGGAGTGCGCCCACATGTACCATGCCGATCAGCACTCGCGGCCTGCCGAAGATGTCTGTCATCGAACGCACAAGGACTCCTCACGATTCATTGGCGGGGCGTGCTCAGGCCTTGACGACGCGGGCCTTGACCTTTCCGGCGCGGGCCATCGCGTTGCGGGTATCAACGATGAGCCTGGCGTGCTCGCCCAGCATCGCCCAGTCGATCACGCGGTGGTCGGTGATGATGAGCACGCAATCCGCGCGTGCGACGCGCTCGGCGGTGAGCGCCTGGCTCTTCATGTCGAACGAATGGCGGCGCATGCGCGGGAACGCGGCCACGTGCGGGTCGTGGTACGAGACCTTGGCGCCGCGCTCGTTGAGCAGATCGATCACCTCGGCCGCGGGAGTCTCGCGGACGTCGTCGACGTCGGGCTTGTAGGCCAGGCCGATCACGAGCACGTCGGCGCCGCGCAGCGATTTCCCGTCGTCGCTCACCGCCTCGGCGACGCGTTCGACGACCAGTCGCGGCATGCGGCTGTTGATCTCGCCGGCCAGTTCGATGAATCGAGTCGACATCCCGACCTCGCGGGCTTTCCACGTGAGGTAGAAGGGGTCGATCGGGATGCAGTGCCCGCCCCAGCCGGGCCCCGGATAGAAGGGCTGGAACCCGTAGGGCTTGGTGGAGGCGGCCTCGATCACACGCCACACGTCGATACCCATGGCCGAGAGCACGGGCTTGAGTTCGTTGACCAGCGCGATGTTGACGGCGCGGTAGATGTTCTCGAGGAGTTTGGCGGCCTCGGCGACCTCGGCGCTCTCGACCTCGAAGACCTGATCGACCACGCTGCGATAGAACGCGGCGCCCAGGGCGCTGCTGGCGGCGTCGATGCCGCCGACCAGACGGGGGATGGTGCGGGTGCTGACACCCTGACGCCCCGGGTCTTCGCGCTCGGGGCTGAAGACCAGGAAGCAGTCGTGGCCGATGCGACACCCCGCGGCCTCGAGGATCGGCAGGCAGACCTCGCGGGTGGTGCCGGGATAGCTGGTCGATTCGAGCGACACCAGCGCGCCGGGCTTGAGCACGCGGGCGATCTGGCGGGTGGAGTTCTCGACGAAGGAGAGGTCGGGGTCGTGGTGCTGGCCCAGCGGCGTGGGAACGCAGAGCACGATGATGTCGGCGTTGCCGAGCTGGCTGGGGTCGCTGGTGGGCTCGAAGCGATCAGAGGCGGCGAGCTGGCGGGTGAGGTCGTCGCCGAGGTGCTTGAGATAGGCCTGCCCGCGCCGGAGTTGGTCGACTTTGGTGTGGTCGACGTCGAAGCCAATCACGCGATATCCGGCGTCGTGAACAGCGCGGACCATCGGGAGGCCCACGTAGCCCAGGCCAACCACGCCGACAACAGCACGGCGCGAGGCGATCAGGTCGGCCAGCCGGTCCGCGAGGGGTGAGGAGGCGGGCTTGGGGGTCGGTGAGGCGGACATGGGTTGAGTATAAGGCGGCCTCGCACGTGGCCCGGCGGGGCTGTATGCTGTACGGTTCAGACTCTGCAAGGAGCCCGCATGTCGACATTGCCAACGCAGTTCACCCAGCCCGGCGAGCGAACCCTGTTTGGGCACCCGATGGGGCTGTTCCTTCTCTTCATGGTCGAGATGTGGGAGCGATTCAGTTACTACGGCATGCGCGGTTTGCTCGTGCTGTACCTGGTGCGGGCGACGACGGGCGATGAGCACGGGTTCAACCCCGGACGTGGCTGGAGCAAGGCCGAGGCCAGCACGCTGTATGGCTGGTACACGGGGTTGGCCTACCTGACCCCGATCATCGGCGGCGTGATCGCGGACAAGCTGATCGGAACGCACCGATCAATGGTGTTTGGCGGGCTCATCATCGCCCTGGGGCACATCGTGCTGGCGATTTCGGGCATCGGGGACATGGCCCACAACGACCTGGGCATGTCGGTGTTTATCTTTGGGCTTGCGATCATCGTAATCGGCACGGGGCACTTCAAGCCGAGCGTGTCGGTGATGGTCGGGCAGCTCTACAAGGAAGGTGATCCTCGTCGCGACGGCGCCTTCACGATTTTCTACATGGGTATCAACCTCGGCGCGTTCCTGTGCGCGTTCGTGTGCGGGACGCTGGGAGAGAAGGTCGGCTGGCACTGGGGCTTCGGCTCGGCGGCGGTCGGCATGATCGCGGGCTTGCTGCTGTATCTGTCGGCTCGTCCCAAGCTTCTTGGGACGATCGGCGATCCGCCCGGCAACAAGGGCGGTACGGCACCGCTGTTCCTTCTGCTGGCCGTGGCGTTTTCGGCGCTGTTTGCGTTCGCGTACCACACCAAGGGATTGCAGAGCGCGTATACGGGATTGATGGGTAATTTGACGGGCGCGACGGGCTGGGCGGTGGTGATCGGCCTCTTGCTCGTGCTCCTGGCCGCGATCGGTTGGTTTGTCGCGATTCAGAAGCCGGGCGACAAGGGTCCGACGGCGTCGATCTTCATCTTCATGTTCTTCAACGCGTTTTTCTGGATCGCGTTCGAGCAGGCGGGATCGAGCATCAACCTGTTCACGGAAGAGAAGACCAATCGATTGCTGTTCGGATGGGAGGTCCCGGCGACGTGGTTCCAATCGGTGAACGCGGGGCTGATCTTCATCCTCGCGCCGTGGTTCGCGGGCCTGTGGTCGAAACTGGGTCGCCGCAACGCGAATCCGAGCCAACCGGTTAAAATCGCGTTGGGCCTCGTTTTCCTTGGGCTCGGCTACATCTTCATGGTGTGGGCAGGATTGATCGCCAAGGACGGCACTGCAAAGGCGTCGATGCTCCTCATCCTACTTACCTATTTCTGGCACACGGTGGGCGAGTTGTGCTTGTCACCGACGGGGCTGTCGTATGTGACCAAGGCGGCGCCGGTACGCTTTGTCTCGCTCCTCATGGGCATCTGGTTCATCTCGAGTTTCATCGCAAACCTGGGCGGCGGCCTGATCGCGTCGACCGTCGAGAAGATCGAGAGCGGCGAGATGAAACTCCCGTGGTATTCGATCAAACAGTTTGGCGGGCAGGCGGACTACTTCTTCCTGTTCGTGGTGACGTCTGTGGGCGCCGGCCTGGTGATCCTGCTGTTCACGCCACTCCTGAAGAAGTTGTTGCGGCACACAAACGACTGACATCGCGTGCCATCACGCAAGCACGCCCGCGCCGCTCTGGGCGCTGGTGATGAATACGCGCGCATCGAGATTGGCGGGAAGGGCGTGGCGCGCGCGATAGGCGGCGGGGATTTCGCGAACGAGGCGATCGGCCGCGGCGGGCGTGGCGAGTGCAATGGCGCAGCCGCCGAATCCGCCGCCGGTCATGCGGGCGCCGAATACGCCGGGGACCCGTGCCGCGAGATCGACGAGGGTGTCGAGCTCGGGGCAGGAGACCTGGTAGTCGTCTCGGAGCGAGGCGTGGGAGGCGAGCATGAGGCGGCCGACCTCGTCGAGTTTGCCGGCGCGGAGGGCGGCGGCGGCGGCGAGGGTGCGTGCGTTTTCAGAGACGATGTGGCGGGCGCGGGCAAACTCGATCGTCGAGAGTCCCCCGCTGCTTCCGACGTCAGGTGTGTAACGCGAAAGAAGTTCCGGCGTGGCGTCGCGCAGGGACTCGATGCCCATGACGCGGCAGGCGGCGCGGCAGGTGTCGCGGCGCTGGGCGTACTCGCCCGAGGCGAGCGAGTGCTTGACGCGCGAGTCCATAACGACGACCACGGCGCGATCGGGGCCGGGCATGGCGACCAGTTCGGCCGCCTGGGTTCGGCAGTCGATGAGAAGGGCGTGGTCGGGCTGGCCCATGGCGGCGATGAACTGATCCATGATGCCGCAGGGGACGCCCGCGAAGCGATGCTCGGCGTCGCGGCAGAGGGCGGCCAGATCGCGGGGCGGGATGGAGACACCGGCGAGCGCGGCGGCGGCGGTTGCGACGGCGACTTCGAGCGAGGCGGAACTGGAGAGGCCGCTGCCGAGCGGGACGCTGGTGGCGATGGAGAGTTCGACGCCACGTGCGGCGAGGTTGGGCGCGATGGCGGCGAGGTTGGAGAGGACGCCGGTGACATAGGAGACCCAGGAGCCGGTGCGGACGCGGTTGTTGTCGACGTCTTGGGCGAGGTCGGGCGCGGCGCGGAGCGATTTCAGGTCGGTGAGTTCGGCGGAGGAGTTGAGGTCGGCGGCGTGGATGCGGGTGGTGGCGGTGCGCGACCAGTCGATGGCGACGATGGTGCGGCGGTCGATGGCGATGGGGAGAACAAAGCCGTCGTTGTAGTCGGTGTGCTCGCCGATGAGGTTGACGCGGCCGGGTGCGGCGGCGAGGAGGCGCGGATCGCGGGCGAAGTGGGCGCTGAACGCCGCGGTGGCGCGATCGAGGGGGGGTTGGTCCGAAAAAGGCATGGAGGAGACGGTATCGGATCTGGAAGGGCGGAGTCGAGTGGGCGGGGATTGTTCAAGGAAGGCGGGAATGGGGAGTCGGCGAAGAGGCGACAGGGCATTCGACATTCGGAAAGGCAGGGGCACGACGTGATATCGGTACATGACGACACAAAGGGCTGGGGGCAGCCGCGAGTTGGAAAGTATGAATGACGAATCTGAAGTCGGAAATGAGAGGCAGCGGCCTCGCGACGGTGGGCGTCACCCGGCGGCGGGCGCGGCGGGTACCGGGTTGGCAGCACTCCAGACGGCGAGTTGTGAACCGAGTTGGATGATGAGCCAGAGGAAGAAGTGGCTGATGACGAGTGTTGCGTGGACCTCGCGGGTCTGGCGGAAGGTCAGTCCGATGACGGCGAGATACGCGAGTGAGGCGAGGATGGTCTCTTCCCATTTACCATCGCCGACGAGTTGGATGTTGAGGTTGAAGATGAGGAGGAAGGCGCTGACGGCGGCGAGCATGCGGGCGGCGCCGAGGTCCCAGGGGCCGATTTGCTTTCGCGCGAGGGTGGCTGCGACGACGACGGCGCCGAGGCCGGTGGCGGTGTGGAGGAGTGCATTGTAGATGGTGAGGGGCGCGGCGAGGAAGGGACGTGCGGCGTGAACGCCCGAGGCGATGGTGGCTCCGAGGATGAGCACGCCGCCGAGGATGAACCAGAGTTTGGCGGGGCCAAGTGCTGGGGTGATGAATGGTTCGGCTGGTTCTGAGACATCAACGGAGCCGGGGCGAGCGGGCCTGAGTTTGGACGCGTGCTTGCCGGTGCGTGCGGCCTCGACCTCGGGGTCTTTGGAGAAATCGGCGTCGTCATCGAATGCGTCGAGGAGTTTGGGTCCGAGTTGTGATTCGGTCGCGCCCGGCGCCGGGGCGGGCTTTGAGTTTGGCGAGGCGGGATGAGGCGCCGGTTGGTGGGCGGCATCGATGCCGAGGGGTTCTGCGTCATCTGGGAGAGGCTTGATGTCGGGCATAATGTCACTCCCTTGCCAGCGCGTCTATGCTGGCGGTCGATGCCGGAACCACTTTGAATCGACCGCCGCGTTCGTTCTTGCGGCAATGGGCAATAGGGAATGGGAATCGGACGAATCGCCGGGTGAAGGAAACCAATGCCACACGGGGAATGGTAGTAAGACGGGGCCGGCAAGACTGGAGAGCGGGCGTCGAAACGACCCGGACCACCGCAATGCACATTTCGGGCGTGCCGAGGCACGGGACACGGTCCCACGGCGTATGAGGAGGAGTTGAGCATGAGTCACGTCGCGTTTGATCCTGATGCCGCTGCCGCACCGGGCTCGGGGATTTACGGGCTTCCGTTCGATCACTCGACGAGCCGGGTGGTGCTGCTGCCGGTGGCGTTTGACGCGACGACGTCGTATCGCCCGGGGACGGCGAGCGGTCCTTCGGCGATCTTTGAGGCGTCGATGCAGGTGGACCTGTTCGATTCGCGATTCGGCAAAGTGTATGAGCAGGGCATCTGGATGAAGGACGAGGACCCGCGTGTGGCGGCGTGGAACCGGGAGGCGTCGGAGTTGGCGCGGCCGATCGTGGAGGCGGGCGGGCTGGGCAATTTCGGCGGGCCGCTCTCGAAGATCAACACGATCTGTCAGTCGCTGAATGACTATGTGTATGACGAAACGATGAGCGTGCTCAAGGCGGGGAAGGTGCCGGGGTTGATCGGCGGCGAGCATTCCACGCCGTTCGGGGCCATTCGCGCGTGCGCGGAGATGAACCCGGGCATGGGCGTGCTGCATGTTGATGCGCACATGGACCTGCGGGACGCGTTCGAGGGGTTCGCGTGGTCGCACGCGTCGATCATGCACAACGTCCTGAACCGCGTGAAGGGGCTGGGAAAGTTCGTGCAGGTGGGTATCCGCGACTTCGGCAAGCGGGAGATGAAGTTTGCGGAACTCCACAAGGTTGACGTTCACCTTGACATCGATCTGGCGGAGAAGATGCTGAACGGGGCGGCGTGGAGGGACGTGTGCGCGACGATGATCGAGCCCTTGCCGGCCAAGGTGTATGTGAGTTTCGATATCGATGCGCTCGACCCGTCGCTGTGCCCGCACACGGGGACTCCGGTGCCTGGCGGGCTGTCGTTTGCCCAGGCGTCGCTGTTGCTCGAGACGCTGTGGCGCTCGGGACGGAAGGTTGTGGGGTTTGACCTGGTCGAGGTGGCGCCGAGGACGGTGGAGGGCGAGCCTGAGTGGGACGCGAACGTGGGCTCGCGGCTGCTGTACAAGTTGTGCGGGTGTGCGCAGGAGCGGGTTGGTTAGGCTGGTACGCCTCCGCCGAGAAGGCGGACACAGATGAGCCAGAGTTCGGAATTGGCGTGGGATGCGAACGCGAAGATCTTGCCGCCCGCGTACATGAAGACGACGACGAAGGCGATGAAGGTGAACATCTGTCCGCGTTCGGACTGGATGAGTTCGTTATAGCGTGGCCAGAAGTCGGCAAGGATGCGCGAGCCGTCGAGGGGCGGGACGGGGAGCAGGTTGAAGAGCATGAGTGCGAGGTTGAGGACGGCGCCGCGTTCGAGGAAGACGAGGAGGTTGTAGGCAAAGCCCTCTGGCATGGTGCTCATCAGGCGGAGGTAGGCGATGCCGCCGATGGAGCAGGCGATGAAGAGGACGAGGTTCATGAACGGGCCGGCGAAGGCGACGAAGGCGTCGCCGTGGCGTCCGCGGAAACGTGTAGGGGAGACAGGCATCTGTCCCCAAGCGATGCCGACCAGGGCGAACATGATGAGGCTGGTCTGGCCCATATGGACGAGCGGGTTCCAGGTCATGTGCCCGGTTTCGATGGGCGTGGTGTCGCCCTGGCGGATGGCGGCCCAGCCGTGCCCGAGTTCGTGGAGCACGATGCTGAAGATGACCCAGAAGACCCACGCCACGAGGAAAATCGGGCCGGCCTCCCAGGCGTTGAGGACCCACCAGTTTTGCATGCCGCGTCCTTTCTGATTCGGGAGAGTTTAGGTTGACGCGGGGGATTGCGTTCGACGCGGGAGGCCCACGCGATTGGATCGTGTGGATTCCGCCGATGTCCAGTGACACCAAAGAAAGGCCCGCCTCGGGGAGGCGGGCCGAATATGGTCAACAAGACTCAAGGACGAAGCGTTTACGAGTACGCGGGGACCCACTGCGTCGCGGCGATCGTTCGGGTGAGTTCTTCGCGGCTCATGGGCGCGGCGAGGCCCTCGTTCTGGGCCTGGATCGCGACGGCCAGCGCGATGTGACGTGCCACGGCGCGCAGGTCGCGCAGGCTCGGGAGGAGCGAGGCATTGCGGTCGCGCAGCGCAGGCGACTTTTCACCCAGGGCGCGGGCGGCGGCCAGGAGCATGCCGTCGGAGACGCGCCTGGCCTTGCACGCGGCGAGGGCGAGGCCGACGGCGGGGAAGATATAGACGTTGTTGCACTGGGCGATGGGGACGGTCTGCGTGCCGACGTTGACGGGTGCGAAGGGGGAGCCGGTGGCGATGAGGGCGCGGCCGTCGGTCCACTTCATAAGGTCTTCGGGCGTGGCCTCTGACTTTGAGGTTGGGTTGGAGAGCGGGAAGATGATGGGGCGTTGGGTCTTGCGGGCCATCTCGCGGATGAGCGGCTCGGTGAAGGCATTGGCGAGGGTGGAGAGGCCGATGAGGACGGTGGCGGGGACGGTCTTGATGACCTCCTCGAGGCCGACGATGCCGGCGGCGGAGCGGGGCAGGGACGCCAGGCGCTCCGCGGGCTGAGCGAAGGCGCGTTGCTCGGTCGAGAGATCGGTGCGTCCGGCGTGGAGGAGACCGCCGCGGTTCACGATGTAGAACCGCTCGCGGGCTTCGCGTTCGGGCAGGCCGTCCTCGATCATGGCGCGGCAGAGATAGTCTGCGACGCCGATGCCCGCGGAGCCGGCGCCGAGGATCACGACGTGCTGATCACGGAGGGGGCGTCCGGTGACAGCGATGGCGCCGAGGATGGCGCCGAGGGTGACGGACGCGGTGCCCTGGATGTCGTCGTTGAAGCTCAGCACCTGATCGCGATACTTGGAGAGCAGCGTGTAGGCGATGCTGTTGGGGAAGTCCTCCCACTGCACGCAGGTGTTGGGGAGCTGCTTCTTGACGGCCTGGATGAACTGATCGACAAAGTCGAAGTACTCCTTGCCGGTGAGGCGCTCGTGACGCCAGCCGAGATAGAGCGGATCGCGGAGGCGATCGGCGTTGTTGGTGCCGACATCGAGGACGATCGGCAGGGTGCGGTCGGGGCGGATGCCGCCGATGAGGGTGTAGAGAGAGAGTTTGCCGATGGGGATGCCCAGGCCGCCGACGCCCTGGTCGCCGATGCCGAGGATTCGTCCGCCATCGGTGACGACGATGACATCGATGTCCTTGCCGTAGCGGTTAGCGAGCATTTCGGGGATGCGGTCGCGGAGGGGATAGGAGATGAACAGGCCGCGCGGTCGGCGGTAGATGTGGGAGAACTCTTCGCATGCGGCGGCGACGTGTGGTGTATAGACGATGGGCATCATTTCCTCGACGTGATCGACGAGGAGGCGATAGAAGAGAACTTCGTTGGTGTCCTGGAGGGCGCGGAGGTAGATGTGCTTGTCGAGGGGTGTCGCGCGGGTCTGGAAGGCTTCATACGCGCGAGCGGTCTGCTCTTCGAGGGTTTCGACCTGGGGAGGAAGGAGGCCCGTCAGGCCGAACTCGGTGCGTTCCTCTTCGGTGAAGGCGGTTCCCTTGGTGCGGAAGGGGTTATCGAGGAGGGAGTGGCCACGGCGGTATGTGCTTGTTTTCGATTCTGGCGCAGTGAGCATGGGAAAGACCCTTTGAAGGAGGTCTCGCCCAGGGGCGACGGCCGCGAAAGCGGGACCACGATTCACGATAGTCGGCGTTTTTTCGTATTCAATCGAATCCGGATGTCTTGAATGAGCGCCGATGTGTCGGATCGATCATGCGAGCGATCGTGGCTGAATCGCTGACGAACAATTTGCGAGTGAAGTCAGCGGCGCGTGCGTCGTGCGAGGAGACCCGTGATGATTTGAAGGAGAGCCGGCAAGGAGAGGATCGCGAAGTACGGGCCCTGTGGTAGGGACTGTCCTACGAGGATAAACACGAGGTAGAAGGTGACGAGGCTGAAGAGGGCGAGCACGCCGCCGAGGAGTTCGCGCCACAGGCCTAAGAGCATGCCGAGGGCGACGCCAATGGGGAAAAAGACGACGCCGAGCCACTCGGTTCCATTGGGCAGTTCGCGCGATGCGAAAAGGAGGACGAGGAGCGTGACGCCGACGATGAGAGCGACAAGGCGAGTGAACCAGCGGAGGGTAAGGGTCGCGAGGGGAAGGCGCGGGCGCGAGTCCGGAGGAATAGTGGGCAGCGGACGGAGGGGATCGGGCCGTTCGAGCATGGTGTTAGTATACACTATCATTCGACGGGGCGCTCCCGGGCTAGCCTTGGCCGCATGAAGAGACGGAAACTGAGCGTGAACCTGGTTGGATCGATAGTCCCGCCGATCGAGGTCGGGGCGCGGGAGGTACGGCGTGATGACGCTGAATCGCTCGCGCGGCTGATGCTGGAGGCGTATCGCGGAACAATCGACGACGGCGGGGAGACGCTGGACGACGCCCGCTCGGAGGTCGTCAAGACGCTGGACGGCGGGTACGGCCGCTTTGACTTCGTCGCGTCGGAAGTGATCGAGCGAGGGGGAGCGATTGTGGCGTGCACGATCGTGACGTACTATCAGGGCCTGCCGATGATCGCGTTTTCGCTGACGTTACCGGCGTGGCGGAGGCTGGGGCTGGCGCGGGGCGGGCTGTTGCGGGCGATGGCCCGGCTTGCCGGTGCGGGGCACGGGATTGTGCAGCTCGCGGTGACATGCGGCAACACGCCCGCGGAGCGGTTGTATGAGAGCATGGGATTCAGTGATGTCGAGTGAGTGATGCTGGCCTGTGCGGGTTTGGGCATGACTTGACGGATCGTTCCCTTCATTTCGATGGGAAAACGACGGATTTAGCACCGAAATATGGGAGAAGTCGTGAATATATCGCCAAGTGCGGCCGGAAGGCAGGGCTGAGGAAGTACGGGCCCTACAGTCTCACGAACGAACTGATGCCGCACCTTTGTGCCAGGGCGAGTGATCGGAGCGCCCCTTGATGCTGCCACGACTGATCCAGGGAGGGATGGGAGTCGGTGTGTCCGGCTGGGCGCTGGCACGCGAGACGTCGATGCACGGACAGCTCGGGGTGGTGTCAGGAACGGTGCTCGACACGCTGCTTGTGCGTCGGCTTGCAACGGGCGACCCGGGGGGTCATCTGCGTCGCGCCATGGCCGCATTCCCGGTGCCCGAGGTCGCGGCACGGGTTCTGGATCGGTATTTCCGTGAGAGCCCCGTGGGGGGAGCGTCGCCCAATACCGATTCGAGCGAGGGCGTGAAGGGCCTGCCGGCCGGTCAGCGGTTCATGCTCGCGTCCATGTTGCGAGCGAAAGCAACGCCGGAGCGTGAGTGGCTGATGGTGCTCGCCAACTTTGTCGAGGTGTTCCTCGCCAAAGAAGGGCACGGCGGCGTGGTAGGGATCAACTACCTGCACAAGGTTCAGTTCCCGACGCTCCCGAGCCTGTATGGGGCGATGCTGGCCGGCGTGGACGCGGTCTTGATGGGGGCGGGGATTCCCGGCGACATTCCGGCTGTGATCGACAGCCTGAGCCGGCATGAAGCGTCGAGCCTGTGGCTGGATGTTCTGGAGGCCGGCGAACAGAAGTATGCGCTCACGTTTGATCCGCGGGTGGTATGGGACGGGCGGGTGATGGAGTGCGCGGTGCGTGTGCCTCCGACGCTGAGGAAGCCCAAGTTCCTGGCGATCGTGTCATCGTCGACACTGGCACGGGCACTGCTGAAGAAGGCGCCGGGCGGGATCGATGGGTTCGTGGTTGAGGCACCGATCGCGGGAGGGCACAACGCCCCGCCGCGCGGCGTGCAGCAGCTTTCGGTGCGTGGCGAGCCGGTCTATGGCGAGCGTGACGTGGTGGACATGGCGCAGATGGCGGCGCTGGGCTCGCCGTTCTGGATGGCGGGCGGGTGCGCATCGCGTGCGGGGTTTGAGGCCGCGATCGCGGGCGGCGCGCGGGGCATCCAGGTCGGAACAGCGTTCGCGTTTTGCGATGAATCGGGGCTTGATCCGGATCTTCGGCGTGGATTCCTCGCGAGGCTGCTGCGAGGCGAGGCTGATGTATTTACCGATCCGCTCGCGTCGCCCACAAACTTCCCATTCAAGGTCGCGTCGATGGAGGAATCGCTGTCGGAGGCTGGCGTATATCAGGATCGCCCTCGACTGTGCGACCTTGGGTATCTGCGTCGAGCGTGCCGAACGCCGGACGGGACGTTGGACTATCGCTGCCCCGCGGAGCCGATCGAGGACTATCTGAAGAAGGGCGGGTTGATCGAGGACACGGTCGGTCGCAAGTGCTTGTGCAACGCGCTGGTCGCGAATCTTGGTCTGGGACAGCGGCGTCCGGACTCGTACGAGGAGCCTCCGCTGCTCACGGCGGGCAACGACCTGGACTGCATCAGGCCGTTCATCACGCCGGAGAAATTGAGTTATCACGCGAGCGATGTGATCGCGGCCTTGCTGCCGCTGGAGTACCGGATCAACGTGCGGGCGGGCGCCGGGGCCGCGGCGCACGTGAGATGACGATCACGAACAGCAGGCTCCGCAATAGGCCTCGCATCCGATCGCACGCCACCCGAGGATCTCGATGTGCGGTGCTGCGTATTCTGCTCGGACCGGCTCGTTTCGGTAGAGGTCGGTGCTGAGGTACTTCTTGTTGCTGTCGCAGAGGATCGTGGCAACGACGGCGTCGTTGCCGAGTTCGTCGATTAGTTTGTCGGCGCCGAGGAAGTTCGCGCCCGAGGAGATGCCGAGCGCCAGGCCGACGCGGCCGAGTTTCTGAGTTGCGAGGATCGCGTCGCCGTCCCACACATCAACGATTGAATCGAGTTCGGCGAGTTTCACGATGCTGGGCACGAACTCATCGCTGATGCCCTGGATGCGGTGTGCCCCCACCTTGTTGCCTGTGCGGAGTGTGGGCGAGTTGGCGGGTTCGAGGGGGTGGACGCGTGTGCCGGGCCAGCGTGCGCGGAGGGACCGCCCCACTCCCATGACCGTACCGCCGGTGCCGACGCCGGCGACGAACGCCGCGGCATTGAGCCCCTCGCTCTCGAGTTGGCTGATGATTTCAGGACCGGTGGTTCGTTCATGGGCCTGGATGTTGGCGGGATTGTCGAACTGATGGGGGAGGAAGACGCGTCGGCCGGCGGCGGCTTCGCTTCGCGCGAACTCGTCGGCCATGGCGATGCTCCCGCGGAAGCCGCCCTGCTCGTGCGACACGGGCACGACTTCGGCGCCCATGGATTGGATGAGCATGACGCGCTCGCGGCTCATCCAATCGGGCATGTAGATCCGGACGGGGTGACCGAGCGCGCGGCCCATCGCGGAGAAGGAGATGCCGGTGTTGCCGCTGGTGGCCTCGGCGATCGTGTCGCCCGGGCGCAGTTCGCCGCGCTGGTAGGCGGCCCGGATGATCCAGAGGGCCATGCGATCCTTGACCGAGCCGGTCATGTTCTTCTGCTCGTACTTGCCGAAGACGCGCCGCTCCCGCCCACGCGAGAGGTATTTGATCTCGATGAGCGGCGTGCGCCCGACCATGGCGGCCAGTGCGTCGAGTTTGCCCCACTCCCGGCCGGGACAACTGAATGGATTGCAGGCTACCTGGGTGCGTGTCTGTGTCATGGTTTCCGCCTGAACACTCGAACGAATCGAATCGGACTCTGACGTCCACAGAAAGAGGGTAGCTCGTGGTTTCGCGTGGCGAAACGCGATCGTTCGGCGTGGAATTGTTCCTGGTCGTGACGGTCGAGCCCGGCTATCTGGGACCGACAGGGCCAAGTGTGGCAGCACCGATCGTTGTCCCGGCGCGACGTGCATGTTCGATAAGCGACGTCGTACGAGCCTCGACCTCGTCGGACGGGACGGTCTCGCTGGTGGTCGCGGATTCCGTGACGCACTCGCGGTCGTCGATCTTGCCCAATGGCGTGTTGATCAGGAACGAGTCGGAGACGATGCCGCGGACGGGGCGAGCGAAACGATCGGTGAGGTAACCGGCCAGGGCGGGGTAGCGTGACTTCCAGGGGTCGCGGTCGACGGGCATGGCGGCGAAGGTCCTGTGCAGCGTCGAAGTCGAGGGGTCTTGCAGGTGTTTGGCCATCCAGCCGACGCCGCGTGCGTCGAAGTACATCGCTTTGCCGCAGGAGGCGAAGGAGTTTCGACGGATGGTGTTATCGCGTCCGCCGCCGATGAGCATGCCCCAATTGCATCGGACGAAGAGGTTGTCCTCGACGGTGATGCCGCTGGCCATGTCGTCGAGATAGACGGCGTTCTGGTAACGCGCGTCGCTTCCGCGGATGGAGTGGAAGAGATTGGCGCGGATAACGGTGCCCTGCGCGGTCCAATCTCGCCCGGTGTAGATCGCGCCGGCGTCGCCGGTTTCGAGCACGACATCGTGGATGTCGTTGGCCTCGATCAAGTGGTCATTGCCACCGAAGATGATGGCGATGTGCGGGAGATCGGAGATGTGGTTGTGCAGCACATTGTTGCCCACGCCGTTGAGAGAGATCGCGGGGTTGTAGGTGCGGAGCACGCGCCCGCAGCGGCGGAAGGTGGAGTCTTCGACACTATTGCCGGCGCGCGTGAGGGTGATGCGATCACCGCCGGAGAGGGCGACGCCCGAGCCGCCGACGTCTTCGAAGAGGCAATGACGGACGGAGGAATTGCGGCCGTCGACGCCGATCGCTCTCGTGCCGAGATCGCGGAAGGTCGAATCGCGGATGACGAGCGAATCGACATTGCGGGCATCGATGGCGCTGGCACGCGAGCACTCAAAGATGAGGTCGGATATTTCGCAGTTAGTCACACTGTCGAGGGTGATCATGGCATCGCTGAGGAGCGACACGGCACACTCGGCCGATTCAGTTCCGTCGTAGAGCCAGGCGTAGATCGCGCCGCGAGACGCATCGATCCAGTATTCGCCGGGCGAATCGAGTTCCTCGGGGAGATTGGTGACCATGAACTTGGCGTGGGCTGTGAGGCCGTAGGTATGCGGGAGCGCGAGGGTGACGGTGCCGGCGTTGGCGTCGACGTTGGCGATGGGGATCTGCTCGTCGGCCCAGTCCCAGCACCAGTAGCCGAGTGCCCAGATGTCGGTCGCATTGGACCAGCGGGCGAGGCGATCTTTATCGTTCATGCGGAAGACACCGCCGCGCGGTGCTTCGACTTTGCGTTCGGCGACAGGGACATCATCGGCGGCGTCGCGCGGCGCGGAGCCGCGATCGACGAGTTCATCGATCTGGGCGAAGCCCTGATTTGGCCAGCGCGCGGGTGTGAGCGGCTTGCCGCCGATGAAGAGTTCGCTGCGGGTCGCGGGGACGGATACGCCGTGCCCACTGTGGACCGGGCCGGCGAACCCTCCGCTCCAATCGGCGAGCGAATCCGTGGGGAGCGTGAGCATCACGACGTGGGGCTTGGATACATCGGGCAATCGTGCCAGGAGCGCGGCGTCGGCCGGTCGCCAGTCGGGCTTCTCGATCAGCACGCCTCCGACGAGTCGTGAGCCGGAGCCATGGCCGCGGATCACGACGTCGGCGAGTTGCTTGCCGATACGAACACCGTGACTAATGGCATGGACGCCCGGCGCGAGAGTGATCTCGATGGAACTCGCTTGCGGGGCGTGCCCGGTCGCGTATGCGATGGCATCGGCGAGCGATCGGACGCTGAAAGGCGTTTGGCCGTCTGGCGAATCAGGCGAACGTGGATCGACGAGGAGTTGGAGCGGAGGCTGGGCCGATAATGCGGGACTCACCAGGCAGCCAAGGGCGACGCACAAGGAGCGTGGTGGAAGTACGCGCTGGCGTGTGCGCATTTGGGGCCCTTTCGCTGAGACACCAGTTTAAAGAGCAACGGAGAACCGTGGTACGATCGAGGGCACTCGAGGCTCTTGTTAGGGCATCAAAAACCTCAACCAAGAAGCCCGGATTGTGTTGCGATCGCGACGAAGCGTGAATATACTCTGTGAGAATTGAACGCGGGTAACCGCGATTCAGTCAGAGAGTTGAGAGACTGAGAGACCAAGGGCCTGAGAAACCCTGAGCCAGAGACAGAGAGCATAAAGCATAACCGGTTGTTTCCATGGCCAAATCGTGCTGCCCTCGTGGGACCACGCGTGGCCAGAGTTCCGTTCCGTAGAGATGAGGAGAGATATCATGAAGAAGTTTGCTTTCGGCGCCGCGCTCGTCGCGGCCGCGGGCGTTGCTAGCGCCGCGATCAACAACACCGGCAATTGGTACGGCAACGTCGGCGGTCAGTTGCACGCGGTGGCGTTCCCGTCGGTGTCGAACGCGGTGGGCAATTGGAGCCTGGGTGGGCTTCCGGCCGGCGCGACGATCGAGGCCGCGTACGTTCACTGCAACGACTGGTTCAACGGCGGGGCCCCGCTGACGCTGAGTTTCAACGGCAACTCGGGGATCTCGCAGTCGGCGTATGAGTCGGCGCTCTCTGGCTCTGGCAACCTGTACGACTACCGCTGGGACGTGACGAGCATGATCACGGGCAACGGCGGCTACAACTTCGACATCCGCGGCGGCAGCCAGATCTACATGGCTTCGCTCCATGTTGTGTTCAGCCATGCTTCGCTGCCCGCCGGTTCGGTCCACACCTACGAAGGCGCCGAGCACGTCGGCGAGGGCCACTCCACCGACAGCTATTCGTTCAACCTCCTGAACGCGGCTGCGGGCCCGGCCTACTTCCAGATGGTGACGCAGGCCGACGACACCTCCACTACGGGCGAGGAGATCTTCTACAACGGGATCAAGGTTGCCGGCCCGATCGACGCCAACCTCGGGCCCAATGCCTCGCGCATCAGCGCCCCGGTCGTGAACAACGGCGTTGCTGAGCAGATCTCGATCAACACCTACGGCGACTGGTTCGGTATGCACGTCGCGCTGGTCACCACCACGCTCCCGACCCCGGGTGCCGCGGCTCTCTTCGGCGTCGCCGGGCTGATGGCTTCGCGTCGTCGGCGTTGAGCGATTGACAGAGCCTTGAGTTGAAAGAAGCACCCCGGTCGAGAGGCCGGGGTGTTTTCTTTGGGGGAATGAGACTTTCGCCCGGACCATGACGCGCAGAGTCGCTCGGGGCCGCGTGCGGGGTGTGAACGAGCAATCGCGGTCAATCGCGGAACTGGGCGTGGCAGTCCTTGCATGAAGCGGCGACGATTTTCAATTGGGCGGAGAATCTGGCCGCGTCTCTCTCGCCTGCGGCGAGGAGGTCTTCGAGTTTCTGCGCCGCGTCGCCATTGCCCTTGAGCCCCGCCGCGAAGCCCGCTGGCTTTGAAGCCGCGCGATCGCCGGTGGAGAGCACGCGCAGGATGTCGGCCATTCGACCCGCCTCGGCGGCGGGGACCAGGTCGGGGTGGTCCTTTGGGCTTTGCCAGCCGGCTTTCTCGATCAGTTTCAGATGTTCGTTGATCTCGTCGAGTTCCACCATCGACTTGATAAAGCCCTTGGGCGGGGCGGCTTGGGGGAAGTTCGCTGGGACCCGATCCAGGACATCCGCGCCTACCGCCGTCGAGGCCGCGGCGCAGGCGTACAGGCCCTTGTAGTTGGGCGCGGTTCCGGAGACTTTCATGCGGGCGGTGGCTTCATCGGGGGTCATCCAGCCGAGACTGACGGCGGCGGCAGCGGCGGCGCCGGCGCTGCGGTGCTTGCCGTGGTGGCAGTGAACATACACCGGGCCTTTGGCCATCGCGTCGCGGGTGGCGCGGGCGATTTCGAGTTTGCGAGCGTCGTCGAAGCCGTTGTACCCGATGGGCAGGTGGATGTAGCGGAGACCGCGGACGGTGGCGTATTCGACTTCAGGCGTAGCGCCGTCGACGCTGATGATGGTCATGACGCCCATGCCCGCGACGACGTCGAAGCCTGCGTCGCCCTCGGGGACGCTGCCGGAATAGAAGCCGTCGTGATAGGCAACGACGTTGTGAAGGCCGGGGTAATCGCGGGGCTTGTCGTCCGTGAGTTTGGGCGGATCAACGGGCGCGACGCCGCGGACGGCCTGGTGCGTTGCGCTTTCGTGCGAGGCGCAGGATACCAGTGCTCCCGCAGCAAGCGAGAGTGCCAAGGGAAGTGCGAGCGTGGCGACGAACCTGACCATCATGGGATACTCCACTCTGGCCGCGGGTGGCGGCGATGGGCGAGTGTACAGATTCGAGGTTGCTGTGGTTGCGGCGGCGGACCAGCCGGGAGCAATTCGCACTCGGCGAAGTCACTTGACACCGTGGCGTGGAGAGTCGGGAGTATCCCGCGTTTTCTGGTACGATCGTGTGCGACGATGAACACACGCGCGGAACTATCTCGCCGAGGAATCCGCATCCATGAGTGCGGCCTCCATCGGGCCTTCACGCTCATCGAACTTCTCGTGGTCATTTCCATTATCGCGATCCTGATCGCGATTCTGCTCCCTGCGCTTGCGAGGGGCAAGATCATCTCCAAACGAACATCGTGCGGCTCGAACCTGCACTCGATCGGGGTCGCGCTCCAGGGGTATCTCGCGGACTTCAAGGGTGTGTTTCCTGTGCACAGCAACTGGGGCAATCTGGTCGGGAAGCACGGCACGAGGAATACCTACGACGAAGCGCCGGGCACGGGCTGGGAGAACGAGACGACGGCGGCCGGAAAGGCGCTGAAGATCAGGCCGCTGAACAGGTATCTTGATTCGCCGATGGTGGCGCGTTGTCCGGACGATCGGGGCGATGTGCTGCAGAACAACGTGAGCAACTGCTTCGAGGCGTATGGGACGAGTTACTTGGTTCACTGGCGGAGCGACAACTTTGCGACTGCCCACGCGACATCGGACAACATCGGGTCCAAGCCGATGCGTGAGAACGACGGGCGCGGGCCGATGTCTCTCAAACTTGTGATGGCAGAGTGGGTGTGGCACGGCAATCGCGTGCTGTCGCAGCCGCAGAACTTGTGGCACAATATCCGCGCCATCCGCCAGTACAACATAGTGTTCGGCGACTCGCACGTGAAGTTCTTCAGTTTTCCGCGCGAGATCGAGAACTGGTACGATCCGGGCGCTGCGGCACCCGATCCGAACCGCGGCTGGTGGTGACGAGACGAGGAAAATGATTAGCGCCGCTCGCGCGGGCCGATGACACAGCCAAGGCCAACCCACGAAATCTGCTCAACTGCATCCTTGCCCTGGTCGGTGAATCTCGTATAATAGATAAGCAGAGATGGAACTCCCTTATGAAAACCACTGCCGCCGCTTCCTTGGCCGGTCTGGCTCTATCGGTCGTTCTGGGCGTTTTTATCGGGCTAAGCGGGTACACGTTTCGGTATGCTGAGGGAACGTCATACCTGTCGAACGACCCGAAGGCGTGCGTGAACTGCCATGTGATGCGGGATGAGTACGACGGGTGGCAGAAGGGATCCCATCACGCCGCGGCGACGTGCAACGACTGTCATGTTCCGCAGGATTTGATCGGGAAGTATGCGACGAAGGCCGAGCACGGTTGGCGTCACAGCAAGGGCTTCACACTCCAGGATTTTCACGAGCCGATCCGCATCACGACCGAGAGCCTGGTGGTCGTACAGGACAACTGCGTTCGATGCCACGGCGAGTTCGTATCCGCGGTCGCGACCTCGCGCGGCACGCAGCACGGCATGATGATCGGCGACCTCAACTGCGTCCACTGCCATTCCCATGTCGGGCACGGCCCGATCCGCTGAACGATTCACGGAGATTGATCCATGTCAACCAGCGATAACGCACCGAAGCGCGGCTCCGGCCTTTCCATCTTCCTCATCCTTGTGACCGCGGGCGCGACGGTCGGCGTGATGATGCTGATGCAGAACATCCGCGAGCGGAAGACCGAAGCCAAGGAGACGGTGTTCCGCGTGACCAACATCGCGGAGACGACCGTCGACCCGGCGGAGTGGGGCAAGAACTTCCCGCGCCAGTACGACTCGTACAAGCGGACGGTCGATGTCGACCGGACCAAGTATGGCGGGAGCGAGGCGTTCCAGAAGCTCGATCAGGACCCTCGCTGGCGGCAGATCTTCAAGGGCTATGCGTTCTCGATCGATTATCGCGAGGAGCGCGGGCACGCCTACATGCTGAGCGATCAGCGTGAAACGGAGCGAGTGACCAAGAAGCCTCAGCCGGGCGCGTGCTTGCACTGCCATGCATCCATCACCAACGCCTATCGCAAGGCGGGGATCGAGAAGGGCGCGACGGGGACACTGGACGACCCGCTCACCTCGCCGTCCGGGCAGGAACAGTTGATGAAGGGCTTCGAGGCGGTATGCGCGGTTCCGTACAACGACGCGACAAAGTTGGTAACGCACCCGGTGGCGTGCGTCGACTGCCACGACCCGCAGACGATGCAATTGCGAATCTCGCGTCCGGGCTTCACGAACGGCATCCAGGCGCTGGCCAAGAGCGAGGACCCCGTGCCGCACCTGCCGAGTGTGGAACGCTGGCGCAAGGGTGATCGAAAGAACGCATACGACCCGAACGCGGAAGCGACGCGGCAGGAAATGCGGAGCATGATCTGCGCGCAGTGCCATGTCGAGTACTACTTCAAGGGGGACGGGAAGCTCGTGACCTTCCCGTGGCACAAGGGCCTGAAGGTCGAGCAGATCGAGACGTATTACAACGAGGTCGGCTGGAAGGACTGGTCCCACGCGGAGACCGGAGCGCCGGCGCTCAAGGCCCAACACCCCGAGTTTGAGTTGTGGAGCCAGGGGATCCACGCGCGGAGCGGCGTCGCGTGCGCGGATTGCCACATGCCGTACCAGCGCGAGGGCGCCGTCAAGATCAGCGACCACCACGTGCGCAGCCCGATGCTGAACACCGCCCGTGCGTGCCAGACCTGCCACCACTATTCAGAGGACGAGATCAAGTCGCGGGTCGAGACGATCCAGGATCGCACCGCGAAACTGATGGGACGCGGCGAAGAGGCGGTGGTCGCGCTCATCAACGCGCTCAAGGCCGCCAAGGACACCGGCGCGAGCGACGATACGCTCAAGAAGGCACGCGAGTTGCAGCGGCAATCGCAATGGCGTCTGGACTTCATCGCTGCGGAAAACTCGATGGGCTTCCACGCGCCGCAGGAATCGGCGCGAATCCTGGGCGAAGCGATCGACCTGGCGCGGCAGGGCGAACTCGAAGCCCTGAAGATCACGGGGCTCAGCGCGACGCCCAAGGCGCCGGACAAGCCCGCCGACAAACCGGCGGACAAGCCCGCGACCCCGCCGCCCGCGAAGTGAACCCGGGCGACGCAAGAGCGTCTAATCAACCATGGGACTCTTGAGCAAGATCTTCGGCGGCGGAACGGGAAAGCCATCCCGCACAGCCGCGTTCCCTTCGGCGGAGTTCACAACGCCGAGCGGAGCGATCACGGCGATGATCTCGCGGCAGCGGGAGCACTGGGCGGGCGGGTGGGTGAGCGTCACGCTCGGCGAGTACAAGGGCGACGACGACGGGCCTGCCATGATCCAGATCGCGGGCGGCGAGGGCGATCCCGACACGATCAACCTGCTCCTGAGACGGGCACCGGAGAGCGTCGCGACGGCACTGGGGCTGGTTGAGAAGCAGCCTGGTCTGTATCTGGTGCCCGACTCCAACGTGGCGCAGTTGGCGAGCCTGGTTGAGGCGCTCCTCGCGGAGTTGTTTCACGTCGGAGAGGTCTCGAGTTTGAAGATCGAGATTGATGCGGGGTGAGGCATGTGCGTTGGCGCCTCTTCGGCGGATCGGCTCGCCCGGTCAATCAAATGAATAGCACGGCTTCGCGGCCGTGTCGTGACGTCAGGAGAGCGTTCGAGACCGCCTCACGCGTTCAGCGTGTTCAGGCAGGTCTGGACGACATCTGAAAGCGGAACGACTTGGCCCTTGCCCGTGTCTTTGCGCGCCTTGAACTCCACACCACCTTGCTCGAGAGCCTTGTCGCCGATGGTGACGCGGACGGGGATTCCGACGAGGTCGGCGTCCTTGAACTTCGGGCCGGGGCGCTCGTCGCGGTCGTCGGTGAGTACATCGACGCCGTGTCCGACGAGTTCGCAAGCGATCTTGCCGGCAACCTCGCGCTGTCGCGGATCATCGGGCTTCATGAGCGTGATGAGGACGTGGTAGGGCGCGATCGCGGCGGGCCAGATGATTCCGTTCTCGTCGTGGCTCATCTCGACGCAGGCGGCCATGGTGCGGCTGACACCAATGCCATAGCACCCCATGATGACGGGCTTCTTCTGCTGAGTTTCGTCGAGGACGGCCAGGCCCATGGCGTCGGAGTATTTGGTGCCGAGTTTGAAGATGTGCCCCACTTCGATGCCGCGGGCGGTGACGAGCTTGGTGCCGGCGGAACGCGGCGAAGGGTCGCCCTCCATGGCGTTGCGGACGTCGCCGACCTTGACGCGGTTGGGGTCGTCAAGGGCGGCGCCGACTTCACGACGCCAGTTGAAGTGCTTCACGTGATGGTCGGACTTGTCTGAGCCGCTGGCCCAGAAGCCGCCGAGGCTTGCGTCGGAGTCGATGAGGAGGAGCGTGCCAGGGACGCTGCTCACGGTGCGGGGTGAGACATAGCCGATGGCGAAACCGGCGGCGCGGGCGGCCTTGTCGTCGGCGAGCGCGACGTTGTAGCCGGACATCGCCTTCACCTTGCCTTCGTTGACGTCGTGATCGCCACGGACGGTGGCGATGATCCACTTCACGCCGTCGGGCGCGGTGGAGCCCGGGGTCTTGCCGCAGGTCTGGAACACGATCGACTTGAGCATGCGATCGGGTTTGACCTTCATGAACTTGCCGACCTCGTCGATGCCGGGGAGGTTGGGGGTGTGGACTTCCGTGAGTTCGCCGGTGGGCGGCTCGCTGAACGTCCCGCGGGGACGATCGCCGATCTCGCACTTTTCGACGTTGGCGGCGTAGCCTGTGGCGGGGCACTTGAGGATGGTGTCCTCGCCGCTGGCGCAATTGATCATGAACTCGTGGGAGGCCGAGCCGCCGATGGGGCCGGACTCGGCTTCGACGGCCGTGTAGTCCAGGCCGCAGCGCGAGAAGATGTTGCTGTAGGCACGGTACATGGCGTCGTAGGCTTCGTTGAGGCCGCCGGGGCCTTCGAGTTTGGTGTGGAAGGTGTAGGCGTCCTTCATGATGAACTCGCGGCAGCGGAGCAGGCCGGCGCGCGGGCGGGCTTCGTCGCGGAATTTCGTTTGGATCTGGTAGAGTGAGAGGGGGAGTTGCTTGTAGGAATTGACGGAGCCCTTGACCATTTCGGTGATGGTCTCTTCGTGGGTCGGTCCGAGGGCGGCGGTGTTGCCCTTGCGGTCGGTGACCTTGAAGAGCAGATCGCCGTAGGCCTCGTGTCGGCGGGTCTCCTGGTAGAACTCCATCGGGACGATGACGGGCATGAAGAGTTCAATGGAGCCGGCGCCGTTCATCTCGTCGCGGACGATATTTGAAACCTTGGAGAGCACTCGCCAGGCGAGCGGGAGATAGTCGTACACGCCCGCGGCAACCTTGCGGATGAAGCCGGCCCGCGAGAGCAGGACGTGCGACGGAGTTTCCGCGTCAGCGGGTGCTTCGCGCGTGGTGGGAATAAGAGTGCGAGACCAGAGATGCGAATCGCCAATTCGTGTATTGGAGATCGCCCGCTTCATGCTTGTTTGGCCTGCGTTCATAGGACCGAACGGTAGGCCGCCGAATTTCCTCACACGATCGGGGCATTGTTCTCGGAGGAAACCCCGATACGATGGCGGCCCGCGCCGGGGTGGCGCGGTATCAGGGAGTCAAATCATGAGTGGTCGTGTACGTTCCACGTTGTTGTTGCGCGCCATGGTTGGCGCGGCTGCGATCGCCGTTCCCGGCGTGGCGCTGGCGGGCGAACTTTCCAGTTTCACGCTCAAGTCGGGTGAGCGCGTCAACGGGCGCGTCGTGGACATGGACTCGGACGGGATGACGGTGATGAGCCCGCTCCTGGGCGCGGTGCGAGTGGCCCGGGCTGATCTGGCTGAGTTGCCTGGGCAGCCCGCGGGCGAGGTGGCGGCGGCTCCGAGCGTGCCCGCCGATCCGGCGAGTTTCTGGAATGGCTGGAAATGGAACGCGGAGTTTGGCCTGAACGGATCGGACGGCAACAGCGAGACACTCAACTTCCGGGCGGGTCTCAACGGCAAGCGCGAGTCGTCGAAGTATGACACCACCGTCGGCTTCACCTATGGATATGGTTCCGAAGACGGCAACAAGTCAAAGGACCGATTCGAGGCCGACATCCGGAACGACTGGAAGTTCAGCGCACCGTGGCGCGTGTTTGCTCAGGGTAAACTTGAATACGACTCATTCCAGGACTGGGACTGGCGTTGGTCGGCCTACGCCGGTATCGGGTACGAGTTCATCAAGAACGACAAGACCCTTCTCCTCGGGCGAATCGGCGCCGGTGCCAGCCAGGAAGTTGGTGGGAGCGAAAACAAGATCGTGCCCGAAGGGCTGCTCGGACTTGACTACACCCACAAGATCAACGAGAGGAACGACATATTTGCCAACTTCGATCTGTACCCGGCGTTGGACGACTTTGGCCCCTATCGCTTTCTCGCCAAGGCGGGGTGGCAGATTCTTGTGGATGAAAAGAGCAACATGAGCCTAAAGCTCGGCGTGGAAGACCGTTACGACAGCACGCCGGAGGATCGCAAGCGGAACGACATTGACTATTTCGTGATGCTGGTATTCTCTTTCTAACTCACGGGGTTTCCCCGGATGCCGTTCTGGCGTCCTTCCCCGGATTCTCGCGAGCGCAAGGAGTCAACGCATGGGACTGATCAAGGAATTCCGTGACTTTGCCATGAAGGGCAATGTCGTCGATATGGCGGTCGGCGTGATCATCGGCGGCGCTTTCGGCAAGATCGTGTCGACGCTCGTCGACAAGGTCATGATGCCGCCGATCGGCTACCTCACCGGCGGGGTCGATTTCAAGGACAAGACGTTCAAGCTCCTTGAGAAGGGCACCGCGGGTGCAACGACCGACGTAGTGATCGGCTACGGCGAGTTCATCAACACCATCATCCAGTTTGTCATCGTCGCCTTCTGCCTGTTCATGGTCATCAAGGCGATGAACACCGCCAAAACGCGCTTTGAGAAGCAGAAGGAAGCGGCTCCCCCCCCGCCGCCGCCCGCTCCGGCGCCGTCGGAGATATACCTCAAGGAAATCCGCGATCTGCTCGCGAAGCGTTGAGGCGCACGGCGTTCATCCCATTCAATGCAGTCTCAAGCCCCGCGAGAGCGGGGCTTTTCGTGCGCGTAGTCGGATGGATGGGGTATGCGAGGCGCCCGACGGGTCGGTGCGCCGACTACTTCAACTTGAGAAAGTACGCGACGAAGAAGTGTTCGTCGGCCTGGATCTTCATGGGCACCCACGACGTGCTGGTTTCGCTGAAGTCGACGTGACGGCGGCGGCGGCGTGCGTCACTCTGCCACCACGAATCGCGCCCCGATGAATAGGTGGTCACGGGCTCGGACACGATCTTGTCGGTCTTGCCGAGATAGGTGCGCGAGTAAACGACTAGGTTCGCGCCCTTCTGGCGGGCGAACGCGGCGAGTTGGCCGTCTTCCGGCTCGACGTTGTCGGTTGACTTGAAGGCCGATCGCCCGATGATGTCGACGCTGCCCGTGGCGCGCGGTACTTGAAGTGCTTCGAGCAAAGTGGCCTGGCGCTGGGCGCGCAGGTCGGCGCTCCACTCCTCGGGCGGGGTGTCGGACTTGGCGGCCTCGGCATCAAGTTCGCGCAGCGCGGGCTCCAATCGCTCCCACGACACGCCGCGGATCTTCACGTCGGTCGTCGGCGCGAGCGGGTCGGAGGAGAGCGCCGTGTAGGTCGCTTGCCAGGGGGAGGACGTACAGCCGCCGAGGAGCGAGGGTGCGAGGGCCGCCCCGAGAAGTCCGGCGCCGAGCACGATGGCACGCCCGAGTGAACGAATCGGATTGTTCATGGGTAATTCAAAGCGGGTACGAGGCCGGGGTCCACTTTCGGTCGGAATGCGAACTTTCGACGACCCGTTCGATGAAATGAACGCCACGGGTACCATCGACGACGTCGGGATAGTCGAAAGAGCCGCCGAGTCCCACGCCGCCGGTGCCTGATGCACCGTGCTGTCGGGCCAAGATCGCGTCGTAGGCGTTGCGGTAGACGTTGGCGAAGGCTTCGAAGAAGGCTTCGGGGTGCCCGGGCGGCAGTCGGGTGGCGCGCTTGGCGGCGTCGCAGACGTAGCCATTGCCGCGGCGGAAGAGTTGCTCGGGCCCGCCGTCGGGGCGGTGCATGAGGACATTGGGATCCTCCTGGTGCCATTCGAGCGTGCCCTTGGTACCGAAGACGCGGATGCGCAGGTCGTTTTCGTGCCCGATCTCGATCTGTGAGGCGATGAGCACGCCGCGGGCCTCGACGGCGTTGCGCGGTTTGAAGCGAAGGAGCACGTTGGCGTCGTCGTCGAGACGCCGGCCGGGGACAAAGGTCGTCAGGTCGGCGCAGATCGATTCGAGAGAGAGGCCGGTCATGTACGACACGAGTTGCTCGGCGTGACTGCCGATATCGCCGATCGCGCCGCCGAGCCCGGAGCGGGCGGGGTCGGTGCGCCAGTCGGCCTGCTTCTGCCCGCTCTTTTCGAGGGCCGACGCGAGCCAGCCCTGGTTGTATTCGACGATCACCTTGCGCACGTCACCGATCGCGCCGGAGGCGATCATCTCTCGGGCGTGCTTGACCATGGGGTAGCCGGAGTAGTTGTATGTCACCGCGAAGACCACGCCGGCCTTCTTGACGATCTGCACGAGTTCACGCGCCTGCTCGCTGGTATGGACGAGAGGCTTGTCGCAGATGACGTTGATGCCCGCGGAGGCAAAGGCCTTGGCGACGGGGAAGTGGGCGTGGTTCGGCGTCACGATGCAGACAAAGTCGATCCGCTCGTCCTCGCCCAGGAGCAGTTCGCCCTCGAGCATGTCTTCCCAACGCTCGTAGTTGCGGCGATCGTCGAGGCCGAGATCTCTCCCCGACGCCTTGGCCTTTTCCGGGCTTGACGAGAGCGCGCCGGCGACCATTCGGGCGCGATGGTCCATGCACGCGGCGATGCGGTGCACAGCCCCGATGAACGCGTCACGCCCGCCGCCGACCATCCCCATGCGAAGTACTTTGCTCACGACGATTCTCCGTCAAACGACGATCCGAAGTCGGCCTCTCCCAACTCGTTTGTTCCTTTGAAACCGACCGATGAGTCGATCACGACCGCAAGGAGGCCATCTACTTCTTGGCAGTGTCTTCCTTGTCGAAAGCGGCATCGAAGGCGACGCCCGACGGCGTGAAGTCCACCCCGCGGACGTAGTCGCAACTCTCCTTGGCGCCGTGCTCGCGATCCATGCCGGCGTCTTCCCACTCGACGCTGAGCGGACCCTGGTAGTTGGCGCGATTGAGGGCGCGGATGATGGCGTCGAAGTCGACGTGTCCTCGGCCGACGGAGCGGAAATCCCAGCCGCGCCGATGATCGCCGAAGGCAAGATGCGAGCCCAGGATGCTGGACGTGCCGTTCATGTTGGTGGCGACGTCCTTCATGTGGACGTGCCAGATGCGGTCCTTGAATGTGTCGATGAAGATTGCTGGGTCGACGCCCTGCCACAGGAGATGGCTGGGGTCGAAGTTGAAGCCGAAGGCCGGGTGCCCGTTAACGGCCTCGATGGCGCGCTGCGCGGTGTAGATGTCGTAGGCGATCTCGCCTGGGTGCACCTCGAGCCCGAATTTCACGCCAACGGCGGCGAACTCGTCAAGGATGGGAGTCCATCGCTTGCTGAAGTCCTTAAAGCCGTCGTCGATTTCCTTGGGCGAGGTGGGCGGGAAGAAGTAGAGTTTGTGCCACACGCTGCTCCCCGTGAAGCCGTTGACGACCTTGACGCCGAACTTGGCGGCGGCCTTGGCGGTTGTGATCATCTCGGTGGCGGCGCGTTTGCGAACGCCTTCCTTGTTGCCGTCGCCCCAGACTCGCTCAGGGAGGATTGACTTGTGTCGGGCGTCGATGGGATCGCAGACCGCCTGCCCCACGAGGTGATTGGAGATCGCGTAGCACTGCAGGCCCTGGGCTTGCAAGATTTCCCAGCGGCTCTGGCAATGGCGTTTGTCGCGCATCGCCTTGGCGGGGTCGAAGTGATCGCCCCAGCAGGCGAGTTCAAGCCCGTCGTAGCCGAGCGACTTGGCCTTTTCGGCCATGACTTCGAGGGGAAGGTCGGCCCACTGGCCCGTGAACAACGTGACGGCTCTTGGCATGGTTGGCTCCTTGGATCGGACCGGCACAGTCTAGTGCCGCGCACGAGTCTCCGCCCGCGATACAGTGGTTGCATGATCCCGCACACCACGCCGGGCGTGTGGAACGCCGACATCCCCGCGGCACGCTTCGCGTCGCTCATCCAGCGGGAGCGACCGGACGGATGCCGCGTCGGTCTGCTGGGCATCCCGCAGGACATCGGCGTGCAATTGAACAACGGTCGCCCCGGCGCGGCGGAAGGACCCCGCGAGTTCAGGCGGGCGCTGGCACGCCTTGGGGTTGCCCGCCCGGACGGGCACGACTGGCCTCGCGTGTTTGACGCGGGCGATGTCGTTCCGGCGACGATCGATGGGCCGGTGTCGCTCGACAACACCGACGCGATCGCGGCCCTTCACGAAACGCATCGGCGCATCAGCGAGGCAGCGCTGGCCATCGCGGACGCGGGGATGCTCCCGGTCGCGATCGGCGGCGGGCACGACTGCACGTTCGCGTTTGTTCAGGGCGTGTATCAGCAAGCCCGCTCCCCGATGTCTGGGCTGTACTTCGACCCGCATCTTGATGTGCGCGAGACGCCGGGAAGCGGCATGGGGTTCCGCCGGCTCGTCGAGGTCGGCGCGGCTGAATCGCTGTCGATCGTCGGATTTGAACCGATCGTGAATTCGCGCGAGCATGTGGCATGGTTCCGCGAGAACGGCGGGCAGGTACTCGATCCGACCGGTCCGCTGCAACTTCCGCAGGGCAGGCCGCTGTTTGTGAGTGTGGATCTGGACTCGATCGACGCGTCGAGCGCGCCGGGCGTGAGCGCCATGAACCCGTGCGGGTTGTCCCCATCGCAGCTTGTGCCCTGGGTCGAGGCCGCGGCAGCCCACCCGCGACTGGCGTGCTTTGACATCATGGAACTCAGCCCGCCGCACGATCCGGACGGACGCACGGCGCGGCTCTCTGCATATCTGTTCCTGACGTTTCTCCGCGCCTTGCCGCCGGCGTGATTGCTGGCTGCACGTTGTCGATTCCGCGGACTCCCCGCACGCTTGACGGAACGGTCGAACGCATGACAACGCTCATCCGCAACGCCCGAGTCCTGACGCTTACCGGCCAACGCCTGAGGCGTGGCGGGTCGATGCGCGATCTTGGTATCGTCGATCGCGCGGACGTGCTGCTGGAGGGCGGAACGATTGCAGCCGTGGCGCCGAGCAGTCCCGGTATTCGCTTGCTGCGGGCGGCGGAGGTGGAGATCGACGCCAAGGGGCGGGTGCTGATGCCAGCCTTCATTGATTGCCACACACACGCGTGCTGGGCTGGCTCGCGGCTCGACGAATGGGAACGAAAACTGGCTGGCGCAACGTACCTGCAAATCCTGCAATCGGGCGGCGGGATCATGTCGACGGTGCGTGCCACGCGGGCAGCGAGTGAAGACGAACTGGTGGCGTCGCTGTCGGCCCGGCTCTCGCGAATGCTGGCCTTTGGCACGACGACGATCGAAGTGAAATCGGGCTATGGCCTTTCGACCGAGCATGAACTGAAGATGCTCCGGGCGATCAGGCGTGCGGCGACGTGTTTCCAGGGCAGCGTGGTTCCGACCGCGCTCATCGCCCATGCGGTCGACGCGGATCAGCCGGACTTTGTCGAGAGGACGATCCACGAGACTTTGAACGCCGTTCACGCGGAGTTCCCGGGAATCGCGATCGATGCCTACTGCGAAAAGGGCGCGTGGAGTCTGGGCGACTGCCAGAGGCTGTTCGATCGGGCTCGATCGCTCGGGCATCCGATCCGCGTGCACACCAACCAGTTCAACGGCCTTGGGATGGTCGAGCACGCGGGCGCGATCGGCGCGGTGAGTTGCGACCATCTCGAAGCCATGACCGACGCGGAAGTTCGGGCCATCGCGGGCGCGCCATCGATCGGAGTGCTGCTCCCGGCGGCGTGCCTGCATCTGGGCTCCCCGTACGCGAATGCACGCCGGATGATCGATGCCGGCTCGGCGGTAGCGCTGGCGACGAATTGCAATCCGGGTTCGGCGCCGACGGAGTCGATGCCCCTGGCGATGGCGATGGGCGTGCGCGGGTGCGGCATGACGCCGGCGGAGGCGATCGTTGCCGCCACGCTCAACAGCGCGTGCGTGCTTGGACTCGGTGATCGGGGGCAGATCGGGCCGGGGCAGCGGGCGGATATGGTGCTGCTCAGCGACACGGATGAGCGAACGATCGTGTATGAACTCGGCGGCTCTGCGGTTTCGCACGTTTTCGTGGGCGGCGGGCTCGTTCGCCCGCTGACGTGAAGCGGGCGAGCACCTACGATCTCGCACCAATGGCCTCACCATCACTCCATGTTCCGAAGATTTCCGCCATCGAGGCCGAGGGCGCTCTCGCCGCCGCCCGAAAGGTGGTCGAGACGCACCACAAACTCGCGGCGTGGCTTCGCCCGGGCGTGACGCTGGCGCAGATCGATCAGCAGGTCGCCAAGGTGCTCGACGAACTCCGGTGCGCCTCGTGCTTTTTGCACTACAAGGGCTCGAAGCGCGTGCCGTTCCCGTCGTACGCCTGCCTGTCGCTCAATGAGTGCGTGGTCCACGGCACAGCCGGGTATTACCCGCACCCAGTCAAGGACGGCGATGTACTGAAGATCGACATCGGCGTGCGGTATCGCGGCTGGATCGGCGATGCCGCGTGGACGTATGTGTTCGGGCAGCCCTCTCCCCTTGTCAAGAAACTCACGGACTGCGGCAAGGAGTCACTGGCCAAGGGGGTACAGGAACTCCGGCCCGGGAATACCTTCCTCGCCTGGGCCAAGACGGTGCAGGACATCGTCGAGACCAAGTACGGCTTCCACCTCGTCCGTGGGCTGGGAGGGCACGGCTACGGGCGCGAACTGCACGATCGCCCCTTCGTTTCCAATGTCGTCCCGACGTATCCCGGAGAGTGGCCCGAGGCGTTTGAGCCTTGCCGGGCCGGCACTCTGGTCGCGGTCGAGCCCATGATCGCCGTCGGCACCGGCCAAACGCTGGAGCGCCCGAAGGAGTGGCCTGTCTATTCCAAGGATGGCTCGCTGACGGTTCACTACGAGCACGATGTGTATATCACCGAGAACGGTCCGAAGGTTCTGACCGAAGGGCTTGAACAGGTCCGCGACGTGATCGTCTGACGGGCCACGCGCGCCGCGAAGCGTTCCCGGGCCCACCCTGGCGGCTTGGAGCCGGTTGGCTGTGAGTTCCATTGGACTCTTCAGAAAGAGCGCGCAATACTCAAGCCCGTGAACCGCGTTGAGCAGATTTTCGCGACGCTCAGGCAGGAGCGGAAACGGGCCCTGATGCCGTTTATCTGCGGCGGACACCCTCGCCCGGGTGCCACCGCTCAGGTTCTGCCCGCCCTGCAGGCGGCCGGCGCCAGTATCATCGAAATCGGGATTCCGTTCTCGGACCCGATCGCCGACGGACCGGTGATCGCCGCCGCCATGCATGTTGCGCTGCAGCGTGGCTCTACTCCCCAGTCAGTGTTTGACGAGGTCCGCTCTGTCCGCGATCAGGTGTCGGTCGGGCTGGTCGCGATGGTGAGCGTGTCGATCGTGCATCGCATGGGCGGGCCGGCGGAGTTTGTCGCGAAAGCGTCGGATGCTGGGTTCGACGGGTTCATATTTCCCGATGCACCGCTGGAAGAGTCGGGCGTGCTGCTGTCGACTTGCCGGGAACGGGGCGTGACCGCGAGCCTGTTGATTTCGCCGTCGACCCCGTTTGCGCGGGCCAAGGAGCTCGTGGCAGCGTCGTCAGGGTTCGTCTATCTGCTTGCGCGGGCTGGGATTACGGGCGAACGCGCGGAAGCACCGGAGATCGCCGGTCGCGTCAACAAATTGCGCGAGGTGACCGATCTTCCGATCGCGGTCGGGTTTGGCATTTCGAACGCGGCCCATGTCCAGGCGGTGACGGAATCTGCCGATGCGGCGATCGTTGGGAGCGCGCTGGTTCGCCGCGTGAGCGAAGCGGACCAGCAGGGGCGCGACCCGATCGCGGAGACCTCGAACTTCGTCCGTGAGTTGTGCCAGGGTTTGCAACAACGACAACCATCGGCCGGTCAGCCCGCCGCGTCGGGTGCGTGATCACCCTGACCCGAGCGTTCGCCGTGTGGCGACCGGCCTTCTCGGTATTCCTGCCCTGTGTATTGGGCATTCAGTGAATAGCAGTTTCGTGCGGCACGATCTTCTTCGTGGCGCGAGCAATCGCTGGTTTTTCCCGCGTGCCGAGGATCGGCGTGCGAATCATCCAGACGGAGTCTGATCCATGAGCATTTCGAGTACTTCCGATACCCGAGCCCGAATCATGAACCCCACCACACTTTCGTACATCCCCGCCGAAGAACTGTTCGCGGAGGACGTGTTCACGGCACGCGTGATGCGTCAGCGCCTGCCCAAGGACGTCTTCAAGGCGTTGCAGCGCACGCTGACCAAAGGCGAGCGTCTTGATCCACAACTCGCGGACGTCGTCGCCGCCGCCATGAAGGACTGGGCGATCGAGCGTGGTGCGACACACTACACCCACTGGTTCCAGCCCCTGACCGGCCAGACCGCCGAAAAGCACGACGCCTTCATCACGCCCGACGGGCACGGCGGGGCACTGACCGAGTTCACCGGCTCTGCCCTGGTGCAGGGAGAGCCCGACGCATCGAGCTTCCCCTCGGGCGGCATCCGCGCCACCTTCGAAGCCCGGGGCTACACCGCGTGGGACTGCACCAGCCCGGTGTTCCTGGCGCGCAACGCGGGCTCGGTGACACTGTGCATCCCCACGGCGTTTGTGTCGTGGACCGGCGAGGCGCTGGATCACAAGACGCCGCTCCTTCGTTCCATGGACGCCGTCTCGGCCCAAGCGATCCGCCTTCTCACCATATTCAGCGCTCATCAGGGCGTGAACCGAGTGACGGCAACATGCGGGTGCGAGCAGGAGTACTTCCTGGTCGACCGGGACTACTTCTACAGGCGTCCCGACATGATCGCGTGCGAGCGAACGCTCTTCGGCGCCCGCCCGCCCAAGCATCAGCAGCTCGAAGACCATTACTTCGGGAGCATCCCGACCCGCGTGATGGCATTCATGGCCGAAGCCGAGCGTGATCTCTGCCGTCTGGGTGTGCCGGTGAAGACGCGTCACAACGAAGTGGCGCCTTGCCAGTTCGAACTCGCCCCGACGTTCGAGACGGCCAATGTCGCCTCGGACCACCAGATGCTGGTCATGGAGACTCTGCGCCGCGTCGCCTCGCGCCACAATTTCGTGTGCCTGCTCCACGAGAAGCCCTTCGCGGGGATCAACGGCTCGGGCAAGCACGTCAACTGGTCGATCGCGACCGACACGGGCATCAACCTGCTTGACCCCCGCGACGAGACCCATTCCAACATGATCTTCCTGTGCACACTCGCGGCCGTTATCCGCGCGGTTGACCTGCACGCCGACGTGCTCCGCGCCAGTGTGGCGCACGCATCGAACGATCATCGACTCGGGGCGAACGAGGCGCCGCCGGCGATCATGTCGATCTTCCTGGGCGACATGCTGACCGACATCGTGGACCAACTCGAATCGGGAGGGGCCAAGCGCACGATGAAGGGCACGAACCTGGAGTTGGGCACCACGACGCTCCCGCAGATCCCGCGTCACACCGGGGACCGCAACCGCACCAGCCCGTTCGCGTTCACGGGAAACAAGTTCGAGTTCCGGGCCGTGGGCTCCAGCCAGGCGGTGGCGTGGCCGACGACCGTGCTCAACACGATGGTCGCCGACAGCCTGTCGTTCCTGTGCGATCAACTCGAGAAAGCGATCGGCAAGAATACGGGCGATGCCGCGAAGGTGCAGAGCGCGGTGCGGTCGGTGCTGCAGAAGATCATCAAGCAGCACAAACGCGTGATCTTCAACGGCGACGGGTACGACAAGTCCTGGCACGACGAGGCCAAGAAGCGCGGGCTGCCGAATCATCGTGAGTCCGTCGCGGCTCTCTCTGTGCTCCGGGATAAGAAGAACATCGATCTTTTCTCCGCGTTCAAGGTCCTGAGCAAGGTCGAACTGGAAAGCCGCGAGCACGTGTTCCTCGAGAAGTACTGCAAGCAGGTGCTGATCGAGGGCGAAACGGCGATGCTGATGGCCCGCACGCTGATTCTTCCCGCGGCGATCCGCTTCCAGACCGAGCAGGCCGAGAACATCTCCGTGACCGAGGCGGCGGACATCGACACGTCCAAGTCGCGCGAGGCGCTGGAGAACTTCTCGACGCTAGTGGACTCACTGCGTGACGCGGTCGACACGCTCGACAAGGCGGTGCATCATCACGATGCCGACGTGCACAAGCACGCCGTGCACGTTCGTGACAAGGTGCGTGGCGCGATGAGCGACCTGCGCGAGGTCGTCGACCAGTTGGAAGAGCGTGTGCCGGCCGACCTGTGGCCCATGCCGACCTATCGCGACATGCTGACGATCAAGTGAGCGTTGCGGATTCCCGCGACGCAGACCGCGATGTTCACTCACGCCCCGCGCCTTCGCGGGGCGTTTTCGTTTCAAGTAGTCGGTTGTGTCATGCCGCCTTGGCGTTTGATTCAGTCGCACCGGCCGCCTTGGCGCGCGCCAGCCGCTCCTGCCTCAGCATCCAGAGCGTGTGCAGCACGCGCGAGACAAGGATCGCGGCGGTAAAACAGATCGCAGTGGCTGCAGCCGCGTTGACGTTGAACTGCATGAGAAGATTCTGCCCTCCCAGCGCGATGATGTAGAACAGCGGCGACAGGCAGGCCCGCTCGAACTGGACGACGGTCGCATCCTTCAGGAATTGGGGCTTCGAGGCGTCGGCGAGCTTTTCGCTACGCCACGGCGAGTGGTTCGCCAACCAATGGAGTCCGTAGTAGATCACGACGTCGAAGAAGATGTCGACGATAAACGTCATGGCGTTGATGAAGAGTTTCTGGCCCTGCGACATGTCCTCGGGCTCGGGCATGTGAGTCAGCGTCGTCATCAGGTGGATGATGCCCACCGTGGGCGCCATCGCCAGGAAGCCCGCGACGGCGATGTTGATGTTGACGTTGATGATGCGGCGCTGGTAGAGGCGCCAGAGGAATTGCATGCGATGAACTCTACGCGGGCCGACCCTTCGGGTTTGCGTGCCGCCGCTGGCCGCTTCTCGCTTCACACGACCCGCGTGATATCAGCCGCATGATCGCGATCTCGACCGCACGGGCGCTGAGATCGAAGCCGATCGCACTTCGACCGATCGCCTCCGCTGCCTCGATCGTTGTTCCGCTCCCGCAGCACGGATCGAGCACCGTGCCGCCAGGCGGCGAGAACGCGCCCACGAGGAGTGTGAGCAGTTCCAGGGGCTTCTGAGTCGGATATCCGGTCCGCTCTGCGGCCATGTTGTTGAGCGAGGGGATGTTCAATACGTCCGTTGCTTTCTTGAGTTTGCCGCGAAGGCGTGCGCTGGTTGCCGGCACCATCGGCGGCTCGAAGTAGCAGCGCCGCGCGTCGATGGCGTAGACGAGGATGTCATCGTGCTTGCGGGCGAAGCGGCGTGGCGATGAGCCGCCCAGGCCGTACGACCAGATGAGATGGTTGACAAAGTTCACTTCGCCCATGAGTTGGTCGAGCAGGAGGCGGATGTGGTGGCACGCGCGGAAATCGCAATGGATCGCCACGACGCCCGATCGTTTCATCGCGGGGAGCGTGGCGGCGACCCTCGCGCGCAGCCATGCGATGTAATCGGCCGTGGTGTCCCAACGATCGACATAAGTGGCATCGGCGGCACGACCTTTGAGGGCCGCCCGCGCGGGCGAAGCCTTGGTCTTGCCGGTATTGAAAGGGGGATCGGCGTAGAGGAAATCAATCGACTCGCGTGATAATTCCGGCGCAGCAACGAGCCAGTCCGCATGGAGCAACTTCCACGCACCACCGCCGGCGACTCCGGGCTCGCGGGCCGATCCCGCGTTCACCACCGAGCGGGGTTGTTCGCGGGATCGTCGCTTGCGACTCTTGGTCATGCGTCATCCGCCGATCAGGCCTTCACCGGCGCACGACCGACCGAGTAGTAGTTGAACTTCAGGTCCGCCATCATCGCGCGGCGGTACAGGTTCCGCCCGTCGAAGACCGTCGGCTCGCGCAGACGCTTCCGCACCTCCGCAAAGTCCGGGCTCTTGAAGTCGTCCCAATCCGTGCACACGACCAGCGCGTCCGCCCCGTCGAGCGAGGCATACATATCGGTCGCGAGCACCAGGCCCGCGCCCACTTCGGCGGCGGCGTTGGGGCCCGCCACGGGGTCGTACCCAACGACCTTCGCGCCCGCTTCCAACGCCGAACGGACCAGCGTGAGCGCCGGCGCCTCGCGGATGTCGTCGGTCCTGGGCTTGAAAGCCAAACCCCAGAACGCCAGTTTCTTGCCGGCAAGTCCGCCCCGGGACTTGAAATGCTCCGCGATCTTCGCGAAGAACCGGATCCGCTGGTTCTGATTCACGTCATGCACGGCCCGCGAGAGGAGCATGGGGTGCCCGGTGCTGTCGCCCATCATCATGCACGCAAGCGTGTCTTTGGGGAAGCAAGATCCGCCATAGCCGAGGCCCGGGTACAGAAATTCGTGCCCGATTCGACGATCGGCGATCATGCCCTCGCGCACCTTGCCGATGTCCGCGCCATAGACCTCGCATAGCATCGCCATCTCGTTGATGAACGAGATCTTGGTCGCCAGGAAGTTGTTGCTGGCATACTTCACCATCTCGGACGAGAGGATGTCCATCACGATGATGGGATGGCCGTTGCGAACAAAGGGGTCGTAGAGGTCGCGGAAGCGATGGGCGGCCTCGTCGTCCTCCACGCCGCACACGACGCGATCGGGTTTGAGGAAGTCGTTGACGGCATCGCCTTCCTTCAGGAACTCGGGGTTGTTGGCGACATTGAAGGGAACCGTGCCGCTGGTCCCCTCGAGGATCCGCTTCTTGACCGACAGGGTCGTGCCGACAGGCACGGTGGACTTGACGACCACGGTCTTTTTCACCGCGCCGGGCCCAAGGGTCTTCATGACGCATGCGATGTCGTCCGCGGCCTGATAGACATACTTCAGATCGGCGTGCCCGCGTTCGTCGCTGGGAGTGCCGACGCAGATGAAGACCATTTCGGCGTCTCGGTAGGCGTCGTTCTTGTCGAGCGTGAATGAGAGGCGTCCGGCCGCGATGTTCCTCTGGAGCAATTCCGTAAGCCCGGGCTCATAGATCGGGCATTCACCGGCACGCAGCCGCTTGATCTTCTCGGGATCGATGTCGAGACACACGACGTGGTTGCCCGTATTTGCCAGGCACACACCCGTCACCAAGCCGACATACCCCGTCCCAACCATCGTCAGTTTCATGCCGAATGGCCCCTTCGGCGGGCGACCAGCCCGCACATTTCAACCCGAACACCAGCATAGCCCCCGCTGATTCGGCTATCCTCTTCGCCCCATGCCAGCCAAAAAGCCCAACGGTAACGTCAGGAAATCCCGCCCCGCTCCCGCTCGTCGCCGCGCGACCATCGCATCGCGCTCGGACCGCCACGACCTGTATCAGCGTGCGGTCCAGGATGTGAAGGCGGAGATCGATTTCATCGACAAGTGGTTCAAGCGGATCACCGGGCGCCTACCGGCTCGGCTTCGCGAAGACTTCTGCGGCACAGGCAACACGTCGTGCGAATTTGCGAGGCGCCGACCGGGCAATGTCGCGGTGGGCTTCGACATCGACCAGCCCACGCTCGACTGGGGCTTGCAGCACAATCTCCCGAAAATCCCCGCTGCGGCGCAGAATCGGGTCAAACTCCTGAACTGCAACGTGCTATCACCCGTCCCCGCCGGACAACGCGCGGACGTCGTCCTCGCGTGCAACTTCAGTTACTGGATCTTCAAGGAACGCGAGTTGATGATCCGGTATTTCCGCGAAGTTCACCGCTCGCTGGTCAAGGACGGCGTGATGTTCCTCGATGCGTGCGGCGGATGGGAGACATTCAAGGCCCACCGCGAGTCGCGCCCCGAGCGCGGCTTTACCTACACCTGGCAGCAGGCCTCGTTCAACCCCATCACCCACGAATGCCAGTGCTACATCCACTTCAAGTTCAAGGACGGCTCGGCCATGCCCCGCGCCTTCTCGTACAACTGGCGAATCTACAGCCTCCCCGAGATCCGCGAGATGCTCCTCGAGGCCGGCTTCCGCAACGTCACAATCTACTGGGAGGGTGACGACGGCCAGGGCGGCGGCAACGGCGTCTTCCTCCCCGCCACCACCGGCGAAGACTGCCCGAGCTTCATCGTCTGGATTTCCGCGGAGAAGTAGCCAGCGGCCCTCGCCTACCCTTCCCGCAATGCGCGGCGTGCTCGAAATCCCGGAGAATCTGCTTCCCCTCCAGGCGGCCCTGGCTCAGGGGCTCGCTCGCGTGCAGTCCCGGTTCGACTCTCACCTGGAGTCCGATCTCCCACCCGTCGCACGACTCTGCCGTCACGTCGAACGCTACCGCGGCAAGATGCTGCGTCCATCGCTGACGCTCTTGTGCGGCCTGGCGGCCGGCGGGCGCAGCACCGACTTCGACGCCGCCATGACCGAGGTCCATGTTTCCGTTGCCGCGGTGTGCGAAATGGTTCACATGGCGACCCTCGTGCATGACGATGTGCTCGATGAGGCAGATACTCGGAGGAGCGGGCAGACGGTCAACCGCCTCCACGGCAACGAAACGGCGGTCATGCTTGGCGACCTGCTGATCGCCTCGGCGTTCCGCCTGTGCGCAACGATCGACGCCCCCACCGCCCTGGCGGTCGGTCGGGCGAGCGTGGAATTGTGCGAGGGCGAGTTGCTCCAACTCCACCACCGCGATTCGTGGTCGATCGACGAGCCGACGTATTTCGAGATCATCAACCGCAAAACGGCGGCCCTGATCGCCGTGGCGTGCGAACTCGGCGCGGTACACGCCGGAGCGGATCAGCAACTCGCCGCTTCGCTCGCATCGTTTGGGCGACGGCTGGGCGTCGCGTTCCAGATCCAGGATGACCTGCTGGACCTTCTCGGCGAGCGATCGATATTGGGAAAGCCCGTCCACAAGGACCTTGAAAAGGGAAAGCCCACCCTCCCGGTGATTCACCATCTGGCCACCGCATCGTCACGCGAACGCTCACGGATGCTCGACCTGCTCGATCACGCGGCGATCGAGATGACCCACGACGACGCAGACCGGATCGCCGAGGCGTTGCGATCGACGGGCTCGATTGAGCACGCGCGCCATACCGCAAAGTCTCTGGTCTCCAAGGCGATCGAAGAACTATCGCGGATCCCCGAATCGCCGGCCCGCGACTTGCTCCGCGTCATGGCCGATGCGGTGGTCAGCCGCTCGCGCTAGAGCCACCCCTCGAACCACGAAAAAACGCCCCGGGTTGTCCGGGGCGTTCGGTGAGGAGTGGACATCATACTGAACCGATCAGCCCTGCTCGAAGGCGCTGGCAAAGAGGTCGTAATCGAGGGCGTTGACGAAGCAGTCGCCGTTGTAGTCGGCCTCGGGGCTTCCCGCCTCGAAGAAGGACGCGAAAAGGTCATAGTCGAGGGCGTTGATGAATCCGTCGTTGTTGTAGTCGGCGCCGTTGGAAACAACGACCACCAGATCGAGTTTGGCGGTGTTTCCGTTCGCCAAGGGCGATTCCTTGGTGTAGTACGCGGAGTAGGCGCCGCTCCCGCCGTCCGGGCCGCCCTGTGCCGGGAAGAGCGACGACACCATGAGACGGACCTGACCGTCCGCGAGGTTCTTCTTCAGATAGTCCTGGGCCGTGGGCTCGCAGACATTGAGGTCAAAGACGACCTTGCTGCCGACGGGGACCCAGGCGCCCGGAGCGACGTTGGCGATCGTGCCGGTCGCCATGGGCGTCACATCGAAGCGTTGGCGGACCTGGCGCGACACGTCGGTCGCCACGCCGTTGGAGTCGAAGATGGCGCTGAAGCAGTTGCGGGCGCCTTCCGACGGCGGAACGATGGGTGCTCCGCCAAACGTGCTGGTCTCACCGAATGTCTGGGCTGTCCAGCCGTTGCGATAGCCCACGCCGAAGACCTCGACAGGCTTGCCGGCATCCGCGTCGGCAAGGTAGAGGGGATCGGAGTGCTGGAGGACGGTGCGGAACGAGTCAAAGGTTGGGTCGTACTGGAACTGATTGTCCACAGCGACCGTGAGGGTGAGCGTGGCGCTCACGATGCGGTACCGGGCGACCGGAAGGCCAGCCGGAACCTGGGCCGACGTCGTGAAGCCGAAGAGACCTTGGCCGTCACGATCGTCAAAGCCAGGGATTTCGATGGCACCAAAGATCGGAATCACGTATTCCTTGCCCGGCTGACCGCCGAAGGGATAGACCCATCGGTCCAGGGTGGGCACGGGATACGTGACCGAGATCGGTTGGGCCGCAGCCCCCGATGCCAGCCAAAGTCCGAACGCAGTTACCGCCAGTGTATTCGCCTTCATGTTTTCTCTCCAAACATGCCCAACTCGTTGGGCGAGGCTCCCGAAACTCAGAGACTTGATGCTGAACTCTTCAAGACACAAATCTCCAAAATCGAGTTTACAACGAGAATGTAGTCGGGTAAAGTTGATTTGTCGATCCACGCCTCAAGAATTATCTGAAAGTGGGCATTTAGGGGACACGATTTACAGAAGGAGGAAGTTCGATGAGGCTTCCGAATAACCGACGAGCGTTCACGCTGATCGAGCTCTTGGTCGTTATCGCCATCATCGCGATTCTGATCGCGATCCTGCTCCCGGCGCTCTCGTCAGCGCGTGCGTACGGCAAGCAGTGCCGCGAACTCACCGGTGCGCAACATCTGCTCATGGCCTACACGCTCTACGCCGACGCCAACAACGGGAAGGTCATGCCGGGCTACGCCGCAAAGAAGTGGGTCAACGGCCCGATGCAGGTCGTCGACCAGGAAGGCACGCGCATCCAGAACGAAGAAGCCATGCGCTATCCGTGGCGTATCGCGTCATACCTCAACTACGACTTCCGTGGACTCTACAAGGAGGACCGGCTCCTCTCCCAGATGATCGGACGCCCCGACTACCGCTATGTCATCAGTCTGTACCCCTCCGTGGGCGTCAACGCGACCTTCGTGGGCGGAAACGACAAGGCCGGCGAGTTCGACACGGCCTTCAAGTCCATGTACGGCCGCACTTACGTCGAACGCTTTGACGAAGTGATCCGTCCCACAAAGTTGATGGTGTTCGTGTCGGCACACGACCGTGAGTATGCCGCGGCACCTGAGTTCGGGCGACCCGAGGGCTACTGCCGCGTTGAACCCCCAATCTTCACCGAGACCGGCGGGCGTCAGTGGGAAGAGACGTATAACGAGAACTCCGACGCGCCGGGGCTGAACTCGGGCTTCGTGTCCCTGCGTCACCGCGGCAAGGCGGTCGCGACCATGATCGATGGGCATGCCCAGATCATGAACTGGGAACAACTCAACGACATGCGCCACTGGGCAGACAAGGCCGATCGCCCGGACTGGGGCGTCAAACCTCGCGGACAAGCGGCCCACTAAACGATGTGATGGCAGGCGTCGCGGGGATTGCTCTCCTCTCCCGCGACGCCGGGCGGATTCCACGAATAACCAGCCCCTTTCAGAGCGAGCAGGGCGCGTCGAACTCATCGGCGACGCACAACCCGGCTCGCTTTTTTCGTGGACGAACGCGGCGACTCATCAGCGGCACGCGCGAACAACCCGCCGGGGTGGGCCGGGTCACTTCCTCGATCGCGGCCGAACGACACGCAGCGTTCGCACGTTCAAGCCTTGCCGCCCAGCACGTCATCGCCGATACCGGCCACCGCATCAAAGGTGAGGCACGCCATCGCCACCATGCGCTCAATATCGGCGTCGTCAAACGCCACGCCACGCATCGACTGTTTGAACTCATCCCAGCGAGCCGGCTGGGTATCGCCATAGGGATCGAGCGACTCGGTACCGACCGCACCCTCGAGTTGATACGCCCGGCGAACCATCTTGGCGATGAACTTCCCGCCGTTCGTCGCGCCCTCAAGCACATACAGCGCGCCGAGCAGGGACACGGCGGACCCCGCTTCGACCTCGCCTACCTCTCGCAGAAATTTCGCGTTTGGCTCGCTTGGCCTGATTCGCGTGGCATCCAGGCCGAAGTGCTCGATATCACGCCGGCAACGCGGCTCGTGGTCCTGATGATCACGAAGGACGGCAGCGATTGCGGCGCAGCCGACGCACCGCTTCAAGGCCGCGAACAACTCGCGGTGCACGATCATCAACTGGGCAGTCAGAAGCGCGTATTGCTCGCGCGGCAACTTCCCCGTCGCCAGCGCGTGCTGGAGCGGATTTCGCTCCGCCAGCCGGTGCTTCTCCCACGTGCGATCGCGGAGCGTCTGCATCACATCTACTGCGGCGGCCTGGCTCATAGAGACTTCCTTCTCACTCGGCAATCCATAGCCCCGCCAGCGCGGGCACGAGCAGCCACAGAAGGCCCTTCACGAGGAAGAACAGAAAACCGAACAGCCCGAGGCGCCGGGCCCACGTCGGCAGCGGACACCGGGTATCGGCCCGGTTGGCGGCAAGTCCGAATTTGTTGAGACTCAGTCTCATTTGATTCAAAGCCTACAAGGCGACTTCTCGGTCGTCAAGGCGCGACCAAAAATCGCCGCTACCGTCTGGACCTATGCAGACGAAAACCGACTTTCTCGGCGACATGACAGCCCGCGGCCTGGTCCAGCAGACGACCGGCGACGAGGCCCTGAAGCACCACCTCTCCACAGGCACGCGGCGGGCGTATGTCGGCTTTGACCCCACCGCCCCCAGCCTGACCATCGGCAACCTGGTCGGCATCATGGCGCTGGTGCGGTTTGCCCGGGCGGGGCACCAGGCGATCGTGGTCGTGGGCGGCGCGACGGGGCTGATCGGTGACCCGTCTGGCAAGAGCAAGGAACGCGAGCTCAACACGCCGGAAACCGTCCGCGTGAATGTCGAAGGGCAACGCCGAATCTACGAAGCACTCTGGGCGAACGCGGGCCTGGGCCGCCCTGAGATCCGCAACAACTACGACTGGTTCAAGGAGATCTCGTTCCTCGACGCGCTCCGCGACATCGGCAAGCACTTCTCGGTCAACATGATGATCCAGAAGGAATCGGTGAAGGAACGCCTGCACAACCGCGACCAGGGCATCAGTTACACCGAGTTCAGCTACATGCTGCTTCAGGCATACGACTTCAAGCACCTGTGGGAAAAGGAAAGCGTCACGATCCAGATGGGCGGGTCGGACCAGTTCGGCAACATCGTGTGCGGCATCGACCTGATCCGGCGCAGCGACGGGGCCTTCCGCGCCTCGGTCGAACTTGAAGACTCGCTGGTGTCGCAGTACCTGAGATTCGAGGACAAGAACACCGCCGAGGCACGCGCGATCGACGCCAAGATCAAGGCCAACGAGAAATCGAGGCTGGAGCGATCGTCGCACGGCCTGACCTGGCCGCTGGTCACCAAGGCCGACGGCGGGAAGTTCGGCAAGACCGAGAGCGGGGCGATCTGGCTGACGGCGGATCGCACGAGCCCGTACGCGTACTACCAGTTCTGGCTGAACGCGGCGGACGCGGACGTGATCCGCTTCCTCAAGACCTTCACGCTGCTGGAGATGGCGGAGATCGAGGCGCTGGAAGCCTCCATGAAAGCCAATCCCGGCGCCCGCGAGGCGCAGCGTCGATTGGCGCAGGAGGCGACGGCGCTCCTGCACGGGCGCACCGCGATGGAGCACGCCGAGAGCGCGGGCAAGGCGCTGTTCAGCGGCGATATCGCCCACCTGCCCGAGGCATTGCTCAGCGAAATCTTCGCCAGCGCACCGACCAGCACCCACGCCAAGGACAAGCTCGGCGAGGGCGTCGCGATTCTCGACCTGCTCGTCGAGACGGGGCTTGCCCAGTCCAAGCGCGAGGCCCGCGAGTTCCTCACGTCGGGCTCGGTCGCGGTCAATGGGCGAAAGGTCGGCGTGGACGACAAGCTCCAGGCGAGCGATCTCTTGCACGGCAAGGTCATCGCGATCCGGCGCGGCAAGAAGAATTGGCACGTCACGACGTGGGCGTAGCAGCCCGCTTGCGCGGACGCCACAGCGAACCAACGAGAGCCAGCGTAATGCTGGTCCAGATCACTCCGCGCCACGCGGCGTCACGCGAAACGAGCGGTTGGTGGCCGCCCGCAAGCCAGCCGTCAAGGTCGGTAAAGTCTGATACTCCTGGGATGACCAGACCGCGGGCGGCCCAGAAGAAGGTCACGGCAAGAAGCGCTGCCGTCGCAGCCAGTGAATAGGCCATCGATCGCCACCAGATCGGCGATGGGGATGCGATCAAGATGCGCATGAGCAGGGAAATCTGGAGAAGCGTCAGAAGCAGTGCGGGAGTCGCCGTCCAGATCATGTAGGCTCCGGACTGACTCCATTGCGGGCTCGACTGAGCGTTAATGAGGATCGACATGCCGACGCCAAGCGACGCTATGGCGGCAATATGCCATGTCGCAGCCTTGTGTACCTGAACATCTGACCAGCGAATGCTCGTCCAGAGGGACATCGCAAACCACAGACTCCATGCAACCACCTCAACGTCGCGCGCCGCCGACCCAACTCCCACGCCAGCGAGCACGCCCATGAACGCGAGAGTCGCCAGAACCATCAGCGCACATCGCTTGTTGACGGCGGCCTTCTTCAAGCGCTTTGCTTGTTCGGCTTGTTCATACGACAGCCCACACTCCGGGCAGACGTCGCTCGGGAGTCCTTCGGCGGAAGAGCCGCAGTTTGGACAGGACCTGTCCACGTTGCTCACCTACCCCATCAGGATAGCACCAACACGACGCGCTCTCACGCGACGTGCGTCGGCGCGAGGCTCGCGGAGACTACTGCACCAGTCCCTTCGTGAGGCGCATGAACGCGGTTTCCAGGTTCACGGGCTCTTCGGTGAACTTGCTGATGCGGAAGCCGTGGTTCACCAGCACGTTGGGTATGTCGGACGCGCTCCGCCCGGCGGTTTCGTCGAAGGTGATGTGGATCAGGGGGAGCGTGACGCCCTTGCTGGCCGCGCCGTCGGACTCGGCCATCGCAACTTTCTTGACGCCGGGCACGCGGGCCAAGAGTTGGGCCGCATCGGCGACTCGCTCGGTCACGCCGACGTGGAGCACGTGCCCGAGCTTGGCGCGTTTGACGATTTCGTCGACGCCGCCGTTGAAGAGAAGCTGCCCGCGCTCGATCACCCCCACCACGTTGCACAGTTCCGCAAGTTCGGGCAGGATGTGCGACGAGATGAGGATCGTCTTGCCCATGCGGCTGAGTTCCTTGAGCAGTTCGCGCATCTCGATGCGGGCGCGCGGATCAAGGCCCGACGCCGGCTCGTCCATGAGCAGGACCTTGGGGTCGTGGAGCAGCACGCGCGCGACGCTGAGGCGCTGACGCATGCCGCGCGAGAGCGAGTTCACTTCCGCCGTCGCCTTGTCGGTGAGGTCGGTGAGGTCGAGCACGTCGCCGACGACCTTGCGGCGTTGCACGCCGTGGATGTTGTACGCGGCGGCGAAGAACTCGAGATACTCGGTCACGACCATGTCTTCGTATTGGCCGAGTTCGTCGGGGACATAGCCAATGAGGGGGCGTATCTCGCGGTTCTGATAGCCGACCGTGAGGCCGCAGACGTTGGCCTGTCCGCTGGAAGGCTTGAGGAGCGTGGCGAGGATCTTGATGGTGGTGGTCTTTCCGGCGCCATTGGGCCCAATGAAGCCGAAGCAATCACCCTCGTTGATGGTGAGGTTGAGATTGTTGAGCGCGGTGAGCTCGCCGTAGCGCTTGGTCAGGTTGATGGTCTCGATGATCGGCACGCGAAGGCTCCGGAATACTCTCACGATCAAACCCAATCGAACCGGCCAATCCACCTGATCTGGCTCATCCGCCGCGCTCGGTGGGAACTCCGCTGGGCACGGCCTCGTCGGTCGGTGGCGACATCGATGGCGGATCGTCGGGCATGGGATAGACCCAACGGACCAGCGTGCGCCCCAGCGCCGGCACGCGCTGGCCGTCGACGAAGATCGGCGTCGGTGTGTCGGCCGGTTCGTTGCTGGTCCCGATGGCGCCGATGACGATGACGCACGGCTGCGTGAACCACTTGCCGAGGTCCAGGCCCTGGGCTCCCGCGCGATTCGCTGCGGGAAAAGACGACATCTCGCTTTGATTGCCCTTGGGAGGGTCGAGTTGAGAGATCAGGCTGAGGGCGGTGAGGTGATCAACGACCTGGCCGGGATTGGAACGGACCGCGCCCTGGAGACCTGTGGATTGCGACCCAAGAAGGCGTTCCATGAGCCTCGAAGCCAACGTCGAAGGCTCTGTAGACGCCGTCACCACCGACATATCGAGGATCTGTCCGGGCTGCCATGGGTTGGCGAGTTTGTAGGCACGGGCATCGCAGATCATGGCGTTCCCAAGTCCTCGCGGCTCGGGGCCGTCGGCGCCGCTCCGGACGAGCGATGTCTGGCGCTGGACCACGATGATCACGGCATCGTTGATCGCCGCGGGGAGTTCGTGCTCGAGTTTGCCAGTCAGCAGTGCCTTCGTCGAGCGATCGGTGTTGAACCTGATCGCGGCGGTCGGCGCCGCGTCGCCAGCGTCGTCGACGGGCACGGGCATCTTCCAACGCGGGCCGCCCACCCAATCGACTTGCCACTGCTTGACGGTGGAGCGCGTCGGCACGCGCACGGCGCTGGGGTTCCGCGCGTCGATGACATAGGGGCGAGAGTCGGGGAACGCGCCGACACCGACCTTGGCATCCTGAATCGATTCCCATGCGGCGGCGGTGTCGATCCCCTCGCTCTTGCCGGGCGCCGAGCCGTCGGGCGTTGGAGTCGTGACTTGAACGGTCGCCTGGCCGTACCAGGGGATGAGGATGCTGACCCACGTGCGTGCACGTTGCAACGGCTGACCGAAGACATGGTCGATGAAGGTCAGGTGCTGAGCCTCGACCTTGCGCGGTCGGATCATGGTCGCGCCGCCCCATGCGATTCCGGTAAAGGCCAGAGCCGCGAGGGCATAGGCAAGCCAACTATGCCGCACCTGTCCGCGGCGTTTCAGGATCGAATACCCGAGCGGGCCTGCGACGAGCCAATAGGCAACGAAGACGACGAAGCCCAGGAGCACGCCAGCAGCGGCGGTACGCGTCTTGGCGATCTCACCGGGGATGTCGTTGGCGAAATTCACGGCCGAACGCGACAAGACACCCTGCTTCAGCAGAAGGTCGGCCTCCTGCGCGGTGGGCAGTTCGCCACGCTGGCCAAGCACGCGGTTCCAGAAAACACCTGATGACGGGAGTTCTTGCTCGAGGAGCGTGCGATGGGCAAGATCAAGCCCGACGACGGTCACCATTCCAAGGCCGATCAGGCGGCGTGCGACGACGCACTCTCCTTCGGGCCCGCTCAAGACGCGGATCGCTTCGCTCCGTGCAGCATCGGGCATGGGCGTGAACTCGTAGACCACCGACTCCTTGGGGAGCCTGTGCTTGCGCGAGTCGACCAGAAGCGGGCGGTACCGCTCCATGTCGACCCCTTCGCGCCGGCGCACAGTCACGCGCGGCAGGAGTTCATTGAGTTCGCTCGCGCCGGGGTTGGTCCAGTTCTCTCCCACCGCCGGGAACACGATGACGAGCTGCCCGCCACGATTGATCCACTCTTTGAGCGCCACCGCCCGCTCGCCACGGACCTCTCCGGGCTCGCCCACGCCCCACACAATCGACTCGAATGGCGCATAGCCCATCCAGCGGTCGGGGAGTTCGGCGGGTGTCATGCCGACATAGTCCTGCAGTTCGTGACCGAGCGGCCGCCAGCGTTCGTTCTGAACACGCTCACCATACCGGGTCAGGCTCATCGCGCGGTTTCCGACCACGCCGAGCAGCCCGACGTCGCTCGGCGTGTACTTCTTCGGAGTAACACGCACCTGACCGAGAAGCCGGCCCGCGGGCGCCGTTGCGACGGCGATCGCCCCGGTGCGATCGGTTGCCCCGGCTTCGAGAGCCTCATAGGCAGAAATCACCACAACGTCGGTCGCGTCGAACCAATGCGGAACGCGCCAATAGAGCCACGCGCCCTGCCATTGGCCGGGATTGGTTGTCACGTCACGCTGGTAGATCGGTTCATCGCCGTCGGGGTCGACGCGGGGCGAGAGTCGCAGCGCCACCTCGCGTGCCTTGGGGGCGCTGTCGTTGATGCGGATGCGAACGCCGGCCCAATCGCCTGGACGGATCGAGCCGCCCACACCGAACCGCTCGACCTCAATCTGGACCTCGCTCTGTACCTCGGTCTGGGCCGTCGTCTCGGCGGAGACCAGCAGCAGGGCGACGACGCCCAGGCATCTCAGAATCCAGGCGATCACGCCGGGCAATCGGGATGTGGTGTGAGTTTCCGGACTTCGCACGTTGAGATTGTACTGAGAATGAAGGTGGCGGGTTTCACAACCGATGGTGGGAGTATGCCGGCACCATTCTCGTTCGAGGCGTGGTTGTTCCTCGGGGCGTTGATCATCCTCGGGCCGCTCTGTGTTCTCTATACATTGTCGGTTCACCAGACCAACAACCAGGCCGTCCACGACCTGAAACTGCGTGTGGCGCACCTGAAGGCGGACTATGCGCGACGTGTCCGCGAGGCCAAGGAAGCGGCCAACGCTCTGATCGAAGAGTCGAACGAGGGCGAGGTCGACGTGATCGATGACACGGGCGACGAGCGCGAGGCCGCCTGAGCGATTTCCCGCTCGACACGCCCGCCTGTTCGCTCCCAGACGCCCCCCGACCTCACCCGCCCAGAAGTTCGCCGATGAACGCGGCATGGCTCTTCTTACCCATCTCGAAGCACTCGAGTTCGAACTTCTCGTTGGGTGAGTGGACCCGATCGTCATCAAGCCCGAAGCCCATGAAGATCGTGTCGATTCCGAGTTTGTCCTTGAGCATCCCCGCCACCGGTATCGACCCGCCGCTCTTGATCAACGCCGGCGCCTTGCCCGTCGCCTTCTTGATCGCGCGGCTGGCGGCCTGCATCGCCCCGCTGTCGATCGGCGTCGTCACGCCGAACCCGCCGTGGTGATCCGTCAACTCCCAGCGGCAGCCCGGCGGCGTGTGGTCCTTGCACCACTTGAAGAACATCTTGGTGATCTTGCGCGGATCCTGGTTGGCCACCAGTCGGAACGAAACCTTCGCCGACGCATACGCGGGGATGACCGTCTTGGCGCCCTTTCCCGTGTACCCGCCCCAGATGCCGTTGATCTCGGCAGTGGGACGACCCCATTCCCGCTCCATCGCGGTGAACCCGGCTTCCCCGATGTCGCCGGCGGGAGCCAGCCCGATCTTCTTCAACGCCGCCTTGCTGTTGAATTTCAGCGCCTTCCAGTTGGCACGCTCCTGCTTGGTCAGCGGCACCACGGCGTCATAGAAGCCCGGGAGCGTGACACGCCGCTTCTTGTCGTGAAGCTGCGCCAGCACACGCGAGAGTTCGGTGATCGGGTTCGGGCAGCGACCGCCCCACAATCCAGAGTGCAGGTCCTGGTTCGAGGCATGGAGCGTCACTTCCGTGTATGCCAGACCTCGCACGCCGTAGGTAATCGCCGGCTTGCCACGCCCGAGCATCCCCGTGTCGGAGATCAGACAGACGTCGCAGTCCGCAAACTCCTTCTTGTGCTTCATCACGAACGGCTCGAGATTGACGGACCCCGATTCCTCCTCGCCCTCGAGGAGCACGGTGAACCTCACGCCTCCGGCGGGCGTTCCTGTCGCACTCTTCCAGGCGCGGAGCGCCTCGAGGAACGTCATGACCTGGCCTTTATCGTCTACCGCGCCGCGTGCCACGATGCGCTTGCCGCCCCCTTCGCCCTGCTTCGCGTCACGGATCACGGGCTTGAAGGGGTCGGATTCCCACAGGTTGAGCGGGTCCACGGGCTGCACGTCATAGTGCCCATAGAAGAGGACGTGCGGGCCCTTGTAGTCCTTGTCGCCTGCAGACTTTGCGATAACGACCGGGTGACCCCCGCCCTTGGAGAGATCGCCGGGGAACTCGGGGTTGCCGGTTGCGCGGACCTCGGCCTCAAAGCCGCACTCGCGGAACTGCGCCGCGGCCCACTCCGCCGCCTTCTTGCATTGGTCGGCGTATGTCGGGTCGGTCGAGATGCTGGGGATCGCCAGCCAGTCCAAGAGACGTTGCACGGATGCGTCGGTGTTGGCGGCGAGTTGTTCCATGGCTGCGGAGGTGGACATGAGACGCTCCTTTTGTAGGCCGCGGATAACGCGGCGGAACACGATAGCCATTCGGCGCGTCTCGGACGCTCCGACTAGCCTGCGATTCCCGATACGCCAACCCGCCAAAGCAGCACCGCCCGCGGCTTCCCGCGGGCGGTGCATCGGTCGGAGCAGTCGAACTCAAGCGAGTTCTCAGCAGCCACCCTCGAAATAGCTGGCGTAGGCATCGTAGTCCAGGCCGTTCACGAACCCGTTCCCGTCGAAATCGGCGCACGCATCGCCGCTCTCGAATGAACTGGCGAACGAGTCATAGTCCAGGCCGTTCACGAATCCGTTCAGGTCAAAGTCACCGGGGCAGAAGGCGTCGAAGGCGAAGACGATATCGTCAGCGTTGGTCTCGCCGTCGCAGTTGATATCGCCGGCCAGCCAGCCGCCGCCCACGTTGCCGATGTTGCTGTTGATCGCGCAGCGGTCCATCAGATCGACCACACCGTCAAGGTTCACGTCGGCCTTGGTCGTGCCCATGAGGTCGAGAGACTTCATGATGTCGTCGATGTTCACCTTGAGGTCGCCGTTCACGTCGGCCGAGAGGTCGCGGCCCTGAGCATCATCGATAACGTCCCAGTTCAGCTCGCGGTCACCGAGAGTCATGAACTGCTTGGCAATGTAATTGAGGTCGCTCGCATCCACCACACCGTCCTGACCGATCGGGCAGAAGCCCGGGGTGTGCCGTCCGGTCGCGCTGGACACGTCGGCCGCGGCCAGTCCGTTGGTGAATGCAGCGCCGGTGACAGCCGTAGTACCGAAGAAATTACCGCAGAAGGCGATGTCGACGAGACGGAAGGCCTCAGCGCGGTTGATCGAGCCCGTGCCGCTGTCCTTGGCAAGGCCGTCGCAGAAGTAGCGGACGTCGGAGGTGTCGGCGACGTAGACGAGGTTGGTGTTGTCCCAGATCTTGCCGAAGTTGCCGTCCATGTTGAAGTCGCCAAGGACCTCGATGATGGCATCGGTGCCCGGGGCGCCGGCGATGTCGCCGGTGCCGGCCGGAGCCGTCCACGAGCCCGAGCCGTTGCGCTTCTTCCAGGCGGCGATCATGTCGGTGATATCGTCCATGTCGCGATCGGCATCGCCGTTGAAGTCGCCGCAGATGCGGTTGCGGTTCGACAGGTTGGCGCCCGCCGTCACGCTCGAGCCGCCCTCGGTCGTGAAGCCGACCACGTTCCCATCGGAGTACTTGTTGGAGCCGGTCAGAGTCGTGCGGGTGGGGGCTTTGCCGTTGAGGCTGTAGGTGCCAAACGTGTAGTAACCGGAGTCCTTCAGGGCGTTGTTGGCGCGGGTGTAGTCCTGGAGAGTCTGGTTGAATTCGGGATTGCCCGAGAGTGTGAGCGGATCGGTCACGCCGTGGACGTAATCCGTCGCACCCGGGAGCACAAGCTGGAAAGCCAGCAGCTCGCCGGGCATGCCGAAGTTCTCAGGGTCGGAGGGCACCGCGACGAAGGCATCGACCGAGCGCGTGATGTTGTTGACATAGGCCGCGGCCCGCGAGTTCCGCATGCGAGGATGGGTGTTGCCGGGGGTGCCGCCGAGTTCGTTCTGGTTGCGTGGGTCGCCGAACGTCGCGAAGACGGCGGGGCCGCCGAAGACGTAGCCGTTCACGCTGTTGTCGAGCACCTCGTCGATGTTCGGGCGTGAATACTCGGTGCCGCCCATAAGGTCATTGCGAATCCCGAGCAACTCGAAGCGGCCTCCCGAGAGCCAGCCCGACACAACGCCGCGCTCGGCGCCGGTGTAACTGATCGCCAGCCGGCAGTTGAGGACCGTGGTTTCAAGGCCGCTCGAACCGCCCTTGTTACTGGGCTGGAAGTTGGGCCCGACGAGACGATCGGCGGAGGTGTTGTTGAAGCCCTGGATGTTCTCTCCCATGCCCCACGAGGGGTCGACGCCGACCGTGTTGTTGTAGGCGTTGCGCGTGCCCGAACCGGCATCGCGCGTAATGACCATGAGGTTTTCGCCGTTCTTGGCGCGCCCCGTGATGAGCATGTGACGGATGTCGGACTGGTCTGCCTGCTTCCAGTCCGTTCCAAAGTTGGTGAGAGTCGCGATCGGCGCCCACGCCGTCTTGGTGTCGAAGATGGTGTTCGAATCGGGGCTGCCAGTGTTGAGGTTCGCGGTACCGAGCTCGGCCAACGTGTGATACCAAGGGTTGCCGCTGCCGTCCAGGTACTGTGTGCCATCCTTGTTCAGGCCATAGGTGGGATTGCGGCCATAACCCACATCGCCGGGCTCATCGCTCGACGACGCCGTGCCGGTGGCGCCGACCACACCCCAGAGAACAGGAACGTCGAGTGGGGCGATGTCGATCAACGTCCCACCCGCCATGGGGTTGTGGGGATTGAGATAGGGGCTTGCGAGAAAAGTGCCGTCCATCGCCGAGCGGACGGGGTCAGCGCCCGGATTGCCCTCGTTAAAGAGGGTAGCGTTCGAGCTCGCGCCGGCGTTGATGTACTGCGTGCGATTGATGATGGCGACGTCGGCGGTGCTGGCCTTGATCGCGCCGGTGTAACCGTCGGTGGCGTAGGTGCGGCCGTTGGCGATCAGTTCCTTAAGTCCATTCACCGAACCGGTAGCGCGATAGGTGACGAGCCAGAACTGATTCGCGGGATACGGATTCGAAGGAAGTCCGGGGGCGAGCTGCTGGATTGAGGTGCTCCCGAGTGAGCCGGCGGTGCCGTTGCCGTCGCAGTCGAGGTAGTCGTTGGTCGAACCGGGCTTGGAGAAGAAGTTCTGCTGCAGGGTCGCGCCGCTGATTTTGATGACATAGGGCTGGGCGGTCGCAACGGTGGCGGCCGAGCCCGCCAGGCCCGCGGCGACGAGGCCGACGAGGCGACGATCGATCTTGGTCTTCACGTGAATTCCTCCGAGGGTGAGCAAACCATCTCTCGCGCGCACCGACAGCCACGAAGCTCCCGGGCCGCTTCCACCGCAGGCTCCCGCCCGCGCGTGCCGAACACATTTCCAGATGCAAGACACTCTAACGGGCGTCCCCGTGCAGAGTGTCAAAGTTGCGCGATGAGTGGATCAATGTCGCCGTAATGCACGCATGGCGATTGGGTTCTCTCCCTCCATCCAACGCGCGTTAGTCCTTCACCTTGTTGTCGCCGGTCAGGCTGTAGACACGATCACCCCACAGACGCTTCTCGATGGTCTCCCAGATGTTGTGCGAGGCGACGTGCCCGTCGCAGAAAACAAAGTTGACATTGCCGCCGAACTGACCCCCGCCTCCCATGTGATGCCGCCCGACCGCGTTCAGGATCGAGTTCGGATCGTCGATGAGGTGCGCCGCTCCCCGGTCGCCTACGCGGATCTCGTCCTTCGTCGGATAGCGGAATCGCTTGGTGCCGTTGGTCGGCTCGCTATAGACATCCGAGCCCGCTGAGATCCCGACGAATGGCTGGACCGGGCGGTGGCTCTTGATCTTGTTCTCATCGCGATCCGCAAGCGAGGTCCAATTGTCGTAGTGGGCGAACTCTGTCGCGAGGATGACTCCCGCGCTGCCGCGCGTCGAGCCATCAACCATCGACGGATTGACGAACTGGTTCTTGCGTGTGAAGCCGACGTTGAACTTGTTGCGGCTGAAGATCGCGTCATTGCCGGTGAAGGCCATGCGCCGCGCCTGGCGGTCTTTGGGGAAGGAGGACGCCGAGCCACTGCTCATGTCGTTGATCTGGTTGTCCTCCCAATCCTGCTGGTCAGCGCCCGGGTTCGTCCTCGGAGCGCCGCCCTTGGGGAGTGTGGGACAGGTAAACGCCTCCTCGGCCAGCCCGTTGCCCGAGCCCTTGAGCAGCGCCCACGACCAGTGGATGTAACCGTTGCTCTTCTCCGGATTGGAATCTCGCTGATCCGCCATCTTCCATGTGTCACCCTCCTGCGAATCCGCGTAGGCGTAGGACAGCGGGAAGAAGCGGTTCTCTCCCGTGTATTGCGTCACCGCCATGCCAACGTTTCGCAGATTTGCCGCACACTTGATCGCACGTGCGCTCGCCCTCGCCTTGCCAAGCGAAGGCAAAAGAATCCCGATCAAAAGCGCGATGATCGCGATCACAACCAGCAGTTCAATCAGCGTAAATCCGGCAGCCTTGCCATTGCGCATTGTTGTCGACTCCCCATGTTGATCCTGCAAGTGAGCAGCACGCACGACGCGCACGCCCCCAATCGAAGACGTGGAGAGGCTAATTCGATCCGCGATGCGGACTGTCAAGATCGTGATCTCATTGCTTGAAGCATGAGTCAAGCCATCGTGAATTTCGGGCGCCCCCGGGGGCGCTTCACGCGGGCCCGCTCGGCCATGCCCACGCTCCCCGCCGAATCCGCCCCACCGGCCGGGGCGCTATCATCCCTGTTTGTGACGGGGCGTCGCGTGTCGCCCCCACCGCCCGAACCCGCAGGAGCCCCGGATGCCGGCCTTTGAGTTGCCGACGGTCGATTTCAGCAAGCCCCTCCCCAGCCGCGACGGCACCCGCCTCATCCAGTTCCGCGAGGCGCTCCGCGAGGCCATGAGCGAGGAGATGCGGCGCGACCCGCGCGTCTTCCTCATGGGAGAGGAAGTCGCCGAGTATCACGGCGCGTACAAAGTCTCCCAGGGCATGCTCGAAGAGTTCGGCCCCAAACGCATCATCGACTCCCCCATCTCCGAAAACGGCTTCGCAGGCATGGCCGTCGGCGCGGCGATGTACGGCCTGCGCCCGATCATCGAATTCATGTCCTGGTCCTTCTCTCTCGTCGCCGCCGACCCCATCCTCAACAACGTCCCCAAAATGCTCTACATGTCCGGCGGCCAGTGGGGCTGCCCGGTCGTCTTCCGCGGAAACGACGGCGCGGGCGGACAGCTCGGCTCGACCCATTCCTGGTGCGTCGAAGGCCTCTACGCCAACGTCCCCGGCGTCAAGATCGTCATCCCCAGCAACCCCTACGACGCCAAGGGCCTGCTCAAGACCGCCATCCGCGACGACGACCCGGTCTTCTTCCTCGAATCCGAGCGCATGCTCGGCGACAAGGCACACGTCCCCGAGGAGGAGTACTACATCCCCTTCGGTCAGGCACGCGTGGCCCGCGAAGGTGACGACTGCACGCTCGTATCGTTTGGGCGGCCCGTCAACTTCTGCCTTGAAGCGGCCGCGGAACTTGAGAACGACCGCATCAGCGTCGACGTGCTTGACATGCGGACGATCCGCCCGCTCGACATCGACTCGATCTTGACGAGCCTCCGCAAGACCAACCGGCTCGTCGTGGTCGACCAGTGCTGGCCTTTCGCCAGCATCGCCAGCGAAGTCGTCACCCAGGTGTGCGAGCGCGGCTTTGATTGGCTGGACACGCCGCCGGTCCGAGTGAACACCGAGGACGTCCCCACGCCGTACGCCAAGGGTCTGGAGTACGCGTACCTGCCGAACAAGGACAAGATCGCGGCGGCGGTGAGGAAGACGCTGGGATAGTCGGGCGGCTGCGCCCGCCGAAATCGCCAAATGGCAAAGGGCCAAATGGCAAACCGAGTAATCAATGGGACGCCTGCAACCGGAACTCCTGAGCCGAATTGAGTCGCTCGCCGTGCGAGCGCTCGATGTGGTCGAAGCCTTGGAAAAGGCCGGAGTCTCTCATCGCATTCTGGATCAGTTGACGGGAAGCGGCACAGCCATCGGTGCCAATGTGTTCGAGGCCGATGAAGCGCTGAGCCGCCCCGATTTTTGCAAGTGCATCGGGATTGCCTTGAAGGAACTAAGCGAAACACTCTTCTGGCTTCGGATCATCGCCCGCCGTGGGTGGGTCGAGGCATCCAGACTGGAAGGTCTCCAAGCTGAAGCATCTGAATTGAAGCGAGTCCTTGGTGCAATCCTGAAAAAGACACGCGACAACAATCTGGCAAGAGAAAGATCCAAGTAGTTTGCCATTTGCTCATTTGCCATTTGGCCATTTGAGGTTTTCCATGCCCATCGAAATCTCCATGCCCCGCCTGTCCGACACCATGCAGCAGGGCACCATCGTCAAGTGGAACGTCAAGGAAGGCCAGGTCATCAAGTCCGGCGACGTCATCGCCGACATCGAGACCGACAAGGCCACCATGGAGCTCCAGTCCTTCGACGACGGCACGGTCGCCCGTCTCGGCGTCGCCGAGGGCCAGACCGTCCCCGTCGGCACGGTGATCCTCGTGCTCGCCGGCAAGGGCGAGGACGTCGCATCGCTCAAATCCTCGGGCGGGGCCTCCGCCACCCCCGTCGCCAAGGCCGCCGTGAACGCGCCCGCCGCGTCCACCCCCGCCGCAACCGCGACGATCGACACCGACGACACGATCGAGTCCAACGGCACGCGCGTCTTCATTTCGCCACTGGCCAAGAAGATCGCGCGCGAGTCCGGCGTTGACCTCGCCTCGCTTCAGGGCACCGGCCCGGGCGGTCGCATCGTCCGACGCGATGTTGAGGCCGCCATCAGCGGGTCGAGCCTGCGCGCCGCGTCACCGGCCGCTCCCGCGGCGACACAGGCCGCCAAGCCGATGCCGGTCGTGAGCGCCTCGGGCACCAGGCTCGCCGGCGAGATCGTCTCGCTCTCCAACATGCGGCGCACGATCGCGCGTCGCCTGGTCGAGAGCAAGACCACGATCCCCCACTACCAGGTCACGGTCGAAGTGGCGATGGATGCCCTCGTCGATCTTCGCAAGCAGCTCAACGAGCAGCTCGAATCCCAGGGCGTCAAACTCTCGGTCAACGACTTCCTCGTCCGCGCCTGCGCTCTGGCGATGCACAAGCATCCCTACGTCAACAGCCGCTGGGTCGGCAATCCGGGCAGCGAGAACATCGAACTCCTGGCCAACGTCAACATCGGTATCGCCATCGCGCTCGACGAATCCAAGGGCGGCGGCCTGGTCGTCGCGACGCTGCGCGACGCCGACCAGATCGGCCTCCGCCAGATCTCGGCCCAGTCCAAGGCCATCTCCGACAAAGCCCGCACCAAGGGCCTCACGATCGAAGAAATGGCCGACGCCACCTTCACGATCAGCAACCTCGGAATGTTCGGCGTGGACCACTTCACCGCGATCATCAACCCCCCCAACGTCGCGATCCTGGCCGTCGGCGCGGCGATCCAGAAGCCGGTCGTGCGGAACGACCAGATCGTTCCCGGCTGGGTGATGTCGATGACCATGTCGAGCGACCATCGCGTGGTCGACGGCGCCATGGCCGCGGCCTATCTCAACAGCGTGAAGGCGCTGCTCGAGAAGCCGGCGACGCTGCTGGTGTAAGCGACACACTCGACTGTGATGTACGGCTCATCAAAGACATGCAATCACTTCGGACAGTGACACCGCTACTTGCCCTTTTCCTTCTCTGAGCGTCGCCGCTTCAGTTCCGCATCGATGAACGGCTCGATCCCGCCGCGGAGCACCATCTCGTAGTCCGATTCCTCGTAGCCCGTTCGGTGATCCTTCACGCGGTTGTCGTAGAAAACGTACGAGCGGATCTGCGTGCCCCAGCCCTGCTCCATCGCGCCGCCGGTCGCGCCCTCGATCTCCTTGCGGCGGCGTTCGTCCTCCATTACCTGGAGCTTGGCCTGCAGCACGGTCAGCGCCTGACGCTTGTTCTGCGGCTGATCTCGGTATGTGCTCGCGACGACCTGGATGCCCGTCGGCTTGTGGATGACGCGGATCGCCGACGCGACCTTGTTGACGTTCTGCCCGCCGGGGCCCGAGGCGCGCACGAACGCGATCACCTCGATGTCCTTTTCGGGGATCTCGACCTCGGTCTCTTCGATCTCGGGAACGATTTCAACGGTCGAAAAACTCGTCTGGCGCTTGCCCTGCGCGTTGAAGGGCGAGACGCGGGCCAGGCGGTGCGTGCCGCGTTCGCAGGAGAGATAGCCGAACGCATAGGCGCCCTTGACGTGGAGCGTGACGGAGTCGATGCCGACCTCGGTGCCGAAGCCCTTGTCGACTTCCTCCATCTCCCAGCCCATCTTCTCACAGTAGAAGATGTACATGCGATAGAGCATGTCGGCCCAGTCGTTTGCCTCCGTGCCGCCCACGCCCGCCGAGATGGTGAGATAGCAGTTGCGGTGGTCGTGCCGTCCGGAGAGCAGCGATCGCAACTCGACCTGCTCCATCTTGGACTGCAACTTAAACAACTGCTCGTCGGCCTCGGCGAGGAGGTCCTTGTCCCCGGCCTCGCGCGACATCTCGTAGGCCACCTTGGCGTCTTCAAATTCGCCCATCAATTTGGCGAGCGGCTCGACCTGGGCCTTGAGCGTCTTGACCTCCGCCAGCAACTTCTTGGCCTTGTCCTGGGAATCCCAGAACCCCTCGGCGGCCATCTGGCCCTCGAGTTCCTTCAACTGACTTTGCTTGGTTGGGAAGTTAAAGAGAGTCGCGGATGGTTGTGATCCGCGCCTCAAGATCATCGATCACGGGCTGGTGTGCGTCGTAATGCATGGGGCGAGAGTGTAGCCGGGTTCCGGTCGGGTCGTTTTCGCTCGGTCAGGAGGATTTTCGCCTCGGCTCGCGCCGGAAACGACCCGCGGCGTCGTTTGGTTGGTAGAACACAGGAGCCATCCATGAACGCATCAATCCACCGGAACCTCGCCGCCCTTGTCCTGGCCGCCGGAACGACGCTGGGAGTGTGGACTCCCGCGTGCAACGCCCAGACCGAACCGCCGTCGAGCGACAAGACAAAGTTTGCGGCGGTTCGAGTGCCCTCGACGCCGATCACCATTCGATTCCAGGGTGGGGTGCTCGCGGAGTATGTCAAGGCGGTTCAGGCCCAGCGGGGCGAGAACGACTGGCCCGTCAACGTCATTCTTGGCCCGGGCACTGATCGGATTGTGGTCCGCCCCGTGGACCTCAAGTTCGTGTCTGTCGATACGGCGATGGAAGCGTTGGTCTTCGCGGCCGAGGGTACCCCCGGCGAACTGCGGATCGATCATGTGAGCGCCCACCAGGACGAATCCCCGACATTTTCTGTAATCCGAAAGGACATCAATGGGCACGGCGGATCCCAGGAACTGGAAGTTGTCTCGATCGCGCAACTTACGCGCCCGTCTGTCGACGGCATCTCTCGCCCCGATTTGGCTATCAAGCCCGATGTAGTGCTCTCGGCCGTTGAACTGGCCCTGCCCGCCGGCGACGAGCCCGCCCGCGTCAAGTATCACGAGGAATCGCAACTGCTGATCCTGCAAGGCTCGCTGCGCGCCACCAACGCCGTCCAGCGGGTCATCAACACCATGATCAACGACCAGCGTCAGCGTCTGGGCGACGCCGGACGGTCGCAACGAGACGTCATTGAGGCAAAGGCACGGGTTGAGCGCGCGGAAATCAGACTGGCCACCGCGGAACAGTCGATGGCGCTCATGCGAGAGAAACTTGAACGTGTCAGCGAACTCGCGAAAGCCGGAAGCGCGAGCGATGGCGATGTGCAGGAACAGCGGAACGCCTACGGGCTGGCCGAATCGACGGTGCTGACCGCTCGCGCCGATCTGCAGGAAGCCACGGCGCTCGCCGGTCTCATCGAGAGCAAATGGACGCCCGACCCAAGCTCGACGCCGGGTGACGATATCGCCTCGCTTCGCAAGGTTGTCGAGGACCAGGCCGCCCAGATCAAGGCCCTCACCGAAGAACTGAGCGCACTCCGCAAGCAGAAGAACGCGAAGTAGGAAAGCCAAGAGGAGCCGTCGCCGATCAGCCGTCTCGCCGCCATCGAGCACCTCGTGCCAATCGCCACGCCGACAGATCGGGCGAACGACTCGCCGGACGCGCGTGCGGCGGCGTGGTGCCACGGCATACGGAGCGGGAACGCGGACGCGCTCGCGGAGTTCTACCGGCACTGGTTCGATCGATCGGTCGCCATCGTTCGCGGCCGAACGGGGCGCGACGAGAACTTTGCCCTCGATGTGGTTCAGGACGCGATGATCCGCGTGGCGCGATCCATGCCGCGCCTTGAGTCCGAGTGCGACGTATCGCGGTGGATGATCAGGGTGCTCACGACGTGCGCATTCGATCGCATCAAGTGCGAAACACGCGAAGCGGTACGCCGCTCGCGTCGTGCCGGCGTAATCGCCTCTCCGATTCCTCATCCGAGTTCGCCGGCAGTCAACCGAGATGAATGTCCTTCGGCTCAGTCCGCGTCCGACTCGATCGAAACGCTCCGGCGTCACCTGGCGGAGTTGAAACCAGATCAGCGTGCCGCCATCTCGCTTCGTTTCTGGTTCGGACGTTCGCTCGCGGCGATCGGGCGAGCGTTCTCGACCAGCGAAGACGCCGCGCACGGCAAACTTCGCGCATCAATCCGCGTGCTCCGGCGTGGTTTGGAAGGAGAAGACGAATCATGACCAACCACGCATCAAATACTCCTTACGATCGACGAGACGAGATTCTCCATGACGCTCTCCGCGAGCAAGCACTTGCCCACCGCGGGCGGCGGGTGTTGTCGGCCTCCGCATCCGTCGCGTTGATCGCCATCGTCGCCGGGGTTGTCATGTGGCGCTTCCTCCCGACGAGCACTCCAACATCTCCAACCAACCGGCTTGCCGAATCCTCAGAGGACAAGGCGATCCGCGAACTCATGGCCGGCCAGCCTCGGATATCCACCCCCGCAGAGTCGTATCGCCACGACCCACGATATCGCCTCGCGCTTCCGCCCCAGCCTCGGCTCATCGTCGAGCGTGTCTCTACCTCGCCCGGCCTGGCCGGAAAGTTCGTCGCCACTCCCGCGAAATCAACCATCACCCGCGCGTCCGATGACGACCTCGCGCTCGCACTCCACGCGGCTGACCCAGACTCCGGTCTCGTTCGCGTGGACGGCCGGCTCTTTGCCGCCATGGGCGGCACGCTCGTCTGCCCCGAGGACCTTCCAGCACCAGCACACACCGACACCAAGCCGCAATCCACGATCGCACCGCGTTCAGGCGCCATTGGGGTATAGTGCGACCGATGAACAGCAACCTCATCGCGACGCTCGGCGCTTTGGGCTGGATCCCCTGTCTCGCCCAAGCGCGGGCTCCCGCCGACGCGGTGCGCAGCGCGGTCTATCTGCTGATCCTGCTGATCATCATCGGGGTGTTCGTGGTCTCGGTGTTTGCGGTGTTGATCAATCGCCGACGCTCCGCCGCTCGCGCCACGAACCTTCGCAAACCATCGCTCACACTCGATGCGTGGGCCGAATCCGGCCGCCGCGCCGAGCCAGAGACCCGGATCTTCGATACCGCCGGCGAGTCGGCCCCGGGCGATGCACCCACGTCGACCGCCCCCTCGCCTCACACCGAGGTGCGTAATGCCCAGAACTGGCCGAGCGGCCAGCGTCCGGTCGTCATGGTCACCGGCGCCGCCCGTCGCGTTGGCCTCTCGATCGCCACCGCGTTCGCTCGCGCCGGCTGCGACCTGGTGCTGACCTATCACAACAGCGTTGAAGACGCCAAACTCGCCGCGGACGCGCTGGCCTCCGGCGGTATCGCGGTTCGCCTTGTGCGACTCAACCTCGCCGACATCGAGAGCGTCAGCGCGATCGGCTCGCTGCTGGCCTCGGAACTCCCGCGGCTCGACGTGCTCGTTCACAACGCGTCTGTCTACGAGCCGACGCCCCTGGAATCGCTCACACCCCAGAGGGCCAACGAAGCGTTCCGCGTGAACGCGCTCGCCCCGCTGATTCTCACGCAGAATCTCGCGCCGCGGCTTGCGCAGTCAACGCTCGATGGCGGCGGGAGCGTGGTCGCGATGGGAGACATCCACGCGATGGGCCTCCCTCGAAAGAACCACGCGGCGTACGCGATGTCCAAGGCCGCGCTCATCGAGATGGTCCGTTCGCTGGCCCGCGAACTTGCGCCGCACGTTCGCGTGAACGCCGTCGCCCCCGGCGTCGTGGCGTGGCCGGATCACGGTCCCGAGAGCGACGAACTGAGGCAGCGAGCGTATCTGCAGCGCGTGCCGCTGGCCCGCGCCGGCCAGCCCGAAGACGCAGCCGAAGCGGTGAGATGGCTGGCGCTCGAGGCAAAGTACGTCACGGGCCAGATCATCCGCGTGGACGGCGGACGCTCGATCGGTTAGACGCTACTTCAGTTGATCCAGCATTTTCCTGGCGTTCGGTTCGCCCAGCACGCTCGCTCGCTGGGCGAATTTCTTCGCCTGCTCGGGCTGATTGAGCCGCACAAACCACTCCGCGGCGGAGAGCGCAGTCGCCGCGTCCGTCGGATTCGCCTCCGACGCCGATGCGTACAGCGCCGCCGCGTCGGCCGGGTGAGACAGCATCCCGTAGCACTCGCCGAGTATCTGCAGCACCGCCGGCGAATACCGCTCCGCCTGGTCCAGGCCGACCAGCAACTTGATCGCCTCCTCGGGCTTGTTCGATCGCTTCATCGCACGGGCCTCGATGAGACGCCAATCCGTCACCGCGGGCTCGATCCGCCGTGCCTTGGCGATGTGCTGCAGCGCGACGCCCGCCTTGTTCTCCCGCATCGCCAGGTCCGCCAGCGTTCCCCACACGATCGCCTGGTCCGGATCGATCCGACCAGACCGGAGCAGATTCGCCTTCGCATCATCGATCTTGTTCAACTTGATCTGCACCTGCGCCAGGTACAGCGGATACTTCGCAACTCCAGGATCGATCGTCTGTGCGCTTGAATAGTGCGACACCGACGCGTCCAGCCGCCCCAGCGTGCTGGCGATTGTCCCGGCCATGAACTCCATCGCCGCGTCCTTGGCTCCACACTTCAGCGCAGCCACGTACTGCTCATATGCCTCCGCATTCTTCTTCATCGCCAGCAGCACCTGCGCGTACTGCACACGAAGTTCCCGCTCCTCCGGAAACTTCGCGATCGCCTCTCGCATGATCGCCTCGGCCTTCGCCGGCTCCTTCTGGTTCACGTACATCTGCGCTGAATTCAGCACCGCGTTCAGCGTCTCGCCGGCCGCCACGCCGGGCTGCGGAGGTTCGACCTGGTGCATCCCGCCCGCACGCGGCACAAACACCCAGGTCGTCACAGCCGCAGACGCAAACACCGACAGCGTCGCGACAACCGCAAATCCCGCACGCCCCGGACGCGCCGCGCTCAGAAGGAACGACGGCGCAACCACGGGCATCGTCCATGAAATTACAAACGGGCGCGACATGATCGGCATCCAGAATCCCCCTGCTCGCGTCCCGGCGAGCGACGCGCCATGATCGCACGCCGCGGGCATCGCCGCCAGCCAACTCCCCGACTCATGCGGTGAGCCACTTCGCGCCCGCCGGCCACCCACCCATCCAACGGGCCCTAGACCGCCCCGGCTCGCATACGATGCGCTCATGTCCGATCCCGCACAAACTCCGAGCACTTCTCACGCCGAACTGCCCAAGCAGTATCGGCCCGCCGACCATGAGTCCCACACCTGGACTCGCTGGGAAGCGGCCCGCGCCTTCCATGCCAACCCCGCCCACGTCGTCGCCGGGCTGGGTAAGCCCTACTCGGTCGTCATCCCGCCTCCAAACGTCACCGATCGCCTGCACCTCGGGCACGCGCTCAACAACACGCTCCAGGACATCCTCGTCCGCGCCCATCGCATGCGCGGGCACGAAGCCCTGTGGATGCCAGGTACCGATCACGCCGGCATCGCCACCCAGGCCGTGGTCGAGAAGCGCGTCTGGAACGATGAGAAGAAACGCCGCCACGACTTCACCCGCGAGCAGTTCATCGCTCGGATCCAGGCCTTCAAGGACGAGTACGAGGCGGTCATTACCGGCCAGCTTAAGAAGATGGGCTGCTCCTGCGACTGGGACCGCCAGCGCTTCACCATGGACGACGTCTGCGCCCGCGCCGTGCGCGAGGCCTTCTTCCAACTCTTCAAGGACGGCCTGATCTATCGCGGCAAGCGCCTGGTCAACTGGGACCCCGTGCTGCAGACCGCCGTCGCCGACGACGAGTGCTTCGACGAAGAAGTTGACGCGGCGTTCTATTACCTGCGCTATCCGCTCGTTCACGCCCACGGGCAGTCCACCGCCGGTGAGCGCCGGCACGGCAAGCTCCCGCCCGCCGACGCCGTGCCCGTCACGTGGTCGGAACTTTCGCGGCGCGGCTTTGCCGAGTCCGACAATCACCCGCCCGAGGACCCGGCGTACATCGTTGTGGCGACCACGCGACCCGAGACCTATCTCGGCGATACCGCCGTCGCGGTCAATCCGCACGACCCGCGCGCCAAGGCGCTGCGCGGTCTGTGCGTCGATCTGCCCCTCGTCGGGCGCGTCATCCCGATCGTTGAAGACGAATATGTCGTGCTCCCCGAGATCTACGCTCGCGACGACGAGGAGCGGGCCGACCCGAAGGCCGCGTACGCCACGGGATTCCTGAAGGTGACGCCCGCGCACGACGCGAACGACTATGACCTTTACCAGCGTCACAAGGACGTGATGGACGTGTACGCGGGCGGGCCGAACGCCGCGCTCGTCAACGTCTTTGCGCCCGATGCAACCGTCAGCGACAAGCACGGCTGGCGTGACGTGGGCAGCGCCCATCTCTTCGTCGGCAAGTCGCGTGATGACGCGCGCAAACTCGTCGTCGACGAGTTCAAGGCACGCGGCCTGCTCGAACGCACGCGCCCCTACCGCCACTCCGTCACCTTCTCCGATCGCTCCAAAGCGATCATCGAGCCGTATCTGAGCGATCAGTGGTACGTGAAGGTGACTGATCCTCGCCTCGCGGCCGCCGCGAACAAGGCGCTGGCAACGGAGCAGCGATCCAAGGGCTCCGGCAACGCCAGACCCGCTGGCAGCGACGGCCAACTGCGCTTCCATCCGGACCGCTACGCCAAGACCTACGAACTCTGGCACGACAACATCCGCGACTGGTGCATCAGCCGCCAACTCTGGTGGGGACATCGGATCCCGGTGTGGACCAAATCGGCTTGGACAAGACAAGATGAGGCCGCGTTCCTGACGATGATCGATGGACCGGTCCAGACCGGCGAAGCGGTCTATTCACACTCGGACGGAACAACGCACGTTTGCCTGCGAGACGCGAGCGACGAATCGCTCACCAACCTGATCGAGTCGATCGGATTCGTTCGTGATCCCGACGTCCTCGACACCTGGTTCTCCTCCGCACTCTGGCCCATGTCCACCATGGGCTGGCCCGACCCCAAGGCCGCAGGCCCTGCCTTCGACGGCCTGCTCGCCGCCTTCAACCCCACCTCAACCCTCTGCACCGCGCGCGAGATCATCACCCTCTGGGTCTCGCGCATGGTGATGATGAACCGCTACCTGATGCCCGACGGATGGAACGCCTCGCGCACCGCGGACCCCGCATCGCTTGCAAACCACGGCAAGGGGCACGGCCCCCTCCCCTTCCGCGATGTCTTCATCCACTGCGTCATCCAGGACGGCCAGGGACAGAAGATGTCCAAGAGCCTCGGCAACGGCGTCGATCCCCTCGACATCATCAGCAGCCATGGCGCCGACGCCATGCGCTTCACGCTCTGCAACATGGCCACGCAGACGCAGGACGTCCGCATGCCCGTCGACCTCATCTGCCCGCACACCGGCGCGACCTTTACGCCCAAGATGTTCACCAACAAAGACGGCTACGTCGTCCCCGTCCCCGTGCAGGAGTGCCCCACCGACAAGTCCAAGAAGATGGTCACGGTCTACGGCGTTGCCTCCGGCGAGGCCAAGGCCACGCCCGAAATGCCGCTGGCCAAGAACACCTCGAGCAAGTTCGACCTCGGCCGCAACTTCGCCAACAAGATCTGGAACGCCGCACGATTCGCGGCCTCCATGCTCTCCTCGGGCACGCCACCCGCCGAGCAGGTCGAACTTTCGAATCTCTCGCTGGTCGATCGCTGGATGATCTCGCGTCTCGCGGCCGCCACCCGCCAGATTGATGAGTGCATCGCGCAGTTCGATTTCGCGGGCTATTCGCAGGCCCTCTACGACATCGTCTGGCGCGACTTCTGCGACTGGTATCTCGAGGCGATCAAGCCCACGGTCGCTGCGGATGCGTCGCAGAAACTGGTGCTCCGCGCCGCGCTCGACGTGCTGCTCCGCCTGGCGCACCCAGTCATGCCGTTCATCAGCGAGACGATCTTTGAGCACCTGCGCTCTACGCCGGTGCGATCGCAGTCGTGGCTGACACTCGATGAGCCTCCTGCGGAACTCTTGTGCCGCGCCGCCTGGCCGCGCTTCGCCGCGGGCGCGGAGGATACTGGATCCGTTCAAGAGTTCGCACGTGTGCAGACATTGGCGACGTCGATCCGCGAGGTCCGAGCCCAGCACAACGTGCCGCCCAAGCGGAAGATCGTGCTGCACGCTCCGTCGGTCGGAACAAAGCTGGCCGAGTCGCACTCGCCGCTCCTGCGGGCGCTCGTGCCGATCGAGTCGATCACCAGCGACGGCGCCACGGGCGCGAGCGTTGCGTTTGTGTTCGAGTCGATGGAGTGGAAGGCCTCAAGCCTGGCCGACGCCGTCGACGCCGGCGCCGAGCGGGCCCGCCTCGAAAAGGCCATCGCGGACAAGGAAAACTCCGTGCGCACGCTCTCGGCTCGTCTGGCCAACCCCGGCTATGCCGATCGCGCGCCGCCCGCGATGGTACAGCAGACCCGCGATCAACTCGCCAAGGCCGTGGCCGAACTCGCGGCCAATCGTGCGGCACTGGCATCGCTGGGCGCGTCGTGAGTCGCCGCACGGATCCGGCGCACGAATCTCGACGTCGCCGCTTGCGCCAGCGACTTTCACTCGCCCATCATCTCGCGCGCGTGTCCACGTTGATCGTGGTTACTTCGTGTGCCACGCTCGCCACAGATCATCAGGCAGGCCCAGGCGCTGACGCCTTGGTCCACGCAACCCCGCCGCGCCCCAACGTCATCCTCTCCGAGGAGCCATGGACGTTCGGCTCCTCTGGCGGCGTCATGATCCGCACGCCGTCGTACCGCCTGTTCACGACAATCTCCAGCCAATCACTCCGCGATCAACTCCCCGTCTTCATCGAATCCGTCGGCCGGCAATACCGCACCGCGATCACGCCCCTCTCCCCTCCCCAGAACGCGCTCGATACCTATGTCATGGCCGATCGCTCACAATGGGAGCGGGTCGTCACGCAATTGCTCGGCTCGCGCTCCGATCTCATCGCGAGCATGAGCCGCGCCGGTTTCACGCTCCAGAGCCGCTCCATCGTGTACGACATCGGTCCGCACGACACCTTCGTGCTCCTCGCCCACGAGGGCTGGCATCAGTTCGCGCAGGCGTCGTTCAAAGAGCCTCTCCCGATCTGGCTTGATGAGGGGCTGGCGACGTGGTTCGAGGGCCATCGATGGACCGGCGAGATCCCGGTCCTCACGCCGCGCGACAATCCGGTCCGACTCGACGTCCTGACGCGAGCGGCACGCACCGGCTCGCTGATCCCCCTCGATCAACTGACCGGCACCACCCCCCAGGACTGGATCACAAAGGGCGCTGACAACCCGCTGGTCTACTACGCTCAGGCCTGGTCAATGGCTCGTTTCCTGACCGAGGACCCGACGAGAAACGAAGCGCTCGCCACCATCCTCACGCTCGCCTCGCGCGGCCAACTCCGCACCGAACTCTCCCGCCGCCTCGGCGATCGTGCCGCGGGCATCGCCATGTCACGCCGCCTCGGTCCCGGTGTCATGGAGGCGTTCGTCGATCGCGATCTATCTCGCCTCCAGTCCGCGTACTCCGAATACGTTGCGCGAATCACCGGGGAATAGCGCTCGACCGCCGGTACTCGTACGTCACGTCGTCGTGCTCCCTCACGTCCCCGCTGCGAGCCTCGCCAATTCGCCCCCTCGCGCCGCGCCCGCGACGATCGCGTCCGCGATCGCACACATCACGCCTCGCTGATCGAGCACCGCCACCGCCGCCGCCGTCGTCCCTCCCTTGCTCGTCACCGCCGCTCGCAGCACCTCGGGCGCCTGGTCAGATCGTGCCATGAGCATCGCGGCACCCGCGAGTGCCTGGATCGTCGCGTCACGCGATTGCTCATCTGAAAGCCCAGCCCGCACACCACCTTCGATCATGCACTGCGCGAGATAGAACAGGTACGCCGGGCCCGACCCCGCCAACGCAGTGAACGCGTCGAACCGCGATTCGTCAAGCCGCATCACGATCGGCCCGACGCCCTCGAAGATACGGCACGCCGCCGTGTCGTCTCCGTCGCGGGCCCCGTCACCGAGACAGATGGCCGTGACGCCCTCCCCGATCGACGCGGCAAGATTGGGCATGGCCCGAACCACCCGCGCCGTTGCGCCCAACGATTGACGCACAACCTCGCTCGGCGTGCCCGCGAGGATCGACACGACCACGCGCGGCGTGTCGAACGCGGAACGAATGTCGCCCGCAGCCTGCCGGAGCATCTGAGGCTTGATGCACAGGACAACCTGCGCGGTATTGGCCGCGTCCGGCGCATCGCCCCGCGCGTCGAAGGACGTCAGCCACGCGATCCCTTCGCTCGCGATCGCGGAGACCCGCACGCCGATAGAGCCGAGCACCTCGTGCCTGGATGCGTCGGGCTCGATGACGAAGACGCGCGACGGATCGATCACCCCGCCGCTGATCCCGCCGCGGAGGATCGCGCTCGACATGTTCCCACCACCCACGACGAGCAGCGGCACAGCAATGGGATCCGGGCGCGCGCGGTCGCGACATCCGTGAGGTTGTTGACATTCTTGTCCGGTTGCGGGCGAGCCTGAGATGTCGTGCGGTTTGGCGTGGGGTTGGGTCGTCATGGCGGTCTCCGGGCGTCTCGACGCCGGAAGCCTACCCTTTCCGCAACATGTCCAGTTTCTATCGACTCGAGTTTGAGAAGCCTGTTTTGGAACTTGAGAAACGGATCGAGGCGAGCGAGACGCGCCTGACCGAGGCCGCGACCGCCAACCCGCCAGGCGAGGGCACGGGGTCGCCCGAGGTCGAGTCGCTGCGTTCCGAGGTCGATCGCCTCAAGCAGGACCGACACAGACTGCTGACCGACCTTTACTCCGACCTCTCGCCTTGGAATACCGTCCGCGTGGCACGCCACCCTCTGCGACCGCAGACACGCGACTACATCGACATGATCTGCCGCGACTTCGCCGAACTGCACGGCGACCGACGCTTCGGAGAAGACCCGGCCCTGGTCACCGGCTTCGCCCGCATCGGCCCGATCAAGTGCATGGTCATCGGACATCAGAAGGGGCGCGACACGCAGGAGAAACTCGCGTGCCACTTCGGCTGTGCGCACCCGGAGGGGTATCGCAAGGCACTGCTGAAGATGCAACTGGCCGAGAAGTTCAACGTGCCGATCGTCACGCTGGTCGATACTCCCGGCGCCTATCCGGGCCTGGGCGCCGAGCAGCGTGGACAGGCCGAAGCGATCGCCGTCAATCTGCGCGAGATGAGCCGCCTGCGCGTGCCCATCGTCAGCGTCGTGATCGGCGAGGGCGGCTCCGGCGGCGCGCTCGGCATCGCGGTCGCCGATCGCGTTGCGATGCTCCAGTGCTCGTGGTATTCGGTCATCAGCCCCGAAGGGTGCGCCGCCATCCTGTGGAAAGAGGCCAACGAGCAGACCAACTCCGCGGCGGCCAAGGCGCTCAAACTCACGGCCCGCGACAACCTCGAACTCGGCATCGTCGACGATGTGATCCCCGAGCCGGTCGGCGGCGCTCACCGCGACCCGAAAACAACCGCGGAAAACCTCCGGCAGTGGATCGTGTCACGCGTGCAGCAACTTCGACAGATCGACGCCGACACCCTGGTCCGACAGCGGTATGAACGCTTCCGAAAACTCGGCCAGTACACCGAACAGGCCGAGTCCGCGGGCAACCCCGCGTAACGAACTGACTCGTGTTGGCTGGTATTTGGGATCCAACGACGGCTTGTCCGCGCTTTGACATTTTGAACGCGATCCCTTATCGTTCGCACCCTTTCCGGGTTCGGGAGGGGAGAGGCCCCGCGTTGGCTCAGGGGGAGTTGCAGTTGCCCAAGAGCAAGCCCCAATCCAAGAAGCCCACCAAGCACGCGCCTAAAACACGCGCGAAGGCCGCAAAGCCAACACCCAAGGCCAAACACCAGACCAAGCCCGCCGCGAAACCAGCGGCCAAGCCGGCCAAGCACGCCCCCGCCGGAAAGCACAAGCCCACAGCGTCCACAAAGCCTGAGGCCAAGGGCAAGGCGCCCGCCGGCAAGGCCGCGGCCCCGGCGAAGTCCCCCGCGAAATCCGCCACTCCGGCGCCGACCACCGACGGCAAAGCCCCGCGCAAGGGCATCACCATCGTGACGCCCAAGCCCGTCAGGAAACCTAAGCCCAAGATCATCTCGGTCGTCCCCGCGTCCGTCGGACAACTCGCTGGCACCATCCGCAAACCCTTGATCCCCAGCGGCCCTCACGCGTCGCCCTCGCGCCCTCTCGGCGCCCAGGGTGACGCGCCCGATGTCCCCATCGAATCTGGAAAGACGCCGTTCAACAAGAAGGAACTCGATCTCTTCCGGGCGATTCTGCTCCGCAAACGCTCTGAGGTCGCAGGCGACATCCACACAATGGAATCAGAGGCTCTCAAGGGTGAGAGCGGTGCCCTGTCGAACCTACCCCAGCACCTCGCCGAGCAGGGCTCGGAGACCTACGAGCAGACGCTCGCGCTCGATCTCGTCGCCGCCGACCGTCGCCTGGTGAAAGAGATCGACGACGCGCTCAAACGCGTCGCCAACGGGACCTACGGGCTCTGCGAGTTGACCGGAAAGCCCATCAAGGCCGAACGCCTGCAGGAACTCCCCTGGGCCCGCTACTCGATCGAGGCCGCCCGCGAACTCGAGCGCCGCTCGATGCGTCAGTAGTCCCCCGAAAGACAGGCCGTGAGCGGGGCGAACGACACCAATCAGCACAGCCACCCGACCGACGCGATCAAGCACACGACCGCATCGAAGTCACGCGCCGCATGGGTCGTGCTCATCGTCACCACACTGCTGGGGCTGGCCACCGATCTCGCGAGCAAGCAACTCGCGTTCAGCCGCATCGCCGGAACGCCCGTCCACATCAACCGCGAGTCGGTCATCGCAACCAGCAACCTCGGCAACCTCATCCCCTTTCACCGACCCGTCGTCGTCGTTCCCAATGTGCTTGATTTCACTCTCGTCCTCAACCCCGGCGCTGTCTTTGGCATCGGCGCGGGAAAGCGTTGGTTCTTCGTCCTCTTCACCGCCATCGCAGTCGTCTTCGCCACCGGGCTCTTCGCTCGATGGACGCGCCCTCGAGACCGAGCGGCTCACGTCGCCATCGGCCTGGTCATCTCAGGAGGACTGGGAAATCTCTACGACCGACTCCTCTACGCCTGTGTCCGCGACTTCATCCACCCCCTCCCGGGTGTCAAACTCCCCTTCGGCTGGTCCTACCCCTGGGCGAGCGGCCAAACGGCCCGCGAAATCTGGCCTTATGTCTCCAACCTCGCAGACCTCTGGCTCATCATCGGCATCGTCATCCTCGTGATCTACACGTGGAAAACCGGCGCTCGCGCCGACGCCGAAAACTCCGCCTCCACTTCCTCAAACAACTAGCCGCCCGACACCCGCTCATCCCTCACTCCTCAAATGCGATCGTTCACATACGATCGGACGAGTCCACACACACCTTCAGCCCCCTCCCGTTCCCTCTCACGCCCCCCGGCGCTACTCTTCATTCCCGCGCTCCGCGGCCGTTCTTGCTCCCATATCACTCCGTTGAGGCCTTGCCATGGCTCACCACAAATCCGCCGACCCCAACATCTTCATCCTCCCCGACCTGGGCGAGGGCGTCCACGAGGCTGAACTCATCAAGTGGCGCGTCGCCGTCGGGCAGGCCGTCAACGAGCACGACATCCTCGCCGAGATGGAAACCGACAAGGCGCTCGTCGAAGTCCCCTCGCCGCGCTCCGGCGTGATTAAGCAACTCCACGGCAGCGAGGGCGAAGTGCTCCACGTCGGCAACCCGCTCGTCTCCTACGAGGGCGCTAGTTCCGCAAACATCGCCACCCCCGCCACGCCCGCTCCCAAGGCCGCCCCTGAACCATCCTCCAACGGCGCGGCCCACGCCGAAGTCGCCGAAGACGCGGGCACGGTCGTCGGGCAGATGTCCGCCTCCGCCGCGGGTGTTTCCGCCGCGCCGGGCAAGGCCCTGGCGACTCCCGCCGTGCGCCGCCTCGCACGCGACCTCGGCCTGGACATCGACACGCTGACCGGCACGGGCATCGGCGGCCGCGTGCTTGAGAAAGACGTTCGCGCCGCGGCCTCGGGCGCCAAGCCCGCCCCAGCCGCACGCGCCGCTACCCCAGCCCCAGCGGCCCGCCCCGCGCCGGCCCCCCTTACCAACGCCTTCGATGCCCCCGCACCCCGCGCCGCCGCACCCGCTCCCAAGCCCGCGCCGTCCTTCCCCGCCGGGCAGGACACCGTCCGCATCCCCTTCCGCGGCGTGCGTCGCACCATCGCCAACCGCCTCCGCGAATCGGTCAATCGTGCCGTCCACTTCAACGTCATGGACGAGGCCGACATCTCGTCGCTCGATTCGCTCCGCAAGAAGCTCGGCGCGGCCAGCGGCGAAAAACTCAGCGTGCTCCCGTTCGTCGCCTCGGCCGTCTGCCGCGTGCTCTCTCGCCCCGAGTTCCGCGCCATGAACGCGACCGTCGAGGAGACCGACAACAAGGAGGCCGACGCCTTCATCATCCAGCACCGCGCCGTCCACATCGGCATCGCGACCGACACCGACAGCGGCCTGATGGTGCCGGTGATCCGCGACTGCGACGCGCTGGGCGTGCTTGAGATCGGGCGTCAGATCGCCGCCATCGCCGGGGCCGCCCGCTCGCGCACCATCCCGCGCGAGCAACTCATGGGCTCGACGTTCACGATCAGCAACGTGGGGAGCCACGCCGGGCGATTCGCCACGCCGATCATCAACTATCCGGAGGTCGCGATCCTCGCCGTCGGGCGTGCGCGTCACTCGCCGGTCGTCCGCCACGGCGGGCTCTTCGTGGGCAACCTCCTGCCGCTCAGCCTCGCGTGCGACCACCGCGTGGTCGACGGCGCGACGGCGGCCCTGGCGCTGGCGGAAATCGTCAAGTTGCTGCAGGAACACCCGGATTCGCTGATGGGACCGGCGAGGGGGTAACAAGCCTTAGGGCGATTTCCACGGGCACTCAAGTCCCTGCCGTCGATTGAGGCGGTAGGGTGGGCCCTTTTCTCTTGGGTGCATCGGTGTGCATAGCCCATCGAGCTTGTCGATATTGAACCACGGCAGTGAGAGTGACGCTTTCCAATTCGGCGGCGTCATTGGCTCATCAATCAGGTACTCAGTCGCGGTGAGCATCGTGTGGAACTTCTTCTGCGTCTCCATAATCGACTTGATTGCTGCTTCGATGGTCTTGATCTGTAGTTTGTGGGTGGACGGCTTCTTCTGCAAGTGCGCAAGATGTTGGTCAACCCAATTCGCGACAGGACGTGCATCCCGAATGACTGCTTCGATGTCTGCTTCGACGCGGTCCTCTGGATACCTCTCAACTCCGGACCCCGCCCATGCGTCGAATGCACACTGGGCGTATGACTCCAACTCGGGAACCTTGCTCGCCATCAATCTCACATATCGATCGCGGCGGATATCGACTTCTCGATTCTGCACACGTCGAAGGAGCTTGACCAACGAGAGCGCGTCGTCATCCTTGTCGATACAGCGACGGCACCACATTGCGAGCATCGAGTAGTGGCCGTTTCTGACAAAGCTGTAGAACAATCCCGGCTCGCGAATCCAAGGATGTTGCTCCGCCGCGATCTCCAGTTCTCGCCAAATCACTTGTCGGCCTGAGACCTCGATAGCCTGCCTGTGGAGACGATCCAGCTGCTCCAAGAATTGGGTGACTCGTTCGTCACTCCGTTGTTGTTTCGGGTCCAATTGGACTCCCTTCCGACCGCTTGAGCAGGTCACTTCCCCCTCACCACGCCGCCCAGCCACAGCGCCATCGCGCCCTGGATCACCAGGCACAGCACGCCGAAGCCGGCCGCGATCAGGAACATCGGCGCGTTGGGCATCTTGCTCCGCGCCAGGCGCTGCATCAGTGCCACGCACCCCATCGCCATGCCGCCGACGGCCGCGATCGGCCACAGGAGCAGGAACCACCCCGCCGCGCCCTTGTTCACGCCCGCGATCCACGCGCCCGTCAGACACACCACGCTCGGCAGCGCCACGCCCCACGCCCACGGCGTCCAGAGCGCGGGGACCGCTCTTTCCTCGCGATCCTCGCCGCTCGCGTCGCCCATGTGTTCCTCCCGCGGCCTCGTCATGCCCGCAGCCTACCCGACCGCCGGTGTCCTCTCATCTGCGACGAGGTCGCGGTTCGATCGACCCAGCGGGCGATGAGGTCAGCGCACGCGATCGCGAACGTCACCGGCCCCGCAACCCCGCCACTTCAAAGACCACTCGCGAGGAGATTCGCGTTGTCAAGGCACCATCCTCGATTCCAGCAAAACAACAAAGCCCGCCTTCACAAACAGGCGGGCTCGCAGAGGAGATCACATGCCATGATTCGCGGCGGGCCCGGCTCACCCAGGCACGGCCGCCGCGATGATCACTAGTTTCTTTCGGCCAACTTCTCCGCCACTTTCTCGGTCACCTTCGACCAGCGCCGGCGGGATTCGAACGCCGCAATGTCCGCAACGCTGGTCGCCTGCAGGAAGTCGTAGACCTTCTGGCGGGCGCCGCTCCAGAACTTGTGCGCCGGGCAGGCTCGGTCGTCGGAGCATTCGGCGTTTCCGAGCATGCACATGGGATGAACGACCGGATCATCGAGTGCCGCACAAAGGTCAAACAAGTTGATCTCGGTCGCAGGGCGAGCAAGAGTTACCCCGCCGCCGACGCCTCGCTGGGTCAGAACAATTCCGCGCTTGGAGAGGGCGTTGATGATCTTGGCTAGGTAGGGCGCAGGGATGTCACCAGATTCTGCGATCTCTCGCACCAGCACGGGCTTACCGCCCGCCGCCGCGATGTATCCGAGTGCCGTGACCGCATATCCGACACCTTGACTCAGCATAAAACAACTCCCCGATGAACAATTGAAAGCCTACCAATTGTTGATCGGCATGTCAAGAGATACCCTCCACAGATTCCCCTTCAGGACCTTCATGAGTCCGAAAATCTGTGGAGTCTCACCCCTACCCAGCCGATCAGGGGGCGGTCACTTGACAGATTGGATAAAAAACGCAAAGATGACCTTGCTGACCATTCGATCCACTAATCGACAGGCAGATTGGTCGGCAGCACGAGGAGCGGCTCATGGCCACAGGCGGCAGCACAGCGTCACATTCCCCACATCAGGAATCCGGACCAATCGAGCGGTTCGTCTATGACGACGCCATCGTTCGGAAGTTCATCTTCGCCTCGATCATCTTCGGGGTGGTCGCGTTCTTGGTCGGCGTCATCGCCGCCGTTCAATTGGCGATCCCCCCGGCGCTGGCCTCGGTGAAGGCCCTCTCCTGGCTTGAATTCCTCACGAACACATCCTTCCTGAACTTTGGCCGAATCCGCCCGCTGCACACCAACGCGGCGATCTTCGCCTTCGCGGGCAACGCGCTCTTCGCCGCGATCTACTACTCAACGCAGCGCCTGTGCAAGACCCGGATGTGGTCCGACAAACTGAGCAACCTCCACTTCTGGGGTTGGCAACTCATCGTCGTGTGCGCCGCCGTCTCGCTCCCCCTGGGCATCACCCAGGGCAAGGAATACGCCGAACTCGAATGGCCCGTCGACCTCATGATCGCGGTCGTCTGGGTCGCGTTCTTCGGCGTGAACTTCTTCATGACCCTCGCCACTCGCCGCGAGCGTCACATGTACGTCGCTCTCTGGTTCTACATCGCGACCATCGTCACCGTCGCAATGCTCCATGTCTTCAACAACCTCTCCCTCCCGCTCGGCCTGGTCGAGATGTTCAAGACCGGCCGCACCCCACCACTCGCCGACTGGTTCAAGAGTTGGTCCGTCTACTCCGGCGTCCAGGACGCCTTCATGCAGTGGTGGTACGGGCACAACGCCGTCGCCTTCTTCCTCACCACGCCCTTCCTGGGCCTGATGTACTACTTCCTCCCCAAGGCCGCTGAAAAGCCCGTCTATTCCTATCGCCTCTCCATCATCCACTTCTGGTCCCTCGTCTTCATCTATATCTGGGCCGGACCACACCACCTCCACTACACCGCCCTCCCGCAGTGGGCCAGCACGCTCGGCATGCTCTTCTCCGTCATGCTCTGGATGCCCTCCTGGGGCGGCATGATCAACGGCCTGCTCACCCTCCGCGGCGCATGGAACAAGGTCGCCGCCGACCCCATCCTCAAGTTCTATGTCGTCGGCATCACCTTCTACGGGATGTCGACCTTCGAGGGCCCGATGCTCTCGGTCAAGAGCGTCAACTCCCTCTCCCACTACACCGACTGGACCATCGCGCACGTCCACGCCGGCGCCCTCGGCTGGAACGGGCTGCTCACCTTCGGCATGGCCTACTGGCTCGCCCCGCGTCTCTTCCAGGCCCAACTCTGGAGCAAGAAGCTCATGGCCGCCCACTTCTGGCTGGCCACCATCGGTATCGCCGTCTACATCCTGGGCATCTACACCGGCGGCATCACCCAGGGCCTCATGTGGCGCGCCTTTGACGAGACCGGGCGTCTCCAGTACCCCGACTTCGTCGAGACCGTCATGACCCTGATGCCCTTCTACTGGCTCCGCGTTCTCGCAGGCCTTATGTACCTGGTGGGCGGCATCCTCTGCCTGCTCAACCTCACCATGACCTGGATGGCCCGACCCGCCAAGTACGAAGAAACCGTCCACGAGGCCCCGGCGCTCGGCGCGGTCTTCGTCGATCCGCCCCCACAGCCCTCGGAAATCACCGCGAGCACCGAGTGGGCCAAGGACGTCGATAAGAAGTACATCAAGGGCTGGTTCCACCGCGTGTGGGAACGCAAGCCCGCTAAGTTCACGATCTGGGTCCTGATCGCGGTCGCCTCCGCCTCCCTCTTTGAAATCGTCCCGACCTTCCTCATCAAGAGCAACGTCCCAACCATCGCCAGCGTCCAGCCCTACACCCCGCTCGAACTCGCCGGACGCGACATCTACATCTCCGAAGGTTGCTACAACTGCCACTCGCAGATGATCCGTCCGATCTGGGCCGAAACCCGCCGCTATGGCGAATACAGCAAGCCCGGCGAATTCGTCTACGACCATCCGTTCCAGTGGGGCTCGCGCCGCATCGGTCCTGACCTGGCCCGCGAGGGCGGCCGCCAGAGCCACGACTGGCAGGTTCGCCACCTGGAAAACCCGCGCCAATTGATCGGCGACTCGGTCATGCCCGCGTACCCCCACCTGCTCAAGGACACCATCGACTTTGAGACCATCCAGGCTCGCGTCGATGCGATGGCCATGCTGGGTGTGCCCTATGGCGACCTCGTTCAGAAGGGCAAGGCCACCGAGGCCGCAAAGGCGCAGGCCAAGGAACTCGCCGACGCCCTTGTGACTCAAAAGGGGTATGCAGACATGGGTGACAAGAAGATCATCGCGCTTGTGGCGTACCTGCAGCGTCTGGGCACCGATATCAGCAAGCCCCCGCCGGCTGATGCCACCAAGCCGGCTACCGCGTCGGCGGAGGTCATCAAGTGAGCGAGCTTATCAGCCATTTCAAGCTCACCACCTATCCCATTGTTGCACTCGTGATTTTCCTGATTGTCTTCGGCGCGGTCTGCTGGCGGGTGTTCAAGCCCTCCCTGCGGGCCGATATGGACCGCAACGGCTCCATCCCGCTGAGCGACGACTGATCGTTCCCATCCCCGAACACATCCTCCGCCCTCCATGGGCGGCCGCAGGAGCCACGCATGGCTGTCAAGGATTTCCTCAGCGACCACGAATACGACGGCATCCGCGAGTACGACAACCCGACGCCGGGTTGGTGGCACGCTATCTTCATCGCCACCATCGCGTTCTCGTTCTTCTACTTCGTCTACTGGGAACTCAACCCCCGCGCCTCCACCCCGCAATCGCGATGGGCCGCCGCACAGACCGCGGAGTACAAACGCATCTTCAGTTCCGTCGGCGACCTCCAGAACGACGAAGCCACCATCCTCAAAATGATGGGCAACGAGCAGATGCTCAACGTCGCTCAGGGCTTCTTCCAGTCGACCTGCATCAACTGCCACGGCAAGGACGGCGGCGGCTTGAACGGCGTCAACCTCACCGACGACAACTACAAAAACGTCAAGAAACTGGATGACATCTTCAATGTCATCACCAACGGCGCCAACGCCGGCGCCATGCCCAGTTGGAAGAACCAGTTCAACCAGAACGAACGCGTCATCCTCGCGGCCTACGTCGCGAGCCTGCGAGGCACCAAGCCTGCCGCACCCAAGGCCGCCGAAGGCGATCCGATCCCGCCCTGGCCCAAGCCCGCGAAGTAAGGGCTCAAGCCGCGTGCGTGATCCGCGATTTGAAGTCCCTTCTCATCGGAGCCAGACATGTCCGCCGCTTCCAAGCAATCCACCCCCGCCAGCACCGCGCCGAACGGGGACCTGCTGATCCTCTCGACTCTCAACGACGACGGATCACGCCGTTGGCTCAAGCCACGCCCCAGCCCGGGCAAGTTCTGGCACGCCCGCCGTGCCGTCGCCTACTTCCTCATCGCACTCTTCACCGCCATCCCCTACATCACCATCAACGGCAAGCCCGCTGTCCTCCTCGATATCATCGCTCGCCGCTTCACCATCCTCGGCTACACGTTCCTCCCCACCGACACTCTTCTCCTGGCCTTCACCCTCCTCATCATCGGCCTGGGAATCTTCCTCTTCACCGCGATCATGGGACGCGTCTGGTGCGGCTGGGGCTGCCCGCAAACCGTCTACATGGAATTCGTCTTCCGCCCGATCGAACGACTCTTCGAGGGAACCCCCGGACGCGCGAAAAAGAACTGGCTCCAGAACTCCCCCGTCCGCAAATTCATCAAACTCGCGGTCTTCTTCCTCGTCTCCTGCTACCTCGCACACACCTTCCTCGCTTACTTCGTCGGCGTCGAACAACTCAAGTACTGGGTCACCCGCTCCCCCGCCGATCACCCCACCGCCTTTGCCGTCATGGCCATCGTGACCGCGTTGATGATGTTCGACTTCACCTTGTTCCGCGAGCAGACCTGCCTGGTCGTCTGCCCCTACGGCCGGTTCCAGTCCGCCCTCATCGACCGCCAATCTCTCATCGTCGCCTACGACAAAGACCGCGGTGAACCCCGCGGCAAAAAGCCCGCCTCCGCCGATGTCAGCCTCAAAGTCATCGGAGACTGCGTTGACTGCAACCTCTGCGTCCAGACCTGCCCCACCGGCATCGATATCCGCAACGGCCTCCAGATGGAGTGCGTCCACTGCACCCAGTGCATCGACGCCTGCGACGCCGTCATGGCCAAACTCAAACGCCCCCTCGGCCTGATCCGCTACGCCTCACAGGCAGAAATCGCCGGAGAGCCCCGCCGCTTCATCCGCCCTCGCATCATCGTCTACCCGCTCATCCTCTGCATCCTCATCACCGGCTTCATCATCACCCTCCTCACCCGAACCCCCTTCACCGCCACCCTCCTCCGCACCCGCGGAGCACCCTTCATCGAACTCGCCGACGGCACGATCGGCAACAACGCCCGCCTCAAACTCGTCAACCGCGAAGACAGGGCGGTCCAACTCCAGGTCGTCCCGCTCAACGGCGCCAACGTCAAGATCGAGGCCAGCGACCTCACGCTCGGGCCCAACGAAATCCGCGAATTCCCCATCGTCATCTCCGTCGCACGCGACAAATTTTCGCTCGGCAAGTCCACCGCCTCGCTTAAAATCACCGGCGGCACCGACACCGAACTCGTCCGCACCTTCCAACTCGTCGGCCCCGGCTCCATGCACGACGAAGCCAGCAGGAAAGCCGAAGAATCTCACGAGCCGGCGCACAAGGACTCCCAGGATCCTGCCAAGCACGACGACGAACCCAAGGAGCAGCCCCACTGATGAGCGAGCCCGCCCCCGCCAAGCAGGTCAAGAACTACCTCTGGCCGTGGGCCATCTTCGTGCTCTTGGGCGCGAACATGGTGGTGGTTGCGATCACCGTCTATGCCTCGCAGCGATCTCGCTCTCCGGTTGAAAGCGATTACTACCAGAAGGCCCTCCACTGGGACGATTCTGCACGCCAGCAGGCAGTCAACACAGCCCTCGGCTGGAAACTCGTCCCCACCCTGAAAAAATCCCCCGCGGGCGCCGATGTCGCCATCCAACTCCTCGACGGCAAAGGCGAGCCCATCCGCACCTGCAAGGTCTTCATCGAGGCCTTCCCCTTCACCGATCCGGCCCACAAACTCGACACATCCATCGACGCCGCCGACGCCGAGACGCTCACCTCCACGCTCGCTATCGACCGTCCCGGCCTGTGGCGACTCTCCTTTGTCGTTGACGCCGGCGGCGCCCGCTTCACGCAGCAGCAGGACATCGAACTCTCCGAGTACGGCAACATCGAGGTCTTCCTCCCCAACAAAATCGGGGGCCGCCCGTGATCGCCACCCTCTCTGGAGTACTCGCCGCAAGCCTCCTCGGCAGCCTCCACTGCGCCGGGATGTGCGGTCCGCTCGCCGCCATCGCCTCCGCGCCCGCCGCGCCCGTACAACTCACACGCGACAACACGCCCCTCCGCCGCCACCTGGCCGCCGAACTCTCACTCGCCTCGATCTACAACCTCGCTCGCCTCGTTGCCTATGCCGCCCTCGGTGCAATCGCTGGCTCGCTCGGACGCGTCCTTGAACTCGGCGGCACGCTCGTCGGCGTCCAGCGCGTCGCCGCCATCGTCAGTGGCCTGATCCTCATCGTCGCCGGACTCATCGTCGCCGCGCAGTGGTTCGGCCTCTCGAAGTCCACCTTCTCCCTCCCCACCTCGCTCACCACCAAACTCTCACACATCCACGCCACCGCCTCACGCATGCCCGCCGGTGTCCGCGCCGCCATCATCGGCCTGCTCTCCGCCGCCCTCCCCTGCGGCTGGCTCTACGCCTTTGTCACCGCCGCCGCCGGCACCGCCCACCCGCTCGATGGGGCGCTCGTCATGGCCGCGTTCTGGATGGGCACCGTGCCCGTCATGACCAGCGTGGGAGTGGGAATCCGACGCCTCGCCGCCCCCCTCCGCCGCCACATCCCCATCGCCACCGCCATCGTCATGATCGTCGCCGGCGTGGCGTGCGTCGGATGGCGCTCGTGGCCGATCCTGTCCACTCACGCGGCCGAGCCCACTTGCCCCCTATGCCACCCGGAGTGATCGCTTGACCGCCGTTGCTGAGAGAACGACGTGTACTCCTGCCGCTCGCGTCGCCTGCTCCCATTGCGGGCTCGACGTTCCCTCCGGACTCGTCGCCCACGGACGCGATCTCCAATTCTGCTGCCACGGCTGCGAAACCGCCTACTCCATCATCCATTCCTGCGGCCTGGACAAGTACTACGCGATCCGCGAACGCCTCGACGCCCAGGCCTCAGCCCCCGTCAAAGCCTCCGACCGCTCCTACGCGGAGATGGACGACCCCGCCTTCCACGCCATCCACGTCACCAGGCCCGCAGACAACCAACTCCGCACCGAGTTCCTCCTCTCTGGCATCCACTGCGGCGCCTGCGTATGGCTCGTCGAACGACTGCCCAAACTCGCCGAGGGCGTCATCGAAGCCCGTCTCAACATGCGCCGCGCCAGCGTCGATCTCCGCTGGGACCCCAGCAAGATCGCCCTCTCCAAGATCGCGCGAACGCTTGACGCCATCGGATATCCGCCGAGCCCCGCGCGCGGCAGCGTCAACCGACAACGCCTGCTCGCCGACGATCGCCGCCAACTCGTCCGCATCGGCGTCGCCGGCGCATGCTTCGGCAACGTCATGCTCCTTGCCGTCTGCCTCTACGCAGGCCTCTTCTCCGGCATGGACCCGGCCCACACCCGCTACTTCCGCTGGCTCTCGCTGGGATTTTCCGCCATCTCGCTCGCCTGGCCCGGACGCGTCTTCTTCACAAGCGCCTGGGCCGCCCTCAAGACTCGAACGCCCCACCTCGACGTCCCCATCACCCTCGCCCTCGTCGTCGGCGCGATCTGGAGCGTCTATTGCACCATCGCCGGCGTGGGCGATGTCTACTTCGATTCGCTCAGCGCCCTCGTCTTCATCCTGCTCACAGGCCGCTATGTCCAGCAGCGACAGCAGCGCCGCGCCTCCGACGCCGTCGCCGAACTCTTCGCCCTCACCCCATCTGTCGCACGCCGTGTCACGGGCGGAGGCGTGGCCGACGTCCCCGTCGAGGCCCTCATCGCCGGCGAAACCGTCGAGGTTCGCCCCGGCGAAACCTTCCCAGTCGACGGCGTGCTCCTCTCGGGCGACACCGAGGCCGACCTGTCTCTTATGACCGGCGAATCGCATCCGATCGCTCTGCACGCGGGCGATCGGTGCGTCGCCGGTTCCATCAACCTCACCTCCACCGTCAGCGTCCGCGTCGAGGCGACAGGCGAATCAACCAAGGTCGGCCGCCTGCTCCACCTCGCCGAAGACGCCTCCGCCCGCAAGGCCCCCATCATCCAGCAGGCCGATCGACTCTCCAAGTACTTCAACATCGGCATGCCGATCACCGGCCTGGTCGGCGGCATCGCGTGGAGTTTCATCGACCCCGCCCAGGCCGTCGAGCGCGCCGTCGCCCTCCTTGTGGTCACCTGCCCGTGCGCACTCGGTCTCGCCACCCCGCTCACCTTCACCATCGCCGCCGGCCGCGCCGCGCGTCGCGGCATGATGATCAAGGGCGGCGAAGCCATCGAACTCCTCACCCGCCCAGGCGTGATCTATCTCGACAAGACCGGCACACTCACCGAAGGCCGCCCCGGCGTTACCGCCTTCACCGGAGATGCCTCGCTCCGCCCGCTCATCGCCGCGCTGGAAAAGCAGTCCAATCACCCGCTCGCCGTTGCAATCGCCCGCGAGTTCGATGACGGTCGAACGCACGAAGTCTCCGACCTCCGCAACACCATCGGCGGCGGGCTGGAGGCCGAGGTCGACGGGCGCAACCTCGCCGTCGGGTCGCCCGCGTTCCTGCAATCGCTGGGCGTTCCCTTCGACTCCGCCGCTACCAGCACCGCCCGCACGATCGCCGAGAACGGCGACACGCCCGTCGCCGTCGCTGAAAGCAACACGCTCGCCGCCTGGATCGCGCTGGGCGACCGCATCCGCCCCGACGCCAAGTCCACCATCGACGCGTTCCATGCCCGCGGCTGGCGCGTCGCGATCCTCTCGGGCGACCATCCCTCGCTCGTCGATCGTGTCGCGCGCGATCTCGGCATCACCGAAGCACGCGGCGGGCTCTCGCCCACCGACAAACTCGACATCGTCCGCCACAAGCAAGCCGGCTCCACAATCTTCGTGGGCGATGGCGTGAACGATACCGCCGCGCTCGCCGCCGCCGATGTAGGAATCGCCGTCGGTGGCGGCGCCGACGCTAGCCGCTCCGCCGCCGGCGTCTACATGACCCGCACTGACCTCTCCGGCGTCGTCGAACTGCTCGAAGGCTGCCGCCGCACAATGAACACCATCCGCGGAAACCTCCGCGTCAGTCTGATCTATAACATTCTCGCGGTCGCGGGCTCGATGGGCGGCATGGTCTCGCCCCTCTTGGCCGCGTTCATCATGCCGCTCAGTTCCCTCACCGTGCTGTCGATCGCGATGAAGTCCAGGACGTTCAACACCGACAAGATCGGAGGCCCGCGATGAGCGTGCTCTATGTCGTCGTTCCTCTGGCGATCGTGCTCGCCGCCGCTGCCGTCTGGGGCTTCATCTGGGCCACACGCCAAGGCCAGTACGACGATCTCGACACCCCGGCCCACCGCATGCTCCACGACGACGAAGACTGATCATCGCCGGGCTTGCTCCGCCTCTCGCATCCGCGGCATCGTCTCTTTGTCGTCACCACTCCTGACTCCCCATTCTTGTGCTTTCCTTCTCTTCTATTTGGTCATGTCGCGAATTGAACGTTGGCCATTTCGCCCCCCCTCTACCATCCGCCATGCTCGACTCCCTCAAAGCCCAACTCTGCGAACTGCACCAGTCGCTCCCGCGGCAAGGACTCGTCGCATGGACCAGCGGCAACATCTCCGCCCGCGACCCCGACTCCGGCCTGGTCGTCATCAAGCCCTCCGGCGTTCGCTACGAACACCTCCGCCCCGACCATCACGTGGTCGTTGACCTCAGTGGCAAGGTCGTCGAATCAAGTCTCAAGCCCTCTTCCGACACCGCCAGCCACCTCTACATCTACCGACACCGCCCCGATGTCTTCGGCATCGTTCACACCCACTCGCCCTACGCCACCGCCTTCGCCGCCCACGGAAAGCCCATCCCCTGCTGCCTCACCGCCATCGCCGATGAATTCGGCGGCGACATCCCCTGCGCCGGCTTCGCCATGATCGGCGGCGAAGAAATCGGCGCGCAGGTCGTCACCAACATCGGCACGTCCCCCGCGATCCTGCTCCAGCAGCACGGCGTCTTCGCCATCGGCAAGTCCGCCGAGGCCGCCGTCAAGGCCGCCGTCATGACCGAGGACGCCGCACGCACCGTGATGCTCGCGATGTCGCTCGGTCCGCCCCCTCTCCTGTCCCAATCCGACATCGACCGCCTGCACAAGCGATACACAACGGACTACGGCCAGCGCTGAAATGCTCTGGACCTCGTGCCTCCGCCCGTACTTCAGGTGTGTGCACCTCCTTCCTGCCTCGACACTTCTGTCTTCCCCTCCTCCGAACGCCACCTCCACAGCCATCACCGCGACTTTGCGCAATTTCGCGGTGATACCCCTCGCACCACCCTCCCGGTGCGCAATCTCGTGGCGATACCACCCCCGCGCGTGACGCCGGCAAAATACCCTTTACACTCTCCCCCATGACCACACGGACGATTCGCCTCAACCGCCGGTCCACAATTCTCGCCTCGCTCGTCCTTTTCTCCGGCACCGCCGCGGCCCAGGACAAGAAGCCCGAGCCACCAAAGCACACCCTCACCCAGGACAACCAGTCCCGACGCGTCGACACGTGGGCCAAGCCCGGCTCCATGCGCAACCCCGTCTCCTTCACCATCGATTGGAAAGGAAGCGTCTACGTCGCCGAGACCGATCGCGCCGGAAACGCCGTCACCGACACCCGCGGCCTCGGCAAACTCAACGCCGTCGAGGAGGACCTCAAACTCAAATCCGTCGAAGACCGCCGCGCCCTCATCAACAAGTGGATCGCCGCCGGCGCCTTCGAAAAGGACTTTTTCACCCGCACCGAAGACCGCGTCCGCGTCCTCCGCGATACCGATGGCGACGGTGTCGCAGACTTCTCCGGGATCTTCGCCGGCGGCTTCAACGACGCGCTCGACGGCATCGGCGCCGGCGTCCTCTTCCTGAACGGCTCCATCTACTACACCTGCATCCCCAGCCTCTGGAAACTCACCGACACCAACAACGACTTCGCCGCCGACACACGCGAAAATCTCTCCACCGGCTACGGCATCCGCTGGTGCTTCTTCGGGCACGACCTCCACGGCCTGGCCCTCGGACCAGACGGGCGAATCTACTTCTCCATGGGAGACCGCGGATACAACGTCACCACCAGGGAAGGCGTCAACCTCCTCGGCCCCGATCGCGGTGGCGTCTTCCGCTGTTGGCCCGACGGCTCCGAACTCGAAGTCTTCCACGAGGCACTCCGCAACCCACAGGAACTCGCCTTCGATGACCTCGGCGAACTCTTCACCGGCGACAACAACTGCGATTCAGGCGACGCCGCCCGCATGGTCCACGTCTGGGAGGGCGGCAATTCCGGCTGGTGCCAGGACGTGCAGTCGCTCGAATCCCGCGGGCCGTGGAACCGCGAGTTCATCTGGAACCTCCTCTCACAGCACCAGGAACCCGCGCGCCCCGCGTGGGCTACGCCGCCCATCGATCACATCGGCGCCGGCCCCTCGGGCATGCTCCACTACCCCGGGCTGGGCGAATCCGATCGATACACCAACGCCATTTTCATGGTCGATTACTACGGCTCGGGCGCGACGGTCCACGCCTTCAAGCCAGTCGCCGACGGCGCCACCTTCAAGACCAGCGACAAGCACGCGTATTACTCCGGCGTCACCGTCACCGACATCGCCTATGGCTATGACGGACGCATGTACCTCTCCGACTGGGGCGGCGGATGGGAGCCCAACCCCAACGGCAACATCTTCACCATCAGCAACACCACGGCGCTCAACGATCCCTCGCAAGCCGACGCGATCGCGCAGGTCCGCGAATTGTTCAACACCGGCTTCTCTCAGCGGGCTCCCGACGAACTTATGCAGTTGCTCGCGCACCGCGACCAGCGCGTCCGCCTCGCCGCCCAGTACGAACTCGCGACCCGCGGTGATCCCGCCGCCGCGGGCCTTGCCGAACTTGCCGACAGCAAGAATGCGCCGTTCTTCCAGAGGCTCCACTCGATCTGGGCGCTCGGCCAGATCGCAAGGAAATCGCCGAAGGTCGCCGCGTCGATTGCGCCGCTCATGAGCGATGCCGATGCCGAGATCCGCGCACAGGCTCTCCGAACGCTCGGCGACCTGAAGTACGACGCGCTGATGGAGTATTCCAGCGCGCTCTCCGACGAGTCGCCGCGCGTGCGTTACTACGCCGCCCTCGCGGTGGGCAAGTGCAAGGACCAGTCGGGCATCGGCCCGCTTCTCGACTTGCTCGCCGCAAACGACAACAAGGATCGCGCGATCCGCAACGCCGCGGTGTACGCGCTCACCCTCATCGGCAAGCCAGACGACGTGATCACCGCCGCCGCGGGCATGCCCGCCGCGGTTCGCCTCGGCGTCGTGCTCTCGCTGCGTCGAAGCGCGAACATCGGCGCGGCCGCGTTCCTCGCCGATGAAGACCCGGTGGTGGCGATCGAGGCCGCCCGCGCGGTGTACGACATGAACATCGCTGCGGGCTTGCCCGCGCTGGCGAGAATGCTCGATCAGCCGATCGCCAAGGACCGCGCGATCGAGCCGCTGACGCGCCGCGTGATCGAGGCGAACGCGATCGTGGGCGACGACGCCGCGGTCGAGCGCCTGGCTCGGTTCGCGACCGATGCGAACGCCGATCCCGCGTGGCGACTGCTCGCGCTGGAAAAACTCGAGAACTGGGACAAGCCGCTCAAGCGCGATGGAGTGTGGGGGCACTGGATCGACTTGCCCGCACGCAGCGCCGACCCGCTCCGCGCTGCCCTGGCCCGCCACCAAGTCGCCATCGCGGACGCGGCATCCACGCCGGAACTCAAGGCCAAGTCCGACGCGCTTTCCGCCCGCATCGCCACCAATCTGTCACCGGAAGAAATGCTCTCGCAACTCGCCGACGCCGGGCGTTCCGAGTCGTATCGCGCGGTGATTCTCGAGCAGATCGCCTCGGGCGCAAAGGAGCAGTTGCCCAAGGCGGCGGCCGCGTTGCTCGACACGATTGATACCTCGACCCCCGCGCTGCGGATGCGTGCCCGCGAGTTGCTCGCCGCGGCGGATGCCGCGATGGGGGCTGACAAGGCATCGGCGGGCGCGAACGCCGCCGACATGCACGAACGCCAGCACGCGATCAAACTGCTGGGGTCGATCGACCACGCGAGCGCGCTGGTCGCGATCGGCGAGCTGGCGATGAGGCTCTCGGATGGCAAGGCAGATCCGTCGGTCGCGCTGGAGATCTACGAGGCCGCGATGCACGCGAAGGCCACCGGCCTGCGCGCGATGGTCGAGAAGGCCGGCTTCAGCGCCAAGCGTCCTCCGGGCTTTTCCACGACTCTCCTGCTCAAGGGCGGCGACCCCGCGCGGGGCAAGGGCGTGTTCCTGCACCACGAGGCCGCCCAGTGCGTGCGCTGCCACACGATCGGGAACATCGGCGGGACGGCCGGCCCGAATCTGTCGCTGGTCGCGTCGCGCGCCACCCCAGAACAACTCGTCGAGTCGGTGACGGAGCCCAACGCCGTGATCGTGCAGGGGTTTGGGCAGACGTCGGCGATGCCCGAGATGACGCAGATGCTCCAGCCGTCGGACGTGCGCGACTTGGTCGCGTATCTGTCGACGCTGTACGACCCGTCGATCGGCCCGGCGGATTCGGCCAAGGCCGTGGCCAGTAGTAGCGGGCTCGGTGCGCCGATCGCATCGTCGGGCCCGTGGGCGGGGCCTTCCAAGCCGGGTCCGACCAAGGCGCCGTTCTTTGACCCTGTACTGTCGGACGATGTGATCCCGGCACTCGGGCTGCTCGCGCTTCTGATTCCGCTGGCAATTATCGCGGGCGCGATCGCGCTGGCGAAGAAATCGGGAGGCTCGCTGTGAGCGATCCCCGCAAAGTCCGAGTCATCGACTCGCACACCGAGGGCGAGCCCACGCGCGTCGTGATCGACGGCGGGCCTGAACTCGGTCGCGGCACGATGGCGGAAAGGCTCGCGATTTTCCGCGAGAAGTTTGACGATCTGCGCTCAGGGATCATCAACGAGCCGCGTGGCTCGGACATTCTCGTGGGCGCGATGCTCACGCCGCCGACCACGGCGCGTGCGGTGTGCGGCGTGATCTTCTTCAACAACGTCGGGTTCCTCAACGCGTGCGGGCACGGCACGATCGGCGTGGCACGAACACTCGCCTATCTCGGGAAGATCGGCGTGGGCTCGCACGTGATCGAGACGCCGGTGGGCGAAGTCACGATTCACCTCGATGGCGCCGGGCAGATCACCATCGACAACGTCGCCTCGCGCCGAGCGGCCAAGGGAGTCGCGGTCACGGTGCCTGGGCGCGGCACAGTGATCGGTGATGTGGCGTGGGGCGGCAACTGGTTCTTCCTCATCGGCGAGCACGGGCAGAGGCTCTCGCTCGACAACGTAGAGGAACTGACGCGGTACACATGGGATGTGCGCACGGCGCTGACGCGAGCGGGTATTCGCGGTGATGATGGCGGGGAGATCGATCACGTCGAACTCTTCGGGGAGCCGCACAGGAGCGACGCCGACAGCCGGAATTTCGTGCTGTGCCCGGGAAAGGCGTACGACCGCTCGCCGTGCGGCACGGGGACCAGCGCGAAGATGGCGTGCCTGTTTGCCGACGGGAAACTGAAGGAAGGGCAGCCCTGGCGGCAGGAGAGCATCATCGGGAGCCTGTTCACGGGCTCGGTAAGGCGAGAGGGAGAGAAGCTGATCCCGTCGATCTCGGGCGGCGCGCATATCACCGGCGAGGCGACGCTGATCTTGGACCCGGGGGATCCGTTCCGCTACGGTATCCGCGCGCGATGAGCACGAAGTTTGACGCGATCGTGATCGGCCTTGGAATCGTGGGGTGTTCGTGCGCCTGGGCGCTCTCGCGCCGGGGCCTGCGCGTGCTGGCGGTGGGCGATGCGCCGATCGGCGGCGGAGCGACGGCGGCGGGCATGGGGCACGTCGCGATCATGGACGATTCCGAGGCGCAGTTCCGCTTAACGGCGCGATCGGCCGAACTGTGGATGGAACTGCGGGACGAACTGCCGCCCGAGGCTGCTGTGGATTACTGCGGCACGCTGTGGATCGCGGCCGACGAGGAGGAACTGAACGCGGCCAAGGGCAAGCATGCGTTCTATCAGAAGCGCGGCGTGCGAACCGAGGTGCTGGACGAGCAGTCGATCGCCGAGGCCGAGCCGAACCTGCGATCGGGGCTGGCGGGCGGGCTGCGGATCATTGACGACTCGATCGTGTATCCGCCGGTTGTGTGCGAGTGGATGCTGAAGGAGGTGTCACGGCGCGGCGGGGCGGTGAAGTTCGCGCACGTGACGAGCGCGACGCGCACGCAGGTCTGGCTGGGCGATGGAGAGATGCTCAACGCTGGAGTCGTCGTGCTGGCGGGCGGCGATATTTCGGCGAAGTTGTGCGGATGGCTCCCGGTGCGCCCGAGGAAAGGGCACCTGGTCATCACGGACCGCTATCCCGGCTTCTGCAGGCACGAACTGGTTGAGCTTGGCTACCTGAAGAACGCGCACTCGCACGCGACGGAGTCGGTTGCGTTCAATCTCCAGCCGAGGCCGACCGGGCAGATGCTGCTCGGCTCGTCGCGGCAGTACGGCGTGGAGCACGCGGAGGTCGAGGCGAGGATGGTGGCGTGGGTGATCGAGCGGGCGAAGCTGTACATGCCACGGATCGGGTCGCTGCGCGTGGTGCGGGCGTGGACGGGGTTCCGGGCGGCGACACCGGATTCCCTGCCGATCATCGGCGGGCGGGATGGAGTTGATGAGCCGGTGATGGCGACGGGGCACGAGGGACTGGGGCTCACCACGTCGCTGGGAACAGCGGAGTTGATCGCGTCGATCCTGACGGGCGCACGGACGACGCTGGACGCGGCGGCGTATTCGGCCTCGCGCGACTTTGGAGGTCACGGTGGACACTAGGGCGCGCGAGGTGATCGAGGTGTTCGTCGACGGACGATCCGTGCGGGTCGCGCCGGGCGTGAGCGTTGCGGCGGCGGTGTTGAACGCGGGGAAAGCGTGCCGATCGTCGGTGACGGGAGAGCGGCGTGCGGCGCTGTGCGGCATGGGGATCTGCTTTGAGTGCCGCGTGGAGATCGACGGGGTGTTGCACGAGCGATCGTGCATGATCGAAGCGAGCGAGGGGATGCGAGTGAGAACGGTCGATGCGGGCTGAACGGGCTCAGATCGCGGTGGTTGGCGCGGGGCCGGCGGGGATCGCGGCGGCGGTGGCGGCGCGCTCGTGCGGTGCTCAGGTTCTGTTGCTGGACGACAACCCGGATGTGGGCGGGCAGGTGTGGCGGCGCGTGCAGAGCGGGGCGGCGGGCGGGTGGCGCGAGCGCGTGAAGCAGAGCGGCGCGGAGATTCGCAGCGGCGTGACGGTGTTTGACGCGGCGAGGATCGGTGGGCGCGTTCTACTGCGGTGCGAGAGCGCGGCGGGCGCGCGCGTGATTGACGCGGAGCGCGTGGTGCTGGCGACCGGGGCGCGTGAGTTGTTCCTGCCGTTCCCGGGCTGGACGCTTCCGGGCGTGTTTGGTGTCGGCGGGTTGCAGGCGCTGGTCAAGAACGGATTGGATGTGCGGGGCAAGCGGATCGTGGTGGGCGGCAGCGGGCCGCTGCTGCTCGCGGTGGCGGCGTATCTGAGCGAGCGGGGCGCGAAGATTGAGTTGATCGCGGAGCAGGCGGAGAAGTCGCGGATGCTCGGCTTTGCGGGCGCGATGGTGCGACAGCCTGGGAAGATATGGCAGGGCGCGAAGTTGCGTGCATCGATCATCGATGTTGAGTATCGATTCGGGGCGTGGATCGCCGAGGCGCGGGGCGATGATCGCGTGCGACAGGCCGTGATGAACGACGGACGGGTCATCGAGGTTGATGCGATTGCGTGCGGGTATGGGCTGGTGGGAAATACGCAACTGGCGCAGGTGGTGGGTGCCGATGTCGTGCACCAGGCGTCGGCCAAGGGGAAAGACAGCCGCGACGGGAAGAGCCAGAAGCGCACGGACCTGAGTACGGGCGTGTCGTATGGGCGGGTTGTTGTTGACGATGTGATGCGGACGAGCGTCGAAGGTGTGCTGTGCGCGGGCGAGCCACTGGGGATCGGCGGCGTGGAGACGTCGCTGGTTGAAGGGACGATGGCGGGGTACACGGCGGCGAGCCGCGATGACCTGGCGCGGGGCCTGATCCCGCGGCGGCGGCGCGAGCGAGCGTTTGCGGAGGCGCTGGAGCGGGCGTTTGCGCTGCGGGAGGACGTGCTGTGTTTGGCGCGGCCCGAGACGATCGTGTGCCGCTGCGAGGACGTGACGATGGCGAGGATCGCGGCATGCGATCACTGGCGCGGGGCGAAGTTGCTCACGCGGTGCGGGATGGGTCCGTGCCAGGGTCGGGTGTGCGGGGCGGCGGTTGAAGCGATGATGGGTTGGGCGGTGCGAGATGTTCGCCCGCCGGTGTTTCCTGTGAGCATGAACGCGCTGGCGGCGACAGGCGGCGCGACGGAGGCCGAATGAACCGGAACGACTGGCACGGCGTGATCCCCGCGGCGACGACTGCATTTCATCATGATCTGTCGATTGATTTCGAGTTCCTTGCGACGCACGTGGCGTGGATGATGGATGCGGGCTGCCGCGGCGTAGTGGCGCCGGGGTCGCTGGGCGAGGGGGCGACATTGTCGCACGAGGAGAAGGTGCAACTCTGGAAGACGTGCGCCAAGGCGGTCGCGGGTCGCGGGCACGCGATCGCGGCGATCGCGTCGGCGAGCACGGCGGAGGCGGTGCGGCTTGCCCGGGAGGCCAAGGACGCTGGGTGCGTGGGGCTGATGGTCCTGCCGCCTTATGTGTACAAGGGGACGTGGCGCGAGACGCGGACGCACTTTGCCGCGATTCTGCGCGCGACGGACCTGTCGTGCATGCTCTACAACAACCCGATCGCGTATGGAACGGACGTGTTGCCCGAGCAGGTCGCGGACCTGGCTCGCGAGTTCGGCAACCTGCACGCGGTGAAGGAATCGAGCGCGGACGTTCGGCGGATCACGGCGATCAAGGCGCTCCTGGGCGAGCGGCTGGCGATCTTTGTCGGCGTTGACGACCTGATCGTCGAGGGTATCGCGGCGGGCGCGACGGGGTGGATCGCGGGGCTGGTCAATGCGATGCCGAAGGAGTCGGTGAGGTTGTTTGATCTGGCTATGAAGGGCGAGAAAGAGAAGGCGGCGGAGTTGTACCGCTGGTTCCTGCCGCTGCTTCGGATGGATGTGGTCAATGACTTTGTGCAGCTCATCAAACTGGTGCAGGAGCGCGTTGGGATGGGATCGGCGCGTGTGCGTCCGCCGCGGATGGAATTGACGGGTGAGGCGCTGGCTGCGGCGGAAAAGACGATTGCCGAGGCGCTGAAGACAAGGCGCTAAAGCGTTACCAGAGCAGGCGCACGCCGTGAATGCGCCGCGTCATTCCTCCGGGCTTGGCGGCGCATTGCGAAGTTCGTAGGCCGCGAGCACGGCGGGCTTGAGCACGCGGGTCCAGAGTTCGTAGCCCTTGGCGTTGATGTGCAGGCCATCGGACTCAAAGAGCGATGGATCGGGTGTACCGCCCGCGGTGAGTGTTGGAGTGACTGTGTCGACGTAGATCGCGCCGGGCGTGCGGGAGCAGTACTCACGGACGAGCGAGTTGGCACGCTGCATCGCGGGCCAGTTGCTCCAGCGGGCGATGCTCGCCTTGATGGGGATGTAGATCACGCGGACGTTCGGCCAGTGCGAGCGGCAGCGCTGGTCGAAGTCGATAAAGCCATCGGCGGCTGATTGCGAATCGGTGTTGTCGGTACCGAGGTCGTTGTCGCCGCAGTAGTAGACGATGACGCTGGGTTGGTAGGGCGTGACGATTCGATCGAAGACGCTGAGGACTTCGCGGGTCTTTGAGCCTCCGAAGCCGCGGTTGAGCACGGGGAGCGGGCTCATGTCGGCGCCGAGGGACTTCCAGAACTTGATGCTCGAGCTTCCGATGAAGAGAACATGGCCCGGCGCGGGCGGCGAAGCGCGATCGGCGGCTTCGAACGCGCGAATCTCGGGCTCGTACCAGGGGACGGGAGACTGGGTAGACGTTGGTGGGGCGAGGGCGGATGGCTCTTTGGGCGGGGGCGAAGACGAGCAAGCCACCGTCATGAGGACGGCGAGGAACGCGGTGAGAGAAACGAAAACTCGCGAAGTGGCTCGTGCGATCATGAGGTGAGGCTCGCGCGGGAGGTGATCATGGCACGGAGGTTCATTACTTCGTCGCCCACGGCCTGTTGGCCGCTCTCGTGCCGCAGAACGTGACATTGATGCCCAGCGACTGCGCCATGGCGGCCTTGGTATACGCGCAGGCATCGGCGTCGGCGGCGGAGTTCGCGTAGGCGACCTGGATGTGGTTGGCGCTGTGGCGGCCCATCATCTGGTCGCGGGTGATGCCGTAGAGCACCGCGTGCATGATCGGCCACTGCGGCGTGGTGGAGTCCCAGCGGCGCTGGGTTTCCGCGAGGGGCAATTCGATCGCCTTGGCGCGCCCGATGTCCATGTGGAGGCGGTTGTTCTGCACGAAGATGCGCGACCAGACGATCTCGCCGGGCTTGCTGATGCCCTTGATCGTGCTGCCGCCGAGGCGGAAGTACATGGGCGGCTGGCGTTCGCCGGTGGCGTCGGCCCATCCCTTGGCGAAGTGCGACGCGGGCACGGCCCCCGAAATCTCGAAGACCCAGACATAATCGTCGGTTGTGCCGGATTGGTCGCGATCGCCCCAGCGAAGGTCGTGCAGCGTGTTTTCGACGGGCTGATTGAGGGCACTATGGACGTGATTGGTCATGAGGCCGTCGAGCCCGGCGCACTCGTCGACCTCGTTGAAGTGGGTGAGGGGTTTGCCCTCGCAGATGACTTTGCCGGTGCGGAGTGAGCGGACAGGCGGGCGGACGGAGTCGTTGAGCGCGCCCTCGACAAGATCGGAGGCTGGCAGGCAGTCTTTCAGGCCCTGCTGGTACTGGATGCCGATCGCGTCGCAGCCGAACTCGTCGGCGATGCGCAGGGCGGCGATGTACATGCGGCACTGGGTGAGGACCTGTTCCTCGGTGAGATCGGTTTCGGAGTTCGGGCCGAAGTTGAAGCGCATGCCCTTCTTGACGAACCAGTCGTAGACGGCGCGGGCTTCGGAGTCGGGGACCTGCATGGAGGCGGCATAAAGCGCCGACTGGCTCAGGCGTTCCTTGAAGACGCCGAGTGGTGCGAGGAGTTCGTCGGGGATGATGGCGTTGTACATGCCCATGCATCCCTCGTCGAAGACGCCGAGGATTGCTTTGTTCGAACGGAGCGTGGCCGCGAGTTTGTCTCCGAGTTTGCCGAACTTGGCGGGGAGTGCGATACGGGAGATAGGAGCCACGTGGGCGGCGCGGTGAGTGACGCGGCCGGTGCGCAGCCACGCGGAGAGATTGCGGTTGAACCAGTCGTCGGTGAACGACTCGCTCCACAGGGTTGAGAATGCAACGCCGGCCTTCTTCAGCGAGCCGTTGAGGTTGAGCATGCCGACCAGGCCGGGCCACTGGCCGGACCAGTTGGCAACGGTGAGGATCGGGCCCTGGTGGAAGATCAGGCCCGGCAGGACGTGCTGGGAATACTGCCAGACGGCCTCGGCGACGATGAGCGGGGCGTTGGGGTCGATGGACTTGAAGAGGTCGATGCCCTCGCGCTGCGAGGCGATGAAGCCGTGTCCTCGGGCGGCGTCGATGGGGTGCGCGCGGACGAGCGTGCGGCCATGGCGGTCGACGGCGGCGGCGATGGCCTGCTCCATCTGGAGTTGGGCGGGCCAGCAGACGCGATTAGCGGACTCACGGAGGTCGCCGCTGGCGACAAGGAGAACGTGGGGTGTGCGGGCCATCGGGCGTTCCTTGGCGATCTACGCCGTTTGCAGGTCGGAGGCGAAAAGCGCGGAAGGGTACACGCAGAAGTGGTTGTCGGGTGGAACCCTGAGGATCAATCTGCGAAAAACCTGTACCCGTGTCTGTTATTGCCATAGAATCACAGAAGTCCGGGTTCAATGTTGACGGCATTGTGGCATCCAAGACGCACGGATGCCGGGAGGCTTGGATGCTCGCTGCTGAACGTCATCAGGCAATTGTGACACGCGTGTTGGAACGGGGCGCGGTGCGGGTTGCGCAGTTGGCGCGCGAGTTTGCCGTCACCGAGGAAACGATCCGCCGCGATCTTGAGAAGTTGGACGGCGAGGGCAAACTGCGTCGCACGCACGGCGGCGCGGTGCCGCTCGGTGATGATCGGCACGAGACGCCGCTGGAGATTCGCGAGGCGGTGCAGACGCTGGAGAAGCGAGCGATCGCGCACGTGGCGGCGCGGCACATCATCGAGGGGGACGTGATCGCGTTGGACGCGAGTTCCACCGCACAGGCCGTGGCGCGCGATCTCCCGAACATCGCGGTGACGGTGGTAACGAACTCGATCGCGGTGGCGTCGTCGCTGATGGACCGCGGTCGTGTGCGGGTGTTCCTGTGCGGCGGGATGATGGACGGGCCTTCGCGTTCGATGGTGGGCCCGGTCGCTGAGCAGTTCCTGGCGAAGTTCAACATCAAGAAGGCGTTTGTGTCGTGCCAGGGGCTCGACCTGGAGCGAGGTCTGTCTGTGACGGCGGACGAGCACGCGTCGATCAAGCGACGGATGATGGATCTTGCGGAGAAGGTGTACGTCGTCGTCGACAGCAGCAAGTTCGGCGTGAAGGCGGTGGAGTTCTTCGGCGAGATCAACGAGGTCGACGTGGTTATCGTCGACGACGGCGTCGAGAAGGTCGCGGTGGACGCGCTGAAGACGATGGGTGTCGAGGTCGAGGTGGCCGCGGTAGCGCGCTAGGAACATCGGGCGCATCAAACGTGCGAGTCCGAGGGAGATTCACCGGGCAACTCGCCCTTGGGTGCCTCTCGTGCCTCGGTGTCGATGATATGGAAGACGTCATCGACGCGGGCCCGAAAGGCCGCCGCGATGCGCATCGCGAGAAGGACCGACGGAACATAGCGAGACTGCTCGAGCAACACGATTGTCTGGCGTGTGCAACCGACACGATCCGCCAGCGCCTGCTGGGTCATTTCGCCGTGCTCGAAGCGGAGGCGGCGGATGCGATTGGTCAGTTGATGCGTGGTCATGAGTTCAGCGCACGCGGTACCCGAGCAGGAGACCCGCCGGGAGCGCCAAGGCCCACACGACGAGGATGCACCAGAATGACAGCCCTATGAACGCGATGGGCACATGCCCGTTGCTCCAGAAGACCTCGGTGAGAGCGATCATCCACGCGGCGGCTACAACGAGCGTGGATACCGCCTGACAGCCTGGGGCGCGGGCCAGGATCTGTTCGTCGCGCTCGTCGAGGACGATGTGCCCCCGCGCGGCGCGACGGCGCGCAATCCAGATTGGCACGGTCGCGGAGATCGCGGCGGCCAGCGCCAGCATGCTGACCAGCAGTCGCACGCCCGCACGCCCGTGGTAGGCCCCTGGACCTTCCAGAAGCACGATCATCGTGCCTGTCACGGCGAAGACGAACGAACTGGCACACGCGGTGATCGCCAGACGCTGCATGGGGGCGGTGGGCAGGGCCGAATTTCCCGGGACCGCGGCATGGGCTGCGGGTCTGGTCATCGCGATGGAAAAGGAGACCGAGATCGCGGTCACTCCGATCGCCGTCATGATCGAGATGACCATCCACAGGAGATTCGACACGGGCACTCCTTTCGGCAAAGGACGACGTCGGTCTGAATGTACGCCGTATATGTCTTTATGTCAAATATGACGTACACGCGTTGACATGGAGACTTGGCCGGCAGGGTCACGAAGGGGCGGATGGGGAAAGCGGGCGTACGGTGTGCGGTCATCGCATGTGGGGCATGAAAAAGCCCCGCGTTTCCGCAGGGCTTTCGATCAGACGATTGCAGATCGGACAGTGAGCGGATTAGTCAACCCAGGTGTCGATCGCGGCAGCGCCCGAGTCAGCGCCGGTGACGGTGCTGTACGGACGGAGGAACGCGTTGCCGGCCTTGTTGCAGGCGTCCTTGCTGTAGGCGCCCTTGTAGTTGACATCGACCTTGGAAACGGTGGCATCAACCGGCTTGCCGTCGTCGTCCTTCTCGGCCATGAAGAGGTTGTCCGGGCGGGTGCGCTTGCCGGCCTGGAGCCCGGTGAAGTTGTAGGTGAGGGTCTCGGGGTCGGCCTTGACTTCGAAGTTGACGTGGTTGTCGTTGTAGCCGATGTTGCCTTCCCAGGTGGTGCGCGAGCCGTGGATCAGGAGGGTGTTGGAGTTGACGCCGACCTCGGGGTTGACGTCGGTGAGGACCCAGCCGTTCTCCGCGTCACCCTTGTAGATCGGGCCGCGGTTGCCGATGCAGGTCTCGGTGGCGTTGAAGGAGTTGCTCCACTTGGCGCGCTGCTTGCCGAAGGGGGGCGTGTGGGCGTAGGAGTTGTGGCTCTTGCCCTTGTTGTCGGCGTGGCTGGCGGTTTCCTTATCGAGGGGGGTTCCCTGGAAAGAGGGGTCCCAGAGGGCCTTGGTCTTGTCGGAGTCCTTGGCGTCCTTGGGCTGGTTGAGTTCGTACTTGTTGTACTGCTCGACGGAGCCGTTCGCCTCGGCGGGTCCGACGCAGATTTCGGTGGGGATGTTGCCGTTGAAGATCATGAGGGAGAGGATGTGGCGGGTAGTGTCCTTCTGGAAGGCCAGTTTCGGATCGGTGGGATCGATGGTGGCGTTGGCCTTATCGAGGACGCTGGGGAGGGGATAGAGGTCGCCGTTGTTCTGAGCCCAGAGCGCCATCGCCGAGACGATGCCGCGGACCTGAGTCTGGTCCTTGAGCTGGCGGGCCGAGGCGCGGGCCTTGCCGAGGGCCGGCAAGAGGATGCCGATCAGCAGGGCGATGATGGCGATGACGACGAGCAACTCGATGAGCGTGAAACCTTTACGAGCCTTCATATGGAACTCCAGTAAGGCGATGGGTGCGGCGGGCACTCCGGCACGCCCAAGCCCGTTGTTGACGACCGAGGAAAGACCACAGGACGATTGACGTTTGGGGGAATTGCCGGGGTGGTCGTCGCGTGTGAGCGCGGACTGGACCAAAAACCGGCGAATCGCCGACGCTTCTTCGGGATGCTCGACACCGCCCGCCGCTCGGTCGTCTTAGTCGGCGAAGGGCCTTGAGCAAACCGGTCAGGATGTCGGCAGGCTTGAGGCTCCTTTTCGGAGCATCAGGTGGCGGCGAGTGCCGCCTATGAGAGCATTGGGAATCAGAAAACCGAACCGAAACCCGCTGCCTGCCCGCCCGGGAAAATCCGGGCGTAAAAGAAGGGTACCGGAAATGATATCCGCACGTCAAGTGGTTCGGTTCCCGGGCCCAGAGAAAATCAGGGAGAAGGGCGGCGGACCGGCACCCCGGATGTGGTATACCGTCGGCCATGTCAACCCAACCCGCTGGCGTCACCTCCCCCACTGATCCCGAATCTGCCCTTGCGAAGATGGGGCTCGTGCTACCCACACCGGCGAAGCCCGTGGCCGCGTATGTTCCGACGAAGATCACAGGGTCGCTGCTGTATGTCGCAGGGCAGATCCCTATGAAAGACGGGCAGATGATGTTCAAGGGATCGCTGCCGGGCGCTGTGAGCATCGAGCAGGGGATCGAATGTGCGCGGCAGTGCGCTTTGAATGGCCTGGCGGCGGCGAAGGCGGCGTTGGGCAATCTGCGATGCATCAAGAGCGTGATCCGGCTGGGTGTGTTCGTGGCGAGCGAGCCGGGGTTCTATGACCAGCCGAAGATTGCCAACGGGGCCAGCGAGTTGATGCTCGCGGTGTTCGGCGAGGCGGGGCGTCACGCACGGGCCGCGGTCGGGAGCATCGCGCTCCCGCTGGGCGCACCGGTTGAGGTGGAATTTCTGTTCGAGGTGTCGGCGGGCGAGTGCCCGTGAGATCGTCGCCGGCCGCGGGGACATCGGGCGGGGCGGTGTCGCCGCTTGACTGTTTATTCACTTGGTGAATAATCATCCATGAGCGACAAGGTCCGCCGACATCTCGTCGTCAGACGCCTGGTGCAGCGTGGCGGGGTCGCCAACCAGGATGAACTCCAGCGGTTGCTCCACGACCACGGCATCGAGGTCACGCAGGCCACCCTCTCCCGCGATCTGCGTGAGTTGGGTGTCCTGAAGGGGCCGGGCGGGTACGTCCTCCCCGAATCAGGAACTCCGAGCGGGATTGAGGCTGGCGAGGCGACGCTGGTGCTTCGCTCGTATCTGCGGGACGCCGTAGCGGCGGGCACGCTGGTGGTCGCCAAGACCGGGCCGGGTCAGGCGCCGGCGCTGGCCCTGGAGTTTGACCGCGGCGCGTGGCCCGAGATCATCGGCACGATCGCGGGGGACGACACGGTCTTCATCGCAACCGAAACCAACGCGACGGCACGGGCGCTCGCATCGAAACTGACCGGCGGCACGCGCCGCCAGAGCAAGCGAGGGCGGGCATGAGTGCACGCATCGTCATTGTCGGTGCCGGGGGCTACAGCGGCGCGGAACTTGCCGAGATTCTGCTCGGTCACCCATCGGCGACGATCGTCGCGCTGGCCGCCTCGGCACGGCGCGAGAAGGGTGACGCGACCGCGTCGCGGTTTGACGAACTCTTCACGCGGTTCCGGGGGCGGCTTGAACTTCCCGTGGTCGCGGCCGACGCGCCGAGGATCCGCGAGATGAAGCCCGATTGTGTCTTCCTCGCGACGCCGCACGAGGCGAGCCTCGAACTCGCCGCGGCGCTGCGCGATGTGCTCGTGATCGACCTCTCGGCCGCGTTCCGCCTGAAGGACGCGGCGCAGTACCCCGTGTTCTATGGCTTTGAGCACACGGAGCAATCGCTGCTTTCGCGCGCGGTGTATGGCCTGCCCGAGTTGTATCGCGATGCGATCCGCACGGCGAACCTGATCGCGGCGCCGGGGTGCTATCCGACCAGCGCGATCCTACCCCTCGCTCCGCTTGTTCGGGCGGGCGCGGTGCGAAGCGGTACGCGCCCGATCATCGATTCGACCAGCGGCGTGAGCGGCGCGGGGCGGGGCCTGACACTGAAATCGCTGTACTGCGAGGTGAGCCTGCAGGCGTACAACGTCTTCAAACATCGGCATCAGCCGGAGATCGACGCCTATGCGGGGTGTGGGACGATCTTCACGCCGCACCTGGGCGCGTTCGATCGCGGGATTCTCTCGACCATCCACGTCGAGATCGCGCCGGGTTGGAACGCCGAGCATGTCGAGCGGACGCTCCGCGCGGCGTATGGGAACGAACGCTTCGTTCGCTTGTGCGGGGCGGGTGTCTGGCCGTCGGTCGCGGACGTACGACGGACCAACTTCTGCGACATCGGCTGGGCGGTCGACGAAACGAAATCGCACCTCATTCTTGGATCGGCGATCGACAACCTGACCAAGGGCGCCGCTGGCCAGGCGGTGCAGTGCATGAATATCCGCCTCGGATTCGCGGAGAATGCGGGCCTTGGCGATGCGCACGGAGGGACAACGTGAACGACGGCCCTCTGGTTGTGAAGGTCGGCGGCACGGGCGTGGATGATCCAGCGTCGGGGTCGGCGTTGTGGCGCGCCATCATCGACGCGCACGAAGTGCTGGAGGGGAAACTCGTGCTCGTCCACGGCGGCGGGCGCGCTGTTGATCAGCACCTGACGCGGCTTGGCATGAAGTCGGAGCGAGTCGACGGCCTGCGCGTCACGCCGCCGGAGCAGATGGGCGAGATCGCCGGCGTGCTCGCGGGGCGCGTGAACAAGGGCGTGGTGGGAGCGATCAACGCGATGAGCGCCGGGCTGGCGGTCGGCCTGTGCCTCGGCGACGGCGACTTGTTGCGCACCGAAAAGAAGACGCTGGCCGGCGGCTGTGACCTTGGGCGCGTCGGCACGCCAGTCGCAAGCGGGCCAACCAACGGCCTGCTCTCGATTCTCATGCGCAACAACGTGCTCGCGGTCGTTTCGTCGATCGGAATCGGGTTCGACGGCGGGCTGCTCAATGTCAACGCCGACGACGCGGCGGCGGGTATCGCGCAACGCTACAAGGCCCGCGCCCTGGTGCTGCTCACAGACGTGCCGGGCGTGCTGGACGAGGGCAAGTCGTTGGTTGAGAAACTCGACGGCACGGGTATCGAATCAATGATCGCACGCGGGATCATCCACGGTGGGATGGTGCCCAAGGTCAGGGCCGCGCTCTCGACCGCTGTGCTTGCGGGCTGCCCGGTCGTCATCGCCTCGTGGGCCGAGCCGGCGGCCATCGTCCGTATAGCCCGCGGCCAGAGCGGCGGGACCCGTATCGTTGGCGGGGCGTAACGCCCTTCGGAGCATCTGAGTATGCCAAAGTCGGCTTCACAATCGAGCAAGTCAAACGCCAAGCCCGGCAAATCGGGCGAGAAGAGCAAGGCGCCGCGATCGCGCGAGACCGCACATTCGAGTTCTCACTCGTCCTCGCTCGCGCCCGGGAGCGATCTGCTCACGCTCTCGCACCTTTCTCGGGGAACGATCGAGGACCTCTTCTTGCTCACCCGCGAGATCAAGCGCGATATCCGCCCGTTCCGCCACGCGCTCGACGGCAAGGCGGTCGTCATGCTGTTCGAGAAGCCGTCGCTACGCACGCGGGTGTCGTTCGAGGTCGGCATCAACAAACTCGGCGGCACCGCGATCTACATGGACCACGGGAAGCAACGTCTCGGCGAGCGAGAGAGCGTGAAGGACTATGCCCTCAACCTCGAGCGCTGGGTGGAGTGCATCGTGGCCCGCGTCTACCTGCAGACGGTGCTTGAAGAAATGGCCGACGCGTCGCGCGTGCCGGTGATCAACGCGCTCTCGGATCGATTCCACCCGTGCCAGGCGCTGGCGGACATGTTCACGCTGCTGGAACAGTTCGGCACGATGCGTGATCGACGCATCGCGTATATCGGCGACGGCAACAACGTGTGCAATTCGCTCATGCACGCCGCGACGATCCTGGGCGTCGGGATGGTCGTCGTGACTCCCGAGGGATTCGAGCCTCCCGCGAGCGTGATCGACGACTGCGAGCGATTGGCCGCGGTATCGGGCTCTGAACTGGTAATCAGCAGCGACCGCGAGAAGCTGCACGGCTGCGACGCGGTGTACACCGACGTGTGGCTGTCGATGGGGCAGGGCGCTGGCGCCGCGGACGAGGCCGCCAAGCGCCGGGCGAAGTTCGAGCCCTATCGCGTGACGCCGGAGTTGATGTCGCTGGCGCGGAAGAATGCCCGGTTCATGCACTGCCTCCCGGCGCACCGCGGCGAGGAAGTCGTCGACGAGGTGATCGACTCGCGTGTATCGATTGTCTATGACCAGGCCGAGAACCGGATGCACGCCCAGAACGCGCTGCTCGTGAAACTCCTAGGGAATCAGTAGTCATCCAATTCACGAGCCGGCCGAAAGCCGGCTTGACCGATCGACCTCGTGCCGCCCGCAGCGTGCGAGCGCGACCTCACAAAGAACCACCCACACCCGCAAGGGTGCCTGACAGAAAGAGAGAATCGACATGGCGAAGAAGCGGATTGCGCTCGCGTATTCGGGAGGTCTTGACACTTCGTGCATCGTGCCGTGGCTGCGTGAGAATGTCGAGAACGCCGAGGTCATCTGCGTCGTCGGCGACGTGGGCCAGGGCGCCGACGAATTGACGGGTGTGGAGAAGAAGGCCAAGGACTCGGGAGCGGCCGAGTGCCATGTCGTCGATCTCCGCAAGGAGTTTGTCGACGAGTTCGTCATGCCGACGGTCATCACCGGAGGCGTATACGAGGGCCGCTACCTGCTCGGCACCGCGATGGCGCGTCCGGTGCTCGCTCGGGCCCAAGTCATCGTCGCCAAGAAGACTGGCTGTTCGGCACTCTCGCACGGCTGCACGGGCAAGGGCAACGACCAGGTCCGCTTCGAGTCGGCCTACGCCGCACTCGCCCCGGAGATGGAACTCATCATCCCGTGGCGTGATTCTCGCTGGAATCTCTCCGGGCGTCTGGCGATGCTCGATTACCTGAAGCAGCGCAACGTCCCCACCACCGCCAGCGCGACCAAGATCTACTCGCGCGACCGCAACCTCTGGCACATCAGCCACGAGGGCGGCGCGATCGAGGACCCGTGGAACGCGCCGCCCGAGGACGCGTGGATGCTGACCGCCGAGCCATCCAAGGCGCCGGACAAGGCCGAGGACGTGACGCTGACATTCGCCAAGGGGCGTCCGTTCGCGCTCAACGGCGCGAAGATGGAGGCATGGCAGATTATCGAGAAGCTCAATTCCATCGCCGGAGCGCATGGCGTTGGGCGCGTGGACCTGGTCGAGAACCGGCGCGTCGGCATGAAGTCACGCGGGCTGTACGAAACGCCGGGTGGCACCGTCGTCGTCGAGGCGCTCCGCGCGATCGAAGAACTGGTGCTCGACCGCGAGACACGCCACTACCGCGAGCACCTCGGGCTCACCTTCGCCGAACTTGTCTACGACGGACGCTGGTTCACGCCGCTGCGCGAGGCGCTGTGGGCCTGCGGCGAGAAGATCGCCGAGCGTCTCGACGGCGAGATCGTGGTGCGTCTCTTCAAGGGCACCGCGACCGCGGTGAAGCGCAAGAGCCCCAACTCGCTCTACGCCGAGAAGATGGTCAGCTTCGAGGGCGAGGAGATCTACAGCCACAAGGACGCCGGCGGCTTCATCAAGCTGCTGTCGCTCCCGGAGCGCATCCGCGCGATCAAGGCCCACGGCGGAGCGAAGTAGTCACCGTCCGGGTCGGTTTGAGCACCGCGGCACATTGCCATCCATGACACGACCGGCGCGACGAGCGCCTGTCGTTTTCGTTGAATAGTGGCCACGGCGTGCGGGCTCTTACCGCTTCCTTTTCGCCGCGATCACGCCGCCGATGATCGCGAGCATCGCCGCGCCCGGCGCGGGCACGAGATTGATGTCGGCGCCGAGCGGCCCGGCGATCGTGATCTTGTACGCGCCCTCGTCGAGCGCCCACGGCTCTTCGATCCAGTAGTACGACGCCGCCACAACCTGATAGGTCCCCTGCGACAAAGACAGCGGTGTGGTTCCGCCGATCAGGTCGCCGCCCAGATCACTTCCCCACAGGGCAAACGGCGCCGGCGAGAAGTAGTCCAGCGGGTTGTAGTCATTGGCATAGACGCCGATCCACGGCGCGAGCGTCGTGTCGATCGCGTCCATCGAGATGGTGTACACGCCGTCCATGTTGATCGTGAACGTGAAGGCGTCGTAGTAGAACGTGTTCTGGTTGGGCGCGTCAGGGCCGTTGTATCCGATCGCGATCGAGTCGCTGGTGGTCAGCACGCCGTCGATCGAGAGCGGGTTGTCAGCCAGTGCCGAACCGGCCAAGGCGAGCGCCAGCGCGGCGCTCAGGTGCGTGGTCTTCATCGTCTCTTCTCCTCAAGGCGGCCGGCGGAAGGCCGCGTCATTCACAGTGCGACGAAAGCCGTGTCCGCGGCTATTCGGCCCGCCCGCAATGGAGAGGCATCAATCCAGATTTTGATGCCGCGGGCGAGATTCGGCACCTGATCGCCCGCCAGTGGCGTGGTATGCTCCGCGCATGGGCCTCTTTTCGCAATCCCCCACCGTCGCCGCACGGCGTTTGGCCGAAATCGAGCGAAAACTCGACCTCATCATGGCACATCTCGGCATCGAACTCCCGCCCGACGAGCATGAGGATGTCCGGGCATTAGCAGTGTCGGGCCAGAAGATCGAGGCGATCAAGCGATACCGCGACAAGACGGGCGCGGGCCTGGCGGAGGCCAAGGAATACGTTGATTCGATCGCATAGGCATTGGCTTCAGTACGACATGCACCACGAATGACACCAGCGAGAAGCACATGCAGAGCAAAGCCAAGACTGTTCAGGCGTACCTGAAGGAACTCCCCGAGGATCGGCGTGCGGCGATCTCTGCGGTGCGCGACGTGATCCTGAAGAACCTCGATCCGATATTCGAAGAGGGAATGAACTACGGCATGATCGGCTACTACGTGCCGCACAGCGTGTACCCCGCGGGCTATCACTGCGATCCATCAAAGCCGCTCCCGTTCGCGGGGCTCGCGTCGCAGAAGCAGCACATGTCGGTGTACCTCATGTCCGCGTACGGCGACAAGGGCGAGTACGCCAAACTCGTCGAGGGATTCAAGAAGGCCGGCAAGAAACTCGACATGGGCGCGTGCTGCGTGCGATTCAAGAAGCTGGAGGACCTGCCGCTCGACGTGATAGGGGCGGCCGTGAATCGCGTGCCCGCCAAGACCTACATCGAACGCTACGAGTCGGTGCTCGAATCGATGGGACGCGGGCGGAACCGCAAGCCCCAGGCGCAGCAAGCTCGTGAAAAGAAGGCCGCGGTGAAGAAGAGCACGCGGGCCAAGAAGGCGTCGACCCCAAAGGGCGGCGCGAGGAAGAAGGCGAAGAAGAAGGGGAAGTAGCCTCCAACGTCTGGGATTCGCACTGGATTGGCACGCCAGCCAAAGTCGTCCAAGCCGCCGCCAAGAGTTGATGGACATCTACCATCGTGGGTGCCAGCGGCCTCGCCAACTTCGCCTGATCTCGCCTCCGCGGCCCGCGAACATCTGGCCGATCGCGTGCGAATGATCGCGAAGATCTGTCACCACATGGAGAATTCCGGGCGATGCTCGCGGGCGGATGTTCACGATCTGCGCCGCGCGTGCCGTGCCGCCGAGGCCGCGGCGTGGCTGCTCTCCCCGGCAAGCAACGCCACCTTCGAGCAGTTCCGCGCCTGCCTGAAACGACTCCGCCGCCGGGCCGGCGAGGTGCGAGACGTGGATGTCGCCCGCCTGGTTCTTCGGCCGCTTGAGAGGACCAGTGCCACGAGCGCGACCGCGGCCCGCGTGCGAAACTCGCTCAAGAAAGTCCGTAGGCGCCGCTCCGACCGCCTCCTCCGGTTCCTCGACGAACATTCCCGCGGCGGCATTGATCGCCCCGCCGCCGAACTCCTGGCCGCATGCAAAGGCCTAGCCGACCGTGAGGTGCTGGTCTCGCTGCGGTCGCTCGAATCGCGGGTGCGTCGATTGGCCGCTGCACGGCCACGATCGATCGAGGCACTCCACACGCTGCGGATTGCTGGAAAGAGGGCCGTGCTCGCCGGCGAGATCCTCCGACCCATGCCGAGAGAGTCCAACCCCCTCGCGGCCCTGGTCGATCAGATCGGACGTCTGCTCGACATCCAAGTAGCGCTAGCCTTGGTTCGCGATGAGTTCGGCGATGCTCCAAGCATGAACGGCCTGAACGCCTCACGAATCCTAACGGCACTCAAAGGCATAGCTCGCGCTGAGAAATCGAAGCTCATCTCGCTCGGCTCGCCGTTCGCACGCTCTCCTCGCTCGCTGCCCCGAAGCCTGCAATGATCTGGCCATGTCAAGAGGACTTGCCCAGGGGCGTTTCGACGCCGAAGCCGACCCGCTCTTCCGCCAGCTCAACGACTCGCTCCCCTTCGATCATCGCCTGCTCGTGCAGGACATCGAGGGCTCGATCGCCTGGGCCGCGGCCATCGCCGGCGCGGGCGTGCTCAGCGCCGACGAACTTGCCCAGCTCACGACGGCCCTGAACTCGCTCCTCGCCGAGGCCAAGGCCAGCCCCGATCTCATCCTGCAATCCCTTGGGCGCGACGAGGACGTTCACTCCTACGTCGAGCGCCGCCTGATCGAGAGCGTGGGTGCGCTGGGCAAGAAACTCCACACCGGGCGCAGCCGCAACGATCAGGTCGCAACCGACCTTCGACTCTGGACGCGAGGCGCGATCGACGCCCGCCTCGGCGAACTGCGCGAGGCGCGAATCTCGCTCGTCAACCTCGCCGATCGAGAGCGAGCAACGATCCTGCCGGGCTACACGCACCTGCAAAGAGCCCAGCCGATTCTGTTTGCCCACTGGGCCTTGGCATATGAGTCCATGCTCGCACGGGACGTGGCACGCCTCTCCGACTGCCGCGCGCGCGTCAACATCTGCCCGCTCGGCTCCGCTGCACTCGCCGGCACGACGTATCCGATCGATCGCGTGAAGCTCGCGCGTGATCTTGGCTTTACCTCGCCCAGCGCCAACAGCCTCGACGCCACCGCCGACCGCGATTTCATCGCCGAGACGCTCTTCTGCATCGCGCAGGCCTCCGTGCATCTCTCGCGCATGGCCGAGGACCTCATCCTCTTCATGACGCAGGAATACGGGTTTGTCGAGATGGGCGACAGTGTGACAAGCGGCAGCAGTCTTATGCCGCAGAAGAAGAACCCCGACGCGTGCGAGCTGCTCCGCGGCAAATCGGGACGCATGATCGGCTCGCTGGTCTCGATCCTCACGACCATGAAGGGCCTGCCGTTGGCGTACAACAAGGACCTGCAGGAAGACAAGGAGCCGCTCTTTGATGCGATGGAGCAGATCTCGATGTGCCTGCGCGTCGTGCCGCGTGTGCTCGACGGTCTGAAGGTCCGGCGCGACGCCTGCCGCGACGCGGCCATGGGCGGCTATGCCAACGCGACGGAACTCGCCGATTACCTGGTCGGAAAGGGAGTTCCCTTCCGAGAGGCCCACGACATCGTGGGTCGCCTGGTGCGCCACGCCATCTCGAAATACGTGAAACTCGAAGAACTTGCGCTCGTCGATTTCACCGAGCAGTGCAAGACGATCGGCCCGGACGTCTACGAGGCGCTCAAGCTCGATACAGGACTCGCGAGGCGCGAAGTCCTCGGCGGCACGGGGCCCAAGGCCGTCGCCGAGGCGATCGAGCGGGCACGGGCCTCGCTCCGGGATTTTCATTGACCAGCCGGGCTTGATCCGCCACAATCCTGCGACATGAATTTGCACGCCACGGCTTGAACCCGCGCAATCGCGAAGGAGGATGACCGTGCGACTCGAACGAGGCATCGTCGCTGGATTGGTTCTGTTCTTGACCGCCGGGACCACAACCGCCCAGAGCACACGCCTGATCAAGCAATCCGATTACGAAAGCCGACTCCGCGGCCTGTGGCTGGGCGAGTGCATCGCCAACTGGACCGGACTGCGAACGGAAGCCTCGCGCACCTCGCCTCCCTTCTTCACCGACGCCGACTGGGGAACCCAGCCGACCGGAGCGCACGGCCCGATCGTCTTCGTCACCGAGCAGAACCCTTGGCGTGCCGACGACGACACGGACATCGAGTATGTCTACACGCACCTGGTCCGTGTCGACGCCACCAACGAACTCTCGCCCGCGCAGATCCGCGACGGCTGGATCGAGCACATCAACCGCTCCATCTGGGTCAGCAATAAATCGGCTCGCACGCTCATGGATCGTGGAGTCACGCCGCCCGGTACGGCCTACGGCGTGGCGAATCCCAACTGGCTCATGATCGACGCGCAACTGACCACCGAGATATTCGGTGCGCTGGCGCCGGGCATGCCGCACGAGGCGTTGCGCTTCGCCGCGCGGCCGATCGCCACCACCGCGGGGAGCCACGCCGCGATGGCGTCACGCTTCTTTGCGCTGCTGTACTCCTCTGCGCCTGTGGCGCCGAGATCGCTCTCGCCGCACGAGAAGAACCTCTGGCTGATCGAGCGAGCCCGGGCCTTCATGCCCGAGGGCTCCAAGGCCGCGGGCATCGTTGACTTTGTGCGTGCCGACGCCCTGGCCAACCCGGATCAGGACGATTGGGAGAGCACACGCGACAAGATCTACGCCCGCTATCAGCGCGACGCGACCATCAACGGCTTCCGCTATCGCGGCTGGTACGAATCGAGCATCAACTTCGCCACCGCGATCATGGCTCTCATCTACGGGCAAGGCGATTACAAACGCACCATCCAGATCGGCACGCTCTCGGGCTGGGACTCCGACAATCCAACAGCCACGCTCGGCGGGCTGCTCGGCCTGCTCAACGGCGAGCAGTGGGTGCGCGACGCCTTTCCCGACAAGACCATCTCGTCGCTCTACTGGGCGACCGCCACCCGCGACAATCTGCCCGATTGGACGCCCACCGAGGCGGGAGAGGACCGGTTCGATCTCCTCGCCGCCCGCATGATCCCGATGGTGGAGAGGACCATCCTCGACGCGGGCGGGCTCGTTGACGATTCGCGCGGCCAGTGGCTGCTCGCACCGGTGCCGGCGGTCCCGGTCAACTCGCTCGACCCCAACTGGAGAGAATGGCTCGCCAGCGCGAATCGGTCGGTCCGCGCCGGCGGCGGCGTCGTCACCGCAACGACGAACATCGTCGGTGCGCCGTGGGGCTGCCAATGCAGCGGCGTGCCGGCGTGCATCGCCAACGGCTACGAACTCGACTGGTCGGGTCTGGAGCCCGGCGAGAGCGGGCGCGTTCAGTTCTCCTCACGCATCACGACCCCAACCCCCGGGGCGGTGCTGCAACTCACGGTTGAATACAGCCTGCCCGTCAACGCACGAACCATCCGCTTCATCGAGGGAGACCAGTGGGCCGACGCCGACGAGGGTGGCTGGTTCGATACGCTGAGCGTTGAGATCCGCGTCGCCGGAGTCTGGAGTTCGCTCCCGGCTCAGACGACGCAGAGCGAATCGCTCGATCCGGCACGCCCGTTCCAGACCATCGAGTGGCGGCTCCCGTTGACCGTCGCCGGGGTGACCGGGGTGCGAATCCGCGGGCCGGTCGGCGGCTCGTGGGGCTATGCGACCTGCCTCGAACTCGACGCGCTCGACGACACGCCAACACCATGGGCCACGTTCGATCTCAATCTCGACGGCGTCGTTGATATCGAGGACCTGTACTTCTGGCGCGACCATCCGATCGATCTCAACGGCGACGCGGTCGCGAGCAGTGACGACCTTGTGTTCCTCGAGGCCGCGGCACGCTGGCGGGAACTCGACGACATGAGTTTCCTCCGGCGCTGATGCATCGACCCCGACGCGCAAGAAAGAAAGCGGGGCGCTATGACGCGCCCCGCGGGGTGAACTCTTGATTCCTGTTCGCGGCCCGATCGCTTACGCGAACTGGCTGTACGGGACAGTGATGCCCAGCGGCACGCCCGATGTCGTCCAACCGCCGCCGAGGTAAAGGTCATAGTGCGTCATGGTCGCGGTGATGGGCACCACCGATTCGATCAGGACGCTGAAGTAATTGAGGCCGGGGCGATCGATGATGAGTTGCGAGAGTTCGTGGAGTTTGACCTGCGCGAAGTCGCCGGCCACGACGGGTACGTTGACAGTCAGCGTGTCGTTGACGCCTGTGAACTGCAGCGTGACCTTGACGGTGACATCGATGTTGGTGGGGTTGGAGAAGGCGAGGGTCTCGAAGTAGAGCGAGCCGGCAAGAGCGGTGTTGATGAAGGCATCGCCGAAGTAGAGTGTGTTGGAGGCAACGCTGGTGGTTCCGGTTGCATCGGCGTCGCCGAAACTGCGCTGGCTGCCGGTCACGACAACGGGGACGTTGGAGGAATAGGCGATGCCGACCGGCTGATTGGCAACGAACTGAAGGGCGGCGCCCTTGAGGACGACGGTGCGTCCGGCCGGGACATTGATGACGCGGATGAGGTCTGGCAGATCGGCGACGATGTACTTGCCGCGGATCTGGACGGCCGCCACGCTCCCGGTCGGATTGAAGATGACCAATTCGGCTGTGGAGGTGTCGCCGTTGGTGAGTTGCGGAACGGTGCCGGTTGTGCTCCCGCCGATGGAGTCTCCGACGAGCGCGAAGCCCTCGCCGTTGACCGCGTCGTAATGGGAGAGCGATGCCGCGATGCCGATGAAGTCGATCTGGTCCTGTGAGTTGGTGGCGGCGGCGGAGAGCGTGGCGCCAGAGACGCCGATGGGCCATGTCGCGATATCGTGGATATTGAACCCGAATCGCTTGCCGGCGTCGACGGTCTGGTTATAGGTAAGCGATTCGCCGTTGGGCCCGAACGCCCTGAGGGTGACGGTGACACTGAAGGGGTTGGGGTTGTAATACGGGATAATGTCGACGACGGCGCCGGGAACGCGCTCGACGCGGGCGAAGGTCCATTCGCTGCTGAGCGACGGGGTGAAACTGTCGCCGATCGCCGAACCGAAGTCGTAGTGGGCGAGCGTCGCACCGAGAAGGCCGGTCGACTCGACCACGATCGCGTAGGGCTTGTTGGGGAGGACGCCGGTGGCGTAGCCGTTGGCGGCGTTGCTGATCGTCACGCCGTCGCGTGCGCCCGCGGCGATCGTGAGGTTGTTTGCGACGACCGACTCGGGGCTGCCGTCCTCGTAGCGGAGGCGGATGGTGTACTGAACGGCGAAGTCGTTCGTATTGGCCAGCGAGACGAACTCTCGGATGCTCGGGCTGGAGTAGCCCTCGGGGAAGTAGAGGTAACTGGTGCCCGGCTCGGTGTCGACGAGGACCTCATAGGCACCCACGCCGCTCCCGATGCCCGAAACGATGATCCAGTAATCGGCGTTGGAATTCGCGGTGAAGGAGACGTTGGCGTTGGCGCCGGGGATGCCCGCGGCGTCGTAGACCACCACCGCTTCCTCGGTCGCGGCGTTGAGGATCGTGACCGCCGCGTCGAGGACCGACCCGGTTGGTGTCCGTACCTGCACGAAGGCGCGCCCGCTGGTGCGCCCGCCCATGAGCGTGGATGTACGGAAGCGGAAGAGATCGCGGTCGCCGGCGACATTGATGGTGTCGCTGACATGCCCGTCGCCGTTGCGCGGGTTGATGACGATCGAGGTTGGGGTATTGAAGTCGATCTGGCCAGGATCATCGCCGTCGCCGTTGGGCGGAGAATCGCCGTCGACGATGAGTTGGTATTCGCCCGTGAGCGTCGCGGGTGGGTCGAGGTTCTCGACCGCGGAGATCAGCACGTAGTACGTGATGCTGCTGCTCAGGGACGGGAAGGTGTAGGTGACCGCGACCGGCGTCGAGGCGTTGGGGATGTCGTTGGTGGTGGCCTCACCGATCAGGGTCTGCGTGTTGTCGAAGATCCGTACCCGTGGAGCGAACCGCCCGGAGGTGGTGTAATACGACGTGAGCGTGATCACGACCGGCCCGGTCTTGATGGGCGAGAACTTGAAGAGATCGGTGTCGTCGTTGGGGAGCAACTTGGGATTGCCCAGGTCGCCGGGGATGCCGTTGCCGATCACGCCGTTGCCCGTAAGCCCGCTCATCGGGATGTTGAAGGCGATATCGAATTCGGTGATGTTGGGGTAGTCGTCGACGACGGGGCTGTTCACCGAAATGGTGTACGCCCCGAAGGTCGTGGTGGAGTTGGAGATAAGCACGAAGTAGGAGTGCCCGCGGACGACATTGAAGATGCCCGTGTCGGCGGGGTCGAAGGTGAACCCGTCGTCGAATGCGGTTCCGGTCGCGATGGTGACCGGCACGCCGTCGACGAGTTCGATGATGCTGACGGTTGGAACGATGGTGCTTCCGCTGGGACGCGAAACGATGACGCCAGCCTCGCCGCCCGCAGCCGCGGTGAAGGTGAAGAGGTCGGTGTCGGAGAGTTTCTCGGTCTCGCCGGTCGACACGCCGGACCCTGTGCCCGGGTCGATGGTGATGCCGGACGCGTACGTGTACTCGCCCGCGTCGGGGTGATCGTCGGTCGGCGGGAACGTGAGCGTGACGGTGTAGTCACCGTACTCATCGGAGAGATCGACGCCCTGGATCACGATGTAGTAGTACGAGTAGGTGCGATCGGTGAGCGTGGAAGTGCGGTCAGGCGTGACGGGGAATGAGACCTGCGCATCGTGGTTGGTCGTGGAGGTTCCGTCGGCGAATGCGATCCGCAGGAGGATCGGGTTGCCCGCGAGGTCCTCGGTCGCCTCGTAGATGGTCACGTAGGGCGTGAGCGTGCTGCTGCTCTTGCTGTGCACGTTCACGGTCATGACCTGGTAGTCGTACGACGTGAAGCGGATGACATCGGTGTCGCCGGGCTGTTCGATCTTGCCGTCCGCCTGCCCGGTGCCCAGGAAATCGAACTGGGGCAGATCGGTCGAGAGGGCGAAGTCCTTGCGATCGGCGTGATCGTCGGCGAACGCCGGGGTCGAGAGTGCGATCTGGTAATCGCCCTTTGAGTTGGCGCTGGAACTGACGCGGATGTAGAAGCGTTCGCCCGGGGTGACGGGGAACGTGAGCGCAAGCGTGCCCGCGGAGCCCGCCGTGCCGCTGGCGACCACGGTCGTTTGCCCGTTGCGGATGGTAAAGACGCTGACAACACCGGTGACGGTCGAGGCGTTGAGACGGCTGAGATTGAGGGTGGCGGTGCCGCGCGAGATGGAGACGAAGGTGAAGTCGTCGACATCCGTGCCGCTGTTGATGGTGCCGGTGACGGAACCCTTGCCGTTGCCCGCGGAATCCTGGGGATTCTCGCCGAGCATGATGGGGGTTGCGAGATTGGATCCATCGGTGCCGACGCCGGCGCTGTGGTCATCGGTGCCGGGGTCAAGGTCGGCCATGCCGTTGATGAGCAACTCGTAGGAACCGTTGACGGAACCCCAGTCGATCTGGTGGACGTCGCGGGCGGTGCGGTCTGCCTGATCGGCGGGCGAGCCGTCGATCCATCGCTGACCGCTCTCAACGACGATGAAATAGAACTCACCCTCGACGACCGGGATAACCACGCGCGGATCGCGCTTGTGGAGGATCCGGGTGCCGATGGTCCCGACTGGGTCGGCCGCGGACGGATCGCCGGTAATGGTGGCGACGTCGTTGACGTACGCGATCTGGGTGAAGTCGGCGTCGTAGATGCGGAGAGCGCCGTCGAAATTGCTGCTGTAGACCTTCGAGGACTCGATCGGGCCGTCCGCGAGGTACTCGTCGAAGAGGTCGTCGAGGCTGGTGGTGTTCAGCCTGATCTCGGCGTAACCGGAGGCCTGGGCGCGGAATGAGTACAGGTCATCGTTGTCGATGGTCGGGATGTTGCCCAATTCGGAGAAGTGAACCTGCGTGATCCCGTCCTGCGTCGTCTGGAACTGGCGGGCGCTGGGGGCCGAGTTCGGGAGCGGGTCGTACTTGTTGCGCGAATCGCCCGTGCCCGAAGGCTGGGACAACTGCTGAGCGTTCCCGAAGTAGGCCTGCAGATCGGTGAAGTCGTCGCGGTCGACGGGGTCGAAGATCTGCGAGTTGGTGTCGTCCTGCACGAAGGCGTCGGCGACGAGCGAGAGCGTGTACCGCCCCGTGCCCTGGCCCGAGACTTCGATGTAATACGTCTCGCCGCCCCACACCGTCGGGCCCTCGAACTGGAAACTTCCCGGCTGGAGCGACCAGTCGATCGCACCGGCGGGATCGGGGAACGGCGGGGAGATCGTCTCGTTCTCGTAGATCAGATCGAAGTTGGAGTCATACACGCGCAGGTACATATTGGCGAACGCGTCCGCGTCGCCCGAGAGGACGATGCCAAGGCGGCTGGAGCGCCGGCTGTGGCGGTCCCACTGGTTCTCGTTCCCGTCATCGAACGCGGCCAGGGCGAAGATCGTCCCGTTCACGCCGTTCTCGGTCGGCCAGTCGTTGGTGGTGTTGGGCACAACATTGGCGGCGGCGACGCCGTCGCCCATGGCATACCACTCGTATTCCTGCATCTGGGCGTTGTACTGCCACTTGGTGATCGAGTTGGTGTCGATCGTGTTCGGACCCCAGGTCGCGGCCGTGAAGGACCCGCCGATGTAGAGCACGTTGCCGGTGGGAACGCCGGTGTCGGTATCGTCGACGACCGTGATGGCACGGACGGTGCCGCCGGAGACACCGCCGCCGATCGGGGCGACCGTCGCGCCGTCCCATGTCGCGATGCGCGAGGTGCCCATGATGCCATTCAGTGTGGCGAACGCTCCGCCGATGGCGACCGCCGGCGCCGGGTCGGGGAATGGACCCGAGTCGTCGGGATCGGGCGCGTCGTAATACGCGGAGGCGTAGACGATACCGGAGGCGGTGAGATTGGTGATGACCTCGTCGGCGCCGGAGAAATCGACGTACGCGGCGCGAGTGGCGCCCGCGACGGTGAACGCGCCGCCGAAGATGAAGCCGTTGTGCGCAACGGCGTCCGCGTCGGTGAACGCAAAGGGCGTGATGGTGTTGACGGAGTTATTGAGTTCCGTGCCGGTGAGGTTGCGGTAGTCGTCGTAGCCCGTGTAGGTATTGCGCATCACGACGAGGTAGTCGAGCGTGCCCGCGGTCTGAGTCGCGGCGCGGAAGTCTCCGCCCACGATGAGCGCGGTGTACGGCTCAGGATCCTCCGCGGCGCCGTCGCCATCGGGATCCCCGCGGTCCACGAGGGCGGATGTGATGACGCGCACGGGCTGGGTGCCCGCCAGGTTGGGCATGGTGATGCCCGGTTCGTCGCTGATCGTGATGTCTTGCGTGATGTACCCGAGACGGTTGGCCGTGGTGCCCGCGATCGAAGCGAATTCGCCGCCGATCATCAGAACCGCGCGCGGATCCGTTCCGTCGGGGAGCGCGTCGCCGTCGTAGACCGCGAAGGCGTACACCGTTCCCGCGACACCCGGCGACTTGGTCACGCCCGCTGTGTCTGGGTCGTCGATGCCAAGGCCGGTCCACTGGTAGATACCGGCCAGCGCATTCCAGGTGTAGATCGCCAGGCCGTTGACCACGATGTCGTCGGCCGGATCGGTGGTGTTCCGCACCGTCGTGAAACTGCCGCCGGCGATCAACTCGGTGCGCCCGTCGCCGTTGAGGTCGTACTCGATCAGCGCGAAGGTCGTGCCGGGGAGCAGGTTTCCGTCCCCATCCACGTTGGGTCCCAGGAGCCCGCCGAGCGCCGGCCACCAGTCGTTGGCATCCCAGGCGCCCACGCCCGACGCCAGCGTCGGGATCGCCGTATTCACCGTGCCCGCGTTGGTGAAGTTGCCGCCGGCATAGATCGCCGTGCCGGCATCGTCGTTCTTGCCCTCGTAGGAGCCGAGCATGTCGACCTGGGGGATGAACTTGAACAGGTCAGTGTCCCCGCTGCTCCACAGCCGCCCGGTGCCGAACGCCTGCACGCGCAGGCTCCGATCCTCGACCACGTTCCCCGCGTCGTCGGTCACGCCGAACGGCTGACCCCAGACCAGAGGAGTGGCGAGTTGACCTCGGCGCGCGTCGTTGCTGTTGACGTGATCGTCGACCGGCTGGGTCGTGTCGAAGGTGTGGTTGGCCTCCACGAAGATCGAGAAGTCCGTGCCGCCGATGTTGAAACCGTCGAGGACCGCGAAGTACCGCTTGCCGCCCTCGAGCACGATGGCGACCTGCGGATCGGCGCTGGCGAAGTTGTCGTTGTAGGCGATCTGCACGCCCGCTTCGTTGAAGATGCGGAGAGCTCCGTCGGACACGGGATTGAGGCCCGAGCCGATCGCCGTGATGAACGCCAGGCCCGAGCCCTGCGCGACGAACTGATACACCGCGTTCTGGAAACCCTTGCCGGCATCGGCAGGGTCCTGGTACTGGAAGAAGGACGCGCCGGTGTCGCTGCCGCGCCGCGTGACCGGATCCATCGGGTTGGCGAACTCGTTGGCCTGCACGTCGGCGGTGAGGACAAAGGCGCCGGTGGCGTACTGGGTGCGAGTCAGGAGGAATTCGTCCGATCGAGCGCGCAGGAAATAGGTCTCCCCGGGCGACAGACGGGCCGCGACAAACGCGTCGTTGCCGCGACCGGCCGGGCTGTCAAAGGCAATGCGCGTACCGGCGTCGTCGTAGACGTCCAGGCGGGTGTCGAGTTGATGGGTCGCGTCGGCGGGGTCGCGTTGGGCGTTAAAGGTCGCCAGCCCGTCCCACTCGGTGCCGGCCGGCATCACGAACTTGTAGACGATGTCTTCTCCGACCCGCGAGAGCGCGTCTGAGAACGCGCGAATCGGGCCCGCGAGCGGGTCCCACGGCGGGAGGAAGAGCAGTCCCTTGCCGTCGTCTTCCGTGTTCACTTCGAGCGTTGTGCTCTGGGCGTCCACACGCACGCGATAATTCCCCGTGGCCGTGGGGCCCGAGGTGGTATCGGAGCGCACCCCGACGTAGTACGTCTGCCCCGCGGTGGCGATGAAACCGAGCCACGCATCGGTGGGAGTTCCCGCCGTGAGCACGTCGTTGCCGCTGGATCGCTTGAGTTCAACGCCCGACGAGTTGTAGAGGCGGAGTTGGGTGTTGAGTTGGCTGGCCTCGTTGGTGGCGTCGGCGAGGATGGACACAAAGTCGTTGGCCGGCGCGACGAACTTGAACAAGTCGTCATCGCCGATCGACCCGATCACGCCCGAGACCGATCCTTGGCCCGCCCCGTCCAGCGCGATCGTGTCGGCGCTGGGGAACTGGGCGAAACTCGGATGGTCCCCTCCCAGGTATTGACGAGGTTCGAGAGTCTCGACCCCGCCCTGGCGCAAGGACGCCCGAGAGCCGGCTACGCGAGCCAGCCGCCCGGGTGTGCGCGCGGAACGGAAGGAGGAGGAATTCGGACGAGTTCCGAAGAGAGAACGCAGGTCCCAGCGGCTCATCGAGGGCTCCCAAGGACACCAAAGACAGGTGCGTAGTCCCGACCACGCTCCCCCGCGACAGGTCGTCGTGACCATGGCGCAGAGAGACGAGTGTACAGCCTCGCCAATTCCCGTGAATCTCTGGAAAGGAGAATCGGGGACAGGCGGCCGGGAGACCAATCGGCCTCGGGCGCTGAAACCCAGACGACTCCCGGTCAGGCCATGACCGCGAGTTCCACCCGAGCCGTTGCGCGGCTACACCACGCGACGGGCACCCCTTGCCGCTACGCACCCTTCGCCACAGTGTACCACGAGGTTCCCCTTCGTGCAGGGCGAAAATGACGCGTCCCGACCATTTCGACGCCCCATTCTCGTCCGGGTTCCATTCGCCGCATGGATTTCACCCCGGCACCTGAGCCTGCATCCCCGGCCTGGCATCAGGACGGCATGGCCCGGCGGATCGCTCCCTCCGCCAACAGGTCCGTCGCGTCATACACCGGAATCGGCGAATTCTCGCTCGTCACCACCAGCGGAGCCTCGCTGCAGGCCAGAATCACCGCCTCACACCCCCGGGACGCAAGATTCGAAATCGTCTGAAGAATCGCCTGGCGAGACTCCGGACGGATATGACCGTACAGCAATTCCCCGAAAATGATCTGGTCCAACTGGTCCGCCTCGGAATCATGCGGCGGGAGCACATGCACCCCACGCATCCCAAGCGGGGTCTGATAAATCGAAGAACTCGTCACCATCTTGGTGCCGATCACCCCCACCGTCTTCCGCGCGTCCCGGACCACGGCGTTGGCCACCAGATCCGTCATCGACAGCCAAGGCAGGGGCGACCCCGCTTCGGCCAGGTGAGATGCGTGCTGAACGATGTTGTCCGGCGTGACGCAGAATTCGGCACCGCACCGGGCCAGGAGGTCAGCCGATCGACGCAGCAGCCGCCCCACCGTGTGCCAGTCATTCTTCCGGATCGCGTCAAGGTACCCCGCCAGCGGCTCGGTGTGCACCGTCACCCGCGGCTGCTGGTGTGGAGTCAGTTTCCGCGAGGCGTGGTGGAACAACTGCGTATAGAAGACCGCGGCACCTTCGGGGCTCACCCCCGCGACCCCGATGTGCCGCTGACTCGCCGCGTTGGATGGCCCATTGGTGGGTGTCGGGATTGTGCTCACGGGTGTGCTCCTGCCGCATAATAGAGACCGGCGGCCCGAAGCGTGCAACCCTGCAACGATCCAACGACATGTGCACGGACGCTTTCGACATCCTGGGACTCCCTCCGGCGTTCGATCTGGACCGGTCCGCTATCGAACGGGCGTTCCTCGCGCGGGCTGTCTCGGTGCACCCCGACCTGGCGGGTGGCGAGTCCGAGGCCGAGGCTCTTTCCGCTCGGTTGAACGACGCCAAACGTGCGCTCCTCGATCCCGAAACTCGCGCCAACGTGCTCCTTGCGCGGTTCGGCGGGCCGTCGGCGGAGAAAGTCAAGTCACTCCCCCCCACGCTCCTCATGGAAGTAATGGAAGCCCGGGAGGGAGTCGACACCGCCCGCACGTTGGGGGATTCTGCCGAACTTGCACGCTGGCAGGACTGGGCGGTTCAAGGCCGCGAGGGGATCGTGAAAAGTTGTCGTCAACTTTTCGCGCGTGCTCTGGCCGCCGGCTCATCTCCGGACGCCGCATTGCTTCGCGAGATCCGCGTGCAGCTCAACGCGTGGCGTTCCTACGAACGCATGATCGAGCAGATGGATGTCCGCTAGCATGCCGCATCCCGAAAGCCAGCCGTGATAGACGCCTCCACCATCGCCAACCTCATGCTCGCGCCGACGCTGCTTGGCGCCTCGGCGTGCTGCTCGTCGATCGAGACCGCGTTGTTCTCGCTGACGCCGACGGACAAGGTGCGTCTGCGCCGTGCCAGCCCCACGGCCGCCGCCGCCGCGTCGACGCTGCTGGAGCGCCCGAGCCGGTTGCTGGTGCTCGTGCTCTTTCTCAACAACACGATCAACATCGCATTTCTGGCGCTCTCCGCGATCGCGGCCCCGGATTCTCAGGGCGACCTGGGGAGCGTCATCTTCAGCCTCGCGGGCGCGTTGCTGCTGATCCTGTGTGGCGACATTCTTCCCAAGGCGGTCGCGACGACCAATCGCGTGTGGTTCGCTCGCTGGCTGTCATCTCCGTTGCTTTGGACGCAGCGCGTGCTCGGGCCGATCTGCACGTTCTTCGACGCCGGGATCGTTCGCCCGCTCGTACGCCTTTTCGGGCGCGGCGGTGAGGGAGACCAGCGCGTCATCACCGTCGGCGAGCTTTCCTCGCTGCTCGATGTCGGCGCCTCGCAGGGACTGATCCACGAGGACGATCAGGAAATCCTGGGCGAGGTGCTGACGCTCGGCTCGCTCCGGGTCCGCGAGGTCATGACGCCGCGCGTCGACCTCGCCTGGCTGGACCACAAGTCGACGACCGCTGACCTGGTGGAGTCGATCCGCAAGACCGGGCATACCAAGTTCCCGGTGTGCAAGGGCACGCTCGACGGCTCGATCATCGGGCTCCTCAACGGCAAGCGGTATCTCGCGTCACAGGCCGCGGGCGGCCCGCCGAAGTCGATCGCCGAGTCAGTCTCCCCCGTCGTCTACGTCCCAGAAAATGCCCGCCTCGATCAGTTGCTCGACCGCTTCCGCGCCGAACGCATCCACGTGGCGCTCTGCGTCAGCGAGACCGGCTCGGTCACCGGGCTGATCGAGGTCGAGGACGTCGTGAAGCGGATCGTGCCGCCCATCGCCGAATCCACCGATGAGGCGATGTTCGCGGTGGAGAAGATCGATTCCGAACGCTGGCTCGTGCCCGGACGACTCGGCGTCCGCGACTGGGAGCAATTCTTCGGCAAATCCGGCAGACGCACGCGTGCCCGACGCGTCGCGACCGTCGGCGGGCTGATTCTCGCGGAACTCGGACGCATCCCGCGCGCCGGCGATGCCGTGGAACTGGGCAACCTCCGCCTCGAAGTCGAGTCCATGCAAGGACGCGTCATAGATCGCGTGCTGGTCAGCCTCTTGGCCCCGCCGGGACACCCAGACCGGGAGGGCGACCGATGAGCCTCGGCAACCTTGGCGTCATCTCTCTTGACTGGGAGCAGATTGGCTGGTGGGCCTTGCTCGGGCTGGGCTTGTTGGCCTCGGCTCTCTCCAGCGGCATCGAGATGGGCTGCTATTCGCTCAACCGCGTTCGCCTCATGATTCGCGCGGAATCACCTTCCGACCATGCCGCCCGGCGCATCCGTGCCGAACTCGAACGCCCCGACCGCTTGCTCTCCACCCTGATGATCGCCCAGACCTTGGGCGGCGCGATGGTGACGCAGGCGCTGGTCGCGCTCTTGGGCCAGCGGAGCGAGGGGGAGGTCTTCGCGCTCAACGTGCTGGTGGTCGCGCCGCTGATGTTCATCTTCGGCGACGCGATGCCCAAGGAACTCTTCCGAAACGAGGCGGATCGCCTCACCTACAAATTTGCGTGGCCGCTCTCGGCCCTGCGCGTGGTGCTCACCTACACCGGCGTCATGCCCGCGCTCATGACCGCCGCCCGCGTCATCGAGTACGTGCTCCGCATCCCCAGCGACAACACCCACATCGCCGATGCCCGCCAGCGCATCGCCACGTTGCTCAAGGAAGGGTCCGAGGGCGTCCTCTCCGAGTCTCAGAGTTCGCTCATCGATCGCGCCCTCACCTTCCGCTCCACGCTCATCTCCGATGAGATGATCCCCTGGGCCCAGGTCCGCACGCTCTCGATCGACTGGGACCGCGGCAAGTTGGTTCGCTTCGCGGCCGTACAAGCAAGCTCACGCCTGCCGGTCGTCGATTCGAAGGGTCGCGTGGTCGGCGTGCTGCGCCAGATCGACCTTCACACCTTCCCAGATGCTCCGATCGAGTCGTTGCTCCGTCGCCCCGCGATACTCAGCCCGTCGATGGGCGTGCTCGAGGCGTTGCGCCGGATCCGTGCCGCCGATGCCCCGCTGGGAATCGTCGAGCGCGACGCGCGTCCGGTCGGCTTGGTGACGGCCAAGGATCTCGTCGAGCCGCTGACGGGGGAATTGCCTGATTGGTGAGCGAGGTCGATGCCTGCTCCGCTCGATCTTCCCGCTCGATAACTCAACTTTCGCGCGAATCGCCTGCAATCTCCGAGCGCGGCGCTACGATAAACCACCTGATGTCCGAAGCAAATTCCAACCTCATTACTCCGGCTTCCCCCGGTGATTCCGATGCGGCAGCACCCAGGAGGTCTCGCCCAAACTGGGCCAACTGGGCTCTCTTGCTCGGGTTGCTCTGCGTGCTGGCTTACATGCAGTGGCGCGGGAGTTTCGCTCCCATGCCGCCGGTCTTCGATGAAGGCCTGACACTCCAACAAGGCATTGAGCGTAGTTCGAAGTCCGGAAATCTCGTGATCGCGTACGGCTCGGCATCGTGGTGCGGCCCGTGCCAGACCTACAAACGTACAACGCTTGTCGACGATGGCGTCGTCGCTTGGATCCGACGCAACGCCGAGCCCGTCTACATCAACATCGATCGCCAGCAGGTCGATGCTCAGCAACTCGGCATCACGTCGATCCCCGTGACGATCCTGCTCAAAGACGGCAAGGAAGTCGCCCGCCTCACAGGCGCCGCCAGCACCGGGGAGTTCATGGAGTGGGTCAGGCCTTGGACTCCATTGGCTCAGCAGTAGCGAGACCGTCGAACAATCGGCTTTCTCTTGACTGCATCGCTCTCTCGCTACTCCAGCGGATTCACGAACAGCCCGGTCGCCAATTTGGGATAGAAGAACGTCGACTTTTGCGGCATCAGTTCGCCCGCACGACTCACATCACGCACCGCGTCCAGCGGCGTTGGCCTCACCATCACCGCAATCTGCGCGAAGCCCGCCCCGCCGCCCGCGCCCGTCTCGTGCCCGCGTGCGATCTCCAGCACCTCGTCCACAGCGTGCGGGAAGGCCCACTTCACGGGCTGGCCGCCGTTGAGTTTCGGCTGGCAGATCGTCTCGACCACAAGGTACTGGATAATCGCGACATCGAGCGTGCGCCACGCGGGGGGCTTGCTCGCAAATCGCGACGCCAGCGGGTCCTTTGACTTCGGCGTGCCGATCAGACCACGCTTGCTCGCCACGTCGTAGAACGCCAGATGACATTCGTTCCGGGCCGTTGAAACCAGTGCCGCGTGCAGCGCGGAAGCATCACCGGCGATCTCGCGGAACGTGAAGTACTCACCTGCCGCGGCGTTGAACGCATCGAGCGTGTACCCCTTCATCCCTCCCAGTACACGGTGCGTCGGCCCGATCACCAGGCCCGGGTCGCTCATCGGCACGAGCACCATCATGCTACGACGCGCCGGATGATCCGGCGGCAGCGCCCCCGCCGCTTCCAGGTGCTTGATGTAGTTCAGACCCGTCGTGTATCGGTGGTGCCCGTCGGCGATGAAGATGTCCTCACCCGTCAGCGCATCGGCGTACGACTTCATGCGCGCCGGCTCCTCGATCGTCCACACCTCGTGGAGCACGTCATCGGTCATCCGCGCCGTCATCGACGGACGCCCGGTTTTCATGATGTCGTGGATCACCGCGACCGCGCGGCCCTGTTCGTCGGCGTGCAGGCCGAAGATCGGCGAGAGCTGCGTCCGCGTCGCCTTCATCAGCGCGAAGCGATCTTCTTTCGGGCCAGAGAACGTCTCCTCGTGCGGCAGAATGCCGCCGCCGGCGCGCGGACCGAACGGCGCCGCATCGACGGTACACGCCATGCCGCAGCGTTGATGTGTCGTGCCCGCAAACGCGAATGTCTGTCGATACGCGAAGATCGCCGGCGCCGCACGGCGTGCCAGCGTGCCGTTCGACAGCCACGCGCGATACCGCTCTCCCGCCGCCTCGTACGTTTCGGTCGGGCCCAGTTCCTTCGCAGGCGTGTGCGGCAGGTCGATCGCCACGATGTTCGGCTGGTCGTGCGCCAGCAGCCTGTCCTTGGCAGCCTTGTCGAGCACGTCGTACGGCGGCGCGACGTGCCTGCTCACGTCGCCCTGACCACTTTGATATTGCACGGCACGGAACGGGTAGATCGCGGGCATGGTCTCCCTTTCGCTCGAAGTACTGTCGCTCGCGCAGTCTAGGGACTCCCTCGTCATGCCGCGACACGTCCAATCGCTCCCGCCATGTCCACTGGCTCGTCTCGCCGCCGGGCCCTAGCGTTCCGCATGGCACACACCAACCCAGGCGAGCGGCTGCGGCGGGCGATGGATCGGGAGTGCATCGCGCTCCCCGGGGCGTTCAATGCACTCTGCGGCCGTGCGATCGCCCGCGCCGGCTTCGAGGGCTGCTATGTCTCCGGCGCCGCCACCAGTGTCTCCGCCGGCGTGCCCGACGTCGGCCTGCTCACGCTCGATCATTTCTGCCGTGTCATCCGCGAGATCGCCGACTCCAGCGGCCTGCCGCTCATCGCCGACGCCGACACGGGATTCGGCGAGGCCGAGATGGTCCGGCGAACCGTGATCGAGTACGCGCGGGCCGGCGCCGCAGGACTTCACCTCGAGGACCAGAAGTTCCCCAAACGCTGCGGGCATCTTGACGGCAAGGACCTCGTCCCGACCGACCACATGATCGAGAAGGTGCAGTGGGCCGCCAAGGCCGCGGCCGACGCCGACGGCGGGCGGTTCATCATCTGCGCGCGCACCGACGCGCGCGGCGTGGACGGCTTCGACGCCGCGGTCGATCGCGCGTCGGCCTATGTCATCGCGGGCGCCGACATGATCTTCCCCGAAGGGCTCACCAGCGAGGATGAATTCGCCCGCTTTGCAAAGGCCATGGCCAACGTCCGTCGCTCCACCATGCAGCGCGGCCCGTACCTCCTGGCAAACATGACCGAGTTTGGCAAGACGCCGATCATCCCCGTCTCGCGCTTCGCGGAGATGGGCTACTCGTGCGTGATCTTCCCGGTCTCGCTCCTGCGCGTCGCGATGGGCGCGGTGAGCAAGGCCCTCGCGCAGCTCCGCCGCGACGGCTCGGTAAGCGGCTTCATCGACACGATGCAGACCCGCAAGGAACTCTACGACCTGATCGACTACACACCGGGCAAGCCCTGGGAGATTCCGGGCTGAGCGAACGCGGGTGCATCGTCATTCTGTTTCTGACGCGGCGCGCCTCGTCCTCTCTGAGCGCTCACTCTGGATTTCTGCGCCTCCGTGATGGCGACTCGCCTCTTCGCACAGCAAGCCCAGCCCCGAGAAGCACTTCATTCCGTGGTACGCTACGCCGATGTACTGTTTCATTCATCGATCGTCTGCTCTTGCCCTCGTGTGTATCTCGTCCTGTGCCGCGCTCGCCCAACCGCAGGACCCGAACGCGTGGCAGGACCATGGCCCACCCCTGGCCGGCGGGCACGTCTATCCGCAGATGACCGTCATGGCGCCCGGCGCCGGAAGCCGCAGCGAGGCGGGCATCGGCGCTCTCATTCCGTGGGCCGATCGACTCTGGGCCGTCGGCTACGTTGCCCACATCCAGGGCCAAGGGCTCGGCCTGTACGAGATTAAGCCCGATCTGTCTTGGCGGCTTCACCCCGCCAGCGTGACGGGAACATTCGCCAATCGCCTGATCCACTGGCGTACGAACCAGGCCTTCATCGGCCCGTACGCGATCGACGAGAAGGGAACCGTCCGCACCATCGACGCCATCAAGGGGCACCGCCTCGCCGCGACCGCCAATCACCTCTTCGACCCCGACATGGTTTACTTCCTCACCATGGAAGGGCTGCTGTTCGAGGTGAACGCAAGAACGCTCGAATCTCGCCATCTCGCCGACCTCACCATGGAACTTGAGTGGGATGAGGGCGCGTACAAGCACTTCAAGGCCGCCCACACCGCGCAGGGACGCCTCGTCGTCGCCAATAACACCTACGAGGAGCCCGAGCATATGGGCACGCGCTCGGGCGGCCGCCTCGCGGAGTGGGATGGCAAGGGCGCGTGGACCATCCTCGAACGCAATCCGTTCATCGAAGTCTCCGGCAAGCAGAACGCCGGCGCGGGCTCATACTACGGCAACACTCTCTACGCGCTCGGCTGGGACGACGCGTCGGTCATTCTGCGCGTCTTGCACAAGGGTGTATGGACCCGATACCGTCTGCCGCGCGGCTCTGATTCCTGGAGCCACACCTGGAACACCGAGTGGATGCGCATCCGCGAGGCCCAGACCGAGCGCTACCTCATGGACGCGTTCGGGATCTTCTACGACCTCCCCGCGCTGGTCTATGACGGCAACATCCAAGCCATCAAGCCGATCGCAAGCCACCTTCGCATCTGCCCCGATTTCGTGCATTGGTCGGGCGCGATGGTGCTGGCGGGAGACCAGACCGACAACGCCGTGGGACAGCCGCAGAGCGGCCTGTGGTTCGGATCCATCGACGAGTTGTCGACCTTCGGCAAGCCGACGGGCTGGGGCGCGGCGTGGCGGCACGACGCCGTCAAGGCCGGCGAGGTTAGCGACCCCTTCCTGATGACAGGATTCGACGCCAAGAGCCTGCACCTCATCCGTCACGACTCCGCGGCACACGAACTCACCATCACCATCGAAGTGGATCCGCTCGGTGATGGAACGTGGCTGCGCTATCTCGAGTGCTCGCTCGACGCCGAGAACAACTACGTGCATCACGAGTTTCCACCCGGGTTCAGCGCTCACTGGGTGCGGGCCCGCTCCTCGGCCGACGGGATTGTCAGCGTGCAGTTTCACTACAACTAGTGTGCGTGAGGCAGGCTCGCGTGCAATCACACGCCGGACGCGAACTCCGCCGACTTCTTGAGTCGCTCGCGAGCAGAACTGCCGTAAGCGATTGCCTAGTTCCGTGGTACGCTGCGCCCATGAGATCGTTTCTTCCCCTTGCGACGACCTTGACCGCTATCACGCTCATGCAGGCCGCACACGCCACCGAGCAGTCTGAGCCCGCCGTTCACCACTCCTCCTCGCCGTCCGACCGATTCGTCTATATCAGCGCCAACCTGCTCGTCGACACCGAGGTGAGTCGAGTCGAATCGCTCATCGACCGCGCCGCCGCGGCCGGCTACACGGGCGTTGTCCTGGCCGATTCCAAGTTCTGCCGCCTCGCCGACATGCCCGACACGTACTTCGCCCACGCGCGCCGCATCCGCGCCGCGGCCGAGGCCAAGCACATCGAGATCGTGCCCTGCGTCTTCCCGATCGGATACTCCGATGATCTGCTCTCGCGCGATCCAAATCTCGCCGAGGCGATGCCGGTGCGAGACGCGGTCTTTGTCGTGAAGAACAACGCCGCAACACTCCAGCCTGAGCCCGCCGTCTCAATCCCCGCCGGCGATATGTCCGATCCAGGGGCATGGGCCTTCCACGATGACAACGTCACTTTTGAGAACGGCGTCGCCACGTCCCGCGATCCGCGCGGCTCAAACTCCCGTATCGCGACCAAGCCCATCGCCGTTGCGCCGCACCGCCAGTACCACGTCCGGGCCAAAGTACGCACGCGCGAATACAAGGGCACGCCCGAGATCAAGGTACTCGCGCAGCGTGGCAAGGGCCAGGAGGCCGCGAGCCTGTCGTATTCCTCTCTTGGCTGCAAGCAGACCCAGGATTGGACCACCCACCACGTCGTCTTCAACTCGCTCGACTTCGACAGCGTCAATCTCTACTTCGGCTGCTGGGACGGCTCGACCGGCGAACTCTCGTGGGACGACGCGAGCATCGAGGAGATCGGCCTGCTCAATGTCGTGCGTCGCAAGGGAGCGCCGCTCACGATCGAGATCGAGCCGCCTGCGCCCGCCGGCGCTCCATCGACCGGATCCTCCTCCGCTCCACCCGCAACTCGCGCGCCGCTTCGCGAGGGCGAGGATCTCAAGCCCATCGCCGATCCCCGGATGGGCGTTGTTCCCTGGCCCGGCGGCTTTGAGGTCTATCACCAGCCGCCCGCGATCGAACTCCTCCGCCCGCTCCCCGACGGCACGCGCCTGCGCGTCTCATACTTCCATGCGATCACGATCCACGATGGTCAGGTCATGATCTGCCCGTCCGAGCCCAAGACGATCGATCTGCTCCGTGACCAGGCCGTGCGCGTCAACGCGCTCTGGAATCCAAACGCCTTCTGGATGTCGCACGACGAGATCCGCTGCCTGAATCACGACCAGTCCTGCCGCGAGCGGAACCTCTCGCCCGGTCAGATTCTCGCACAAAGCGCTTATGCTTGCACCGCGATACTGCGCGAGATCAACCCCGCCGCTCGCATCTATGTCTGGAGCGACATGTTCGACCCCGCCCACAACGCCCACGACAACTACTACCTCGTGCGCGGCGACCTGGCGGGCGCGTGGGAAGGACTCGGAAAGGACATCATCATCGCGTGCTGGTACTTCCAGAAGCGTGCCGAGTCTATGTCGTTCTTCGCACAGCGTGGCAACCCAGTGCTCATCGCCGGCTACTACGACGGCCCGCCGGGCGCGGGCGTCCGCAACATCGGCGACTGGCTCGCCGCCGTGCCGCCCTCCGCCGCCCTCCGCGGCGTGATGTACACAACGTGGGAACAGCGCTACGACGACATTGAGGCATTCGCCGGCGCGGCGTGGAAGCGGTAGACACCCGTGGTTTCCTTGACCACCGCGATCTTGTCCTCCGCCCTATATTTCCCGCGCGGGGAGCGGCATCCCCGCATACTCATTCGCACACGCACTCCATCGGAGATCACGCATGTCCGCCGCCCCCTCCGCTCCCAAGGCTCCCGCCATCAGCAAGGAACAGGCCGAAGCGATCTACTCACGCGGCCTTGAAGGCATCATCGCCGGCGAGACCGCAGTCTGCTCCATCGAGCAGGGCGGCCTGTGGTACCGCGGCTACGAAATCCACGACCTGGCCAAGAACGCCACGTTCGAAGATGTTGCGTTCGTCCTCCTCGAAGGGCACAAGCCCAGCGCCGCCGAACTCGCACACTTCAAGGCGGAGATCATCGCCGAACGCCCGCTCCACCCGATGGTGACCGGCTTCATCGAGTCCGCAGGCGGGTACCTCGCCAGCGGGCGCGCGGTGCCGATGGACGTGCTCCGCTCCGCCGTCAGCATCCTCGCCCACACCGACCCCGACGCACAGAGCGTCGATGGCCCTGCCAATCTCCGCAAGGCCAAACGACTGCTCGCCAAGATCCCCACCATCATCGGGCACATGCAGAATGTGATCGACGGGCGCGCCATCATCGGTCGTGAACTCGGAGGCGATCCCACGCTCGACCACGCCGCCAACCTCATGTACCTGATGAGCGGCCACAAGCCCAACAAGGACTACGCCCGCGTTATCGACGTCTCCCTCATCCTCTACGCCGAGCACGACTTCAACGCCAGCACCTTCACCAGCCGCGTCATCGCCGGCACGCTCTCCGACATGCACGGCGCCGTCGCCGGTGCCATCGCCGCCCTCAAGGGTCCGCTCCACGGCGGGGCCAACGAGGCCGCCATGGAGATGCTCAAGGAGATCATGCACGACGTCGGCGAGAAGGGCATCGGAACCAAGGCCGTCGACGACTGGATGCAGAAAGCCTTCGACACCAAGCGCAAACTCATGGGCTTCGGGCACCGCGTCTACAAGAACGGCGACCACCGCGCCCCGATCCTCCACAAGATGGGACGCTCCATCGCCGAGAAGGACACCAACAACCCCGGCGGACACGCCGCCGTCAAATGGTTCGAACTGGGCGAGCAGGTCCAGAAGATCATGCTCGAGAAGAAGAACATCCACCCGAACGTGGACTTCCCTTGCGGCATGACGTACTTCACGATGGGCATCCCCGTGCCGCAGTACACGCCAATCTTCGTCGCCAGCCGCATCACCGGCTGGTGCGCCCACATCATCGAACAGCTCGCCAACAACCGCATCATCCGCCCGCTGTCGAAGTACACGGGCGAAGCACCGCGCAAGTGGTAATCGCGAGTCGACCTTGATCCATCCTGGAATGTGAAATGGCCCCGGGTTCATGCCCGGGGCCATTGCTTGCACTCCGACGTGCTCGGCCGTACGCCGAACCTACCGCGACTTCCCCTGCATCTCATCCGCCAGCGGCCCGGCGTCGTACAACTTCCGCAGCGACTCGATGATCGCCCGCGAGTCCACCGCCACCGCCCGGTTCTGCGCCCCGTCGTACTGGAACGCGCCGACCAGGCTCTGGATGTTCCCGTCAAAGATCAGCCCGATCACCTCACCCTTGGTGTTCACCACCGGGCTCCCTGAGTTGCCGCCGATGATGTCGGCCCCGCACACAAAGTTGAAGGGCGTGGTCAGGTCAAGCCTTCCCTTGCCGCGCAGCCAACGCTCCGGCAGGTCGAATCCCGCCTGCCCCTTGCGATCCTGATACCGCTCGTACAACCCCGCAAAGTCCGTATAGGGCGGGATCTCCTTCCCATCCTCCTGATACCCCTTGATCGGGCCGAACGCAAGCCGCAACGTGAACGTCGCATCCGGATACGTGTTCTCTCCCTCGACCGCGAACTTCGCCGCCGCGATCTTCGCATACCCCGCCTGCTCCGCGGCTTCGACCTCGCGCTCAAACCTCGCGCGCATCTCGCGTGACTCCCGATCCAGGAGCTTCCAGAACACGATCATCGGGTCCTTGCTCTCCGCGAGCGCCGCGCTCCCGCCCTCGACGAGTTTCTTCCTCGCCGCGGCGTCCTTCAGCGTCGTGCCCAGGACCAGTTCCTCCGCCCGCGCCTTGGGCGACTTGCCGCCCAGCGCCTGAACCACCAACGGATCTTCGCCCCCCAGCATCTCCGCCATGAACAACAGCACGCCCTCCACGCGGTTCACCTCCAGCAACTCGTGCACCGGCGCGGGCGAATACATCTGCGTGTACAGCGACGCCAGTGCAGAATCGCGGAAGTCCCGAAGACGCTCGCCGTTCGGCTTGCCGACTTCCTCCGCGTGCCGCACGATCATCCTCGCAAACCCGATCAGGTCCGAGTTCATCCCGCGCTCAAACACGAACCAACGCCTGAACCACGCAAGCCGCGCGTGCTCCGCCCCGGCGATCAGGTCCCACCCATCGCCCCACTGCTTGCTCCACTCCGGGTTCGCACGGACCGCGTCGCGTAATCTCATCTCCTCCGCTCTCTTGCTCCCCATCACCGCCGGATCGAGCAGCCCGGCCAATTCACCCATGAACGCCTTGCGCCCGTTCGCTACTCCGAAGAAATCCTCGGCGCCGGTCCGCTGGTTCTCCGCGCTGCGCCCCATGAAGATCTGAGAACGAACCTCCGAACGCCACATCTGCCGCAGCCGCTCGGGGATCATCGTGTCGCGCATGAACTTCAGGTGATCGGTCGTATACAAACGCTGCGTGCTCCCCGGATGCCCGATCACCAGCGCCAGGTCCCCCTCCTTCGATCCGGTGCTCCACGAGAGGAAGTGCTCTGCCTGTAGCGGCAGCCCGTCCTCGTAGATTCGGAAGAAGCACATGTCGAGGTTGAACCGCGGAAACTCGAAGTTGTCGGTGTCGCCCCCGAAGAACGCGATCTCCTGCTCGGGCGCAAAGACCAGTCGCACGTCGGTGTACCGCTTGTAGCAGTAGAGGTGGTATCGCGCGCCCTGATACAGCGTCACGACCTCGCACTTGAACTTGGTTTCGTCCTGCGCCTTCTTGGCGATATCCGCGATCGCCCGCTGGCGTGCCTCGCCCGCGTCGCTCGCCGACATCCCTTCCTTCACACCCGCGTTCACCTCGCCCGTCACGTCCCTGATCTGCCAGAGCACGTTCAACTCGAGATCAGGGCAGCGGAGCTCCTCGCCACGCGTCCGCGCATAATAACCGGTCTCGAGCAGGTTCCGCGCCTTCGTCGAGAGTTGCGCCAGCACATCCGAGCCGACATGGTGATTCGTCATCACCAGGCCATCGCCGGAGATGATCGACCCCGAGCCGCCGGTTGAGAATCTCACCGCTGCCTTCTGCACATGCTCGAGCCACTGAGGGCTCGGCTCAAAGCCGTACCGCTCCTTCAACGCCGCCCGCGGCGGGCTGGTCAGCAGCCACATACCCTCGTCGCGCGCACCGACACCCCCGGCCATGGCGCCGCTCAGCACGCACACCGCCAACCCCGCCAGCAAACGACGCGTCTGTGTTGAATTCATGCCCGATCGTAGGGCCGAATCATCGCAATTCAGCGATCGGAGCCGTCTCGCCCCTCGCTACTTCAACCCGTGCCACGCTCGCCTTCATCTGCCCATCGCCGCCCGCGAGCAGATCCATGTACACGCTCTCAACCTCGCGCACATGATCGGGATAACTCACCAGCGTCGACACACCGTGCACCTCCTTCGCCGATGGCAGCACGACCTCGCCACGCACCACCCGCGTGATGCACGCCGCCAACGCCCCCGCGTCCCCGCCCGGAAAAAGCAGGCCATTCCCCTTCGGCATCTCCACGCGCTCGCCCGGCTGCACGATCCAGTCCGGCGGCCCTCCCAATCGCGACGCGATCACGAACTTCCCAGCGTGCAACATCTCGAGCAGCACCAGCGGCGAGTTCTCGAACCAGATGTGAGGCAGGATCCCCACGTCAAATTCGCCCATCACCGAAACCAGTTGCAGGTTGTCAAACCCGCCCGCGAACGTCACCTCTGGATACGAACTCAGCCGCTTGCGGAACAGCCAGTCCCACCCCGCCGCCCGAACAAGAAAGTGGCAACGCTGCCGAACGTCCTTGGAGAGCAGCGGGATCGCGCGGACCAGAACCTCCAGCCCCTTGTTGTTCCGCGTCGTGCCGAGGAACGCGATCCGCAGCGGGCCCGCGCTCGCCGGCGACCACGGCTTCACGTCGTACATCGCCGACCGTCGCGCACGCCGATTCAGTTGGTCGAAGTGCGGCTGGCCAAGACGAACATGCCGCAGCTTCTCGCCCGCCACACCCATCACGCGCATCGCGTCGAGCAGAAACTTGCTCGGCGGCGTGACCAGCGACGCCGCATTCAGGGCGTCGCGCCCCGCCAGCCTCCGCCGCCCGTGCACGTTGTTGTTCAACACCACCAGGTGCGTGTCACGCTTCAGGAATCGTTCATTCTGATCCCAAGGCGCCGGCCCGATATCCGGGCACTTCTCGCCCTTTTCGAGCCTCAGCCCGTGCTCCACGCGCCCCGAGTGCGTCATCGCGTCGTCCACGTCGAACCCAAGCCCGAGTTCCGGGTCAGGATTCGGCGCTGCGTGCTCACTCGCACTGAAGAACCAACGCTGCTTGAGCCCGCGCACCAGCCGATCGGGCCTCCAGTGCCACTTCACGTATCCATACACTCCGCGCAGCGTCCCCGCCCAGAATCCGCCAAGCACGCGGTGGGCCAACTGCTCAAGCCCACGCTTCAACCGCACACGCTCCGCCCGCGGCGCATCGAGGCATCCCACGCAACGCGTACCGCCCTGATAGTCCTCGCACACGCGCAACTCTTCGTGCAGAAGATCGACCTGCGGGCACACATACCAGTAATTATGCGGCGTCACCACGACCGGCCGCCCACTCGCGCGAATCGCGGCAATCAGGTCGAGCCCGTACCCCTCCAGCGAGTGTACGTGCACCACCTCCGCGCGGATCGAATCAAGCCACTCCAGCACCGCCCGGTTGTCACGCGGCGAGGAAATCTCCCGCTCCATGTTGCGGAAGTTGCTGGACGCCGGCGACACGTTCAGGCTGTTGTGGAAGTCGTAGCACTCGATGCCCTTCCAGTTCTCAACCCGCCGCACGAACGGGCCGCGTCCGAGCGTGTAATCCATCCCCGAACGGAGATAACTCACCGCGTGCCCCGAGAGCGCCAGCCCCCAAGCCAGGTCCGACGCGTTGAGGTTGTACCCCGAGCCCTCGCGCGCCTGCAGCGACAGCCGCGCCCATCCCAGCAACGCGATCCGCAATGGCCGCGCCGCCATGGGCCACCCTTCGGGCGGCGTGCCCGCGCCGGGCTTCGATACTCCGATCTGATTCTCACTCATCGACTTCGACACACACGCTTCCAGTCTGCTCACGCTCCGGCGCATTCACCCTTAAACCCGACGCGTCGCCAGGGCGCGAACGCATCCCGAACCACGCACGCCTCATCATCCGTACCGACTCCCCGACACATACGGCGCCAGGTTCTTCCAGTACCGCCACGCCCGCCACGCCGTCCTCACCAGACGCGCGCCGATCGCGATCCGCGGCATCCAGCCGCCCCACTCCACCTGCGCCCTGCTCGCCTGTCGCCGATCAACGTGGATGTTCCAGCACGAATGGATCAGCGGGAAATCGTTCGTCTGATCGAACACGACACACGCGTCGGGCCAGCGATCGATGAACGCCAACTGCCGCCGGAGTTTCGAACGCACGCGCGTCGAATATACAACCCGCTCCGGCGCGCCGCCGCCCGCCGCGCCCGGATCATGCACGTCGTTGCGAACGACGTACACGAACCTCGGCATATCGCCCGCTCGCCCCGCCGCGTTCAACCGCTCCGAGAGCAACGCCCGCAGTTCATCGCCCCATGTGATCATGTCGCCGCGCGGGCACATCACCGCGATCGTCGCCTTGGGCGTGAGCAGTTTGGCCCGATCCATCGCTTCGAAGACGTCGACAAACGCCGGGCCCTCGTCGTCCAGTTTGCCCCACCAGCCCGTGACCATGTCGTCCAACTGCCGACGCGTGATCTCGGCCGCGAACAACCGGCGGTGCGTCAGCGCCTTCCCCGATTCCCACACAATCCGCCTGAACCACCCCGGCAACGCACGCTTCTGCGCTTCCAGAGGAAGCACCTTCCGCAACACCCACATGATGTTCCGCATCGCGTAATACGCACGCGCCGGCGTCAACTTGTGATGCCACGGCGTGTGATACACCACCGCGTCCAGCGACAGCACCACGCGATACCCCGCCTGCGCAAACCGCAGACACCAGTCCGCGTCATCGCAATAGATGAAGTAGCGATAGTCCCAGAAGCCGACGTGCTTCACGCCGCTCCACCGCGCCAGCATCGAGCTCGCGCTCACGATGTCGACGTCGCGGATGCCAGAGAAGTACCGCACCCCGCGCGTCCCGCCGACCCGCGACACCCAGTCCCTGTGCGATTGCTCCAGGCGGTGCCCTCGCGGCGCCTCATCGCCCATCAGCCCCGTCGTCGGATCAAAGTAGATCGTCGTCTCGATCGTGTTGTCGCGGTTGTTGATGTCCATCGTGCGCGAGCCCACCAGCCCGATATTCGGGTCGCGCTCCGCCGTCGCCATCAGGTTCGCCAGCGTCGTCTCCGGCAGGTCGATGTCGTCATCCACCAGCCACACAAACGCCGGGCGATCGCCCGCCGCTCGCGATCCGCCGTCAAGCACAGCATCAACATACGAAAAGCCCGTGTTGAATCCGCCACAGCCGCCGAAGTTCGTCGCGTTCCTCACCAGCGTCAGCGACCCCAGCCCAAGCACGTTCCCGCCCGCCTGCTCGATCGGCTCACGGAACCGCGGCTCGTGCGCCACCCTCGCGTCGTTGAGCACGACCCGCTCCGGGCGGAATATGTCCCGCAGATGGTCCAGCGTCCCGTCCGTCCCCGCGTTGTCCACCACCACCACGTCCAGTTGCGACGGCGGAAACGTCTGCCGCGATAACGCTTGCAAGACGCTGGTCACATAGCCCTTGCGGTTCCATGTGATGATGATCACCGCCACGCGCGTGGGAGCCTGGACCTGACTCTCTGCAACGCTCGCGGGCAACAACACCTCGATGGGTCTCTCGATCAACGTCGTCTGCGGGGCGATTGTCGTCACAACTCCATCCCTGGGCGGAAGCAGTCTCTCGGCGTCGTTCCACCCCGGCCGGCCGCCCCGCGCCGGGTTAGTCTCTATTTTCCACACCCCGGATGGTCCGGTACAGTCCCACCATCTCTTTCGCGTGGACCCCGATGTCTTTCGGCGGCCTGACACCCGCCCGAAGCCGCGTCAGAATCGACGGCTCTGCCGCGATCATCGACAACTGCCGAGCCAGGTCCGCACGATCATTCCCCCTGAATAGCAGCCCGTTCTCCCCCGGTCGGACAAAGTCAGGGATGCCGCCAACCGCAGCCCCGAGCACCGGAACTCGGCACGAGAAAAACTCAAAGACCGTCTGCGGCGCATTATCCCACCAGATGCTCGGCACCACCCCAAGGTCCTTCCCGCCAAGCATCCACGGCACGTCGTAGTACTGATACCCAAAGTGGATCGTCAGCCCGCCCAGCCGCGGCTCCATCCGCCGGAATCGCCACTCGATCGACTCCCCCGCCTGCGCGAACATGAAAAAGTGATACCGCGACAGAACGTGCGCCGGCAGCGACTCCATCGCGTCCGCCAGCATCGACAAGCCCTTGTACACGTTGTTGTACCCCATGAACACCAGGCGGATCGCCCTCGGATTCACCGGATCAAACGCCGGCGGATCGAACACAAGATCCGCGCGCCGCTCCACCACGCGGTTCACACGCGTCCCGATCGACATGACCTCCAGTTTCGTCGCGTCCACTCCCATCGATTCGTACCGGTCGCGCACAAACTTCGACACCGCCAAAACCCGGTCGCACGAGTTCAGCATCGCCACCATCGCGCGCCGACGCTTCGCGTAGTCGTTCCCTTCACCCACCTCCGGCCGCCGCGCCATGATCTCGTTCGTGACTGGCATCACTTCCGGTGCATCCGCCTCAATCACCTTCGCGACCGTGCGATCCCCGACAATCCACGCCGTCTGACCGCGCGCGTCGTTCTCAACCCCCCACGCATCGGTCCAGCCGCCCTCCGCCCCGCGCCCAGGCAAAGCCGCCGTACGCGCCGCGCTCGGCACAACCGCGCCGTTGGTTGTCTCGATCGATGCACCCGCGACGTCCTTGCGACAAACTCGCTCCGGCAACTTCCCTGACAGCAGCCACGTCACACGCTCGCCCAGCGTCATCCCCGCCAGCGCCGACCGCTCCTCCGCTCGCTCCTCCGCGAAAGGCGCACGCTTCTTCACGTCCCCGGCACGTACCGTCAACTCCGTCAGCCCCTGCTCCTTCGCCACCGCCGTCGCCCGCGCCGCCCGCTCGACCTTCGCATCCACGCCCGGGATACATCCCACGCACCGCTCGCCGTTGAGGTCGTCATGGCAAGGCTCGCGATACTGATGCATCAGATACGCCTGCGGACAAATCGTGTGGTAGTTGTGCAGGCTGTACAAAACCGCGGGCCGCTTCTCACAGCCGCGGACCATCGCCGCCACGCTCCCGGCTGTGAACCCCTCGATGTTGTGAAAGTGGATCACGTCCGGCGCGATCCGCCGCGCCCACGCCTCAACCTCTCGCTCCAGCACCGCGTCCGAGATCTCCCCCGCCGGCTCGCGGAACTGAAACCCCGCAGGTGCCGTCACCGGTGAGTTCACCACCTCGAAAATCCGCACCCCCAACCAGTCCGGGTGCCGACGAACCGCGCACGCCCCCGGCGTCGCGCCCCCGTCCGCCGCCACCTCGCCGGGCACAAACGCAGTACCCGCCGAGAGATACACGACCTCGTGCCCCTGCTCGACCAGTTCCAGCGCCAGGGACTGGGCGTACCCGTTCACCCCGCCTCCCTGCGCCGCGCCATCCCAGATTTTCGCCCAGTTCACAAGGACGATGCGCATCGGCCGAGTATACCCCATTCTCGTCCCACCACACTGGAACCGAACCCTCACGGATTTCGAATCATCAGGACCGGAATAGCCGAACATGGGTACGGCCTGCTATCGTGTTCCTCGTCGCTTTCGCGATTCGCCCGAGGTCCCCGTGAGCCAGACGCCCGACAACCTCTCCTCCCGCTGGATGCGAAAACTCCGCCTTCGCGCCTTGGCATTCATCGCCGGCCTCGGGTTGGCCGCCCTCGCCATGATTTCTCTCACCTCGATCCCCGCCTGGCCCATCGTCGGGGTCGCTGTCGCTTGCGCCGCCGTTGCACTCAACTCCATCGCCGCCCGCCTCGATCAACCCACCTGCTACTCCTGCGGCACGGACATCTCCAAAGAGCCTATCGGCGTCCACGGCCGGATCTGCCAGTCCTGCGGCGCCATCAACGAAGCCCGCGACCGCAGCCCCACCGCCTGATCGGCGTTCGTCACACAATTTCAAGACGGTATGCACAGGCAGAGATTCTCTTCGTCGCTTCTCCGCAGTGCATCGCCACCTCCATCAACGAAAAGGGCCGGCCTCTCGGCCGACCCTGTCAACTGCTCGTGATGTCCAAGCATACCACCTTCAGTTCATGTGACCAACATCACTTGTCCTGAATCTTGGCATACTCCTCCGCCGGCATCTCCGTGATCTTCGCCTTCGCAACGATCGCGTCCAGCGTCTTGTGCTCGCGGATCTGCATCGCCACCATCTGCAGACGCCCGCCCTGCATCAACTCCTGGCGAACCTTGTCCGGCCGCATCCCGCGCTCATACGCGATCTGCGCCACACGCCCGCTCAACTCCGCCTCGGTCACGCCGATCTTCATGTCCTCGGCCGCCTTGGTCAGAATAAAGAGAAGTTTCAGTTCGTTCACCGCGCTCTCGGCCGACGCCGCACGCAACTCCGCCATCTTCTCTTCGATCTTCATCGGGTCCACGCCGCGATACATCAGTTCGACCCGCTGACGCTCCAGCGTCCGCGCCGACTGCGCCGCCGTCACTCGCTTCGGCAGGTCCATCTTCACCTCGTTCAAGAGGCGACGCGCCACCTGCTGACGCATGACCTGCTGCTGCTCCATCATGAGCCGCTGCGTCATCCGCGTCTTCACGCTCTCTCGCAACTGCTCCGGATCCGCCATTCCAAGCGCCGCGGCCACCTGCTCGATCGACGCGGGAATGATGCGATCGATCCGCGACACCGTGAACGTGACCGTCAGATCGTTGCCGCGGATCCCCTCAACCTCGTGGTTCTCCGGGCCCTTCACCTTCACCGTCGCCGTCTCGCCGCCCTTGGGCAGACCGATCTGCTTGGCAAAGTCCTCGACCATCACGCCCAGGATCATGCCCTTCCCGCCGCTCTCCCCGCCCGGAACCTGCACCACCGCGCCCTGAAGGTCGTAGAACTTCGTCCCGTCCTTGCCCGTCATCACCGCGTGTCCGGTCAGATAGTCCCCGGCCTCGGGAACATCACGAGACTCCAGCGACCCCTCGTTGATCAGGATCTTGTCGATCTCCTTCTGCACCATCTCCGCCGTGATGTCCATCATCGGACGCTTCACGTCCATCCCGTCGAGGTTCGGCAGCGTGAACTCCGGAACCACCTCGACCTCAACCTCAAACGACAGCGGCTTGCCGTCCTCGATCACTACTCCCGGCAGGTTTTCGCTGAATGGATCTCCGACCAGACGCAGTTTGTTGTCCTGGATCGCTCGACCCACCGCGTCGCTCACCAGACGCAACTTCGTGTCGTTCCGAACATCGTTCCCGAACCGCTTCTCGATCAGCGACCGCGGCACGCGCCCCGGGCGGAATCCCGGCAGCGACGCCGAACCCGCCAGAGAATCAAACGCGTCGCGGATCTTCGCGGACACCGTCTCCGCGGGGATCTCGATCGCGATCTTCTTCATGCTCGGACCGGCGTCCGAAATCTTCACAACGTTGGGACGCTCGGCGACAGCACTCTCAGACATGGCGAACTCCGAATGAACCCCGACCCGCCAAACTTTGGCGGTGCTTCGGGATAGGTCACAAGTCTACGCTCCACACCCTCCCGATCAAACCCCGCCAGCCGCCGCTCACCCCACTCCCACACCCGAATGAAACCCATTCCGGTCAAGCGCGGCCGACACTCTCCATCGGACACCCTCGCGCAAGACTCCAGTAGGCGCGCCATCTTCATTCTTCGCCTCGATGCCCCGATGCCCGTGCCGCGTGCCGTCCATGTCTGCACCGATTCCCGATGCCTGATGCCCGATGCCTTCTTCTTCAATCTTCAGACGCCGGACATGAGCGCGTCCGCGAGTGAAGGTCCGGGTCGCATCAAGTAAATGGCGCTGCGCAGTCACGCCAGCAGCTCCCACGACACGGGCACGCTTCGCCATCCGTCGATACGCCGACACCGCCGCTCCACGTCCCCTCTTCGCGGGGGTGCCGGGGGCGGCAGCCCCCGGCACTGGCGGCGCATCACGATACGATGGTGCAGACGGAGCCCCCTATGGCCATACCCGGTTATCAAGAGTTCATGCTTCCCCTCCTCAAGTTTGCCGCCGACGGACAAGAGCACACCATCTCGAACGCGCTGGTAACACTCGCGCAGCAATTGGGCATATCCGATGCGGAGCAGGACCTGATGCTGCCCAGCGGCACGCAAACGCGGTTCTACAACCGCGTCACCTGGGCCGTCACGTACCTGACCAAGAGCTTCCTGTTGGAAAAGGCCGGGCGGGGCAAGTTCAAGATCGCCCAACGCGGGCAGGACGTGCTGAACCGAAATCCGCCCCGCATCGACAACAAGTTCCTGGAACAGTTCCCCGAGTACCAAGCGTTCAAAACCAAGAAGAACAAGGCCAAAGCGATCGTCGCATCGGACGACGAGGAAAGCGAACCAGCCGCCGACTCCGACATCACACCCGAGGAGCAGTTGGGCGCGGCATACGAAGAGCTGCGCGAAGCTCTGGCCGACGATCTGCTGCGCCGAGTCCGTTCCGGCTCGCCCAAGTTCTTTGAGCACCTGGTCATTCGCCTGCTGCTTGCCATGGGCTACGGCAAGGGCCAGATTGAGCGTGCCAAAGTGACCGGCAAGAGCGGCGACGAGGGAATCGACGGTGTTATTCCGCAAGACAGGCTTGAACTCGACATGGTCTATGTGCAGGCCAAGCGCCACGAGAGCGCCGTCGGCCCGGGCGATATCGACAAGTTTGTCGGGTCGCTCATGCGGAAGAAGGCGACCAAGGGCGTGTTCATCACCAGCGGTTCGTTCACCGACGGTGCGGAACGTGCGGGCAAGGAGGCGGCGGTCAAACTCCGACTCATCGACGGGGACGAACTCGCGGAGTTGATGATCGATTACAACGTGGGCGTCGCCCCCGCGGACACCTATGTAGTGAAGAAGGTGGATACGGATTTCTTTGAGGGCCTTCCGGTTTGAGCGGGGGGTGCCGGGGGAGCGGGGTGGGCAGGCCCCGGCAGAGCGCTGCGCAGAGTGCCAATAGGTGCTATGCTCGCATCAGACCGACTCCGATGGAGAAATGCCGATGCAACAAGCGCAAGTTCCTCATGCTTCAGGAGCGTCGAACGGCAAATGGCCCATCGCTGGAATCCTCTTCGGAGGCATCTTTCTGGTTGTCATCTGCGCAATCGTTGCGATGGTTGTATTGACGACCCGATCTTTGAAGCCGTCTGAACTAGCGAGTGTGCTCGCACGACCTCTTGTGCCCGAAGGCGTCATCGAGCCAATCGTGAACGAGTCGGAGATGTATGCCGCCCTCTCGTCAAAGCTCGCTGATGCCGGGCGCATGGCAAGTGGGCGCGGTGAACTTGCGTTAGTGGCTCGTGAGTACCAAGAAGCTCTGAATTCGATCCGGGCCTTGATCTTGGAGGCTCCGAGCGCTCAACCGTTGGTGCGTGCCGGATTGGACACCTGGCAGGGAAGTCTGGAAAACAGCAGTCAGGGCTTCTTGCTTGGGTTGCTCGGTGTGGGTTCCGAACTTTCCAAGCTCAGCGAATACGCAGAGAAATGGTCGACAGTGCATGCCCGGGTTGTCGCCTGCCGCCTGCGAGTAGCAGAAATTGCCGCCATACAGTCTGTCGCCGAATCCACGACGCCCGTGGTATCAGCCAGTTTCGCGGAATCGAGAGGCGCGGGCACCGTCGCAAGTGATACCATATCTCTACGCAACGTGTCTGGTGCCCGCCTTTCCAATGCCATGGTGGTGACAGAACTCACCGGCCGCAGCGGCGAACGGTTCAGCAACCTGTACTTTGTCCGGACATGGGAACCGGATCAGGTCATGTGGGCCGTATGCAGATCGGAAAGCCCAGGGAGAGAAACCGTCCGAAATGTGATGCAAGTGAAATGCCGCGTGATCGCTGACGAGCGGACCAGCGCAGTGATTACGTTCCAATACGGCAAGCAGTAAGCACCAGCATCGACGTCGCTCTATCGCCCCTCCCGTACCTGCCCCCAACCTTCCCTCTCACCCCGGCCCGAAGAACACGCCCAGGTCATTGATCACCGGCGGCCCAAGCGCCGAGCGGATCGACAAGCGCACGCGATCCGACGTCACAGCCGGGAACCGTACGATCCGGCGCGGCCCGATCGTCGTGCCCTTCGACACCGACCGCCACGCGCCGTCCACCCACGCCTCCAACTCGAACGACTCGACCCGCTGGCCCAGCGCGATCGCCTCGCTCACGCGCACCACGTTGAACGTCTCTTCCTTGGCCAGCGAGACCTCGATCGACCCGCTCGTCACGCCGTCATTGGTGCTCCACGCCGTGCCCGGGTCGGCGTCCAGCACGCCCGCGGCCGCGAATCGATCGCTCCCCTTGCGGACCTCGCTCGCGCGGGCCGAGCCGTCCGCGACCAAGTTGCGTGAGAACGTCGCGTCAAGGATCGCACGCATGCCGCGCAGCGATTCGACATCCTTCTCGTTGATCAAACCGCGTCGATCCGGCGGCAGATTCAGGATCAGGTTTGCGCCGCGCCCCACCGACGCGTACCAGATATCCACCAGCTGCGCCGGCGTCTTGACGCGAGCGTCCTCGCTGGCGTGGTAGAACCAGCCCGGACGGATCGAGACATCGACCTCGACGCCGATCCAGTGCGAGCCGCCCTTGTCGCCGCGCGCCAGGTGATCGTGCGACACGCCGGGGTACATGCCGCCGGCGTTGATCGTCTGCCAGCTCTCTTCATCGCTGAATCCGCTCTCGTTGCCGACCCAGCGGCATCCGGGGCCGGCGTCGGAGAAGATGATCACGCCGGGGCTCTGCTCCATGAGCGACTTGTTGGTGCTGGACCAGTCGTAGTACTTCGTGCGATCGATCTGGCGCGACTCGCGCTTGCCGCCGTAGAAGCCGTCGCCGCCGTTGGCGCCGTCCTGCCAGAGCTCGAAGAGCGGGCCGTAGTTTGAGATCAGCTCGCGCCACTGGTTGCGGTAGTACTCGACATACGCGGGGCGTGCGTACTCCGCGTGGTTGCGGTCCCACGGCGAGAGATACAGGCCGACCTGCAATCCCTCCGCGCGGCACGCATTGGCGAACTCGCCGACGACGTCGCCCTTGCCGTCCTTGTACGGGCTTGCCCTGACGGAGTGCTCGGTGAAGGCGCTGGGCCAGAGGCAGAAGCCGTCGTGGTGCTTGGCGGTGAGAATGAGGCCGTTCATGCCCGAGTCACGCGCGACGCGGGCCCATTGGCGCGTATCGAGCGCGGCGGGCGCGAAGATGCTGGGCGATTCATCGCCGTAGCCCCACTCCTTGTCGGTGAAGGTGTTGGTGGTGAAGTGAACGAAGCCGTAGAACTCCATGTTGTGCCAGGCGAGCTGCGACGCCGAGGGGAGCGCGCCGACGGGCGCGGGCGCCATAATCGCGCCGGCGTTTGACGCGAGTTCGTCGAATTCGCGCATCGTGAATCGCTCGCTGATCACGTACGGCGGCTGGCCTTTATCCCAGTGGCCGTAGGTCGTGGCGACGAAGGTGCCGTCGGCGAGCATTTCCAGGCCGGGGTACGCGCAGTCCCACGCGTTGGTGTTGTCGGCGAGGCGGACGCGGTACTGGCCAGGTGTGCCGCGCACGATGTCGGTCCAGGTGCCCACCCAGACGACCCAGTCGCCCTTGGTCGGGCTGTCTTTGTCCTTCTCGCGTGCCATGTCGCGGAAGGTGACGACGAGCCGGCCGTCGGGCGCGTAGCGCGCGACGTGTCGGTCGCCGGTGAGCGCGGGCGAGACCTCGCGCGGCTTGGTCCAGGTCGCGCCCTCGTCGGTGGTGAACATGACGTGTGACGCCTTTGCGCGCTTGTTCTCGCGGAGAAGAAGCGCGAGCGTGGCGCCGTCGGGCGAGCGAACCGCGCCGGGCTCGCAAAGGTTGATGTCGCTGCCGCTCCAAATTTCGTGCGGCGCGGACCATGTCAGGCCGGCGTCGTCGCTGGTGGTCATCATGAGCCGGAAGATGCCGTCGGCCTTGCCCCCGGCGTGCAGAAACCGTCCGTCGTCATGGAAGAACGCAGCGGCCTTGCCGTCGCGGAGCGTGACAACTGAGGCCATCGCGACGATGCCGCCCCACTCGCCGACGGGTTCGAGTTCGGACCAGTGCTCGCCGTTGTCGTCGGAGTAGGCTCGGCGGATGGGATACAGCCCGCTGAAGAGCACGAGGCGTTCGTGCCCGGTGCGCGGATCGATGAGCCGGTGAATGGTCGGGGTTTCGAGGCTGGTCGCCCAACTCGCGGGCGTCGGCAGTCGATCGGACCAGGTAAGACCGGCGTCGGTGCTGCGCTTGAGGAGGATAGGGCCCTTGCCGTGGCCGTTGGGGTAGACGCAGAGGATGGTGCGGCCGTCGCGGAGGAGCGTGGTGGTCGGATGTCCGAGGTATTGGTTGGCCTCGCGATCGACGACGACACGGCGCGACGTGTCGGCGGCGAGGTCAACGGTCGGGACGCCCGCGAAGCGTGGGAGCGACTGGGCGGAGGCGCTGATCGCGGCACACAGGCAGGCAATAGCCGTGAGGATCTTCATGGTGGCAGTCTACCGGAAGGACTGGACGTGGATGAGCGGGCACGCGCACGCTCTACCCATGGGCCGGACGGACACTCTGGTGCGCACAGAAGCGGTGATAAGCACTCACTAATCACGCGGCGCCGGGTGCCGGGAATCGCAGGAAGACAAGGCCGCGGAGGGAGTTGCTCGCACGGCGAGATCCGTTGAAGATTTTTTTTGGAAATCCGGAAAGTGCCCAAAGAGACGGACACTCTGGTGCGCACAGACGCGGTGATGTGCGGGCGGATGCTCGGGGGGCACCCGATGCATGAGAGGGCATGGAGGCGCGGAGCGGGGGAGTATCGTGCGAGCGCGATCAAGGACGGGGTTTCTGACGGTCGCGTCGGGTTCCCGGCGGCGTGCTCGCTGTGTCTGCATCGGCGATGTGTCGGTGGACGTCAGCGGCACGCCCCGTGCGGAAAGGAAGAAGGCGAGGGCCGAGCCCTCGCCTGTGGTAAACAACGACTCAATGTGCGAGCGACTGCGCGGGGTGCCGAACCTGACGCGCGGGCGCGGCAGCGAGGGTCAGCTCGCCTGTGCTCGCGGGTGGGCCTTGTTGTAGGCGTCCTGCATGCGCTGGGTGGTCAGGTGTGTGTAGACCTGGGTGGTCGAGAGCGACTGGTGTCCCAGGAGTTCCTGCACGCTTCGGAGGTCAGCGCCGTTGTCGAGGAGGTGGGTCGCGAAACTGTGGCGCAGGGTGTGGGGGGAGATGGTGGGATCAAGCCCGACCTGCTGGAGGTACTTGTCGAGTTTGCGGCGGACGGAACGCGAACTGAGGCGCCCACCGTGCTTGTTGAGGAAGAGCGGACGGGCCTTGCCGTTGTCGGCCCAGAGGGGCGCGAATCGCGGGTCGCTGCGGAGCATGTCGGCGTAACTGCGGATGGCGGCCAGCGCGTGGGCACCGAGCGGCACGATGCGTTCCTTCTTGCCCTTGCCACGTACACGGAGGGCTTCGCCTGCGTCGTCGAGATCTTCAAGGTTGAGGCCGATGAGTTCGCTCACGCGGATGCCCGTGGAGTAGAGCGTTTCGAGCATGGCGCGATCGCGGCGTCCGAGCACGTCGGCATCACCCGGGGCGGCCAGGAGTTTTTCGATCTGCTCGATCGTGATGGCCTTGGGCAGTCGCTTGCCCTGGCGGGGCGTGCGGATCATGGTCATGGGGTTGCTGTCGGCGAGGCCGCGACGATCCGCCCACTTATAGAAACTGCGGAGTGTCGCGATCTTGCGTGCCATGGTGGCGGCGGAATACTGCTGCTCGCCGAGGAAGGCCAGGAAGGCACGGATGGAATCGGCGGTGGCGTGGGAGATCGCCTGAGTAACTGCGGTATAGGGGAGTGCCGTGACGACAGCGGGGCGACCCTGCGAGGCGCGCTCCTGGCGTTCGTTGAAGGCCGCACGCTCCTTGGCATCGTCCAATTCCAGGTTGTGCTCCTGGGCGAGGAACTCGATGTACTGACGCAGGTCGGCGCCGTAGCAGCGCGCGGTGTACGGGCTGAAATGGCGCTCATCGGAGAGGAAGCTCGCGAAGGCGTCGGTGATCGGAAGCGTCGACATGGGCGTATCTCCCGGCATGATGTTCGATCCTGTGCAATCCGTTGCTCGGGCTCCGCCCATCTGACTCCAAACCTCGCGGCGTCCCTGCCGCCCTAATTCCGTGCCTCTTCCCCGCGTGCCTCGTGCCCTGCCAGGCGGATCCATTCGCTCTGGATCATGCGCCCGACGACGTACGAGGCCGCGAACTCGCTGAACAGGTCCATGCTCGCCAGGTATCGGCGCCAACCAAGTGCCGAGAGGGCTTCGGTGCGTCCCTCGGCGTAACTCTTGACGTCCATCTGCACCTGGTGGTTTTTGCCGTCGAGATTCTCTGAGATGAGTGTCAGGGGGCGATCGGGGTTGTCGGAGGGTGCGGCGTTCTCGACAGGGCTCGAAGAGAGGACGCGTGCATCGAGGGCCTTGGCGCCGAGTTGCCCGAGGGTGCCGGGCTTGGCGTAGAGGGCCAGGTTGATGCCGAGCGTCGGGGTGTAGGGGTCATAGGCAGTGACGGCCCCGACGAGGAGGGCGTCGACGCCGAGTTCGGCGCGAAGGGCCTGCAGGTCCTGAGGGGTGCGGACCTCGTTCATTTTGAGGACGCGCATCGCATCAATGGTGCGGTTGAGGGGCATGCAGCGCACACCGCGGATCTCCTCGGCCGCCGCGACGACCTTGTCGCTGATGGCGAATCGGTCCAGGACGGTGGCGCCGGACTCATTGCGGAGGGGCACAACGCCCCAGAGCACTTCGCCACGGCTGGCGTCGTAGGGAGCGACGGTGACTTCGGGCGGTCGGAGTTCCGGTCCGCTGGCGCATCCTGGCAGGAAGCACAAGGCTCCCAGCACGGTTGCCCAGAGGACCAAGGCCGTCGCCAAGGCCCATCGTTCCCCACGCTTTGTGAGCATGGTCTGTCCACTTGTCATGGCGTCCTGCCCTTCTGAGCGCGCACTCCATCGCGCCGGTGTGCCGTCCTTGGCTTGTCGCCGGCACACACCGCCATCCGTAACGGTCGTGCGCCGGCATCTGCTTTGGCCCTTTCGGGCAATCGGTCGGGTCGAGCGTTGGCGCGACCCGCCGCGGGTGTTCGAGCGTGACTACTTGGCGGTCTCGTCCTCGCCGGTTGATTCCTCGGATGGGGCCGAGGTGACAGCGGTTTCCATCTCCGAAGGTTGTCCGCCCTGTGCGAGCATGGCGGGTTTCATGTCGATCGACCAGATGTTCTCCGTGCCGTCGAAGTTCGCGACAAAGACAACTCGGCCGCTCCGACCCCAGAAGGGGAGGATCGAGGAGCCGCCAGAGCCGGTGAGGTCGACCTCTCCGGTGCCGTCGACGTTCATAAGTTTGAGGGTGGCGACACCGGGTCGCGCAAGGTTGAGGACGGCCTTGACGTCGTGATCTCCGAGGCTGGCGTCAAGGGGAATCTGCGAGTAGACGACCTTCTGGGCGTCGGGGCTCCAGGTGGGGTTGATGCAGGCGGTGGTCGGGGAGGCGGCGATCTCGGTGAGGTTCGAGGTCTGGCCATCTTTATAGTCGAGGGTCCAGACGCCGAAGGAGCGCTGGCCGCGCTGGCGAGCGAGTTGGAAGAGGATCTTGTCGGTTCCGCCGGCGCCGGTGGCGGCGACTGGACTCCACGAGGGGAAGAGGCCATAGCCGATGAAGTGAGAGACGGCGTTGTTGCCGGGCTCGGTGACCCACATTTCCCAGCGGCCGCTGGCGGCGCCAAGTCGAGAGAACACAATCTTGGCGCCGTCGGGCGACCACGATGGATGGAGTTCATCGGCGGAATCGGTGGTGACTTGAACGGCAGGCCCTCCCGAAACGGGCATGACGTAGATATCCCAGTTGCCGGCGCGGTTGCTGGCGAAGGCCAGGCGCGTGCCGTCGGGACTGACCGAGGGCATGGCGTCGTCGCCGGAGGTATTTGTGAGTTGGGTGACGACGCGTCCGTCGACTGACTTGGCATACAGGTCGGAGGTCGGGCGGTGCTGGGTGCCGGCGAAGATGAGGGTCTTGCCGTCGGGCGTCAGGGTCGGATCGAAGGCGGAGCCCTCACCGACGAAGGTGACCTGAGCGACGTTGAAGGGCGAAACGCGGGTTGATTCCTGATCGCCGCCGGCGACGGGGATGACGCCGAGGCCCATGGCCCGTGCGTCGATGACGGCCGGGCTGGGGATGGAGTTCATCGGGTTCAGCACCGCGAGCGGACCGGGCGCGGGGGCCTGATTCGGATTCGGAGGCGTGATGGTGTCCGAGGTGGTCGGTTCGGGAGCCGAATCTCGATTCGCCGAGGACGACATCGAACACGACGCCAAGAGGAGCGTGGCGCCGCTCAGGGCGGTCATCCCGATTCGATTCACAATGTTTCGGCGGACATCCATCGGGCGGGTCTCCGAACTGATCCCCCTGGGACCAGACGCGCGGCCGGGGTCGCCGGTAGCGTCTTATCGGACCGCTTGGGGCGTCGGCTTGAACCGGCCCGCGGCCCGACTTGTCCTCCATCGGAGGTTTCCGGGCGTGGGTTGAGTCCGCATAAAAAATCGCTCGATAATCGGCGCGCGCAACCGGGCCGGAGGCCCCACCACTGCCCCCGGACCCGGACCGTCGATCTCTGTTGTTCTCTCTTAGTCCACCGATTCGCGCGCCATGATCGCGGGCGTTTCGCCCGTGCGCACCCAGCGTGAATCCCGTCCGCGCGGCTGGGTCGCCATCGCCAGTCGGTCGAGGTAGTGACGCAGCGATTCCTCCGCGAAGCGAGCGAGGAACCCGGCCGATGCGGTCGGGTTGAGTTCGATGATCTGCTGCATCAGATTAACCTGCGGCACGCGCCCCTCCTGGGCCTCGCTCGAACCCGAAACTCCGTCGGGCCACAATGCGAGTTCAACCACCATGCACGACTCCATTCGCTTGAGCCGTTCAATTCGGTCCGTTAGGGCCGGGCGCTGGACCGTGTAACCAGCGTGGGACGTGCCGCCCGACGCTCGGAGTTCGAGGCTCTACCCTGAGTTCACATGGTCACGCTCACGACCCAGCCCGATTTCGTGCTCTCGACCAGCCCGACAGGCCGCTCCGTCACACTTATGCACGACGGGAATGTGTGGGGCGTGATCGTTGACTCGGACATCGCAACGGACCCGGGCTCGCCGGAGGTGGCGCGCGTGATCGGTGGCGTGGGCGCGACGCGGCTCGTGGTTGCGCATGCGCGGCCGACGATGGAGGAAGGTCGGGCGACGCTGTCGTGGACGCGGTCGTCGGTTGAGGGACTCCACGCCGCGTGCCGGAGGTGGCTGAGCGTGATCGGCCCCGGCGTGACGCTGTTGCTATGGCCGCGTGCGGATCAGATTGTGTCGGACATTCCGTCGGTGTGGTCGCTGCTCCGGACACTCGAGACCGAGCGTCTGGGGCTGGTGCTCGATCCCGATTCGATGATCACGGAGTCGATGCGCGAGTATCGCACAGAGCACCTGGAGCGATTCGGCGAATCGCTGGCCTCCCAGCCTCGGACGGCCCTGGTCGTCGACCGCGGGAACCTGCCTTCAGACTTTGCGGCGCACCTGCCGAGGCTCCGCCAGCCGGGAGTTTCCGGGGGTGTCCACAGAACCTGACCGGGCCCGATCAAGGCACGATTCCCCGCCCTACACTGGCGGCACACGTCTCGACGGAGTTCAGGATGACGACCCCCACGCTCGATCACCCGACGTTCAAGTTGGTCAAAGACGCCTTCCCTGGCAAGAAGTTTCTCGCGACCGAGTTCCGCGGGCAATCGACGCTGATCGTCGAGCCCGCCGACCTGCACGAGGTCATGGTGTTCCTCAAGAGCGATCCGCGTGCGGATTACTGCTTCCTTTCTGATGTGTCGGGCGTCGACTATCTGAACTACCCGGCCGAGATGCCGGGACGCTTCGCGGTCCACTACAACCTGATCTGCTTCAATCGCGACGATCGCTTCTTCGTCAAGACGTTCGTGAATCCGTCGCTGCCAACGGACGGCATTGTGCCCGACCCGACGCTGGTCGTCGATTCGGTGTGCGACCTGTGGGCGGGCGCGGAGTGGATGGAGCGCGAGGTGTTCGACATGTTCGGCATCCGCTTCCGCAACCACCCGGACCTGCGACGCATCCTCATGTGGGAGGAGTATCCGGCCCACCCACTGCGCAAGGACTACCCGCTGCGCGGGCGCGGCGAGCGCGACCAGTACAAGGTCGTGGACCGCACGTCGGGCTGAAACGGAACTTGAAGCGATGACAGGTCTTGGCCGGCCGCCAAACCGAACTGGCGGTGACGTTCACGCTGCACACCGTTTGCGCGTGGATCGGCAACACCAAGGCGATCGCGGCTGGCCAACAATTTGCAGGTCACGGACGCCGATTGGACCCGCGCCACCGGGGGCGAACAGGCGGCAGCAAATCCGGCAACAAGCGCGGCAACACATGAGGCAACAGACACGCGCCCACAAAATATCACGCGCGCCTAGAAAAGCGAAAACCCCCATGAAAAGCAGGGGGGTTTGGTCGAACGTGACATCGCGTGTGATGCCGCGGAATCGCGGCCAATGGGCAGGGCCGGACTTGAACCGGCGACACCCGCATTTTCAATGCGGTGCTCTACCAACTGAGCTACCTACCCGACTTGTCAGACCCAAACAGTAGCCGTGGATCGACCCGCGTCAAGCCTCA
>JADLFE010000031.1 GCA_020845755.1 Phycisphaerales bacterium
AGCCGCTCTTTGAGGTGGGCGGCGACGGCACCGTCGGCATCTCCGACGCCGGCACCATCGGCGGCTGGATCGGGCTCAACCAGTACGACGTCCGCGCCGACGCCGACATGGACTCCGACCTCGACTCCACCGACAACTCCGCCATCGCCGCCGCCACACTCGGCCGCGGCGTCCTCTCGGGTCTGGGCAACCGCATCGGCTACGCCGGGTACAGGCTCAGGACCGAAGTCGCCGGGACCAAGCAGTACGCCCGGGCACGGATCCTCGATAGCGAAACGGGGAGGTGGTTGAGTAGGGATTCCGTAAGAACGGCCGACTTGTGCGCATATGCGTATGGTTTATCCGGTCCGATTGGTCACATAGATCCAATGGGCCTGAGGGCGGCATGTGCGTCTGCCTCGGATAGTTGCGGCCCATCGAGCATCCCGGGGCAGCCGCAGCCTTTGCCTCCACCTTCCCTGACGCCGACTCGGCATTGCTTCTTTCCAGATGTCTCACTGATTCCGCCGGGTGGCAACATAGCGGCCCCTTGCGAAGGATGGGCAAAATGCTATGCTGATATCAATTTCAGTAGCGGCAATGCGTACTGTAAGCAGGTCGCGGAGCAAGATCTCTTCTGGTGCTGCATGAACAGCCGTTCGGAACAAACGTGCAAAGATCGCGCGCATCAAGTGTACCGTGACTGCTTGGTTCCCCCACCACCGCCATACACGTTTTCTGACTGCTTTATTGACTGCGTGACCGGAACGTCGGGCACAATATGGGGCGCATGCGGCAGATGCTTGCGCGGGTGCGAGATTGGAGCCGCAGCCTGCATGACTGGATGTGCGTGGTTTGGAATTGGGACGCCCGCGTTCTGGAATTGTGAGGCTGCTTGCGCCGGTGGAGCTGCCATCTGTGCAACGGGATGCGGGGTGGCTTGTGCGGGAGCGTTCGTTCTCGATCCGTTTGCATGTGCCGTCCAATGCCTATGGCTGGCGTCCGAGTAGCATATTCGAGAGGCAATCGCCGTGACACCCGAACCGCCGAAGCAACGATATAGGAAGCGCGGTCTTGCGATTGTCGTCACAATAATGGCGCTTATTGCTTTGTGTTGTGCGGTGTGTGGATGGTATTACAATAACGTTGTCTGGCAGATTATATCAGCAGTGGCGCTGCTTGCGAGCTGTGTAATGATATGGCATTATAATTGGACTAGTCGCAGGTGTGGCGAACGGTAGCGCGTACCGAGCCGTCTGACCCCCCGGGGGGGGGGGGGGGGGGGTAGAAGAAGTACAAAACAGTCGTGCCAAAGCTCGTCACGCCGATAGGCACCCCAGTGACTAGGGTGTGTCTGACGGATCAGATGTTCGGCGCGTGTACGGCGCGATGTTCGGCGCGTGATCGGTTGCGCCCCGGGCGGAGAGCGGGGATGATGCGGGCTCCGGCACGGAGGCCCGACCATGACGATCGTCCGCAGGTACGAGTTCACCGACGAGGACTGGGCGCTCATCGCGCCGCTGCTCCCGAGACAGCGGCGCGGCGGGAGGTGGAACGACCATCGCACGGTGATGAACGGGATGTTCTGGGTGCTGCGCTCGGGCTCGGCGTGGCGCGACATGCCCGAGCGCTACGGCACCTGGCAGACCATCTACGACCGCTTCGTGCGCTGGCGTCGTGACGGCACCCTCGACCGGATCGCCGCCGCGCTGCGCGAGCGCCTGCACGGCGGGGGCCGCATCGAGTGGGAGATGTGGTGCGTGGACGGGACGAGCGTCCGCGCCGCCAAGCCCGCCGCCGGGGCGCGAAAAAAAACACCGCCGAGAACGAGCCGGAAGACCACGGATTAGGGCGTTCCCGCGGCGGGTGGGGCTCCAAGCTGCACCTGGTCACCGACGCGCGCGGCGTGCCGCTCTCGGCGCTCGTCACCGCGGGCCAGGCGCACGAGAGCCGGTCGTTCGCGGCGGTGATGGAGTCGGTGAGGCGGCCCCGCGGCGTGCGCTGGCCGGGGAAGGTCGCGGGCGACAAAGGGTACAGCTACCCGTCGGTCGCGCGGTGGCTGGCGGACCGCGAGATCGTCTCGGTGATCCCGCAGCGGAGCGACCAGATCAAGCGCCAGGGCAGGGCTCCGCTCGACCGGCGCGCCTACCGGAAACGCGGCGTCATCGAGCGCTGCGTGGGCTGGCTCAAGGAGAACCGCCACTTCGCAACCCGCTACGACAAACTCGCCGTCAACTTCTTGGGCTTCGTCACCCTCGCCTTCATCCGCCGATACCTGCGACTCTTGCATCCGTCAGACACACCCTAAACGTTCAACCTGGCCAACGAGCTGACCAAGCGCGAGCAGGACACCAACAACACGGCCGGCTACGAGAACACCTACAACCTGGCCTACGACGCGGCGGGCAACACGACCGACGACGGCCTGGCGTGCGAGTACGTCTGGGACGCCTGGAACCGCCTGGTCACCGTCAAGAACCAGTCCCACACCGTGGTGGCCGAGTACACCTACTACCCGGGCCCGATGATGGCCACCGCCCACTGGGACCTCTCCAGCAGCGGCGGCGGGGCCCCGGACGGCACGGTGGACGGGAACGACAGGACGTACTGCTACCTCCACGACGAGCGGGGCAGGACTCTGGCCGAGTTCCCCTGGATCAGCGGCGACAACTCCGACGAGGCCAAGTACATCTACCTGCCCGAGAACGCCGGGCTTGGCGGCCTTGGCGGGTCGAGCTATATTAACGACGTGATCCTCACCGACCGGGATGACACCACGGGTGAGAAGTCCGCCAGCGACGGGGCGTACGACACGCGCTACACGCTGCTGCAGAGCTGGCGCCACGACGTCGTCGCCCTGGCCAGCGGCGGCGGCCTCATGAAGGAGTGGGTCAAGTACTCCGCCTACGGCGAGCCCTACGGAGAGCCGCTCTTTGAGGTGGGCGGCGACGGCACCGTCGGCATCTCCGACGCCGGCACCATCGGCGGCTGGATCGGGCTCAACCAGTACGACGTCCGCG
>JADLFE010000032.1 GCA_020845755.1 Phycisphaerales bacterium
GGAGCCCGCCGCGCCGCCCGTTGAAGCGGGCCGCGTTCCCCGTGTCGCCCGCCTGATGGCGCTGGCGATCCGGTTTGAGGAGTTGGTTCGGATGGGCGAGGTCGAATCCCACGCCGACCTCGCCCGGTTGGGGCAGGTCACGCGGGCTCGGATCAGCCAGATCATGGATCTGCTGTGCCTGGCTCCGGACATCCAGGAGGAGTTGGTGTTCCTGCCCCGCATTGAGCGCGAGCGCGATGCGGTCAGCGAGCACGAACTGCGCACCGTGTGCGCCGTCTCGGACTGGCGCGAGCAGCGCCGGCGCTGGCGGGAGTTGGCGGGCGCGGCACGTGGTCCACAGAATTGACGAAAGCCCGGCGGACCGCGCGAGTGCGGTCCGCCGGGCGAGCTACGAGGGCCTGGTTAGCGCTGGTTCGGGATGGTGGTCGAGCTCATCCGGAACGTGTAGATGAAGATGGCCGCGGCGTCGAGGCCGTCGAACCGCTTACCCCAGCCTCCGTGCTTCTTCCGCAGCGAGTACTCGGCCCGTCGGGCTTCCTCGGCCGTGTCGCAGCCGACGATCAAGAACGGGTCGCGGGTGGAGTTGATGCAGTGCTCGCACAGGAGGCGCTCCCGCGGGTTGCAGGTAACGCCGATGAACCAGCGCGGGTGCTCGCCGCCGTTGCGCTCGATGAACTGTGTGATTCTCTCGGCGGGCGATGGCCGCGCATGGACGGCTTGGGCGGTGGACATGGGGGGAGCTCCTCGTGCTCTTTGCGGAATGAACGGGCTGGCGACCGGCTGCCGAGGCAGGGCTCGCCGGCCTGCTCCTTCTGAATACGCAAACGGCCCGGAATGGCCCGGGAGGTCAGTGCGGCACGGCGGGCATTTCGGCATGCAGCGGTTTACCATCAGGTCCGAATGAACCAGGAACTGGCCAAAGTGATCGAAGCCCTCCTCCGGCGCATCCCGGACAAGTGGCAGCGTGTGGATACCGAGCAGCTCTCGGTCACCGAGCAGCAAACGCTCCTGCGCCTTGTGGCAGCAGGACTTGTGGAACGGCGCAACACCCTTCGACTGGACATGGCGGGTCAGAACGAGTCCTTTGAGGCCACCATCGCCGTAACCGGTGAAGCGGGCCTTCTCATGGCGATCGAGCCTGTGCTCGCCGAGTCCTGGAGCCGGTGGTCAGGGGCCATTGAGGACTGGCGTCGGCGCACCGGGGCGGCCAGCCGGCCGTTCAGGGTCACGAAAGTCGGCGGCGATGAGTGGCGGCTCACCGAGAACGGGCTGCTCGCGAGAGCGGACCTCAGCGTCCCGCTGGACTCGAAACTGTCCCGCGAGCACGCCTCGGTCATTGCCAGTCGGGAACGCGTGATCGACTTCGTCATGAAGGCCGGCGCACTGGAAGATCGCCCTCCGGTTCATGGGGCCGGGCAACTCGTGTCTTTCCGCAGCGTCGCCGCGGAGAAGGCGACGCCCCAAACGACCCATGTGAACTTGACCAACGCCGCGGACATCGCAGCGGCGTTCCGGGAGGCGATGCTGCCCTTGGTGGAAGCGGTTGTCGGCGGCGGGGCTCGTGTCAACGGGCGCTCGTCGGCCTCCACGGCGCCGCAGGCTGGCTCGATGTCGTGGCAGGACGCGATGCGGCACGCCGAAGAGCACGTGAAGAAGCACGGCGGCTTCTTCCCGGGGCGGAATGAGCTCGCCAGCATCGTGGGATGTTCGCCGGCCACGATGACGAAAGTGCTCAAGCACTCCCCGTACCTGAAGGCCCGCCGCGCGGAATCGGCGGGCGCGGCCAAGGGAAAAGAGGTCGGGTCGTCCGACAACCTCGGCAACACCCAGGCTGATGCCAAGTCGGCACGGGAGGCGCTGGATGATCGCATCGACGCGGGCGAGACCCACCCGCCCGTGGACGCCTACCACGCAGGCGATGACGAGGCACCGGCAGACCGCGACGAAACAATCGCGAATCTGATTGCGGAGCAGCAGGCCGAACGCACGCGGGAGGAACGCCAGCGGAGATCGGGCAAGAAGCGGCCGGAGCGGTAGGGGTTGCCAGCCCCTGCTGCCGGTGGTCGCGCCCAGTCGCGACCGGCCTCAAGCCTGCGAATCACGAGACATTCGAGGTAGTCACGCGACCACTTGCGGACTTGTAACCGGGCCCATCGCCCGGGAACGGAGTCGCCGCAATGGGAATCGCGCCCCCACTCAGCCGTCAGGTTGCGCCCCCGCCGATGCTGATCACCGCCGGGGTGATCGCCAGCGAACTCGGCCAGCCCATCCACCGCGTCGTGCGGGTCTTGGCCACGCGACCGTGGATCAAGCCGGCCGCGTTGGCTGGTCGGGTCCGACTGTTTGACCGCCGGGCCATCGAGCAGGTCCGCGCCGAGCTCACTGGGATCGATCGCCGCCGCGTGCCGGTTGGGCAAGGCGGTGCGGAATGAACGGCACCACCGCTCAGGTCCACACCTCATCGCTCGATCAAGGCTCAAGGCGGCTGATCGCGCTCATGCAGCGCATCGGATTCGGCCGGATCGAGTCGCTGCGCGTACTCGACGGCCAGCCGGCGTTGGACCCGCCGCCTCGCGTGATCCGAGAGGTCAAGCTAGGGGCAGAACGAACCAGTCAGGGGCACGACAGCCCGGCCGGCTTCACGGTCAAGCACGCGGTGGTTGATCTACTCGCCGAGCTGACCGTCGTTGGCTCTGCCACTGTCGCCATCGAGGTACGCCACGGCCTGCCCGCGCGCCTCATCGTCGAGGAGGTGGCTCGTGGTTGAGCTCGCTCCCTCGCCGACCCACCTCGGATTCGATGCGCTCGACATCGATCGACTCGGCGCAGTCGCTCACGGCGTGGCGAATCGGCTCGCCGGACCCAGCCGAAAGGGAGACGGGCACGCAGATCTCCGGTCGGACCTCATCTTGGCCGCGCTGGAGAGATGGCCACGGTTCAAGCCCTCGCGCGGTCGTCCGATGGCGTTTCTTGCCGTCGCCATGACCCGGGCCGGAGCATCGATCCTCCGAGCCCAGCACGCCACCAAGCGCGGCGGCCGGTCGACGACCGTGCCCCTAGACGACGCGATGGCGGCGGGATCGGGCCGGCACCGGTCACCTACGACCGCGTCCCCGATCCCGCGGCGGGAACTCCAGCTTGACGTTCGCACAGTGATCGATGCACTGCCCGAGGATCTTGCCACGGTCTGCAACGACTTTCTCGAGGCGGCCACGGATGGCCGCCGTCGCCCCTCGCTCGGAGCTGCGGCCACTTTCGCGCTCCGCCGTCACTTCGAATCCGTCGGATTCTCGGAGGACTTGTCATGACACCCCGCGCGCTTTCATCCGCTCCCCCCGGCACGACGCCCCGCTCCGCTGTGGCGGCTGCGCCGCTCCCAAGACCCAAGCGGCGCGTGTACCTCGCCGGGAAGATGCACGGCTCGGGCAACTGGCGATTGCCGCTGGTGCCGCGGCTCGGCGTCGAGCCGTTCGGCCAACCGATCGACTGCGGCCGCTTCATCTTCACGGGGCCGCACTTCGTTCCCTTCGGCGGCCAGAGTCACGAGTGGGTCGGCTGGCACGCTGGCGTCCAGCAGCACGACTCGAGCCCCTGGCCCGCCCCCGAGTTCAGCCGCCCCCGCTGGGTGGTGCCCGGGCTGTGCATGGAGTGGATCCGTGAGTCGAACCTGTTCTTCGCCTGGATCAATGCCACGGACTGCCACGCCACGCTTCTGGAACTGGGCTGGGCGCACGCGCTGGGCAAGCCGGTGTACCTGGCATTCTCGACGCGGGGCCTGGCGCGGCAGATGTGGTTCGCTCGCCATTGCCCGCGGACGACCGCGCATGTGCATGTATCTCCCGCCGAAGCGCTTGACCGAGCGCTGGCGTGGGAGGTGCCGTTCGAATGACGCTCCCGTTGCCCTCAACCCTGGACGCGGCCCGGCGATATGCCGCCGCGGGGCTCTGCGTACTGCCGGCGATCCGCGACGGTGACGACAAGCGCGTTGCCCTGCGCACGTGGAAGTCGTACCAGACGCGGCTCCCAACGCCGGCGGAGCTCGCGCGATGGTTCGCCGGGCCCGCCCGGCGTGATCTGTGCCTGGTGTGCGGACGCGTCTCGGGTAACCTCGAGATGATCGACTTCGACATGGCTGGCGTGGCGTTCGAGCCGTGGCGCGCGCGGGTCGAGGCGGTGTGCCCGGGCCTCATCGATCGCCTTGTCGTCGAGACCACACCCTCGGGCGGTCGCCATGTCGCATACCGGTGTTCGGACCCGGTTTGCGGCAACATGAAACTCGCGCAACGGTCCTTCGACGCACCCGGGGCTGATCCGATCGAGGTTGCGGGAAAGCGCTTCACTCCGCGAAAGGTTGTCGATGGCCGTTGGCGTGCGGTCGCCACGATGATCGAGACCCGCGGCGAGGGTGGGATGTTCCTGTGCGCACCGTCGAACGGGTATGCGCTCACGGCTGGCGATCTTGCAGCGTTGCCGGTCATCACGCCTGAGGAGCGCGAGTGCTTGCTGGCCTGCGCATGGGAGCTCAACGAGGCCCAGCATCCTGTGGAGGATGGACCGCGCCCCAAGGCATCCTCGGCCTCATCGCCCAGCGACCTGAAGCCGGGCGCTGACTTCAACCAGCGCGGCGATGTCCGGGACCTATTGGTCGAGCACGGCTGGACTCGGGTGAGCGGGAGCGAGAACGAGCACTGGGCCCGCCCCGGCAAGGACCGGGGCTGCAGTGCCACGCTCAAGGGCGGCGTGTTCTATGTGTTCTCGACCAACGCGCCGCCCTTCGAGGACGGCCGCGGGTACTCGCTCTTCGCCGTGTACACGCTGCTCAAGCACGACGGCGACTTCGCGGCGGCCGCCCGGGCGCTGCGGCGCGAGGGATTCGGTGCGGAACCTGCCTCCGGCGATGTCGATCTGTCCGCTTTCAAGGTCACAACCCCGCAGGCAGAGCCGCCGCTGGCCGCACCGATCGATCCCGGCCCTGTGCCGCCAGCGCTCCTGCGCGTGCCCGGATTCATCGACGAAGTCATCGATTACACGCTCGCCAACGCGCCGTACCCCGAGCCGGTGCTGGCGTTCTGCGGCGCGGTGGCGCTGCAGGCCGCGCTGGCGGGCCGAAAGGTCCGCGATCCGCAGGACAACCGCACCGCGATCTATCTCCTGGGCCTGGCCAACACCGGCACGGGCAAGGACTTCCCGCGCAAGGTCAACCAGCGGATCCTCGCGAGCGCCGACATGGCCTGCGCGGTCGCGGACGGGTTCGCGAGCGGTGAAGGCCTCGAGGACCGGATGCACCTGACGCCCGTGATGCTCTTTCAGACCGACGAGATCGACACGCTCATGCAGGCGATCAGCGGGTACGGCACCAAGCGGGACCCTCGGTACGAGGGCATCATGCAGACGCTCCTGAAGCTGTACACCTCGGCCAACACGATCTACCCGCTCCGCGTCAAGGCCAGCGACGAGGAGCC